>NZ_JBFWPA010000030.1:0-65135 GCF_050250235.1 Pseudorhodoplanes sp.
CGGGCCATCACACGACCTCCCGCAGCACGCCGTTATGTTGCGTAGAATCGGCCAATCGGCTGCGGGACAACGCCCCCGTGCCAGGCCGCAACATAATCTTCGCCGCAACATAGTCGGTCCATTTGCCAGCCGCACCCTTGCCCGACTCCGGTCCGCTGAGCCGCACAAACATCGAGCGCCCCGGCGTGTTGTTCACGTCGCCGACCAGCCAGTACCGCCCCACGCGGCGACCGTTGGACAAATATTCGCGGCACACCGCCTCGGCGTCGCGCGCGAGGCGGCGCGCCAGTTCGCCCGCGTGTCCCGGCATGGTCAGGCCGCCCGCTCGGAGATGCGTGCAACGGGATATCGCTCCAAAACCTTGGCCAGCACATCGGCGCCGGCCGCGTCGGTCGGGACGAACATGCGCAGTTTCCAGGAGATGATCTCGTGGAACAGGCCATAAGCCGTGAGCCGCTCCCGCATGGCATCGGTGAATCCGGTCAGTTCGATGCGATTCGCACCCATGACACGCACGCGGCGAAGCTGAAGGCCTTCGGCAAGATCGAGAATGGTATTGCCGTCGAGCAATGCCGCAAGCGCGGCCTCCGGCGTGAGCGCGGAGACGCCGACCTCGGTCGCAGTCGCGACCCAAGCCGGCGAGACCTTGCGGCCGATGATGCGTTCGCCGGCATCGGTCTGGAGCCGATAGACGCGTGTCGACTCATTCGGCAGGCGCTTCCAGATCGGCAACAGGATTCCGGCGACGATGTGGATCTCGCTGTCGGTGAACGCCGGCACGTCTGCCAGCTCGGCTGACCAGGCGCGCGCGAAAGTGTCACGATCGACTTCGTGCCAATGGGTTTGCGGCATGGTCGCGAGCGCCATGACCGGATGTTCCATCGGCCGGATCAGTCGGACGCGGCGCTCGACCTGGCCGTCGTCGAGCATGACGCTGCGGGCCGGCACTTGCACCGCAGCACGGCCGGACTGCGTGTTGACGAGAAACACGGCGCGTGGATCGGCGCGATACGCCAGCGCCTCGTCGAGCGTGACCGGCCGGTTGCGCTGGCGCTGCGTGATCGTGAGGAGTTGCGTCTCGGCTGCGGTGCTGGGATGCGTATAGATCGTCTTCCGCGAGGTGACGGTGAAGCTCTCGGCCGTCAACGTCTCCAGACCGACATCATAGGTGCCGGATGCGATCGCGCCCTCGATGCGGGCCGCAAGCAATTGCTCGAAGGCGACGAACAAGATGTTCTGCAGGCCGATTGTCAGCGCCAGCAGACGGTTGAGGAACGTGGTGATCGGCGGCAACTCGTCCTTGATGCCGTTCGTGTCGGTCAGCTTCAGCCCGGTCGCGTCCTCGAAGGTCTGAAGGGAGCAGCCCTCGACCTTGCCCATGACCAGGAGGAGATAGAGCTGACGCAACGCGTCGCGCGCATAGTGGCTTTCGAGGTTGTCTTCGGCGCGGAACAGGCCCTGCCCGCCGGTCTGGCGCTGGCCCTTGGTGATGGCGCCCAGCGTGTCGAGACGACGAGCGATAGTCGAGAGGAAGCGCTTCTCCGCCTTCACGTTGGTGGCGATCGGCCGGAACAGCGGCGGCTGGGCTTGATTAGTTCGGTTCGTGCGGCCAAGGCCCTGGATCGCGGCATCCGCCTTCCACCCTGCTTCCAACAGATAATGTATGCGCAAGCGCCGGTTCCGCGCTGACAACTCGGCATGGTAGCTGCGTCCGGTGCCGCCAGCGTCGCTGAAGACCAGGATGTGCTTTAAGTCATCCATGAACGCCTGGGTTTCGGCGAGATTGGCGGAGCCGGCGCGGTTCTCGACCACAAGGCGGTCGATGCGATCGGAGCCAGTCTTGCGGATGATACGGCGCGACCGGCCGGTCACCTCCGCCACCAGGTCAGTTCCGAACCGCTGCACGATCTGATCGAGCGCGCCATGCACGGGCGGCAATGACGCGAGCTTCTCAATCAGCCGATCACGCCGTGCGACCGCATCCCGGCACCGGACGGGCTGGCCGTCGCGATAGACCGGGCGCGAAGACAGGTTGCCCTCGCTGTCCTCGAATGGCTCGTAGAGCTGGGTCGGGAAGCTGTGCGCCAGATAGTCGAGGACATATTCGCGCGGGGTGATGTCGACTTGCACGTCACCCCATTCCTCAGTGGGGATTTCGGCAAGCCGGCGTTCCATCAGCGCCTCGCCGGTCGAGACGATCTGGATCACGGCGGCATAACCCGCCTTCAGGTCGCGGTCGGCGGAGGCGATCAGCGTCGGCGTCTTCATGGCGGTGATGAGATGATTGAAGAAGCGCTGCTTGGCGCTCTCGAACGCCGAGCGTGCGGCAGATTTCGCCTGCGCGTTCAGCGTGCCGGTTTCGCCGGTAACGTTTGCCGCCCGCATCGCGGCGTCGAGATTATTGTGAATGATCGAAAATGCGCCCGCATAGGCGTCGTAGATACGGATCTGCTCGTCCGTCAGCTTGTGCTCGACCAGCTCGTACTCGACGCCTTCGTAGGAGAGCGAGCGTGCCGCGTAGAGGCCGAGCGCTTTCAGATCGCGGGCCAAGACTTCCATAGCGGCGACACCGCCTGCTTCGATCGCCTCGACGAACTCTGCGCGGGTGGCAAACGGGAAGTCCTCCCCGCCCCATAAGCCGAGGCGTTGCGCGTAGGCAAGGTTGTGAACTGTGGTCGCGCCGGTCGCCGAGACATAAAGAACGCGCGCGTTCGGCAAGGCGTGCTGCAGCCGCAGTCCGGTGCGACCCTGTTGCGAAGCGGCCTGGTCGCCGCGCTCGCCCTTGCCGCCGGCGGCGTTCTGCATCGCGTGGCTCTCGTCGAACACGATCACGCCGTCAAAGCCCGCGCCAAGCCAGTCGACGATCTGGCACACGCGCGACGCCTTGACGTCCTGGTCTTGAGTCCCCTGGCGCGCATCCGACCGCAGCGTTGCGTAGGTCGTGAACAGGATGCCCTCGGCGAGCCGGATCGGCGTGCCCTGCCGGAAGCGCGAGAGCGGCGTGACCAGGAGCCGCTCCATGCCGAGCGCCGACCAGTCGCGCTGGGCGTCCTCGATCAGCTTGTCCGACTTGCTGATCCAGACCGCGCGGCGGCGGCCTTTGAGCCAGTTGTCGAGGAGGACACCGGCGACCTGACGGCCCTTGCCGGCGCCGGTGCCGTCGCCCAGGAACCAGCCGCGCCGAAAGCGAACGGTGTTCTCGGCGTCGTCGGCCGCCGCGGTGACGAGGTCGAAGGTCTCGTCGACATTCCATGAACCGGCGAGGAAATCCGAATGGGCCTCGCCTGCGTAGATGACGGATTCGAGCTGAGCGTCCGAGAGCAGTCCGTTGGTAACGACGTTCGCCGGTAGATGCGGGCGATAGGTCGGCACGGGAGGTGCGACCGAAGCCATTGCCGCCGACTGCACGAGCTTGGTCGGATGCTCCTGCGCCCTGGAAATACGAATCGACTGAATCGCGTATTCCTCATAAAGCGCATCGGTGATTTTACGCTTTTCCGTCGGTGTCCATGTGACGGGTTCATAGGCGAGTTCGTTCGCCTCGGGTGCCGTTGTCGTTGCGGCAGGTGCGGACGCACGTTGCGCGAGATAGGCGCGGACGGTCCGTGCAGCTGCCGGCCGGTTGGACACCGGTGCGGAAACAACGCCTGCGATCGGCAGACGTGGCGGCACACGCTCGATGATCCAGCCCAGCAGCGTGGCTACGTCGGGCGCCACGCCCGGACTTTCGGGAAATGCCGCTGCATTGTCGGCAGGCAGTCGATCGATCACGGTCAGCCGCGTGTCGGTCGTGGTGCCGTGCTTGACATAGACGGTGCCGTCGATCGCCGCCGAGAACACGACGCGGCCGCGTTCCTGCAAATGCGCGAAGGCATCCGTCCAGGATGGATTATCGGGGGCAAAGCCGGCGCCGGTGATCGCAACCAAGCGCCCACCGTCGGGCAGCCGTGCCAGCGCTGACGCGACATGCCGCAAGGCCGCATCAGCCATGCGGCGATCGACATTGGCGACCGCCGAGAATGGCGGATTCATCAGAACGACGCTCGGCACGATACCGGCATCGAGATGATCGTCGATCTGCGCGGCATCGAACCGTGTCACCGGCGTGCCGGGAAAGAGCCGATCGAGGATGCCGGCGCGCGTGTCGGCGAGTTCATTCAGCACGAGCGACGCGCCGGAAAGCTCGGCGAGAATCGCGAGCAGGCCCGTGCCGGCGGACGGCTCCAGCACAACGTCGAGCGGCGTGATCGCGGCCGCGAGGCTTGCCGCATATCCCAATGCCATCGGCGTCGAGAATTGCTGAAGCGCCTCGCTTTCCTCGGACCTGCGCGTATGGGTGGGTAGAAGGTCCGTCACCTTCGCGAGCATCGGCAGCATCGCTGCCGGGGACGCCGCCTTCGCGCGCATGGCCGGACCGAACCGTCGTAGAAAGAGGATCGTGGCCGACTCGCAGGCGTCGTAAGCGGCCTTCCAGGTCCAGGCGCCGTCAGCGTCGGAGGCGCCGAACGCGCTTTCCATTGCCGCGCGTAGCAGCGCGGCGTCGATGCGGCGGCCGGATTCCAGATGCGGAAGGAGGAGCCGTGCGGCCTCGACGATGCCGGACGCGGAATCGGCGCCGGCGCGGACAAGGGCAGCCGCGATGGCTGACGCGGACGGATGCGACATGATGGGAGCCTCGGGAGAGCAGGGACGGATCGGCCGCCCGAACGCTCTCTCGATCCGCGGCGGCTCCAACCCGTCCCGGCCCGCCTCTTCCTCTCACTTGCTCACCAGCCGGGCGCACGCCGCAGCATCGCATTGACTGACTATGCCACTTTTGGCATATTCGCAGGATGAAGGAAGTGAAGTGGCACGGCAGCAGCCGATCCGATGTCGACGCATTTCCGAAGGACGCCCGGCGCGAAGCTGGATATCAATTGTTTCAGGTTCAGATCGGCGAAGAGCCATCCGATTGGAAGCCCATGACCTCGATCGGCCCTGGCGTTCGTGAGATCAGGATACGTCAGGCTTCCGGCGCCTACCGGATCATCTATCTCGCCACCATAGGCGATGCCGTTCACGTGCTGCACGCATTCCAAAAGAAAACACAGGCAACAGCCAAGCGGGACATCGACCTCGCCAAGGCACGGCTCAGACAGATCAGGTGACGACGATGGCAAAATCCGTATTTCACGACCTGTTCCCGGCGGAAGAAGCGGCGGAGCTTGAAATGCGCGCCAAGCTGCTGTCCGGGATCAATAAGTGGCTGAGCAAGTCCGGGCTGACGCAAATCGAGGCGGCGAAGCGCCTTGGCATCACTCAGGCTCGGGTGTCCGAGATCAAGAACGGAAAGATCAACCGGTTCAGCCTGAGCATGCTGGTTCGGCTTGCGGAGCGCGCAGGTCTGCGCCCCGGGATCAGGTTCCAGAAGGCAGCGTGAGGGCGCTGCCAGAGTTTGTGAGGGCTGTTTGGCCGAGACCCCTGTTCGAGCGCGCCGGGCGCTTCAAACAGAATCCGGGCTCCGATCCCGCATCAGCCCGGATCGATTAGCCGGTAAGTCAGCTTCTTGACGTTCCTGATCCGGTAGAGCCCACCGGTGTCCATGGCGCGGAACAGCACAGTGCGATGGCTGCGCGAGTTAGCCACCACTTCAAAACGATCGAAACTGCGTCCATCTCGGAACGACAGAGCCTGATCGAACACGATGGTCTGTCCGGGACGCGGCGACGGTTTGCGCGACAGGGCACGCCGTGCCGCTGCATTCTCCCGGCAGCGGGCGCGCCACGCCTTGGCGTAAGGATATTCGGTCGGCGTGAGCAGATCGAGGATTGCCTCGGGACAATTGGCTTCATTCGGCCCCACCGTCTCGTCCATGTCCTTGTAGCCGAAGATGTAACCCTCGCGGTCACGCGGGTTGTAGCGGACGAGACAGACCGCGGCGAAGACCATGCGTTCGTTCGTCTCGTGACGAATATGCTCGATGGCAGCGTAATAGACGTTCATGCCAACAAGCGCGGAGCGCAGCACCCTGGACGTCAGTTCCGGCTTTGTGAAGGTGAACTGCGCGTCGAGATACTGGCGCGGACCGGAATAGCCTTTGAGCGATTGCATATAGAGCCAACCCATGACGGGTCTCCTTTCGATATGATTGTTGAATGCGAAAGCCCGGCGCGGCGGCCGGGCTTGTAGTGATGGAGGATGGACGGGAGAGTCAGTTCGCGGGCTCACGCTCGTTGTCGAGCGGGGTCAGCGCGATGCCTTCGTCGGCTGCGTAGTCCTTGGCGAGACCAATCGCCCAGCGCCGCGCTTCCCACAGCTCATCGTTGTAGGATTCCCACTTGTCGGCGACGCGCGCGCAGCCGTCCGCAATCAGCCGCGGCAGCTCGGGATTGTCCACGATGTCCTCGCGCGCCTGTTCGAGCGTGTCTTCAACGGTGAGAACCAGGAGCGGATACCAGCCTGCCGGATTGCGGCAATCGAGCATCATGCGCTGGGCATCGTTGGTCGAGAGGCGGTCGACGGCGTAGCGCCAGGCCCGCTGCCATTGTGCAAGGCGGCAGCGGGTGCGGTAGCGGTGATCGCGTGTCCACAATTGGAGAGTGCGAGCTGTGCCGTGAGCGATGTCAAACATGGCACCGCTCCCGAATCCGCCGCGCCAGTTCCTCCGGGTTGTTGAGAAGGTCGAGCGGCGCGAAATTGTTTGGGCCGCCGACATAGTCCTTCCGTCCCTTGCAGGTACGGAACAGAATGCCGTTCGCGCTGCCCATTACTGATTGGGACACCTGCACATAGAGGCGATCGGTGTGCAGGGTGATTTCGCCGGAGACGGCGATGCCGGCCGGGTTCGATCGCAGGTCGTAGGAGCCTGGCCGCAGGTCGAGCGCTGTTGCAAGGCGGCGGAGTTGCGAACGGGCGCGGCTATGAAAGAGCCGCTTGGCATCCGGGTCGTAGGCGACCGGCTTGCCGAAGTCGAAGGTCGTGGACTTGTTGGGCATAGGAGAGACTCCGAGAGCGGAGCGGGACCATCCCGGCGGCTCGCTCTTTTCGCGCGCCGGGTCGCCCGCCTCCCGGCCTCCCTCTTCCTCTCATGCCGCGGCCTTCGTCGCGCGCCACCACGCGATGCGCTCCTCGCGCGTGGTGTTGGCGAGCCGCAACAACAGGTCGCCGTGGCACGCGCGCGGCGCGCAGAAGCAGACGAGATCGCGGCCGCGAAGCTCGTCGAGCGCGCGCAGCAATTGATGCTGGTCCGCCAGCCAGCGCGCGTATTTAGCGATGACGGTCGTGCGATCGCCGTCGCGGCCGATCCGGAACGGATTGCCCCATTTCGAGCCGCGGCCGATGTAGATTGCGCCGGCCGGAATGCCTGCGTGATGCTTGTTGAGAACGCTGCACATCGTCTGACCTCCTTCGCCTCGCGTTGCGGCGGACTGGCGAAGGGCGCGGAGCAGCATCGGCGGTCACGCGAGGCCGTCAGGCCGGCGCGGGAACGGCTTGCCCGTTGACGGCCGATCCGCCGCGCCCAGACAGGACGCGGCGCAACGCGATGGGACGGAGGAACGGGTGCGAGGGGTCTCACATGATCGCGCGAGGCTCCCGGCAATCGCCGTGCATGTGCGGCGCGCGGGCTTTAGGGCGCGACCTGCGCGATGAACTCCTCGAGGAGATCGCTCGTGGACTTGCCGATGATCTTGTCGGCGGCGATCACGACGACGGCGCCGCCGAAACCGTCGGGCCGCATCCTCGAGCAGGTGAAGGACGATACGGCCGACACGTAGCGAAGCGTCGGCGACCGGCGCACGATATCCTGCATGATAAATTCCCAGGACGTCGTGCTGAGGTCGAGATCGAGATGCGACGGCAGCGGGGCGCCGGATTGCGGGTCAGGTAGATGCTCCTTGACGAAGGAGTTGGCCACGCTCTCGCCGGCGCCCTCAGATGCCGCAAGTGCGGCTTCGAGTGCGGCCCGCTCGACATCGAGCATATCGGCCGGCCCCTGCTTGGAGAAGAAATACCAGTCCTCGCCGTCGCATTCGGCGTCGAAGATTTGAGAGAGAAGCAAACGTTCCAGCGGCGTCATGTCCGCATCGGGAATCGATGGCTGGAGTACGGTCGGGGTGTAGTAGTCGGCCATTGGGATTCTCCTGAAAATATGGCGGCCCGGTCCTCCTTCGACGGAGGCCGATGCCGCTACGGATGGAAACGGAAGTGCTGTTCAGAGCCGCCAGGTCGCAACGATCTCCTGCGCCTGTCGGTGATAGTCGAGCATCTGACGGTAAAACGCTTTGCGCGCCGCGCGACGGTTCGGGTCGCGCAGCGCCTGTCGGTTCAACTTGCGCGACGCGGCGCGCACAACGGCCCGCCAGCCGTCATGCACGGTGACGTCGAGCCGCAGATAGGTGCCGTACATCACGCGACCTCCGTGGCAGGCGGCGCCGCCGCGTGTGGTGCCCCGACCTCGCCCTCGAGCCGACGGGCCCGGCCCATCCACGGCTCGGGCCGGATGCACCTCACCCAGTCGGCGAAGGACGGGATGAAGCCGAGGTCTTCGATGACGTGCTGCTCGCCGACCCAGCGTGTCGGAATCATACGCCCGGTCGAGAGCGTGATGGTGGAGCCGAAGATGGTTTCGGCCATGAAGATGCCCTCGGCATGGTGCCGCAGCGCACGGTGCCGGAAGTCGGCGGTGATCGCCTTGCTGGCATCGAACCAGCTATGGATCGGCAGATAGTCCTCGACCGCCCCGCCCCATTTGCGCACGGAGGACAGCGAATGGTGATAAGGATGCGCCATCTTTGCCTCCTCAGAATACATGCTGGGTGTATTCGGAGGTCTCGACCCGCTCATTGTAGTTGAGCGTGATCGTGCGCTCGGCGACGTCGAAATAGAAATCGCCATAGGCGCCCTCGTTGTTTTCCCATCCGATATGGGTCTCGCGGAGAAAATCGTAGGCGAGTCGTTCGATCGCCTCCGCCATCGGATGGGTCGTGCGGACGATGTCGGAGCTGCCCCATTCGGCACGCGCCAGCTCCATGCTGACCGGGGGAAGCGCGACGTCTTTGTCGCCGGTCTTTGCGGCAACGTCTTCAATTTGGCCGCTGTCAGCGTAGCCGTCGAATGTCACCTCGACTCGGGTGATCCCTGCTCGGGCGAGCGCGTCGAACACGGCAGTCTTGTTCTCGGGGCGAATGGATTCGCACAGCTTGGCGAATGCCAGCTCCTTCGCGAGCCAGGAGGTCGGATCGAGTGCCGGTTCGGAGGCGGAGATGTTGTCGTCAGTCATGATGATGCTCCTGAAAACGATGAAGCCCGGCGCAGAGGCCGGGCTGAGGGATTGATGTTTGTGCGAGCAAGCGGGACGGCCGGAGCCGCCCCGCAAAGTGGGTGTTATTCGGCCGCGACGGCGTGCGGCTGCTCGTCCTCGCCCGCCTCGCCCGCTTCGTCGTCGTCATCGTCGAGGAATTCAGGGAGCGGTTCAGCCGTTGCACGGGAATCATTCGACGCGGAAGAGGCCTCGGCGAGACGGAGCGGCTCGGGGAGCCAGCCGGTGCCGTCGAGCAGCCGCTCGGCCTCCTTCGCCATCTCCGACTTCTTGAGATGGTCGATGAGTTGCGCGGACGACTCGCCCTTCGCCTCGAGCACCGCTTCGAGGATGCGGCTTTTGGTGACGCGGCCGAGATAATTCTCGACCGTCGGCCGCCAGCCGGCCTCCACCATGTCGAGATTGACGGCGCGTGCCAGGCGATCGGCCTGGTCGAGCCGGCGGCGCAGGCCGTGCGACGAGACGCCATTGCCGCCGTAGCGGTCAGCCTTCTCGAACAGCGCGTTCACGCCGTAGGAGACGCAATGAGCGAGCAGTGCCGAGCGGCTGACGTCGTCGAGTGCCGCAAGCCAATCCCACAGCGCGGTCTCGTCGTCCGGCATGTCGGCCACCCAGGCCTTGTGTCGCTCATCGACGGCCTTCGCCGAGGCGCTGTCTTTCAAACCCGGCGCTTGAACCGGCAACTGAACGTGCCGGACCAATGCCTCAACGCAGCCAGGTGTGTAGGCCGTGTAGAAAGCATCGGTGCAGAGCTTGTGCAAGAGCGCTGTCATCGCAACATGGGGATTGTTTGCGACGGCATCGCGCAGCGCGAGCGTGCGATGCGCCGTCAGCTCCATGACGAGGCGGTCGGGCAAGGGCTTGATGCCGTCGTCCTCCTCGTCCTCTGCTTCGGGCTGACTGCCGCCGACCGTGATAACGGTCCGGCGCACTGCGGACGAGCTGGGCTCGCCATCGACGTGGCTCTCGGGGTCGTTGCCCTCTTCGCCGCCGGTCTGATCGACCGGCGCTTCGTCCTCCGGCCGCACGAAGCCGCGTTCGACCAGGAGCGTGCCGTCGCCATCGATGCTGACGAAGGCGCCGGCGCGGGCGATCTCGGCCGGATCGAAGATATGCGGCCGATTGTCGAAGGCGGACAGCGCCTCCTCGATCTCGCCGAGGCGGGCATCGACCTCGTCGGGAAGCTCATCGGCGGTCTGATACTCGGCTTCGAGCTTGGCCTGTTCGGCCTGCAGGGCCTCGATCGTCGCCTGCTCCTCGGCCGTGAGGTCGGCGGGCGTGCCCTCGAGCTGCCGGAAGCCGTAGTCGTGATTGTATGGGAAGCTGACGGCGACCTCGATCCACTTCCAGCCCTCCGCGGCGATCGTATCGGCCTCGGCTTTCAGCTTCTCGGTGACGAGGCGATCGAGCAGCGGCACGTCCTGCAGCCAGCCGCCGTCGTCATGCTCGAACAGATCGCGCAGGACGATACCGCCGGCGGCTTCATAGGCGTCGATGCCGACGAACTGCGCCCGCTTGTCGGAGGCGCGGACCGTATCCTCGGTGAGCATGCGCCGGATCTGGTACGGTTCGTCGTAGCTGGACTTGCTGACGTTCTCCCACACCTGTTCCTGCCGCGCGTGATCGCCGTTGACGGTGAACGCCATCAACTGATCGAGCGTCATGCCGTCGTCGGCATAGATGTCGAGAAGGCTTGGTGACACCGACGCAAGTCGCAGCCGCTGCTTCACGACATTGACGGAGACAAAGAAAATGGCCGCGATCTCTTCCTCGGACCGCCCCTGCTCGCGCAATGTCTGGAAGGCGCGGAACTGATCGAGGGGATGAAGCGCCACACGCTGCACGTTCTCAGCAAGCGAATCCTCTTCGGCCGAGATCTCGGCGCCGGCCTCTCGCACGATGCACGGGATCGGTGCGGTCTTGGCGAGGCGCTTCTGTTTCACCAGCAGTTCGAGGGCGCGGTAACGCCGCCCGCCGGCGGGCACCTCGAACATGCCGGTCTCCTGGCCGTCAGCGTCGAGGACGGGCCGCACGTTGAGACTTTGCAGCAAGGTGCGCCGGGCGATGTCGTCGGCGAGATCCTCGATCGAGATACCGGCCTTCACCCGGCGCACGTTCGACTGGCTGAGCACCAGCTTGTTGAAGGGAATGTCACGCGATGGCGACAGCGTGATCTTCTGAACGGCCTTTGGCATATCAGTTCTCCGCGACGGGCGGCCGAAAGCCTCTCTCTCGACCTCCAACCCGCCGCGGAACCCGCTCCGCCCTCTCACTCTCTCTCGCATCCGCAACGGACGGGAATCACGCGGCCGCAACATCGGCAGCGGCCGTATCTGCTGCTACGCGCAGATCGGCCGTCGGCAGAAAGCCGAGCAGATAATTGGTCGCCTTGGTTGCCTGCGAGGCCGCCCGCACGATCGCGCGGTTATCCTCGCGCAACGCCTCAAGCCACGAGCCGATATAGTCGGCATGGTGCACGGTCGGCACGATGCCGAGCGACGCGCAGGAGAATGCTGCGCAAAGCTCAGCGATCAGCTCCTCGAAGGCGTATTTCTTCGAGCCGTGCGTGCCGGACAGATCGCGGTTCAGACGCGAATGATGACCGCTGGCATGACCGAGTTCATGCAGCGCAGTGCGGTGCCAGTTGATCGGCTCGAAGTACGCCGCCGGTGGCGGCACCTGCACATAGTCTTCAGACGGGATGTAATATGCGCGATTGCCGCCGATGCGGAAGTCGATACCAGTGGCTTTGATCAACGCTTCGACTTGCGGCTCGATAATGCCGGGCGGCGGCGGCGGCGCGACGGTGGCGATCTCCGCGGGCAGCTCGTCGCATTGATCGGTGTTGAAGACCGTGAAGCGCTTCAGGAATGGAATCGCCGGGGCGTCCTCGCCGGTCTCGGCCGCGCGCTTCTTTTCGTCGTTGGGAATGAAACGGTCGGCATAGACGACCGTCGTGCCGCGCTCGCCCTTCCGGACATGTCCACCAAGCGAGAGCGCCTGGCGGAAGGTCAGCCAGCTCTGGCCGGTGAAGCCATGTTCGATGACGGCGCCCCACAAGATGAGCACGTTGACGCCGCTATATTGCCGACCCGTCGAGGCGTTCTTCGGCATGGCGAGCGGCGCTTTCGCCGCCGCCGTGCCCCAGGGCTGGACCCAGGGCACGCGGCCGGCCTCCAGCTCAGCGATGATCTTTTCGGTGATTTCGTCATAGAGGTTCGCCCGGCTCTCGCCGGCGCGCGCCCGAACAGCATGTTTCGACATCGCAGGTCTCCGCGACGGGCGCCGCGAGACTCTTCCGCAGCTTCCAACCCGTCACAGCGGACCCGGCCAGCACTCTCACTCTCCTAAAGCACTCGCGTTAGCGGTCCTGAGACACCGAACGCTTCCGCGAGTTCCGCGTCAGGGATGGACGCCCGAAGGGTGAAGACCCGGCGTAGCCGGGGCTTCAGCGGAGCCGACAGCCCGGTCCCGCAGGGAGACGCCCACTCTTGCTCTCGTCTCGGTGCCATCGGCGCCCTACATTGTGCAATGAGTATGAGCAGCACGTCCGCTGGGCCGATACTGCAGGATGTTGCAGGATCTCGAGCTCGGCATTCCGACACGCCAGACCGAGCTGGACCTATCGGAAGCGGACGACATCAATTGAGCCAGGCTGTATCCTGCGGAGAGGCTTGACGCCTGGGATAAGAAAAAACTGGTGACTTGCCGACGGCCGAAGGAGCTCAGTTAGGTTGAGGACTGCAGCGTCAGGCCGGGTAGTATTGAGGTCTGGCAAAGGGCTACATCGCATGACCGCAGAGCGGGGGCATCTGCACTAATGATCGGAGCCGTTCGTCGCTGGATCGAACACAGGCGGACGCTTCGACTGCTTTGGCGGGCCGATGCAAGAAGATTGATCCAACAAAATGAGGATGGGGCCTACTACATGGCTCAGCGCCTGGCGGCTCGTGCTCGTGCCGCACGGGATCGAGCAGGATTCTTTCATTGGGCCAAAGTTGCCGCGGAGGTTGCGCGGCTCTCAAGCAGGGCGAAGATGGATCAGTTGGTCGTACAGTCGATCATCGACGACGAACTCCGGGCTGGACGTGCGGACCGAAGTTAGACCAAGAGCGGGTCCGGCAGGTGCCTGCCAGCAGCATAATCATGTGGCCGCGCAGTTCCCTCCACGCTATTCTCACACACGGTGGGGTTGAGGGACTCGAGCCTGCACGGTCGCTCAGGCAGACTCTAAGTCTCGAATAATCCGCATGCATTTTTGCTCTGGTCGGGGGCGTTTTCAGGATGGCATCGCGTCGGGCGGGAAAAGGCTTCTTGGCCGCGTACAGCGTCGATGACACCTACCTCTTGCGACCGGACCGTGCCGCAGGGCGGGCAGGAATCCGTTCTGCGCGCGACCGCGATTCACGAGACGTACTTATCAAGGTCTGGCCGCGGACGAAGGGTCTCGACGACAGCGATCTGGAAGATGTGTGGCGGAGCGAAATTCGACAGTTGCAACGTCTAGCGGCTGTACCGCGCGCGGACGACCTTTTCGTCCAAATGACAGCAAGTGGGAAAGATGCGGAAGGCTTCTATCTTACTCTTGATCCCGGTCAGGGCAGCCCGCTTGAAACCTTCCTTCAATCACGCCGAAAGCCGGAAGTATTGGCTCAGGCGAGGCAGGCGCGCTATCGGCGCCTCCTTTGGGCGAACGCACGACGATTGGCCGAAGCATTGGAGTTGCTACATTCGCAAGGAGCCATTCATCGTAATTTGGACCCGTGGGCAGTGATCACGTCGCTGACCGAAGAACCTGACTTCCGCCTTACGGGTTTCGAATGGTCGATGCGGATAGCTACCGTCGCTGGAAGGCATCGGAGAAAACTGGAAGCGCCTCGCAGCGATAACTCCTTTTCATTCGCGCGCGACTGGAGAGATCTGGCGCTGCTCTTTGCACTGTTCCTGGACATACCGAGCGGTCCGCTTGGTGACCTGAAAGTCATCCCGTCTCGGGTTGCCGACCATGCTTCGGCAGCAGAAATCCGACTGCTCAGAATAATGCTTGGTCTGGAGCGGGTCGAGAGGCTCAATGGCGAGTTTGTTTGCGGCCGGATTGACGAGATCACAAGTAGCATTGCGGCGGACGTGGCCGGTAAAGAAGCGCGGTTATGCCTCGCCTTGCGTCTCGGCCAGGATAGCCGGTTAGCCGAGGCAATTCGGCGCGCGTCAAATCAGCAGATCGAGACATCTGACGAACCGGAGCAACTTCGGTTCGTTGAAGATGATCTCGGGCGTCAGCCCCACCTTGTAGCGATCAAGGACGGGGATTCCACGCGGTACGCGCTTCTCGGCCAACTCCTCACTTATCGCCTATCCCCTTACAGACAGCCCGGGACAAACGAAGAGCCGCGTTGGGAGTTCGCGTTTTGCGAGCGAACCGATGCGGACGCCCCTGTATCCGCTGTTGTCGTCGGCGACACACACATTGACTCCGGCGCATTGGAGCTTGTGCGGAATGCTGAAGCGGCGCAGCGATTTCCCCGGCGCAGGGGCAAGGTCCAACGTTGGGACGAATATCAGGCACGCGCTGTTCGATCGGCTGCACGTAAGACAGATCTCGATCGCTTGCACCAATCATTTGCGCTGCTTCTCGTCCTTGAAATGGCCTATGCGGCCGCAGATGTTTTCCCCGTTGAGATCATCTCCAAAGCACCTAATCCGGGTTTGGACGTGCACATCATTCATCTTGTCTCAAGGCAGGATGCTGAACGCGCTAAACTCTCGGATCTTCTGAATTTGGACGCGCCAGCCGTTCGTCTCACGAAAATGCTCGATGGAGACGACGTCCGTGAAGAGGGTGCATGGACGCTCTCCGAACCAGGGATGCTCGGCGAGCGATCGCCCACAACGACAAGCTGGCGCTTCGTGGGCATGGAAGAGCTCGACGACGTTGAATGCCTGAAGTTCGAGGGCACCTCGGCCCCTCCACAGCGCGTTGTCGCGTTCCTGGCGCCGGCCGGACTTAATGGTCGTATAGCCCAATTCAAGCGTCGCTTGAAGGCATTAGCTGCCCTGAGGGAGCATGCCGAACTTCTGCGGATGTTGGTCGATCCTCGCCTTCGTATTCATGACAGCCAAGATCCGCTTGATGAGACCAGCGAGGCATTCAAGAATCTCGACCCTTCCAAGCAGAAGGCGCTGCGGGAAATTCTATCGACGATCCCTCTGTTCTTTCTGCAGGGACCACCTGGCGTCGGCAAGACGTACCTTGTGGGCGATGTCGTCCGGCGCAGGTTTGATGATGAGCCCACTACAAGAATTCTACTCTCAGCACAAAGCAACTCAGCAATCGATCATTTGATGAGTGAGGTACAGTCAATCTTCCGTGGTGTACATGCTGACGCCCGACCATTGATGGTGCGCGCACGCTCGGTCGATGATGATGAATCTGCTGGAGAGCTAGAGATCGACATCCAAGCAGACCGTCTCCTTCAGACCCTTGCCGACAGCGACCTCGTGGGAGAGGCGACAACACACGTTCGCGATCGCGTTCGGGAGCTTGCCGATGCTCGTGCCGTATCTGGGCGCAGCCGCCGCACCTCCGGTGGCACGCTGGGCCGCCGAGCATCGGCGGAATTGCGCGCATTCGAGGGAATGATTCTGCGTGCCGCAAATCTTGTCTTTGCAACGACTAACTCATACGCAGTCGAGCGACTAATCGACGAGCGAGGTCTGTTCGACTGGACGATTGTAGAGGAGGCCGGCAAGGCAACCGGTGGTGAGCTGCTGTCTCCGCTTTTGCTATCGCATCGTCGTTTGATGATCGGCGATCACAAGCAACTTCCGCCATTTGATATCGACAAGATCTCGAAGATTCTCGCGGCGACGGATAGGATCAAGCAGGTCGTGTTGCTCGTCGATGATCTAGTTTCTCGCTATCTCAGGGATCAAGGTATTGACGAGATGCTTCGCGAGATCGAGGCGAGCGAGAGCGATGATGATTTCGGGAGATCTTGCGCGGATACGCTCGAGATTCTTGTACTGTTTGAGACTTTTGTCGAAAGAGAGCTGAAACGCCAGAAAGTTAACGACAAGGCGCGTCCCATCGCCCGGCGGCTGAACGAGCAGTACCGAATGCACCCAGCTATTGCGCGCATTGTGTCGGACTGCTTTTACGATCAGGATCTCATCACCAACCCAAGGAAAGAGCGGGTCTTTCTCACGAGCGCACCTCCGATTGTGTCAACCGATGCGAAGCGACTTCCGGAGAGCCCTGTCATTTTCATCGATATGCCGTATTCAAGGGCAGAAGGGCCTGGCGGACGCGCCGGCGACCGACCGCCTCCCTGGTCCAATCCGCAGGAGGCGAACGCTGTCGTCGAGACCCTTCGCCTGCTCCGAGTCAGGCAATCGGAAAAGCCGTCTTTGGCTGTGCTGTCGCCTTATTGGCAGCAAGTGATGATGCTCAAGCAGCGGATCGAGCGCAACATTGACGGCACACTGTCGCACTTAAAAGAGTTCGCAGCAGCAATTGACTTGGCCGAATTCTGCGGCACGGTCGATTCATTTCAGGGAGGCGAAGCCGATGTTGTCGTTGTTTCGCTGGTTCGAAACAACGCACATTCCACGCCGGCGCGGGCACTTGGGTTTCTGCGCGACAACCGTCGTATGAACGTGCTGCTAAGCCGAGCCAAGTGGCGACTGATTGTTGTCGGAAGCCTTCAGTTTTACAAGGATGTGGTCGAGCGGTCTGCAAAGTTGCCCGACCAGGACGTCGGATTTCTGGGAAAATTCTTTGACTCACTGAATCGAGGGGTCGCAGCCAAGGAAGCGTCGATCGTGCCGTGGGCCCAGTTGAAGGGGAGCGCGTCATGAAGACTGTGTATGTCACATTTCCCGTCTTACGCGGCGCGCGGCGGTTCTTTATCGAGAAGGGGCCGCGATGGAGCTTAATTGAGCATCTCTTGCTCGACGCGGTATGTCGCAAGCCACGAGCGGTTGCGGAGCTTGCCTTGCAGTCCGGACTCCCGCGCAGAGTCGTCGTAGAGGCATTCATTCGCCTTATGCGCGCAGGCTGGGTCGAGATGAGCGTTACCAGCAGTGGTCTGATATTTCGTGGGACAGCGCTTGGAGCCGAACAAGCTCCGAAGGGACAGCTACCTTCGGTCACGGTTATTCAGCCGAAGTATCGAGGTTTTGCAATCGAGCAGGTAACCGGCGGGGTGTTTCGTGGCCGTGAATTGGATGTGCGGCCTCAGAGTCGGTTACCGACATCTTCCGACGACCAAATCGTAATTCACTTGGATGGTTCGCCCATTCATTCGGGCGGAGACCTTAGTGAGGTCTTTACAGCAATTGAGGGCGAAGACGAGCTGATTGTTGGGGTCGACAGAAGCACCGACAAGCTTGTGGAGCGCTATGCAGTGGTCGCGGTGCGTGACGAACTGATTGAGGGCCTACCAGCTCGTGCTTCAAACGGACTTCGAAACTTGATCTGGGCAAGGGCGAAGGAAGTGGCGGTGGCGACAACTGCGCAGCCGAAAATTCTGGCGCAAATCCGCGAGCACGAGCAAGCCACCATCGTTGATGGGGAGGTGTGGGTCTCATCCCCAGCGTTGTATGAGCACGACGACATTATCATAGATGGGGAGGCTCACGAGACGGCACTTGATCGTCTCATTCGAAATGCGACTGAGCGTTTGATCATTCATTCGACGTTTATCACGGAGGCGCGGGCTGACTCGCTATTGCCCAAGCTTCTCGGGGCTGCCGCGAAAGGTGTGTCGATTGACATCTTCTGGGGTCAAGATGACGTGAATTCGAGCACCTCCTCGTCGCGCGTTGCCGCTGAAAGACTACAAAGTTTGGTGGCGCGTGAAGGTCGGTCGGACTCGATCATCGTCCATCCTTTTTCGACCAACTCGCACGCCAAGATCGCCGTCGCGGACAACGGGAAAGGCAGGTGGGTGGCATTGGTCGGCTCGTGCAATTGGCTTGCTTCGGATTTCTCGAGCTTCGAGACATCGATCAGGTTGCGCGATCCCGTTCTCGTCGGTCAGCTCATTCGGCGGTTGGCGGGACTTGCCAGGGGGCGGCCCGGTATTTGGCACGGCGCCGCGATCGAAATGACGGTTCTGGGCCGGCGAGTGGAACGACTGCCGCGCGGCAACGGGCGTACTGTTCCGATGCGCCTCCTATTCGGATCCGATCATGCAAAATTGGCCTTGGAGGCGCGCAACCGTGCGGAGAGGCGAATATTTGCTCTCAGTCATCGCTTGGGAATTGCGGGCCGCCCGGTGACTCTTCTGCCCATGTTGGGGGCGGTTAGAGCGAAGAATATCGATGCGCGGGCTTACTACGGCCGGACTACCGGACCGCTCTCTGGGGTCGATGGAGCGGGCATGGCGCGAGAGTTCGCGGCTGAAGGAGTGGCAATACAACCAGTTCACAAGCCGCGGCTGCACGCGAAGGTACTTGGCTGGGACGATGACGCATTAGCAATAAGCAGCTTAAATTGGTTGTCCGCTGATCCACCAGATGCAGAGCCTTATCGAGAGATTGGCGTCCTGATCGAAGCTCCGCGAATTGCGGACAACTTTATCCGCGTTTTTGAGAACGCCAGATCGATATAGAAGTAGCCGTAGCCTCTAAACGGACTCAGCAACGTCGCGGTCTCTCCCTCTTACTGGCTGGCTCGTAGTTACACTGCGAACTGCTTCGCACGAAAGTCGGCAACCCTGGATTTCCGTGCGACAAGATAAGTCCTGTATTCTGCCAACAGACCTTTCGTATCTGGAGTGCCATCACTCAATAACTCGTCAGTCGTTGACAGGGCTTGATCGAGGGTCACGCCGCCGGCTGCATCGTCCATCAAGCGGTCAGTCAAGCCACGTTCAATATCAAGGCGAAGACTTTCAGTCAGAACAGAGCGCGCCTCGAAGTATATCAGCCGAAGGCCAAATAGCCGAAGGCGATCATCATCGAACGCTTGGACGATCGACAAACGATCCTGCCAGCTCGCATTATGAAACGCGGCCATGCGCGCTTCATCTTGTTGGTCAATGAATTTATCATGGATGCGTCCCTCCGCATGAGCTGACGGCACCCAAGGCTGTCGTGTTGCGACGTAGGCAGAGACAAGCCGCGAACAAAGTGTCGGGTTCTCTTTTACTTGGCGAGCAATAGCTTCGAGCGCTTCTATTTCCTGACCATCGAGCATCAGTTCCGGAGCATCATGGAACGCCGTCAATGTCGGGGCTGCGTTTATTCGGAGGCGACGGACAGGACAGGGCTTTTGGGTGAGTTCGGTCGCCAGCTCATCGTCGGTCATCGCTGCAAAGCGGCCAACGTCGTGACCCAAGCTCAAGCACAACCGGCCGTTAGTCTGATTTGGATCGCGGCCAATGAAAACCACCGGGCTGTGGTATGCCTGATTGGCGAAAAATTCGGTGAGGATGAAGCCGTCTTCAGTTTCAACAAAATCAGCAACAGTTGCCTTCTTTGAAAAGCGTACAAATCTCTGCCAAAGGTCGGGCGAGCGTTCATGTACAAGTCGGCATAGTTCGACCGTGGCAATGACGTCTGACAGGGCGTCGTGCGCCGGTCCAGAGGCGACGCCGTTAGCGAAAGCCAGTTGATCGAGACGAAAGATTGGGCGGCCTTCGGGGCTGGTCGGCACGTTGAGACATGCCGGCGACACGGCAGCAGCGGCCATCACCAATCCCCACACATCTGCTCGGCAGTTGTTGTGATTGCTCGTGAGATACGGGGGATGAAGCGTTTGAAACAGCGCGTGTCGCAGCATCTCTTCGTCAAAACGGATCGAGTTGTATCCGGCAAAAATCGCTGGCGACCACGCACGTAGTTTGTGCTGGAGTGCTCGCACCATGTCGTAGTGCGATGGTAGGCCGGAATCTAACAGACGCTCGATGGGCAGGCCGTTTGTACGTAGAGCTATCGGGTGGGGGACCACATGCGGCAGAAGCCGTGTGCGCGCTTCGAACCGATCAATCTCAATGAGATCCGCATCGGTGCGAATCGCTGCGAAATGCACGATTTGATCAAAACCGTGTTTCAAGCCCGTCGTTTCAGTGTCAAAAAAGACGAAGCTCACAGCTCATCCTGCTGCTAAAAGCGCCCCGCCAACCGAAAGCGCATCGCTGCAGCACTGACACGAAATCGACGAGCCAACGCTGCGATTCGATCATCATCCTCAATGTCGAGTCCTTCGGCATCCAATACGCCAACTAAGAGATCGTGCGGCATCAACAATTCCGACGCAAACGCATTGGCTTCGATCTCAAGTGGATCGAGGCCTTGGGATGAAATGTCGTCGCGAAACAAAACGTGGAAGCTCTTGTCAATGTGGACAGCCTTTCGAATCTCGTCAGCGTGCAGTTCATGGTGAGCGAGTTCATGGGCCGCCGAGAAACGCTGGCGATTCGGATGATGAAGAGCGTTCACGCCAATGATGCCAATCCCGTCCTTTATGTAAGCCATTCCCGAGAGGTCTTCTTCGAGCGGCGCGTACTGCAACACGATGTTTCGTGACTTGATGATTCGCTCCACCGGTACCGGCGCTCCCTTCACGCCGAAATTCCGAACGATAATGCGAGCCGCCTCTCGTGCTCGCTCGGGGTTTGCGGTCCTCATGAGCCGGTCTTCGTAGAGCCACGCTGCGCAAGCGCGTTAGCAATCAGATCGTTTATCTGCGCCTTCCCCCGCGGCGTCACGGTCTCGTCGGACAGAATCATATCAAAGCCCTCCTCGTTTGATCGTTTCGGGGGCGCCGGCAGAAGCTCTGCGGCCTTTGAAAATTCCAGCGCCGTTGCCAAGCGATAGACGTGATGTAGCAGCACGTTCTGTCGACCGCTCTCGATGTTCGCTATCGAGGCCCGCGATATGCCGACCCGGCCCGCGAGCTGGGCTTGGGTAAGCTCAAGGGTTTTTCGCCGAGTGGCAACGGCGCGTCCGAATGCTCGGTAAATAGCTTCATCCGACATGACCCATGTTTGTCCTTCGCAATTCATAATGTCAATATCGCAAACATTATGTGTTTAATACAATCATTACAATGTGCTCATTGACAACATATCGGCATTCTGGAATCCATAGCCAACCGATGGCTCAAAGACTCGGGCGGCGGCGAGCAAGAAGGAAGCTGAGCATGTCCAAACGCATCCATGTCGTTCCCCATGATTCCGGCTGGGCGGCGCGTCGTGAGGGGGCATCGCGGGTCGGATCAACCCACAGCACCCAGGCCCAAGCCACTGAAGCGGCGCGCGGCACGGCTGTTCGCGAGCGCGGCGAGGTGGTGATCCACCGACCGGATGGCCGGATTCGCGACGCGAACTCCTACGGCAATGACCCCTTTCCTCCGAAAGGCTGATCTTGAGGGCCGCGCCTGGTGGGCGCGGCCTTTTTCTTAGGCGCGTTCAACACGCGTGCAGGCGACATAAGGACTCGACGATGCAAAAGCTGGCGGCGGTGCAGAGCGACGATTTCAACCAACCAAAGGGGATCCAGCGGTCACGCCGGCTTCCAGATCCCAAACTCGGCGCTCTCTGGAACTCAATTATCCTCGAAGAGCGATTGAAGGCACAGCTCCTTTCCCAAGCGATGCTGAACTTCACGATGCGCGGGAGAGTCGATCGCAGCGTCATCCCCCTGCATGGCGTCATCCTGCTTGTTGGGCCACCCGGCACCGGCAAGACTTCGCTAGCCCGTGGATTGGCGCATCGAACCGCTGAATCCTTCCAGGGCGCCGGGTTTCGTCTCCTCGAGGTCGAGCCACATACTCTCACCAGCTCGGCGATGGGCAAGACGCAACGGGCCGTCTCGGAATTGTTTTCGCAGTCGATCGCCGAGTCGGCTGCCCGCGGTCCGACCATCGTTCTGCTTGATGAGGTCGAGACGTTGGCGGCTGACCGATCGAAGATGAGCCTTGAGGCCAATCCGATCGATATCCACCGCGCGACCGACGCCGTTTTAGTCCAGCTTGATGCTCTCGCCGAGCAGCATCCGAACCTTCTGTTTCTTGCCACTAGCAATTTCCCGCAGGCCGTCGATGCGGCTTTTACCTCGCGCTGCGACCTTGTTGTTCAGGTTCCCTTGCCCGATCGCGAGGCGTGCGCACGTATCTTGAAGGATTGCCTGACTGGTCTCGGCAAGACTTATCCGGCCATCGCAAGGTTGCAGACGACGGCGGGTTTTGATCGCTGCGCAGCCGAATGCATCGGCCTGGACGGGCGCGCCATTCGCAAGATGGTGGCCAACGCTTTGGCCAGCACACCGCAGACCGCCATGAATCCGGAACGGGTGACGGCCGAAGACTTGCTTGCCGCCGCGCGGGCCGCCAAGGCGGGGCGTATGTCGGGAGACAAAACGTCGTGAGTACTGTCGCCAGTCGCACCTTCAAGAGTACGCCCGAACGAGACGTCGCCCGAACGTGGGCCGCCATCGTCGATCTGCTGACTCAAGGCAGGAGCGGCGATGCGCGTACTGAGCTTCTCGCCGTCGCCGGAATCGCCGCCAGCGTGATCGCGGATCAGGCACCGAAGGACGCCGCGATCACGGTGACCTGCGACGGTCCTCGCACGCGGATCTATTGTCTCTATGACGATGACGCGGTCGAAGGTTCGGATGCCAACGAGGAGGCTCTTGGCTTCGACCCGCTCAAGGGAGACTGGCGCGTTTCGCTCCCCTGTTTGACCGATGATTTGGCCTGGGTCCAGGCCGCCCTGAAGAAACACAGCACCCGCATCACGGCACGCGATCTCGATGAAGCGGTCTCGGGCACGGACGATGCCACGACGACGAAATCGCAAGCGCTCGTGTTCGACCCGAAAGGGTTTCTCGGATCATGACCAGCGTCGCCGTCAACACCTACACCCACTCTGTCACCTATGTGGCGGATAACATCCTCAAGAGCTTGAAGGACATCATCCGGCTTAGTGGTCTCGACCCATCGGAATTCGTCGGTGACTGGGAAACTAACATGCGCGGTGTCCAGACGTGGTTGAACACAGGCGATCTCGAGACGGTAAAGCTGGAGATCTACAACCCGAAAACAGACGCGCTGATTTTCCGCTGGGATATCGACATTTCATACGGCTGGTCCGGCGGGGACGGCAGTTTCTGGACCGATACCGACCAACTCAGATACGCGATCAAGAAAGCGGGGCTAGCGCCAAGCGAAGCCCGCTATCGGTTGCTCGTACACACCAAACCTGGCCGCCCTGACGTCGTTGGCTGGAGCACAACGACCGGACGCTCGACAGATGGGATGGTGCGGCAAAGCCTTGGAACGACCGTTGAGCATAGCGGCCTCGGCGCCAGAACATCGTATTTAAGGAGAGCCTGATGCTCACGATCGACGAGGCATTCCGGAAGTTCAAGAGCCGTTTGGAGTTGAACGACAAGGAACAGGCGAACGCATCGGCGCGGCAGACGGAGGTTCGCGACTATCTGGACACCAAGTTCAAGATCGATCGAAGTTTCCTGACTGGATCGTATGCACGCTGGACCAAGACGAAACCGTTGAAAGATGTCGACATCTTTTTCATTCTGAAATCATCCGAGGATCACTATCGCTCGAAATCGCCCTCGGTCGTCCTGACGGATTTTCGCAACGCCCTGGTCGACAAGTATGGCGATAAGGCCAAGAAGCAGAACCGTTCCATCAACGTAGACTTTGGCGTGAAGGCGGATGCCGACGACAACACGGACTATCGCGTCATCAGCGTGGATGTGGTTCCGGCTTTCGATAAGAATGACGACTTCGAGATTCCTGACGAAGACTTAGGGAAGTGGATCAAGACCAATCCGAAGATCCACGCTGAAAAGGCGACGGCGGCCCACCAAGCCTACTCGAACGAGTGGAAGGGTCTGGTGCGCATGGTGAAGTACTGGAACAACAACCCAAAGCACGGTGAGAAGCCGATCAAACCTTCGTTCCTCATCGAGGTGATGGCATTGCAATGCCTGCACGGGGGCTGGGGCGGAAGCTTCGACCGTGAAATGCAGGGTTTCTTTGCAACCTTGGCTGATCGCATCTTTGATCAGTGGCCGGATCCCGCTGGTCTTGGTCCTGCGATCAGCGATGGCATGGATACCGCACGGAAGACGCGGGCACGCGAGCTTCTGCGTGCGGCAGAACGTGAAGCTACGCTCGCGATCGATCATGTACGCCGAGGCCGCAATGGTGATGCTCTGCGAGCTTGGCGTGAATTGTTCGGCCCGAAATTTCCCCTCTCCTGACGGTTAGCCGCCAAAGCCATAGCGAGGTGTCGCAGTGTCAGAATGGTCCCTCTCCCAGCTTCTTTCCTCGTTGCACGAGGATATCCAACAGCGTCTCGCAACGGTCCGGAAATCGTTCAACCACCCAGGGACCAAGGGCGATGCGAGCGAGAATGTCTGGATTAGCATGTTGGAGACGTATCTGCCGAAGCGCTATCAGGCGGCTAAGGCGCATGTGGTGGACAGCCTCGGGAATTTCAGCCAGCAGATCGATGTGGTGGTCTTCGACCGCCAGTATTCTCCTTTCATCTTCACATATGAGAACGAGACGATCATTCCGGCTGAGAGTGTTTATGCTGTTTTTGAGGCGAAGCAGACGGTGGATGCAAGCCTGGTTGGCTACGCGCAGGATAAGGTTGCAAGTGTTCGTCACCTGCACCGAACAAGTCTTCCTATTCCATACGCGAAAGGCGTCTATCCAGCAAAACCGCTGATCCCGATCTTAGGCGGACTCCTGACTTTCGAGAGTGAATGGAGTCCCGCGCTGGGTTCCTCTCTTGAGAAAGCGTTGACCGCCAACATTGACGACGGAAGAATCGACATTGGCTGCATCGCTTCTCATGGCCACTTCTACTTCGATCAAACGACCGCAAGCTACAGCTTTGTTGGTGAAACCAAACCGGCGACGGCATTCCTGTTCAAACTAATTTCTCAGCTTCAATTCAGCGGAACTGTGCCGATGATAGATGTGGAGGCTTATGGTCAGTGGCTGACAAAATAAGCTACCCGCGCTTGCGCGTCTCACCGAGCCGGACCTCTGGAAAATCGCACCACAAACACTGGTAGTCACCCGAAAATTTGCTGCCTGTGGTTGGGGGCCCGAATCAGGCTAAAAGTCGCTGCCCTATGGGTTGATCGATGCCAAAACGTATCATTCTCTTGTCGGATGGCACCGGAAACGCGGCCGCCAGCATCTGGCGCACCAATGTCTGGCGCACCTTCACCGCGCTCGATTTGACAACGCCTGAGCAGGTCGCCTGTTACGACGATGGTGTCGGAACATCGAGCTTCAAGCCGCTCGCCATGCTCGGCGGGGCATTTGGCTATGGTCTCAAGCGCAATGTCATCCGCTTGTACAAGTTCGCCTGCCGCAACTACGAACCCGGCGCCGAGCTTTATCTTTTCGGATTCAGTCGCGGCGCGTTCACTGTCCGGGTCCTGACGGGCCTCATCGCAGATCAGGGTCTGGTGCGGCCGGAGTCGGAAGCGCACCTGGATGCGACGGCCAACAAAGCCTTCGCCGCCTATCAGCGCGCAAAATTTCATTCGTGGTATCGCTTTGGCAACCTCATCCGATGGCCAGTTGAACTGATCCAGTTCTGTTGGCGCCGCGTCCTTGGCAAGACCGCGTACGATAAATCCCAGAATATCCAAATCCCGGAAATCTGCTTTCTTGGCGTTTGGGACACGGTGGCCGCCTATGGCCTCCCGATGGACGAGATGACGCGCGGCGTCAGTCTTTTCATTTGGCCGCTTGAACTTCCTGACCGCCGCCTGTCTTCAAAGGTCAAACGCGCCTGTCACGCAGTCGCTCTGGATGACGAGCGCACCACGTTCCATCCGGTCCTGTGGACGGAGGAAGGAGAAGCCGGCCGTGCAGCGAACATCGCCGATGAGAGAATATCGCAAGTCTGGTTTTCAGGCGCCCATGCCAATGTGGGTGGCGGCTATCCCGATGACTCCTTAGCGCACGTGCCGCTTTTCTGGATGATCAAGCAGGCGCAACGCTGCGGACTGCAATTCAAGCAATCACCGGATGCGGTCGCGGATATAGAAGCCGGCCAGGACCGCGACGGCCGCCTGTATGACTCGCGAAGCGGCATGGGCGGTTACTATCGTTACGGGCCCCGCAAAATACAATCACTCAGCAATATGAAGTTTTCGCTCACGAGCGGAAACTCCGTCCACATTGCCTTGCCCAAAATTCACGTCAGCGCTCTCGAGCGCATGCGCAATGGCGCCAATCCCTACGCGCCCATCGGGATTCCAGAGAAGTACGCGATCGTTCAAGATGACGGCTCAATCGTGGACGGTTCGACCCAGGAGCCGGCCGCGGTCGCGGCAACACGAAAGGTACAGCAGGAGCCGGTCTGGAATTTGGTCTGGTATCGCCGGATGGTCTACTTTGCCACCCTGGCGGCTTCTTTCCACCTGGTTCTGTTTCCGCTCCTGTACGGCGCGAACAAGGTCGACGAGCTCAGCAGCGCTTTTCGTCCAGTATCTGAGCTGCTGCGTCTCGCAGGTACATTTCTGCCCGGGATCTTCGGGTGGTGGATCAATTCGTTTGCGGCCTTTCCGGGCTGGTTCTTGCTCAGCGCGCTGGCGCTCGCACTCCTGATGTATCTGGGCTCCACGCTCGGCGCCGCCATTACCGGCCGCATGCACTGCGTATGGCGTGCAAACGTGCCGCGGCCGGGCTTGGCCCAACGATTATCAAATTACTTTTTGTACTATTACCGCACGTGGCTCCGGCGTTTCATCCTCGTATCCGTGAAGCGCTATCTGCTGCCAGTCGCATGGGCGGCGTTCCTGCTGTATTTCGGGGCGGCGCTTCTAAGCCACATTGCCTTTAACTTCTGGGATGCCTCAGCCTTCATTTGCAAGGCACATCTGGAAACCAAAGGCCTTGCGCCTGATGAGAAGGTCGAGCTCACCTTCCCGAGCAACTCAATGTGTTTGGCTACGGCCATCGGACTTGAACGGGGCGCTCGGTACGCGATTAATATGGTAAGAAGCGACGATTGGGGGGACGGTACGTTCACATCGCCAATCGATGGTTACGAAATTTCGGAACTGCCCGACTGGGTTGAGCGCCTCAAGAGCTTCGCTCTCCTTCCTCTGCGCCGCGTGTTCCTACGCGAATGGTTCCGGCCGATTGCACGCATCGGCGCCTATGGCAATGACGAATATTTTCTCGATCCGCCCGCCGACGACCCTGCACAAACTAAAACCAAAGAACTGCTGTCTGCATTTACCGCGCGCAAGAGCGGCGAGCTCTTCCTATATGTCAACGACGCAACCATTGGCCTGCCGTCTTGGGCAAAATACTTCTACGAGGACAATCGAGGGACGGCCAAGGTGACCGTACAACGGCTCAGAGGTCGATAGCCCTGCTTCGCCGTTGCTATGACGGCTACAATTCTTGCTGCGGTGAGTCGGCGCTGGAGCTTCCAGCAGGGTTCTCCCGCTATTGCGATTTGGCCCGCGAGATCGTCCAGCGTATTCGCGGCGCGGCGCGGGGTTGGCGTGCGAACTCCTCGGCTCACCAATTCAGAATGTTGAGACCCGGCGAAAATTTTTTTGGAAAATTCCGCAGACTAAATCGCAGACTAATTCGATTTCTAGTCTGCGGAGTCTTTGGAGATCAATCTAAAAAGTGAAGATTACTCATAAGCTTAGATGGCGCGCCGGAAGGGATTCGAACCCCTGACCCCCAGATTCGAAGTCTGGTGCTCTATCCAGCTGAGCTACCGGCGCCAGGGCGGGAACGGGCCCGACGGGCTTTCAGTCTTGGATTCCATCGCGAAAGTCAATGTTCGTCGCGACGACCTCAACGCGTCGCGACAGCATCCCGACGGGTCCGTCGCATCGCACTGGAAAGCGCCGGCTCCAGCCCCGTCGATCACGAGTAAAGTTCCGTCGCGGCCGCTGCCGACACCTTTCCATCGCTTACATCGTCGCCCAGCAATTGCCGGTCGCGTTCGGCCGGATTGCCGTTGCCGCCACCGCCCGCGGTGGAAATCACGACGCGGTCGCCGGTCTGCAGCGTCGTCACGAGCTTCGAGGGGATGATCGTGATTTCACCTGACGCCGCGCGAATCTCCGACTCGGCCATGCCGCCCGGCCCGCCGCCGTCGGAACCGCCGGCCGCGCAATAATGCCGCTCTCCGCGATGCGTGAAACGCACCTCGCCTTGCAGGATTTCATATTCCTTCATGATTCCGAGCCCGCCGCGCTGCCGGCCGGCACCGCCGGAATCCGGCTTGAGCGCGATCCGGTGAACGCGGATCGGGGCCTCCATCTCCATCGCCTCGGCGGACAGATTCATGCAATTGGTGACGTCGGTTTCAATCACATCGACGCCGTCGGTCCGGATACCCGCGCCGCTCCCGCCGGCGATCATCTCGCCGGTCACAAATGTCGTGCCGTCGGCGCGCTTGCCGCCGAACATGATGGCAAGCATCTCACCGCTTGCATCGGCGGGAATGCGATCCGGAATGACCGGCCGCAGCGCGCCCAGGATCGTTCCGGTGATCCGCTTGATGGTGGCGGTCCGCGCATTCACCGCCGCAGGTTCGACCGGATTGACGATCGAGCCCTTCGGCAGGTTGAGCGTGATCGGGCGGAAGCAGCCGGCATTGCTCGGGATCGCCGGATCGGTGATGGCGCGGATCGCGAAGCAGGCGGCCGCGAGCGAGCCCGACGGCACACAATTGAACGGACCTCGCACCTGATCCGAACTGCCGGTGAAGTCGCAATCGAACTGGCCATCACGGATCGTGACGGCGACCTCGAACCGGATGCGCCGGTCGAGATCGATTCCGTCATTGTCGTTGAAATCGACGTAACGATAGGTGCCCTCGGGCAGCTTGCGCAACGCTTCCCGTGTCATCGTCTCCGAGCGCGCCAGCAGCGTTTCAAAGACCACCGGCAGCGCGTTGTGGCCGAGCAATGCGGCCAGTTCCGACAGACGACGCACGCCGACATTGCAGGCCGCAATCTGCGCATTCAGGTCCCCGATCACCGTATCCGGGATCCGGACATTCTGCCGGATCATCGCGATCAGGGTCTCGTTCATCTGTCCGTCGGAGCACAGCAGCAGCGGCGGAATGCGCAGACCCTCCTGGAAAATCTCGGTCGCATTGGTCGGCACCGAACCCGGCGACAAGCCGCCGACATCCTGGTGATGCGTCATGGTGGCGGACAGCGCGATCGGCCGCGCCCCCGAAAAGATCGGGCGGATGACCGCAATGTCGGGAAGATGCGTGCCGCCGAGATACGGATCGTTCATGATAAAGGCGTCGCCCGGCTGCATGCGGTCGGGTGGGAAGGCCTTCAGCACGGTCGCCACGACGGGAATGAGGGTGCCCAGATGAACCGGGATGGCGCAGGCCTGCGCCAGCGTTTCCCCGGTCAGCGTGAACAGGCTCGCTGAGGCATCGAGCCCCTCCTTGACGATCGGCGAAAAGGAGGACCGCAGCAAAGTCTGCTGCATCTCCTCGGCGATGCCCTCGAGCTTGTTGCGCACGACCTCGAGCGTGATGGGGTCGATCGCCGGTGTCACCCTGGATTCAGACATCGCCGATTTTCACTGTCGTTCGAGGACGAGATTGCAGGCATGGTCGACCCGCCCCGACCAGCCCGGCTCGATCAAGGTCGTGGTGTCGGATTGCTGCACCAGTGCAGGCCCGGAAAATGCGAAGCCGATTGCCATCGCATCGCGGGCAAGCACGCGCGCTTCGACCGCCTCCGAAATGCCGGCGACATGGATGCGCCGGGACGGCAGATCGACGGTTGCTCCCGAGGCTGCAAAGCGCATCTCCTCGATCATGTTGCTGCCGCCCGCCTGATGCACCGCGCGCAATGCCGTGATCCTGGCCGGAGCGCGGAACGCATGACCATAGACGCGGTCATGCGCGATCAGGAAGTCTTCATAAAGCGCCTCCGCCACGTCCGGGCGCGCTTCGTCGAGCGGAATTTCCAGCGTAAACGACTGCCCAATGTAGCACATATCGGCGAAATGAGTGATTGCGACATCCCGGCGCGCGACATGCTCGTTCGCCATGAGGGAGTGGGCGCGGGCATCGAGTTCGCGCAGGCTGTCGCGAAGTGCCGCGACATCGAGCGTGGCGATGGCCGATGCGAATGCGGCCGATATTTCGTGCTCCACCGGCGCCGCGAGCAATCCCGCTGCGGCAAGCACGCCCGGCAGACGCGGCACCACGACCCTGCGCATCCCGAGTTCGCTCGCCAATGCCGTGGCGTGCAGCCCTCCCGCGCCCCCGAGCGGAACCAGCGAATAGCCGCGCGGGTCGATCCCCTGACGGACCGATACCTGGCGGATGCCCTCCGCCATCTGCGCATTCAACACGCGATGGATACCAAGCGCTGCGGCCTGCATCGACATGCCAAGCGGACGGGCGACGGTGGTTTCGATGACCTCGAAGGCAAGCCGCGCGTCGAGTTTGAACGTACCGCCCGCGAAATAGTCAGGATCGAGATAGCCGAGCACCACCGAGGCGTCGCAGACGGTCGCCTGCGTGCCGCCGCGTCCGTAGCAGGCCGGGCCCGGCTCCGAGCCCGCCGATTGCGGACCCACCTTCAGACCACCGGCGGCGTCGATGCGCGCAATGCTGCCACCTCCCGAACCGATCGTGTTCACGTCCACCATGGGCGTGCGCACCACGAATCCGCCGACATCGCCCTCGGGCCGGATCAGCGGCTTGCGTGCGCTGATCAGCGCGATATCGGCGGAGGTGCCCCCGACATCGATGGTGATAAGATCGTCATCCCCGGAGGCGGATCCCGCAATGCGTCCGCCGACAACACCGGCCGCCGGCCCGGACAGGAAGAGCCGCACCGGCCGCCCGCGCGCAACCATGGCGCTGGTCAATCCGCCGCGCGATTGCATGACCTGAAGGGGCACCGGCGCGCCGCTTCGGGCCAGACCGTCTTCGAGACGTGCGAGATAGCGATCGACGGTCGGCTTGAGATAGGCATCGAAGGCGGTTGCAACGGTGCGCTCATATTCACGGAAGGCCGGATCCACTTCATGCGACGTGGAAACCAGCATGCCCGGGTGCCATTGCGTGATTAGGTCCCTGGCACGCCGCTCATGGCTCGGATTGGCGAAGGAGAACAGGAATACGATTGCAATCGCCTCGACGTCGTGGGCGACCAGTTCATCGACCGCGCGCCGCAACCCCGCCTCGTCGAGGGGGGTCACGACCTGACCGGTCGCGGACATCCGCTCCGCGACTTCCTTGCGCACGCGTCCGGGCGCGAGGAAAACCGGTGTCTGCGGGCGCAGCAGCACATCGTACATTTCGCGGCGCGATTGCCGCCCGATCTCAATGACGTCGCGGAAGCCCTGCGTGGTGACGAGGCCGATGCGGGCGCCCCTGCGCTCCAGCACGGCATTGGTCGCAACCGTGGTGCCGTGCGCAAACCGCCCCAGCGCTTCCGGCGACACCGCGCGTTCCCGGCGCAGCACATCCAGCGAGGCAAGCACCGACGCGCTCGGGTCCGCGCGCGTCGTCGGCACCTTCATGATATGAAGGGCTCCACCCGGCTGGCGGCACACGACGTCGGTGAAGGTCCCGCCGACATCGACACCGATCTCCCAGCCTCGGTCGGAGGCGCGATCCATAGGCTAATCCTGTCATGTCGGGAACGGCCAGGCCGTCACTGCAAAACAGATATCCATAGTGAACTATATGTGATAGTGTTCACTACAGATCGCCCTTCGTCAAGCGGCGTCCCTGCTGCTATTCGAATCTGAAACACGAACTTAAGACCCTGCGGGCTTCGGCATCATGGACATCACATCGCCAAGCACAAGGATTGACGCTTCATCGGACAGGCCCGTTCCGGACGAGGCCGCTGAAAACCGCTGGCTCGGGCTGCGGCTGCGGCAGAGTCGCAGGCAGCGCCAGCTTTCGATCCGCGAGTTGGCACTCAAGACCGGACTTTCCGTCGGAATGGTCAGCCAGATTGAACGCGGGCTTTCCACGCCCTCGCTGCGCTCGCTGCGCCTGCTGGCCAATACGCTGGAGGTACCGATTTCGTGGTTTTTTCCCGACAGCCCGCAGGCGATGGCAGAGCGCCGCTATATCGTGCGCAGCGACCAGCGTCGCAGGCTCAATGTGCCGCATGTCGGGATCGTGCAGGAGGTGGTGAGCCCGAAAGATCCGGGAGCCATCGAGATCTATGAAATCATCCTGGAGCCGGGCGCTTCATCCGGCCCGGAAGCCTATCGGCACAACGGCGAGAAAGCAGGCCTCGTCTTGACCGGCATGCTGACGATCCAGCTCGACGGTGATCAATATGTGCTTGAGCCGGGCGACAGTTTCCGGTTCCCCAGCACCCTGTCGCACCGGTTTGCCAATCCGGGCAGCGCCCAGACCCGCCTGATCTGGATCGTTCTGTCGGCGAATGTATCCGATCATGGCTCCCGAGAATCGCCAAGTGTTCATTCAAATTGAAATTTCTTGAAATATTTCATTTGGTGTGCGAAGTTCGCACTCCCGCTTGCGGTCGCTCTGGGCACAATGGCATCTGATTCCGCAAACACGCTCCCAGTCCTGATTGTCGGCGGCGGGATCGGCGGTGTCGCTACCGCGCTTGCCCTCTCCAGGCGCGGTCGGCCGGTTCAGGTGCTGGAACAGGCCCACGAATTTCGCGAAATCGGAGCCGGCATCCAGATGCCGCCGAACGCGTTCAAGGCATTCGCCGCGCTGGGCGTACTTGACGCGGTTCGCGCGGTTGCTGCCTACCCGGACGATCTGAAGTTCGGCGACATGCTCACCGGCGAGATCGTGTATCGCGCACCGATCGACGACGGCTTCATTTCGCGCTTCGGATATCGTTACGCGCTCCTGCATCGCGCCGACATTCTCGAATGCCTGGTCGCGGCCTGTCGCGAATCCGATCTGGTAACACTGACTCCTGGGGAAAGGGTCACGCGCTTCACCGATGTCGGCGACAGAGTCGTGGTCGAGACCGCGGCCGGCACAATCTACGAAGGCTGCGGACTGGTGTGCAGCGACGGATTATGGTCGCTCGGACGCGCCGCACTCATCGACGACGGATTGCCTCCGACCGATGGCTATGTGTTGTGCCGCGGCGTCGTGCCGGTGGAGGACATTCCCGAAGAACTGTATTCGAAGACCGTCACGATGTGGGGTGGACCGGGGCTCGACTTTTTCCACTACCCGCTGCGCCGACACGAGATATTCAATATCGGCGCGAGCTATTTCGATCCGCACATCCAGCCCGGACCGAATTATCCGACGATCACCAGAGAGCACTTTCTCCGGCAGTTCAAGGATGCATGCCCGCATGTAAAGGCGCTGCTCCAGCATATCGACGTGAGCCGGACCTGGGTGCTGCACCACCGCCTGCCGGTCAAGGACTGGTCGAAGGGCCGGGTTACCTTGCTGGGCGACGCCGCCCATCCGACCAGCATCTACATCTCTCAGGGCGCATGCATGGCTCTCGAAGACGCGGTCATTCTCGCCGAGATCGTCGGCGAGACGTCGTCGATCGAGCAGGCATTCGAGCAATACCGGAACGCGCGTTATCTTCGCACCGCCCGCATCCAGTTCACATCGCGGGAGTTCGGAAAGCTCTATCATGCCCGCGGCGTGCAGCGGGAATTGCGCAACCGGCTGCTGTCCCAAGCTGGCCCCGGAGCACTTGCGGACGCGCTGGCATGGCTGTGGGGAAGCGACCTTTCTGCAACCCAAGAAGGGGTTTGCTGACGCGCCGTTGCGACGTCGGTTCATGGCGATGGCGGCGAAGGCGGAGACATCCGGGCCGCGAAACTGATTGACTAGGAAACTTTATCGCGGTAGTTTCCTAGTCAATCAACGAGGTTCCGATGCGTTCCGCTCCACCGACCTCCGAACTGACCGACCATATCGGTTACTGGCTGCGCTACGTGTCCAATCATGTCTCGCAGGCGTTCGCCCGCAAGGTCGAAGCGCATGGCGTGACCGTGGCCGAATGGGTGCTGATGCGCCAGCTTTTGAACGAGGACGCCATTGCGCCAAGCCGCCTCGCCGAGCGCATGGGCATGACGCGCGGTGCGGTTTCCAAGCTGGCCGAGCGGCTGATCGCCAAGTCCATGCTGGTGCGCGAAGCCGACCCGAATGACGGCAGGGCACAGACGCTTGCTCTCACCCGAACCGGCCGGGCAATGGTGCCCAAGCTGGCAGCTCTGGCCGACAACAACGACAGCGAATTCTTCGACCACCTTGCGCCGACGGATCGCGCGGCGCTGCTCCGCATCCTGCGAGCGATCGTCGAGAAACGCGGGCTCAAATCCCTGCCGGTCGACTGACGACGTCCATCGCGAAACCTCACGACGAAAGAACATCGATATGAACACGAATTGGCAAGACGTGGCACGCGCCACGCTTGAAGGCTCGGAATCGGGCGCAATGACTTTCGCCGAAACCCTGCGAATGCTGGCTGAAGCCGGGGTCGAGGGCTACGCCGTCGATTTCCGCCGCTCGACCCGCACGTATTATACGCCGGAAGGAGAGGCTGTCGAATTGGGTACGGAGCGGACGCCGGCTCGCGTCGCCGAGCCCTTCGACGCCGCAGTCATCAAGGCGGCGCTGCGCGAGGCCCAGGCGCAGAGCCCCGGATACACCTACAGGGGCTTCTGCGCCAAGGTGGCCGGAGCAGGCTGTGCCGGCTATCTCGTCTCTCTCATTGGCAGGCGGGTGCTGTATTACGGCCGCACCGGCGAGACGCACACCGAGTATTTTCCCGGCTCCCGGCCGGCGTCCAGCACAGCCACCGTTCGCTCCGTCACCAAGACCGTGCGGCTCGACTGCGACCCGCAGGCGGCCTTCGAATTTCTGGCCGACCTCGGCAACTGGCCTCGCTGGGCGGTGGTGAATGTCAAAGCCACCAGCCGGTCCGCCGATCCGGACTGGTGGGACATGGTCACTCCGCGCGGCGCCGCCCGACTGCGCATGCGATCCGATGCGCGCTACGGCATCCTCGATCACGACTTCGTCGATGCCCAGGCGAGCTGGACAGTGCCGGCGCGTGTGATTGCCAACGGCTCCGGCGCCGAGTTCATGATCACTTTCTTTCAGCCGCCGGCCTTCACGGACGCATTCTTCGACCAGCAGATCGAACTGGTCGACGTCGAACTCGCGAAGCTCAAGGAATTGCTCAAGGTTGCATGAAGCGAACGCGCGCTCGCTTCACCGATGAAGGCTGAACGCTGAATTCGCAACGCCGGTGCAGACTCCGAGGCGTGAATTTCAGCGCCGGTGATATCGGCGACCGCCGCAATTGGAGAGAGCGATCGATCCTGCGGCGCGCGAAACCAGTCGCGGGCAGGATTGAAAGCGCGGCGTGGCAAGTTGAAAATGGCGCGCCCGAAGAGATTCGAACTCCTGACCCCCAGATTCGTAGTCTGGTGCTCTATCCAGCTGAGCTACGGGCGCATTGCCACGCGAGGGGCGACCTGAGCATGATCCCGAAACGCCACCTGCTATCCATCGCACGATAACAGACGAAAAATCGGTCACGCAGGGCGCTGGGCCGGCGCAACGGCGGATAGCTATCGTCCCCCTTCCCGGATGGCAAGGCTTTTCGCGGCAATGACCGCGGTCAGGCGCTTGCGCGCTCCTCCCGCCAGGCGTCGAGATCCACTGCCTGGTCCGGAATGGTGAGATGGAAGGTCGCGCCGATCGTACCCTCGACGAGGCGAATTTCGCCACCATGCGCACGGACGAGTTCGGCCGCGATCGCAAGGCCGAGGCCGGTCCCTCCCGGACGGGCCGATCCGGAAAACGCCTGAAACAGGTGCTCGCGCGCCCGCGGCGGAAAGCCCGGGCCGGTATCGGAGACCTCGATGACCGCCACCCCGCCCTCGCGCCGCCCGGTCACGCGGATCTGATCGCGCAGCGGATTGTTCGGGGCTCGCGCCTCCAGCGCCTGCACCGCGTTGCGGGCCAGATTGAGCAGCACCCGGAACATGTGATCGTGATCGGCGTCCATCTCAAGGCCGCGTTCGATCGACACGATCCAGCCGATATTGCTGTCGGCGGTCAGTCCGAGGGTTTCGCGCACCTCTTCGACCAGCGGCTCAACCGGGATCATCCGCCGGTCCGGAGGCGCCTCCTGCGCGCGTCCATAAGACAGCGTCGACTGGCAGAATTCGATGGCACGCTCCAGCGTGCGCAGCAGCTTCGGCGCAAACCGCTGCACCCGCGGATCGCGCACGCTGGACAATTGATCCGACACGAGCTGCGCCGAGGCCAGCATGTTGCGCAGATCGTGGTTGATTTTCGACACCGCGAGTCCGAGCGCCGCAAGCCGCGAGCGCTGATGCAGCATCGAAGTGAGATTGCTCTGCATCGAGGCAAGCTCGCGCTCGGTCACGCCGATCTCGTCGTTGCGCTTGGACACCTTGATCGTGCGCGAGGGATTTTCCGGGTCGGCACGAAAGGACATGATGTTGCGGGTGATGCGCCGCATCGGCCGCACAAACATGAAATGCAGCGCGAGATAGACCAGCGCCAGCGTCGAGGCCGAAATGATCAGCGAAGCCACCAGGACGTTGCGCGAAAAACGCAGCATGGCGCGCTGCAGCGGCTCGTTGCGGATCAGAATTTCTAGGAACTCGCCGTCGCGGGGCGCGGGACCGATCACCCGCAGGATGGCATCCTTGGAGTCGAACAGCCCGTGATACGCGCCGGCCACCGCATCGAACCAGCCGACCTCACGCAGATCGAAATTCTGGTGAGTTTCCGCGGGCATCTCGGAGACCGCGAGCAGCCGCCTGGTCTGGCCGGTCTTCATCACCACCGCCTGCGCACCGATACTTGCGAGGATGTCGCGGGCCAGGTCGTCCGGCACCATCCCGCTCGGCGCGGCATACAGGACCAGCGCCGCGGTGCGCGCCGCGGCGAGCCGATCATTCAGCCAGTTGAGCCGGAAGATCGAAACCGACGGGACATAAATCAGCACCTGCACGATCATGACGAACAGGATCGTGAGAATGAGGAGCTTGCCGGAAAGCCCGAAGCGCGGGGCGCGAACCGGGCCCTGATCGTCCAGATCGGTCATCAATGCTGCCTGTACGGGGCCGGACGGAATCAAATCCGGCCACAACGTCCTCATCCCATGATGAGGCCCAACCATGAACACGTCAAACCGGGCGGAAAAATTACCGCCCTGCGACCTTCCGCCTTGGTTAAGAGCGCTTGCGGGCGAGCCGATTTTGCAGGTCGGAGCCGTGCCGGGACCTCCGGACGCGACGAAAGTACCTGCCGTTGGGCCGAAAGCCATCGAGGCCAGGCCGCCGGCCCCCTTATGTCGATGAGGGATCGAAGGAAATCCGGACGCCCCGCGGCGGTCTGGCGGCGCGGCGGCCGCATTGACGACAAGGCGGCCGGTCCCGTATAAGCGCCCGGAATTCCGGCATCGGCGGCCTTCTTGCGGCGAGACAGTTTTGCTGCGACCCGTGGCCGCCTCCATGCAGGTGCACACCACCCGAACGATCCGGCATCGCGCCGCGACCAGCGGAGACTTTCCCCGTGAAACGGACCTATCAACCCAGCAAACTCGTGCGCAAGCGCCGGCACGGCTTCCGCGCCCGCATGGCCACCACGGGTGGCCGAAAAGTGGTGGCGGCCCGGCGCGCGCGCGGTCGCAAGCGCCTGAGCGCCTGATCCGGGGCGGCCCCGGAAGGCCGGCCCGCATGGAGCGCCTCAGGCAACGCGCGGATTTCCTGGCCGTCAGGGGTGGCGTCAAGGTTCCGTCTGCCGGGTTCGTCCTGCAGGCCCGCGACCGAAGCGACAAGGGCCCGCCCCGGGTTGGCTTCACGGTTTCCCGCAAGGTCGGCAACGCCGTCATCCGCAACCGTGTCCGCCGCCGTCTGCGCGAAGTGGTACGGCTCAGTTCGGAGGGTGCGTTGCAGGCCGGACATGATTATGTGCTGGTCGGGCGGCGGGCGGCATTGTCCGCCGCTTTTTCCGAACTGGTAGCGGATTACGGCCGCGCGATCAGGCGCATCCATACGGTTCGGCGCAAGCCAGGATCAATGCAGGTTAACCCCGGACCCGTGAGCTAAGACGACATGATCAGCGACCAGAAGAACATGTTTCTTGCGATCGGGCTTTCGCTGCTCGTGATCCTGGGCTGGCAGTATTTCATCGGCGGCCCGCAGCTCGAACGGCAGCGGGAGGAGGCAAGGCTTCGCCAGCAGCAGCAGGCCCAGCAGCAGGCGCAGCAATCCGCCCCCGGCACGGTCCCCCAGCCCGGCGTCACCAGCCAGCCCGGCACGACACCACAGCCCGGCGCCGCGACAACGCCGGGAGTTCCGGGACAGCCGACCATCCCCGGACAGACCTTTACACGGGAAGCCGTGCTCGCCGCCTCGCCGCGCGTCGCGATCGAGACGCCGACCATCAACGGCTCGGTATCGCTGCGCGGCGGCCGCATCGACGACGTGTCCCTGATCAAATATCGCGAGACCGTCGACCCGAAATCACCGGCCATCGTGCTGCTCGCACCCTCCGGCAGCCCGCATCCGTTCTACGCGCAGTTCGGCTGGGCCAATGCCGCCGGCGGCAAGGTCAAGGTTCCCGACGACACCACAGTCTGGACCCAGCAGGGCGCCGGTGCGCTCGGCGTCGGCAGGCCGATCACGCTCACCTTCGACAACGGCGAGGGCCTCGAATTCCGGCGCATGATCAGCGTCGACGAAAATTACCTGTTCACCATCGAGGACAATGTCATCAATCGCGGCAGCGAGCCGCTGACGCTCTATCCCTATGCGCTGATCTCGCGCCACGGCAAGCCGGAAATCCTCGGCTATTACATCCTGCATGAAGGCCTGATCGGCGTGATGGGCGACAAGGGCCTGCAGGAGGTGTCCTACAGCAGCATCGAGAGCGACAAGCAGCTCGCCTTCAATGTCACCAATGCCTGGCTCGGCATCACCGACAAATACTGGGCGGCAACGCTGCTGCCGGAGACCAACGCCAAGCTGCAGGCAACCTTCTCGGCGCGCGACCACAACAACCGCAAGGTCTATCAGACCGACTACCTGCTCGATCCCGTCACCATCGCGGCCGGCGGCACCGGCAGCGCCAAGGCGCGGCTGTTCGCCGGCGCCAAGGAGGTCGCGCTGATCGACGGCTACGACAGCACGCTGAAGCTCAACCGTTTCGAACTGCTGATCGACTGGGGCTGGTTCTATTTCATCACCAAGCCGCTGTTCTGGATGCTGGACTTCTTCTTCCGGTATTTCGGAAATTTCGGCGTGGCGATTCTGGCCGTAACCGTCATCATCAAGATCGTCTTCTTCCCGCTGGCCAACAAGTCCTATGCCTCGATGGCGAAGATGAAGACGGTGCAGCCGCAGATGATGGAGCTGCGCGAGCGCTACAAGGACGACAAGGTCAAGCAGCAGCAGGCCTTGATGGAGTTGTACAAGCAGGAGAAGATCAACCCGCTTGCGGGCTGTCTGCCGATCCTGATCCAGATCCCGGTCTTCTTCGCGCTCTACAAGGTGCTGTTCATCACCATCGAGATGCGGCATGCACCGTTCTTCGGATGGATCAAGGATCTCGCGGCGCCCGATCCGACGACGATCTTCAACCTGTTCGGGCTCATCCCCTGGAATCCGGCCAGCGTGCCGGTGATCGGCCTGTACCTGATGATCGGCATCTGGCCCATCATCATGGGCATCACGATGTTCTTCCAGATGAAGCTGAACCCGTCGCCGCCGGACCCGACCCAGAAGATGATCTTCGACTGGATGCCGCTCTTGTTCACCATCATGCTGGCGAGCTTCCCGGCCGGTCTCGTGATCTACTGGGCCTGGAACAACACGCTCTCGGTGCTGCAGCAATCCTACATCATGAAGAAGCACGGCGCGAAGATCGAGCTGTGGGACAATCTGGCGGAAATGGTCGGCAAGAAAAGACCGCAGACGCAGGACAACCAGCCGCCGGGCGACAAGAAGAAGGCGTAAGGACAAAGAGGCGCGCAGCAAATGCGCATCCTGTGACTACGTCATCGCCGGGCATGCCCCGGCGATTTCGTTTATGGTGACGAGCATGACGCTCAAGAGCGACTTCACCCGCAGCGAGATCGAGGCCGGGCGCAGGCTGTTCGCTGGCGACTGGCAATTCATGTGGGCGGCCGCTTCGGTGGAGACCCTGCCGCCGATGAAGGGTCTGGAGATCGCGTTTGCGGGCCGCTCCAACGCCGGCAAATCCTCGCTGATCAACGCGGTCACCGGCCGCAAGGCACTGGCGCGCACTTCGCACACCCCGGGCCGCACCCAGGAAATCATCTTCTTTCAGGGGCCGGACGATCTGCGCCTCGCCGACATGCCGGGCTACGGCTATGCCGAGGCGCCGAAGGCCAAGGTCAAAGCCTGGACCGAACTGATCCATGCCTATCTGCAGGGCCGCGCCAATCTTGCCCGCGTCTATGTGCTGATCGACGCCCGCCACGGCATCAAGGACGCCGACAGGCCCGCGCTCGAGCTGTTGCGCAGCGCCGCGGTCTCGCATCAGGTCGTGCTGACCAAATGCGACCAGGTCCCAAAAAAGGAACTGGCTGCGCGCATCGCCGAGCTGTCGCAGGGCATCGGCAAGAGTGCTGCGGCCTTTCCGGATATTATTGCGACCTCGTCGCGCGAGGGCACAGGCATTCCGGAACTGCGTGCGGCCATCGCGCGCCTGCTGGCCGAGCGCAAATAGGAGATCCGCATGCTTCAGGCCCTGATCGGAATCGCCGCCCTGTTCGGCTGCGCTGGCATTGTGTTCGCGGCCGCCGGCGCCCATGCCAAGCCGGGTACCGGACTCGACAGCGCCGGACACATGCTGCTGTTCCATGCGTCCGCGGTGATGGCGGCCTGCGCCGGGATCGCATCGGGGCTGATCAGCCGGCCGCTGGGGCTCGCGGCTGTGATCGTGCTGCTGGTCGGGGTGGCGCTGTTCTCCGGCGACCTCGCGCTGCGCGCCTATGCCGGACACCGCCTGTTTCCGATGGCCGCGCCCACCGGCGGCATGGTCATGATCGGCGGCTGGGCGCTGCTGGCGGTGTCGGCGTTCGTCGCGATGCGCTGATGTCGTCGGCCCCTTCCGCATCGGCCATCGTCCCGCTAAAACCCCGCCGAAAATCTTCCTGCAAGGACGTCCCGCCAATGACGGTTTCCCCTTTCGATCAGGCCCGCATTCTGTCCGAGGCGCTGCCGCACATGCAGCGCTACGACGAGGAAATCGTCGTGATCAAATACGGCGGCCACGCCATGGGCGAGGAGGAAGCGGCGCGCGCCTTCGCCCGCGACATCGTGCTGCTGGAGCAGACCGCGATCAATCCGGTGGTGGTTCATGGCGGCGGTCCGCAGATCGCGGCGATGCTCGGACGTCTGGGCATCAAGTCGCAATTTGCCGGCGGCCTGCGCGTCACCGATGCGGCGACGGTCGAAATCGTCGAGATGGTGCTGGCCGGCTCAATCAACAAGCAGATCGTCAGCCACATCAACCAGGCCGGCGGCAAGGCCGTGGGGCTCTGCGGCAAGGACGGCAACATGGTCGTCGCGCGCAAGGCCGGTGGGCCGAGTGGCGCTGCCGTCGCCGACGTGGTCGATCTCGGTTTTGTCGGCGAGCCCGACAGGGTGGACACCACCGTGCTCGACCAGATCATCGGCCGCGAACTCATTCCCGTGCTGGCGCCGATCGCGTCGGGGCCGAACGGCGAGACCTTCAACGTCAATGCCGACACTTTCGCCGGCTATATCGCGGGCGCCCTGAAGGCCAAGCGCCTGCTGCTCCTCACCGACGTGCCGGGCGTGCTCGACAAGAACAAGAAGCTGATCCCCGACATGTCCGTGAACGACGTGCGCAAGCTGATCGCCGACGGCACCATTTCCGGCGGCATGATCCCGAAGGTCGAGACCTGCATCACTGCGCTCGAACAGGGCGTGGAGGGCGTGGTCATTCTCGACGGCAAGCAGAAGCACGCGGTGCTGCTGGAATTGTTCACCGACCACGGCGCCGGCACGCTGATCCACCGCTGACCGAAAAGCCACGGCCGCCAAATGGCGGCCGTGGTCCCTTCCCCCTCGTGCTGCGCTACGCGATACTGAAGGCGCCCACGACGGAGCAATTCCAGCGGGCGATCAAGGCATCACATAGGCGTAAATGCGGCCACGCGGATAAACCGACTCGCCCACCTTCCGGTTATGATTTCCCGAAATGATGATCGGGTTGCCGGATCGGTCGATGCCCGACACGATCCCGACATGGCCGCCGCCCTTGCCGCGCGACATCACGGCGATGGCGCCGACCTGCGGACCCGCGACGCGGCGGCCATAACTGGCGAAGGACCGCGCCATGTTCGATCCGGTTCCGCGCCGGCCCGACTTCTCCAGCACCATGTTCATGAAGCGGGCGCACCAGAGCGCGCCCATGCCGGTCGGGTTGGTGCCGAGATAGCTGCGTGCCTTTGCGACCAGCGACGACGATCCGAAGCCTGCCATCGGCATAGCCGAGGCATGCGAGGAGCGGGCGGCCTGCGATACCTGGGGCGTGGCCCGGCTCACGCTACGCCAAGAACGCGGCGCCTGCGCTACCGCTGGCGCAGACCTGCGGGCGGTCCGCCAATGCCGCCGGTTCCTCGTGACGTGGCCGGTGCGCGCCTTGCCGGCGCCGCGCGCCAGATGGGCGTACTGGTTGCCGGCCCCGAATATGCCGCCCATCGCGGCGGCCGGCGCGGTGGCCGTCACGCTGTGCCTCGCAACCTTGTGCTTGTAGCGCCGCGCTTCCGCCGACGTCTGCGTGAGGAGGATGGCCGCTGTGACCGCCGCGGTGACGGCAAGGATTTTCGACTTCGTTACGCTTCTTGCTGGCGCGTTTTCCTTGCGCGAACCGGTACCCGCTTCGCTCGAAAACGCCATATGCTTGCACTTCATCAATGGTCAGTCCCACTTCTTCTTGCCCCGTTGCACCCACCGCACGCGAGCGCGCGGCACTCATGAAAACGCCGCCGTGACAGTCACGGCGGCGAGGCATGCGCGATGCCGGGCGATGCGGGCCGGAATGGGACCGCAATCCGGCAGCGTGTTCACATGAGCTTACGGGGTGAAACATTCGCGCGCGTGAGAACGCAATGTGGCGCGCACGATGCGACAAAAGTCGCAGACACAATCGTTAACGCTTGCGGCTCAGCAGGAATACCGCCTGTTCGCCGAACAAATTCCAGAACCACCACGGCACGTTGATGCGAAGCTTGCCGCCCCACGCGTTCAGAGCGACCGCAGCCTCCATTTTTACGCCGACCTCGTTACAGAGGTCGCGAAAATCGCGGATCGTGCAAAAGTGAATGTTCTGCGTGTCGTACCAGGTATCGGGCAGGTTCTTGGTGCGCGGCATGCGTCCGAGGAAGAGAAGCTTGAGCCGCATCTTCCAGTGCCCGAAATTCGGGAACGACACGATGGCGCGTTCTCCGATCCGCAGCATGTGCTCGAGCACCACGCGCGGCTGCCATGTGGCCTGCAGCGTCTGCGACAGGATCACATAGTCGAAGGCATCGTCCGGATAATCGGCGAGATCGGTGTCGGCATCGCCCTGGATCACGGCCAGGCCCTTGGCGACGCAGAGATTCACCCCTTCGCGGGAAATCTCGATACCGCGACCGTCGACATCCTTGGTCTCGGTCAGGATTTTCAGAAGCTCGCCATCGCCGCAACCGACGTCCAGCACCTTGGCGCCGGGCTTGACCATCTGCGAGACCACGAGCAGATCGACACGCGCACCGGACGCGTTGCGCGCGGCATGCGCGGTGGCCAGTTCGCGTTGCGGACGGGCGTGCATGTTCATGACTCTATACCCGGCCCTATCCTGCGGCCAGTCCGCGTGCGCGCGCAGCACCGTCGAGGAACCCGCGGATGATCGCGAACAATTCCGGCTCATCGAGGAGGAACGCATCATGGCCCTTGTCGGTGACGATCTCGGCAAAGGACACGCGCGCACCGGCGGCGTTCAGCGCATGCACGATGGCGCGCGATTCCGACGTCGGAAACAGCCAGTCGCTGGTAAACGACACGACGCAGAAGCGCGTCGGTGAATTCTTGAAGGCATTGGCGAGGATGCCGTCACGCTCCGCCGCGATGTCGAAATAATCCATCGCGCGGGTGAGATAGAGATAGGAATTGGCGTCGAAACGCTCGACGAAGGACGAGCCCTGATAGCGCAGATAGCTCTCCACCTCGAAATCGGCGTCGAACGAAAAGGTCGGATTGCTGCGATCCTGGAAACGCCGGCCGAATTTGCGATGCAGTGCCGCGTCCGACATATAGGTGATGTGCGCGCCCATGCGCGCGACCGCGAGCCCGCGATGCGGATTGGTGCCCTCGATCAGATAGCGGCCGTGACGCCATTCCGGATCCGCCATCACCGCCTGGCGGCCGACCTCGTGGAAGGCGATGTTCTGCGCGGAATGCCGCGTGGCGCAGGCAATCGGCAACACGCTGAACACGCGCTCCGGAAAGCTTTCGGCCCATTGCAGCACCTGCATGCCGCCCATCGATCCGCCCGCAACGGCAAACAGCGTGTCGATGCCCAGATGATCGATCAGCATCGCCTGCGCGCGCACCATGTCGCGGATGGTGATGACCGGGAATTCCAGTCCGTAGGGTTTGCCGGTCCGCGGATCGATCGAGGATGGACCGGACGAACCCATGCAGCCGCCGACCACATTCGAGCAGATCACGAAATAGCGCTCGGTGTCGATCGGCTTGCCGGGGCCCACCATGGTTTCCCACCAGCCATTCTTGCCGGTAACCGGATGCACGCTCGCGACATGCTGGTCGCCCGTGAGCGCATGGCAGATCAGGATGGCATTGCTGCGCTGGGCATTGAGCCGGCCATAGGTCTTGTAGGCGATCTGGAACGGCGACAGCGCGATCCCGGAATCGAGCTTCAGCGGGCGCTCGGCGCCGAACCGCACAACAAGCGATTCCCGCGGGCTCTCCGCCTCCAGCGCGCGGGAGCTTTGCGTGGACTTGAGATCGGCCTCGACCATAACTCGTACCCGGCATGACTCACTGGCGTACCTGGCCTGACTGGACCGGCAGCCAGGGCCACCGTCCCTCCGGCCGGTCGTTCTAGGTAGGGCTAACCACCATTAAGTCAATGTTTTCTTTGATTTTGAAGCCCTGCCCACCTAATCATGCAAGTCCGTCGTTAACGAGCACGCGATGCCAGAACCCGCCCCCAAAACTGCCCCCTCGCTTGCTGCACTGCGCGCGGAGATCGACCGCATCGACGAGGCGATGCATGCGCTGCTGATCGAGCGCGGCGAGATCATCGAGAATCTGATCCAGGTGAAAGGTACGCAGGAATCCGGTTCCGCATTCCGCCCGGCGCGCGAAGCATCCATGATGCGCAGGCTGGTGGAGCGGCATCGCGGTATCCTGCCGCTCGATACCGTCGAGAGCATCTGGCGCGTTATCATCGCAACCTTCACCCATGTCCAGGCGCCCTATTCGGTTCACGCCGACCTCACCGTGGGCGAGGCCGCGATGCGCGATTCCGCGCGCTTCCATTTCGGCTTCACGGTCCCGTTCGTGCCGCATATGGGCGCCGGTCCGGCGATTGCCGCGGTGGCCACTTCCAAAGGCGACCTGGCGCTGGTGCCTGCCGTCTCGATTGCCGGCGCGGGCGCCTGGTGGACGTCGCTGGAGGCCGAGACGGCGCCGAAGATCATCGCGCGGCTGCCCTTCGTGGAGCGCCCGGACCACCCGGCCTCGCTGCCGGTTTTCGCGGTTGCCCATCCCGCCGCCGATGCGGTGACGGCCGAGGTCGAGGTCCACAGCGTGCGGGTTTCGGGGTGGGGGGCCGCGGCTGCGCGCACTCTCGCCCCGCTTGCCGAGGTGATCGCCGAACCGGACGGCGCCTTCGACGGCGCCGCGCTTCTGATCTCGGTGCCGAAGGGCCAGACGCTTGCCGCCATCGTTGATGCGCTGGTCAAGGCCGGCGCATCGGTGCGCTCGACAGCCCTCGTCGGCAGCCATGCGACCCGCTATACGCTTTCCGGCGAAAGGCCCGTTGTCGCCGCGCGCTGACATGCCGCCTTTTTCGCCCGCGAAAGCGGTCGATCAAGACCCCGGAGCAAGTGACCGGATGCCCGCCTGCGCGGGACAGGAAGAAGAGGACTTGAAATGACTGTCGCAACGCGTCCGCAGCCGCGCCCCGGTGTTCTCGATATCGCCGCTTACGTGCCTGGCAAATCCTCGGCCCCGGGCGTCGACAGGATCCACAAACTGTCCTCCAACGAGAGCCCGCTCGGCGCCAGCCCGAAAGCGATCGAAGCCTATCAGTCACTCGCGCATGACTTGCAGGATTATCCGGACGGCGCCGCGACCGCCCTGCGCGAAGCGATCGGGCACGCCATGGGGCTTGATCCCGACCGCATCATCTGCGGCGCGGGCTCCGACGACCTGATCAATCTGCTGGCCCGCGGCTATCTCGCCGATGGCGACGAGGCGATTCACACCACGCACGGCTTTCTGATGTACCCGATCGCGACGCTCGGCGCCGGTGCAAAACCGGTGGTGGCGCCGGAGACGAAATTCACCGCCGACGTCGACGCCATCCTGAGGGCGGTGACGCCGAGGACCAGGATGGTCTTCCTCGCCAACCCGAACAATCCGACCGGCACCTACATTCCCTTCGACGAGGTGAAGCGGCTGCATGCCGGATTGCCACCGCATGTGATGCTGGTGCTGGACGCAGCCTATGCGGAATATGTCCGGCGCAACGATTACGAGGCCGGCATCGAACTGGTCGCGACCTCGGAGAATGTGGTGATGCTGCGCACCTTCTCGAAGATTCACGGGCTCGCGGCGTTGCGGCTCGGCTGGATCTACGGGCCTGCGCATATCATCGATGCACTCAACCGCATCCGCGGTCCGTTCAACGTCAATGCGCCGGCAATCGCGGCCGGCATCGCTTCGATCCGCGACAGCGCGCATCTCGACAGGGCGCGCGCCCATAACGAAAAGTGGCTGCCCTGGCTGACCGCGGAGATCGAGAAGCTTGGGATCGCGGTGACGCCGAGCGTCGGCAATTTCATCCTGCTGCATTTTCCCGAAACGCCGGGCAAGACCGCGGCCGAAGCCGACACGCTCCTCACCTCGCGCGGCGTGATCATGCGCGCGGTGCGCGCCTACAAGCTGCCGAACGCCTTGCGCATGACGGTGGGCAGCGAAGAGGCCAACCGGCTGACGGTGAAAACGCTCGCCGAGTTCATGGGGAAATGATGGTGACACCTGGCTCGTGTCCCGGGCGCGATGCAGTACGAAGTGATGCATCGCAGAACCGGGACCCACAGATAGCAAATGCGTCCCGGCTCTGCGGGGCACCGCTTGCGCGTTGCGCCGCGTCCGGGACACGAGACTGAGATGACCACCGCTCCCCCCATCTCCCGCCTTGCCGTGATCGGCGCCGGCCTGATCGGCGGATCGGTGGCGCGTGCGGCCAAGGCTGCCGGCGCGGCGAACACGGTCGTCGTCACCGACCGATCGCTCGAGGTACGCAAGCGCGTGCGCGAGATCGGCAGGAGCTTTGCCGACGAGGTTGCCGAAACCAGCGCCGGTGCCGTGAAGGATGCGGACCTCGTCGTCGTTGCCGTCCCGGTCGGGGCCTGCGGTCCGGTCGCCGGTGAAATCGCGGCGGCGCTCAGGCCTGGTGCTATTCTCTCCGATGTCGGTTCGGTGAAGGCTTCGGTCGCGCGCGAGATGGCCCCCTTCGTGCCGGACGGCGTTCATTTCATTCCCGCGCATCCGGTGGCCGGCACCGAGAATTCAGGCCCCGATGCGGGCTTCGCCGAATTGTTCGTAAACCGCTGGTGCATCCTCACGCCGGTGGAAGGCACCGATCCGGCCGCGACTGACGCGCTGCAGGCATTCTGGGAGAAGATCGGCGCCAATGTCGCGGTGATGACGCCGGGGCATCACGATCTGGTACTGGCGATCACGAGCCACCTGCCGCATCTGATCGCCTACACCATCGTCGGCACCGCCAACGAACTTGGCGACGTCACCGAGTCCGAAGTGCTGAAATTCTCCGCCGGCGGCTTTCGCGACTTCACCCGCATTGCCGCGTCGGACCCGACCATGTGGCGCGACGTGTTCCTGCACAACAAGGAAGCGGTGCTGGAAATGCTCGGCACCTTCAACGAGGACTTGTCCAAACTCACGCGCGCGATCCGCCGTGGCGACGGCGAGGCGCTGTTCGAGCATTTTTCGCGGACGCGGGCGATCCGGCGCGGCATCGTCACCATCGGCCAGGATTCGGCTGCGCCTGATTTCGGCCGCCCGCACGGACCGTTGCCGATCGCGCCGATCGTACGGCCCTATGCGTCGGACGATGATTGATACGATAAGGTTGCGCTTGAGGACGCCGCAGTCGCCCGATCAAAGCAGCTTGAGGAACTCATCGACTTCAAACCCGCCGCGCTCCAGAGCCGCCACGACTTGCCGCGGCTTCAGGCTCGGCAAACGGCTCATACCCTCTCGCCGGTCCTTGCACTAAGCTGCTCGAATATCGGCTCAGCCTCGCCGTCGCTCTGCAACGCTTGCGCCAGCCGACTGTATCGCGGCGCCAAGGTCGGCGTATCGCTCTCGGGGATCGGTTCCCGCTTTTCCAAAATCACTTCGATCAGCCCATCCATGGCGTCGAGCGCCATCCGGCGCGCCTCGTCAAGTGTTTCGCCATAGGTCGCGAGGCCGGGGAGGGCCGGACAGGTCACGGTGTAGCCACCCTCCGGCTCCGGATTGAACACGAAAGTGTAGGTTCTCGTCATGCCGCCGATCGCCTTGTATCAACACTATAGCACAGTAGCGCGTCGGCCCATCAAAACAGCGGCGCGGTCTGTCCGAGTTTCACCGGTCCCAGCGTCGCAACGCCGTCCTTGAAGCGCAGCGGCATTCTGGTGGCGCGCCGGCCTTCCAGTTCGACCTGCTCGCCCAGCAACTGCACCGCGCCCGCGATCGCGCCCGGGGCCATGTTGTTGAGCAGGCTCAGCGCCGCACCGAGACGGTCACTTCGGCTGCCTTCCCGTCGCGCCAGCGCTTCCAGCCCAAGCGCGGGCAGAATCTTCTCGACCCCGGTCGCGGTCACCGTCAGTTCGCCATCGAGATAGCCCCGCCTGGTCAGTTTCAGGGTGCCAGTCGCAACCGCCAGAAGATCGCCCTGTTTCAGCCGCGCGCTGCGAACCTCGATGCGGCCATTGGACTGCTGAATTTCCCTGAATCGCTCCGGCCATGATTTCGGCTGGAAATTGCGCAGGCCCGTGAGCCGGGTATCCCCGTCGAAATCGAACGGCTGCGCCGCGAGCGGATTCCATTCAGGCGCCGTCGCGCTCCTGAGCGACGCGGCGATGTCGATCACCGGATTCTCCCGCACCGTTCCGGATTCAAGCCTGCCGTGCAACTGCGCCCGATCGGCCGTAAACAGGCGCTGCGGCCTGTCGGCGTCGGTCCGCTCCAGCGCAAGCTGGTCGGCTGCGAAGGAGACCCGTTTCGGGTTGCGCGGCGTGCCGCGTAGGCTGACGCGCGCCAGCGACCATTGCGCCGTAAGCCTCGGCGGCTGACCCGGATCGGCGATGGTGAGCGGACCATCGACCTCCGCGATCACGAGCGTCGGCTGATACACCTGCACCGCCGCCAGCACGGATTTTGCGGCGAGATGAAGCGGCGGCTTTGTGTTGGCAAGTTCCGCGCTTGCCTGATTGCAGCGAAACTCGATCCGGAACGGAAAGCCGCCAAGCGATTGCCGGTCGCAGGCATAGACGCGACCGCCGCGGGCTTCGCGTTCGATCCAGCCCGCGATCGTGTCGCGCGCCCGGTCCGCGGCGTAGAACCAGAACGCGCACCATCCGGCCGCGATAATCACCAGCACCAGCGAGGGTATGAGCCATCCGATCGAGCGGCGGCGGCGCGGGGGCGCCGGGTAATGGTCCATGGGATCGTCCTCTTTGCCCCTTATAGGCTGCCAGAAGTTGATCGAATACGGCCTTTCGATGTTTCCGGCGGCCGTGCTAATTGCTGTTTCGCAGATGCGATGAAGCTCACGACTGACCAAATTCCCGAAGATTTGTGGGTTTTCGGCTACGGCTCGCTGCTGTGGCGGCCGGGCTTTTCATTTCTGGAAAAGCTGCCGGCCCGCCTGACCGGCCTGCACCGATCGCTCTGTGTTCTTTCCTTCGTCCATCGCGGCACGCCTGAAAAACCTGGGCTTGTGCTCGGGCTCGACCGCGGCGGCGCCTGCCGCGGCATCGCGTTCCGGGTGGCCGCCGGCGATCGGGAGGCCACCATCCGGTACCTTCGCGAACGCGAGCAGGCGACCGCGGTGTATCTTGAGGTTCTCCGCAACGTGACATTGCTGGGCAACCCGGACCGGACCGTCGAGGCGCTCACCTATGTCGTCGACCGCGGCCACCCACAATATGCCGGCAAGCTCTCGCTCGACCAGCGCGTCCATCTGATCCGCCAGGGCCATGGCCGCTCGGGTGCCAATCCGGACTATGTGCTGGCAACGGTGGCGGAACTCGAACGGCTGGGCTGCCGGGATGCGGAACTGCACGCGCTGGCGGAACGGCTGAAGGGCATGGGGCACGCTGCGGTTCTGTAGGGCGCAATCGCGAAAGCGCATGGCGCCCTGCGGGTCACCGGCTGGCCATCGCCACAAGCTCCGCGGTCCTGCTCTCGATTGCGTCCTGCAAGCGATCGTAAAAGAGCTGCCGGTCGAGCCCCGGCTCGATCGGGCGCAGAAACTCCACCCGGACCACGCCCGGATAGCGCCGGAACGAGCGCCGCGGCCAGAACAGTCCCGAATTCAGCGCGACCGGCACGCACGGGATACCAAGCTCGGAATACAGGAACGCCACGCCGAACTTGTATTTCGGCTCGGCGCCCGGCGCCCGCCGCGTACCCTCGGGAAAGATGATGATCTCGCGGCCCTTCGCGGTTTCGGCGCGCGCCCGCTCGGTCATCGCGGCCAGCGCCTGCGAGCGCTTTCCGCGATCGACCGGGATCATCCGCGCCTTCGCCGCGCACCAGCCGAAAAACGGGATCCACAGCAGCTCGCGCTTGAGGATATAGGCCGGGTCCTTCAACACGGTGATGAGCGCGAAAGTCTCCCACATCGACTGGTGCTTCGACGCAATCAGCGCGGCGCCTGACGGGATGTTCTCGAGGCCGCGAAACTCGCAGTCGATGTTGCAGATGATCTTCAGAAGCCCGAGATTTACGCGGCTCCAGTTCTTCACCATCGCCAGCAGCGCGCCGCGCGGCATCAGCAATGTCGGCATCGCAGCGATGAGATAGACGAACAGCACCAGATAGAAGGCGATGTTAAAAGCAACGGAGCGGATGACGATCACGGCTTCAGTCCGAATGGATCACGCAAAAAACCGGTCGAAAAGCGGCACCTGGATGCGCGCCACCGCGGCCACATATTTCACATACTCGGTGAACAGAAGCCGCAGGGTCGGGCCGTGCGCCCAGCCCGCCTTCAGCTGCTCGCTGATCACGGGAAACTCGATCAGCTGGGTTTCCGGAAGCTGATGCGACAGTTCCGCCATCGCGCGCGGCATGTGATAGCTCGAGGTTACGACGATCAGCGACTTGAAACCGCGGTCCTTTACCCAGCGGCGCGTCTCGGTGGCGTTGGTGATGGTGTTGATGGCGGTACGGTCGAGGTCGACGCAGCAGGCAATGATCTTCTCGTGCTCCGGGCGAAGCCGCGCGATTTCGCGCTCGCTGGTCATGGGGTTCACGCCGGAAATGAGCAGGCGCTGGCCGCGGCGTCGTGCGAGGAGGTCGATCGCATCCTCGATCCGCGAAGCGCCGCCGGTGAGCACGACGATCCCGTCGGCCTTCTCGGTGAAGACCATCTCGGCAGAGGGCAGGCGAGCCACGAACCAGACGAACCCTGCGCAGAAGACCGCACCGGCCAGCACCGCGATCCCGAACAGCCAGCCCAAAAGCCGCAGCGGGCCCGGGCGGGCCCGCTTGTGCGCGCGCAACGGCTGATGTGATTCGGCTGACGGCATCGGTCTCAACCTTTACCAGAATAACGTCAAATGGGGCCGCGGAATGATGGTTCTGCGGTGCTCAGATCGAGGCGATGGTCTGGTTCACCGTCCGCCGCGAGGCCTCGGACGCGACCGCGGCAATCACCACGATCTGTGCGAGAATGACCAGATATCCGGTCAACCCCATCGTGATCGAACCGAACAGCGCGGCGAATTGCTCGGCTCCGGCGTTGCCCCGGATCATCGCTTCCACCGGCGCAATGAGCGCGAACAGCAGGATCGCGGCAAGCCCGCCAAGAACACCTCCTTTCAGCCCAAGCCAAAGAAAGTGCCGCTGAAACTGCCCGGCAATGAACCGGTCCTGGGCTCCTACAAAGTGAAGTACTTCGATCACCGGGCGGTTGGCGGCCATCGCCCCGCGGGTTGCAAAATTGACGCACAGGATCGTCACCGCGATCACGAGCCCGAGCACGGCAATCCCGACGAGCATCACGAAATCGGCGATCGCGCGCATGCGGCCGATCCAGCCGCGGTGGTCGTCGACCGACGCGGCCGGCACCTTGTCGGAAAGCGCTTTGCGCAGCGCCGCCACATCGACATCCGCACCGGAGGCGAGCTTGACAACGATGACGCGCGGAACGGGAAGTTCGTCAAGCTTGAGGCCGCTGCCGAACCAGGGCTCCAGCAGTTTTGCGGATTCCTCTCGTGAATAGGGACGGACGTCCGACACCCCGGTGAATCCTCGTGCAAGATCGGCCGCCTCCTTCACCGCGTTGTCGAGATTGCCCCCCTCGACCGGCCTGATCTGGATCGTCACTTCCCGCAGGATTTCGGCCTGCCAGTCGGCGGCATTCATGCGCACCAGCATGACTGCCCCCGTTGTCAGCGACGCGAGGAACGTCATGATCGCCACCACCGCAACCAGCGCGCGCCCGCCGATCGACTGATGCGGTACGAGCGGCGATTCCATTCTTGGCAGCGGCGCCTCGGGCGTCGCCCGCGTTTCCCGTGCCGTCGGTTCTGCTCTCTTGCTCGCGCGCGCCATGTCCCGCCTCAATCGTAGAGATGCAGGCGTCCGCCATGAAGCACAAGCCGGCGCGCGTCAAACTGGTCCATCAGTGCGATATCGTGGGTTGCGATCACGATCGAGGTGCCGGACTTGTTCAACTCCTGGAACAGGTGCAGGAGCCGCTTGCCGAGGCTCGGATCGACATTGCCGGTCGGCTCGTCGGCGAGCAGGAGATGCGGGCGCGCGATCACCGCGCGGGCGATCGCCGCGCGCTGCTTCTCGCCGCCCGACAGGACCGGCGGGAGCGCCCACATGCGATCGCCGAGGCCGACCCATTGCAGCAGCTCGATGACCTCGTAGCGATAGGTATTTTCCTGCCGGCCCATGATCCGGAACGGCAGCGCCACGTTCTCGTAGGTGGTCATGTGGTCGAGCAGGCGGAAATCCTGGAACACGATGCCGATGCGTCGGCGCAAAGCCGCGAGACTGTCATTGTCGAGCGTCGAGGTGTCCTGGCCAAACAATGTGATGAGGCCGCGCGTGGGTTTGAGTGAGAGAAACAGGAGCTTCAGCAGCGATGTCTTGCCGGCGCCCGAGGGGCCGGTCAGGAACTGGAACGAGTTCGGCTCGATCCGGAAGGTCAGGTCGCGCAGGATTTCCTGACCCATTCCGTATCGCAAACCGACATTCTCGAATCGGACCACGCGGCGCTCCGGTCTGTCCCGCCAATCGGTGATTTCTTTGCGGTCATTCCGGGGCGCCGGCCGGCGCGACCCCGGGATGACAGGGACATGGGAAGCACAGTCCGGTATGGTTTCCAATCCGTTAACGAACCGCTGCTAGCGTTCGGCCGAGGAACAGGCCGGCGCGAATCAGCAATGCTTATCGTTTGCCCCAATTGCGCAACATCCTATCGTGTGACGGCGGACCACCTGGGCGACACCGGGCGCGAGGTGCGCTGCGTCAATTGTCACACCGTGTGGTTCGAACAGCCGCACCAGCCGGTCGCCCCGACAATGGGCGAGGCTCCCCATCCTCCCGCAATTGACCCAACGGCAATTCGACCGCCGCTGGACGACGTGATCGAGATCGGGACCGGAAGCCAGCCGGCCGATGACTTCGCCGATTCGCCGGAAATCGTTCTCCACCCCGAGACGGACCTGCCGGTGGAACCGGTGCCCGGGCATTCGCAAAACCGCGCGATCGAGGAAATGCCGGCCGAGAGGGCGCCGATGGGGCCGCCAAGGCCGGTCGAACGCGTCGCGGCCTTGCGGGCCAGGAGACGGCCGGCGACACGCAGGCCTGCCCTGTCGCGCCACGCCCTGCCCGCCTCGATCTGCGCCCTCATCCTCATGCTCGCCTGCCTGGTGGCGGCGCGCCAGCAGGTCGTGCGCTCTCTGCCGCAGACCGCCTCCCTGTATGCCGGAATCGGATTGCCGGTGAACCTCCGGGGCCTGGCCTTCGAGAATATCAAGACCATGCGCGACATGCAGGACGGCGTGCCGATGCTGGTCGTCGAGGGCGAAATCGTCGGCACCACCGCGCGGCATGCCGAGGTGCCGCGTCTGCGCTTTGCGGTCGTCGATGGCGCCGGCAAGGAAATCTACGCCTGGACCACACGGCCTGCACGCACCTTGCTGCCGCCCGGCGAGACCATGCCGTTTCGCTCGCGGCTTGCGTCGCCTCCGTCCGAGGCCAGCGGCATATCCGTCCGTTTCTTCAACCGGCGCGACGCACAGGCCGGATTCATGTGAGGCGATCATGGCGCGAATTCTGCTTGCGGAAGACGAAGAATCCCTGCGCGAACTGGTCGCGCGGGCGCTGAAGCATGACGGGCACGAGGTGGTCGCCAATTGCGACGGCGCCGCCGCACTCGATGCGCTGATGCGCGACGGCGGGCGCTTCGATCTGCTGCTGACCGATATCAAGATGCCGGTCATGGATGGAATTGCACTCGCGCTCGCGGCAAGCCGCGATTTTCCGGCGCTGCCGATTCTGCTGATGACCGGCTACGCCGATCAGCGCGAACGCGCCTGTGGCCTGGAGCTTCTGATCCGCGACGTGATCGCTAAGCCGTTCACGCTCGTCACCATTTGCGGCGCGGTGCGCGATGCGCTGGCGATGCCGCAGATGCATTGAGCGCGGCGGCGGCAATCAGCGCCACCGGCACGGCGGCAGCCGTCAAAAATCTTTCAGCAGGCGCTCGATATAGTCGAGTTCGAGCTGCGGTCGCGCCGGATCGGAGAAGCGCCGGCGGAGTTCGTCGAGAATGCGGCGTGCCCGCTGCACATCGATCTCGCCCGGTACCTTGACGGTTGCGTCGTCGCTATAGTCGCGGCCCTGGCGCATCGGGCGGCCGAGCGGATCGGTTTCCTGCTGCGCACGGCCCTGCTGGCGCCCGGGCTGGCCCGGTCCCGGACCCATGCCGGGCTGCTGCTGCATCGCCTGCGCCATGCCCTGGGCACCACGCCGCAAGGCTTCCAGCGCACGGCCCTGCGAGCCGACTGCGCCATCGGAATTGCCGTCGCCGAGCTGGCCCTCGGCCTCGCCCATGGCCTCGCCGGCCTTGCCGAGCTGATCCATGCCGTCCTGGCCCTGATCGCCCTGCTGGCCCAGACCGCGCTGACGCAGCTGCTCCAGCAGCTTTTGCAATTGCTCGCGCAATGCCTGCTGGTTCTGGCGCAATTCGCCCATGCCCTGTTCATTCTGCTGACCGCCGCGCTGGCGCTCGCGGCGCTGATCCTGGCCCTGGCGGAAGGTCCGGTCGCGCAATTGCTGCTGCTCGCGGATCATGTTGCCGAGCTCATCCAGCGCCGACATCATGTCGTCCGGGTCCTGGTCGCCCTGCTGGCCTGGCCGTGCCATCTGCAGATTCTCGAGCATCTGCTGCAATTCCTGCAGCAGACGCTGCGCCGCGTCCTTCGCACCCGAACGCGCCAGCTGCTCGAGGCGATCGATCATGCTCTTGAGGTCCTGCGAGCGCAGATTGCGTGCGTTCGGATCCATCTGGCGCGCGATCTGCGGATTCTTGCGCATCTCCTCGGCCAGCGCCTGCAGGAACTTGTCGAGCGCGGCGCGCAGCTCGTCGGTCAGCTTCTTGATCTCCTCCTCGCTGGCGCCGCGTTCCAGCGCCTGTCGCAGAGCTTCCTGCGCGGCCCGCAGAGCGGCCTCGGCATCCGAAATGTTGCCGTCCTCGATCCGCGTCGCCATGTCCCACAACCGCGCCACCACCTCCCGCAGGGAGTCGTCGGATTTCGCGCGGTTCAATTGCCAGTAGATCGAACGCAGGCCGAGATAGACCGATGCCTCGATCCTGAAGACTTCCGGCGCCATCGCCAGCGCATCGAGCGCGGTCAGGACCCTCGGCTTCATTTCCGCGTCGAGCGCCAGATTGCGGCGCTGCTCGATCAGGGCGCGCGCCATCGGCTTGGTGAACAGCCGCTCGGGCAGCCGCATCTCGAACGGCTCGGAAAGTCCTTCGTTGCCGCCCTCGTCGAGGGCGCGCAGCGTGAGCACCACATCGGCGCCGGCCCAGGGATGGCTCGACAGGTCTCGCAGCGTCTGTCCGACGCCGTTGCGGGTGCGCGCCTGCGGCAACAACAAGGGCATGTCGGGCGCTTCGAACAGCGGCCGCGGCGTGGTGAAGCCGCCGGCCCTGGCGCCAAATTCGTCAAGGAGCTGGGGCTTCAGGGCAAAGATTGCGCGCGCTTCCGAGACGCCGTAATCGTCCTCGACCTTGTAATTCAGCATCAGGGAACCGCGCGCCTGCGGTTCCGGATCCTTGGTCAGGGCAACGGTCGGCGCGCGATCCGGGACCGCGACAAAAGTCCAGGTCACGGGATTGCCGATGCCGCGCAGGGTCACTTCGCCGCGTTCGGAAATCACGAAGCGGTGCTCTTCGGTGCCGGCAGCGGATGGCTGGGCGGCTGGATCGGTCTTGTCGGTGCGCTCGTCCACCTTGATGCCGCCGCGCAGGGCGACATCCAGCCCGGTCGCGCCGCTGGCGCGGATGACCAGCGTCGAGCCGGCAGGCACGGTGACCGGCGCCGTGGCGCGCGCGGCCTCTCCGGGACGCAAGCCTGGAAGGATGACCGGCGGCCGCTGCGTATAGGGCGGCGGCGCGACCCACGCATCGATGCGGTAATTCGCAGGCGTCACCACGCCTTGCCAGTTGAAGGCCGCTGCGACCCGGCGCTCGCGGTCGCCACCCGCAATGAAGAACGTCGCCACGCACAGGATGAGCACCAGCGCACGAATTGCGACCGGATCTCGGGCCGAGAGTTGCGGCATCGGCCAGCCGGCCTTCAGCCGCCGCGCGGCGGCGAGCGCGCGTTCCATGTGCGCGCGCCACAAGGCCTGCGTCATCGCATCGCTGTCATTCGTCGCCAGCCGGTCGGTCAGCGCGACCGCCGGACGGTGCGGCAACCCGCTCCGCCGATCCAGCCTCGCCAGCCCGTCGGCCACACCCGGCATGCGGACCATGGCCAGAGGAGAAAGCGCGGCCAGCGCCAGCAGGGCAAACAGGACCACGCCGGCCGCGCGCGCCAGCGGCGGCAGCCATATCCACAGCCCGAGCCAGGACAGAGCGAAAAACAGGCCGGCGACAGTGAGACACGCCGCAAGCGGCGGCCAGACGCGCTCCCACAGGATCGACCAGCGGGCCCTTGCGACGCCCCGCGCCAGCAGCCGGTCGACCTCACGCTGCGGAGAAACCGTCGTATTCTCAGAGCCCTGCATCGGCTGATCGGTCAAAGGCATCGTCCCTTCGGGAATCTGCGATCATGAAAGCTTAACACGCCTTTCCAGCCCACATAGTCACGAAACCCGGAACTGCGAAGCAAGGAGCAGGCCATGTTTTCGCATGGCTCGCGCCGCGGACCTTCAGAGCCAAGGCGGCAGCTGATCCAGCGCGATCAATGCGTCGGCTTCGAGGCGGGGGCGCACCAGCGACCAGGCGTCGCCGTTGACCAGGACCTCGGGGATCAGGGGGCGCGTGTTGTAGGTTCCGGCCTGCACCGCGCCATAGGCGCCCGCGGTCATGACCGCCAGCAGGTCGCCCGCCTTTGGCTCCGGCAGGTCGCGGTTGACCGCAAGATAATCGCCGGTTTCGCAGACCGGCCCGACCACGTCGGCGCGGATCCATGGCGTGCCCGGCACCGGCCGGACCGGAATGATGTCGTGATGCGCCTCGTAAAGCGTCGGACGGATCAGATCGTTCATGGCGGCATCGACGATCACGAAGGTCTTGGCTTCGCCACGCTTCACGTAGAGCACGCGCGTGACGAGGATGCCGGCATTGCCGACGATCAGCCGGCCGGGCTCGAAGATCAGCTTGCAGCCGAGCCCCCGCGTCGCCTGCTTCACCACCTTCGCATAGGCTGCGGGATCGGGAGGCGTTTCGTCGCCCTCTCGATAGGGAATGCCGAGACCGCCGCCGAGATCGACGTGGGTGATCGTGTGGCCGTCGGCGCGCAATTCCTGCACGAAATCCGACAGCAGCGCGAAGGCATCCGCGAAGGGCGACAATTCCGTGATCTGGCTGCCGATATGCATGTCGACGCCCGCGACATGCAGGCCCGGTAGGCCTGCGGCGCGACGATAGACCTCGCGGGCGCGGCTGATCGGAATCCCGAACTTGTTCTCGGACTTTCCGGTGGCGATTTTCGCATGGGTTCTGGCGTCGACATCGGGATTGACGCGGATCGAGATGTCGACGCTGCGTCCCTTCCCGGAGGCGACCTGAGCCAGCAATTCCAGTTCGGGTTCCGATTCGACATTCACACACAGGATGCCGTTGTCGACCGCCGCGGCGAGTTCGGAAGCGGTCTTGCCGATGCCCGAAAACATGATCTTCCGAGGCGCGACGCCGGCAGCCAGAACGCGCTTCAGTTCGCCGCCGGACACCACATCCGCGCCGGCCCCCAGCCGCGCCAGGGTTGCGATCACGCTCTGGTTGGAGTTCGCCTTGACCGCGTAACACACAAGGGACGGCACATCGGCGAACGCATCGGCAAAGACCCGGTAATGCCGCTCCAGCGTCGCGGTCGAATAGCAGTAAAACGGCGTGCCGACCGCGTCGGCGATCGCGGCAAGGTCTACCGCCTCGGCGTGAAGCCCGCCGTTGCGATAGGCAAAATGATGCATGGCGGAATTCAGTCCAGAAGGATGTCGAGCGGAATGCGCCGGTCCGGACCGCGGATGATGGGCAGCCCGCGCGACGTACCGCGGCGGATCACCTCGCCGCCTTCGGAAGTCTCTTCGTCGAGCGAGCCGGTCGGATTGGCGGCAAGCCCGCCGGGCGGAGCGTCGAGCGCTCCCTTGCGGCCGCAGCCGGACAGGCCCAGGGCCGCGGCCAGCAGGGCCACAGCCGCGAGGCGGCACGATAAGGCAGGCAATTCACGGATCACTGGGGCTCCCCCGAACGGCGCGAACCATATCAGACCCGCCGAACATGGCGAAATCCCTGATTGATCGGCATTCGCATCGAAATTCTTGCGCTGCGGCCCAAAAACCTCAGTCCGCGGCTTTCCCAAGCCGCTTCAGCCAGCGCTTGGCCTGAAGCCGCACATTCTTCGGCGCGGTGCCGCCATAGCTGGTCCGGCTCTGCACCGAACGGTCGACCGACAGCACCTTGAACACGTCCTCGGTGATCCCGGCCTCGACCTTCTGCATGTCGGCAAGCGGCACCCGGTGCAGCGGCAGGCCGGCTCTTGACGCTTCCGCGACGATGGTTCCGGTGATGTGATGCGCCTGCCGGAACGGGATGTTCAGCGTTCGCACCAGCCAGTCGGCGAGATCGGTCGCGGTGGCGTAGCCCTCGCCCGCGGCTTTCTTCATGCGCGCGACGTCCGGCTCGATGTCGCGCACCATGCCGGCCATGGCCGCGATGCACAGCGAGAGCGCGGCAAGCGCGTCCATCGCACCCTCCTTGTCCTCCTGCATGTCCTTCTGGTAGGCGAGCGGCAGCCCCTTCATCACGATAACGATGGCCTGAAACGCGGCGGCAATCCGCGCGGCCTTGGCGCGCACGAGTTCGGCCGCGTCCGGATTGCGCTTCTGCGGCATTATCGAGGAGCCGGTGGTGAACTTGTCCGACAGCCGCATCAGACCGGTGAGCGGCGACGTCCAGATCACGATCTCTTCGGCGAGCCGCGACAGATGCACCGCCGCGATCGTTGCTGCGGCGAGGGTCTCCATCACGAAATCGCGGTCCGAAACCGCATCGAGCGAATTCGCGGTCGGTCGATCGAAGCCGAGCGCCTTCGCGGTCATGTCGCGGTCGAGCGGAAACGATGTTCCCGCCAGTGCCGCCGAGCCGAGCGGACATTCGTTCAGTCGCTTTCGCGCGTCGGCGAAGCGGCCGCGATCGCGCTCCGCCATTTCGACAAAAGCCAGCAGGTGGTGACCGAAGGTCACCGGCTGCGCGGTCTGCAGATGCGTCAATCCCGGCATCACGGTGTCAGCATGTTCGAGCGCCTTGGCCGCGAGCGCCGTCTGGTAATCGATCATCTCCGCGTTGAGCTGATCGATGGTATCGCGCATCCACAGCCGGAAGTCGGTCGCGACCTGATCGTTACGCGAGCGCGCGGTATGCAGGCGCCCGGCGGCCGGGCCGATCAGCTCGGCGAGGCGCGACTCGACATTCATGTGAACGTCTTCCAGCGCGCGCTGGAACGTGAATCTTCCCTGCTCGATTTCTGACAAAATCGTGTCCAGCCCGCCGGCAATCCTGCTTGCGTCGTCCGCCGCAATGATGCCTTGCTCGGCCAACATTGCCGCATGGGCCTTGCTCGCGGCGATGTCCTGGCGATACAGGTGCCGGTCGACGTCGATCGAGGCGTTGATCGCCTCCATGATCGCATCGGGGCTCGACGAGAAGCGTCCGCCCCACATCTTGTTGCTCATGACCGTGACCTGAGAGTGCTCTGATCCATGCCGTCCGATACCCGTTCCTTCGCAAAAAAGCGGCTGCTGGTCATGCTTCTGGGCGGGCTCGCGGGCGTCGTCGTGGCGCTGGCGGGGATATACGGGATCGGAACACTGGTGCGCAAATCGGACGTGCCGGAGGCCTGCCGGCCGGCCGCACAACTCGCACAGACATTGCGGCCGCTGGCCCGCGGGGAGGTTGCGGCGCTCGCCCCGGCCAAGAGCCCGATCCCGCTCTCCGCGATCGCCTTCCGTGACGGCGACGGCAAGGAGCGCACGCTGGCCGACTGGAAAGGCAGGACCGTGCTGCTCAACCTGTGGGCCACGTGGTGCGCGCCCTGCAAGAAGGAAATGCCGGCGCTTGACGAATTGCAGAAAAAGCTCGGCGGCGCCGATTTCGAGGTGGTGGCGGTCAACATCGACACCCGCAATCCGGAAAAAGCAAAGACCTGGCTGACCGATACCGGGATCGCATCGCTTGCCTATTACGCCGACAACAGCGCCAAAATCTTTCAGGAACTGAAGGAAAAGGGCCGCGCTTTCGGCATGCCGACCACGATCCTGATCGACCGGAACGGCTGCGAGGTCGCAACGCTGGCCGGCCCCGCCGAATGGGCAAGCGGCGACGCCATCACATTCATTCAGGCGGCACTCGGCAAGCCATCAAACTGACATATCAAGATTGCCGCCGATTCCGGCCGCGACCAGCGCCTTCATGTTCGCCTGCGCGGCTTCCAGAACCTGAACCACGGCGCCCTGCGCCTGCGCGTCCATCCGCATCATCTTCGCGGCAGCCGCCATCTGAAGGCGCGCGGTCTGCGCGCCAGCGAAAGCGGCAGCGATGCCGGTCACGTCCATTGCGGCCTCACACCGTCACGTCGACCTTCTTCAGCCCGGTCGTGAGATCGATGACCGTGCCGTTCGACATGGTGAGCGTATTGCTGTTCAGATCAACCTTCGTGCCTCCGGCGAGTTCGACGGAGCCACTCTCGGTGATCTTCGAATAGGTCGGCTGGTACGGTCTTGTGTTTTCAGCGGCCAGCTGCGCCTGCAGCTTTTCCTGTTTGGCCTTGGCCTCTTCCTGAATCCGCTTGATCGCGCGGTTCGCAGCGATCTGACCGATATTGTAGCCGGCGTCGACCCATGCGGTCTGCAGCGCGGAAACGACATTCGCCAGATTCGCTTCGTATTTCTCCTGAAAGTTTTTTCGCTTCTCGCGCCACGAGACCATGCTCTCGTACGCCGAGGGGTTCCGCACCCAGTTCATCTTTCTGATGCTGTAGCCGGCCATGCTGCGCTCCGCCGATGATCATGCGGGAGGGCCGTTACGAATGACCTAACGCGGCGTTAACGCGACCTCCCGCCGCAGCAGCGTCGTTGATAATTCTGTGCACCGATCCATTTCCGGCTTGACGGACGAGCTCGGCCACTTATACTTAACCACATGGTTTACTATCGACCAGACGGCCTGGATACCACCTTTTCGGCCTTGTCCGACCCGACCCGCCGCGCGATTCTGGCGCGGCTCGCCGAGCAGGACGCCCTGTCCGTGAGCGAGCTCGCGAAGCCGTTCCCGGTCTCGCTGCCCGCCATCATGAAGCATCTGGACGTGCTGGCCGAAGCCAGGCTGATCCGCCGCGAGAAGAAAGGGCGTGTCGTGTCGTGCGAGCTGACAGCCGCGCCCATGGAGGACGCCATGCTGTGGCTGACCCGGTACGCACAGTTCTGGTCGAAACAGCTCGATCGCCTTGCCGCCTTTGTGGAGAAAGACTCATGTCCGTCGCCCGCGCCGACGCCGTCGCCAAGCCAAGCCTCACCCTCGAACGTCGTCTCAATGCGCCGGCGGAAAAGGTCTACGCCGCGTGGACCGACCCCGAAAAAATCGTGAAATGGTTCGGGCCGGATGCCGGGCCGGTGAGCAAGGCCGAGATCGATCTGCGTGTCGGCGGCCGCTACACCATCGCCTTCAGCACTGAAAATGGCGAACATCACGAGGTGGGCGGTGTCTATCGCGAGGTGGTGCCGAACGAGAAACTCGTTTTCACCTGGGCCTGGCACACCATGAAGGAGCGCGAGTCGCTCGTTACGATCACCATCAAGCGTGACGGCGACGGCTCGATCCTCACGCTGCTGCACGAAAAGTTCTTCGACGAAGCCGCCCGCGACGGCCACCGCCGCGGCTGGACCGGGTCGCTCGACAAGCTGGAAAAGCTGTTCGCCTGAACAACGGGAGACGCAATCATGAAGCTGTATTATTTCGAGACCATCAATCCACGGAAGGCCTGCGCGGTCGCCAAGCATCTCGAATCTCCCGTCGATTTCGTGCGCATCGACCTTGCCAAGGGCGAGCACAAGACTCCCGCCTATCTCGCGGTCAATCCGAACGGCAAGGTGCCGGCGCTGGAAGACGGCGAGATCAGCATCTGGGAATCCAATGCCATCATGTGCCACCTCGCCCGCAAGGCGAAGTCCGACCTGTGGCCGACCGATCCGGAAAAGCAGATTGAAGTGCTGAAGTGGCTGAGCTGGAACTCGGAACATTTTACCAAGCACGCCGGAAATCTCTATTTCCAGTATGTGATCAAGCCGAAGTTCAATATCGGCGCGCCCGACGACAAGGCGGCCGAAGAAAGCATCGGATTTGCGAAGCAATTCACCAAGGTGCTGGACGACCATCTCGCCGGCCGCACATTCCTGCTCGGCGATCATCTGACCGTCGCCGATTTCGCCGTATCGGTGACACTGCCCTATGCCGAGACGATCCGTCTGCCGCTTGATGGCTTCAAACATGTCGCGCGCTGGAAAGAGCAGCTCGAAGACCTGCCCGCCTGGCGCGATCCGTATCCGGCCGTGCATGCGCGCGCAGCCTGACACGACGCATCGGAGTGACACCATGTCCGCACACGGCACGTTTCACTGGAACGAATTGATGACGCGCGACGCCGCGCGCGCAAAGCAATTCTACCAGGACACCATCGGCTGGCGCTGCGAGGCCGTGCCGATGGCCCATGAAGGCGGCCGCACCTATTGGTGCGCCTTCATGGACGATCAGCCGGTGGCCGGATTGTTCGAGCTTGCCTCGCCGGACTTCGACGGGGTGCCGGAAGGCTGGATGCCCTATCTCGCGGTGGACGATGTCGATGCACGGGTCGCGAAGGCGGTGACGGCTGGCGCGCAACTGATGCGCCCTATCTTCGATGTGCCCGATGTCGGCCGAATCGCCATCCTGCGCGAGCCGGGCGGCGCCGGCATCGGCTGGATGACACCGGCCGGCATGTGAGGCCCCGCCAGCACCTCCAGCCGCCGCAGACCGCTGGCAACATCTTATCCTGCGCGAACAGGAGGCCACGATGTCCCAATCGAGCATGACCGATCACCGGGTCGTCTCTCGCGAGGCCTGGCTGGAGGAGCGCAAGGCGCTGCTCGCCGAGGAGAAGCAGATGACCCGGCTCCGCGACACGCTTAACGAAAAGCGGCGCGCGCTGCCCTGGGTTCGGGTCGAAAAGGAGTATGCGTTCGATACGCCGCAAGGCCGGAAGACATTGTCCGATCTGTTCGACGGCCGCAGCCAGCTGATCGTCAAGCATTTCATGCTGGCGCCCGGCCAGAAGGACCCCTGCGTCGGCTGCTCCTTCGAGGTCGACCATGTCGCCGGGGCACTGATGCATATCGAGCACCATGACGTGAAATTCGTGTCGGTCGCGCGCGCTTCGCTCGACGAGATCGAATCCGTCAGGAAGCGAATGGGCTGGACTTTCGACTGGGTCTCGTCGTTCGGATCGGACTTCAATTACGACTTCAATGTCTCCTTCA
>NZ_JBFWPA010000031.1:0-64898 GCF_050250235.1 Pseudorhodoplanes sp.
GATTGCAGGGCGACAAGACGCGACAGCTTCTCGATGACCAGGAGTCGATCGGCAGCCAGCAGTGCAGGGACGATCCTTTCTGGAATGAACAGATCGGCCAATTGGATGTGCGACATTTCCGGTTTTCCTTGAGATCTCCCATCTTGATGACCTGAGTACCGGCGCGATTCTGGCAGCGTTCGTTTAGGCGCGGGAACTGGCTAGACGCGAAGCGATATCGGTCCGAGTCAATTGCGTGCCATCATCTCCGTCGATTGCCACTACGACGGTTCCTCGCTGTGCGACGCGCTCTGCCCAAACCAGAGCTTCCGTCAATTGCGAGAATTCTCGCAAAGGCCAGCGCTCCTTTTCCAAAGGACCAGGAATGCCGCATCCTTGCGTGCCGAAATACGCTCTGTACATTTCTTTCTCCTCCAGTGCTTCTGCGTGCTGCTGTACTCACGTCGCTCTGGACCGTCTTGATCGAAGGCCGAAAGCCGTTTGGGTCGTAGAACCACACGAACGTTAGCCAGAGCGCCAAAGCCACGAAAGTTTCCATCATCGAACTGCTCCTATGCCGCATGCCCGGGAACCTCGGCTCGCAACAAGCCGAGTAAGTGCAATAGTTTGTATCGAGATGAGTTGAATAAGGCCCGGCCGGCACGAGGCCGTCCGGGCTACTTGCTGGCGTGCAGCAGACCCGCATGAAGCCGTAAACGTTGGGCCTTAGTATTCATACGATCAATGTAGTGGCGCCCTCGAAAAAATCAATGTGGTTGGTGAAGCGCCATATGCCCAAACGAGATTGCGGCCGCATTGCTTGCGCTATTCGATGAAGTCTGCGTCTGCGTTGACGTCAATGATAGCCGACGTCGCCGCGCACCCTGCCGCGGAACACCCAGTAGGACCACGCGGTGTACATCAGGATCACCGGCAGCAGGAATAGCGTGCCAATCAATAAGAAGGCCTGCGTGCTTCCTGACGAGGAAGCCTGCCACAGCGTGTAATGGAAAGGCACGACCATCGGCCAGAGGCTGATTGCGATGCCGATAAATGATATCGAGAACAAACCGACCGCGCCCAGAAATGGCGTCAATTCGTGCTGTCGCGTCAACGCAAACCACTCGCCGGCAGCGATCAGTGCGGTTATGACCGGAACAGGCGCGAGAAAAGCGATATTAGGCCACGCGAACCAGCGCGATGCGATATCGGCATTGCTGATCGGAGTCCAGATGCTCACGGCGACGACCGCGACGAGAACCGCGATTAAACATAGTCGTCCAGCGCGCCGCGCCCATTGCTGCAATTCGCCTTCGGTCTTGAGAATCAGCCAGCCGGCGCCGAGTAGACTGTAGCCAAACATCAGCGCAACGCCGGTCAGCATCGCGAACGGCGTCACCCAATCGAAGGATGTGCCAGAGAAGTGGCGGCCATCTACCTCGAACCCCTGAATGAAAGTGCCAAGCACGATGCCCTGGGCGAAGGTTGCGGTCGCCGCTCCGCCGCAGAAAGCGCGGTCCCAGAACCGCCGAACTCCGGTGTGTCTGAACCGAAACTCGAAGGCGACTCCCCGGAAAACGAGCGCCAGCAGCATAATCAGGATCGGAAAGTAGACCGCCGGAATGATGATCGCGAAGGCGAGCGGAAAAGCCGCAAGCAAGCCAAGCCCTCCGAACACCAGCCATGTGGCGTTGCCATTCCAGATCGGCGCAATTGAATTCATGATGATCGCACGGGATTCTTCGTCGGGCGCAAATCCGTATAGAATACCGACGCCGAGATCGAAGCCATCGAAGACGACATAATGAAACACAGCCAGGGCGAGGAGGACGGTCCAGACCGGTACGAGATCGAGCGCCATCACATCCCCCCGATCAGGAATCCGAAGCAGTGCGTGCCGCGTTCTCGAAAGGACGGCTGGCCAGACCACTCTCTACCCGATCGCTCGCAGCGTCCGGTTGCGGCCCACGGCGCACCAATCCAGCCATGAAAGCCACGCCGGTTGGAAACATGATCAGATAGACGACGACGTAGAAAGCGAGAGACAGCGCCACGTCCGTTCCGGTAAGTGAAGGCGAAACGGAATCGACCGTGCGCATCAAGCCATACACGGTCCAAGGCTGACGGCCGACTTCGGTTACGGTCCAACCCGCGATGACCGCGATAAAGCCGAGCGGGGCTGCCCATGGACATAACCGCAAGAACCAATCCGACTCCCAAAGTCGCCCACGAAGTTGCAGAATCTGACCAGCAACCGCAATGAACAACATGATGAACCCGATGCCCACCATGAGCCGAAACGCGAAGAACGGCAGCGCAACGGGCGGACGCTCGTCCGCCGGCCATTCCTTGAGTCCTTTGACCGCACCGGTCCATGAGTGGGTCAGTATCAGACTTCCGAGATTTGGGATTTCAACCGGGTAACGCATGATCGCTGCTTCGTCATCGGGAATGCCAAACAACGTCAGTGGCATTGGTTTCGCCGTGTCGTATAGGCCCTCCATGGCCGCGAGCTTGGCCGGCTGATGTTCGAGCGTATTGAGCCCATGCAGATCGCCAATCAAAATCTGTAGCGGGACAAGGATGATCAGAAGATTGAGAGCCATTCGGATCATCATACGGGAATCCTCGACCGTACGATTGCGTCGCAACAACCATGCCCCGACGCCCATCACCACGAACGCTGTGGTGATGTAGAATGCCGTGACGTTGTGCAACAGACGAAGGGGGAATGATGGATTGAAGACAATGGCGAACCAATCCACGGGCACGAAACGCCCATCGACGACCTTGTAGCCTTGAGGCGTCTGCATCCACGAGTTCGTGGACAGAATCCAAAATGATGATAACAGCGTACCGAATGCGACCATGACGGCGGCGAAAAAATGCGCCCATGTTGGCACCAGCCGCCGTCCGAATAACAACACGCCCAGGAAGGTGGCTTCCAGGAAGAACGCCATCAGTCCTTCGTAAGCCATCATCGGGGAAAGCACGTCCGCCGTAGCATCCGTAAATCGGCTCCAGTTCGTGCCGAACTGGAACGGCATAATGATTCCGGAAACGACACCCATTCCGAAGGAAACGGCAAAAATCTTGGTCCAGAAACCGGAGATGCGAAACCACATTTCACGGCCGGTAAAGAAATAAAGTCCCTCAAGAACGGCGATATAGGAAGCAAGCCCGACCGTGAAGGCTGGCAGCAGAATGTGCCATGCGATGACCCAAGCCCATTGAAGTCGCGAGAGGAGAACCGCGTCGAGCGTCATAAGGCCTCCGATGAGTCACCTCATTGTAACGATATGCTAGGGCACAGTGCGCAACAATGCGCAATGCTGTGACAATGAACTCGGTAAATGCAACATCTGCCAAAAGCGAGCCGCCACTCTTCCGTGCGAGATTTGACCATCTCCGCGATGCGTCCTTTTGGCCGCGGCCGAACTGAACGCTGCACACGAGAAACGTCCACTAGCGGTTCGCACCGCTGTCCTGCTATCGGCCATCGCTAGAGCGTCCACGGATGTCACTTGGATCGAGCTGATGGAGCGTCCAGATGCCACCGAGGAGGCTCTCCTCCCGAGCGAGTTTAGCTCGGCAAGGCCACGGCGCGGCGCAACTGCAGAGCCGCAGGCGCGCCAAGAATAACCTCCTGGGCCTACCACCCGTCGCCATTGCTCTCTCGGAAGTCCCGACCGATGATCGTCGCAGCTCGAGACGGTAGGGGACCGCAATGCAAAAGCAGAAAAAGACACCCGAGAAGCGCGACAAGCGGGAGCTTGACCAAGAGTTGGACCGGCAGCTGGAGCAGACCTTTCCGGCGAGCGATCCACCCAAGATCACGCGCAGCGTGCCAGCCAGCCAAACCACGCCGAAGTCGCAAACAGGCGACGAATAACAGCGGAGGGGCTGGACGGTCATGGGCCTGTCTCGGCAAGCTTCACGGCTTTGCAGCAACGCTGAACGCGGGCCCCACGGGTCGGCTCTTCCCGAACGAAATGTCAAATCGGAACCCTGCCCGAATCAACTTTGCCGATAAATCGATCGCCTGGTCGCCATCAGCTTAGCGACCAAAGCGAGTCACACAGGAGCTTGCATGCCAGAAATCTGTACGACACACTCTGGCAGTGATCCTGCGGTTATTGCTGTCGAGATCGCAGCTCGGTATGTCCCCGACATCGTCGATGTTCTGAATGCGCTACCGCCCGAGCCTCTGGCGTCCTTGCGCATCTTCCCTATGAAATAGTCGTTGAAGTCTTCGATGCTCCGCATTTGGAAGCCGCGGCCGAATTAGTTCAGCGGCTGCCTATTGAGCAGGGCTCGGCCGTGCTCCGCGACATGTCCAGCGATCGCGCGGCTCATATTTTGAGAACGGTCGAGGAGCCAGCGCGCTCGCGACTGCTCAGCCGTCTCGATCGGGGAACCGAAACATCCCTACGGCAGCTGCTCTCTTATCCACCGGACACGGCGGGGAGCTTGATGACAACCGAGTTCGTCTCCGTCCCGGCCCCATGGACGGTGGGCGCCACGCTCCAGCACATCCGCGAGGTCGAGCGCACTCGCGAGAGCGTCTACGCCATCTGTATCCTCGATCCGACAAGCCGAAAGCTTGTGCGGACAGCAAGCTTACGAGACCTGATAAGCGGCGAGCCGAATGCCTCGATCGTTTCCGTTTCTCCGGACCGAGCCCCTGTCGTTGTTTCCCCCCTCGCGGATCGGGAACACGTCGCTCGGCTTATCACGAAGTACGACCTCCTCGCCGTCCCGGTGGTCGATGAGTCAGGCCAGGTGCTTGGCATCGTGACTGTCGACGATATCATCGACGCTATGATCGAGGAGAGCACGGAGGACGTGCAGAAATTTGGAGGAATGGAGGCGCTCGAACGGCGCTACATGGATATTGGCTTCTTTGAGATGATCAAAAAGAGAGGCGGCTGGCTTGCCGCCCTGTTCATGGGCGAGATGCTGACAGCGAGCGCGATGCAGCACTTCGAGGCCGACATCGCCAATGCGGTTGTCCTGACCCTGTTCATTCCGCTGATCATGAGCTCCGGCGGGAACTCGGGGTCCCAAGCAACCTCGCTCGTCATCCGCGCGCTCGCTTTGCAGGAGGTGCGGCCGGCGCAGTGGTGGCGCGTCGCCTTGCGGGAGCTGCCGACCGGTATCACGCTCGGCGCCATTCTTGCTCTGATCGGCATGAGCCGTATCGCGCTCTGGCAAGTCGCCGGGTTCTATGACTACGGCGAGCACTGGCGGCTCGTTGCATTGACCGTGGGCACGGCTCTCGTCGGGATCGTGACATTTGGCTCGCTCGCTGGATCGATGCTGCCTTTCGCCCTGAAAGCCATGAATTTCGATCCAGCCAGCGCGTCGGCACCGTTTGTGGCTACCCTAGTAGATGTGTCAGGGATCGTAATCTATTTCAGCATCGCGCTTCTATTCCTGTCCGGAACGCTGCTGTAAGCGAGGCGTGTGACCTACCGGTGTCAAAATAGCCGTATCCCGTTGCTTTGGGAATGTGTTGAGAGGAGTTGCATCCGATGCGCGATCTGCACCCGAGTTTTCGAAGAGAGAGCTTGGTTGAGGACTGCCCACGATTGAAAATTCTTTAGGCATCTCGACTGGCGTTTCCATTATAGAGGGTCGAGGATTTTATGAGCGTCACGACCGAAGCAATTTGGAACCCGCAAGCCAACAATCCTTATTACCGGATCTCCGAACTAATTTTACCTGCTTCGGCGTCGACGGGACTGCGGCGATTCGGATTTAAGACAACCTTCCTCCCGCACACGACGGGTCGGCTCCTGATAAAGACCCAGGTCCGAAGCCGACATACTGAGATTATTGCAGGCAGCCCAATCGAAGTTGAGCGTGGCACCGAGAGCGAGATTGTGAATGCGACGGACCGCGAACTCATATTTACCGTACTGGAATTTAAGTGAAACTGGCGTGTCAGGGGAGAGCGGACGGCCGAATTTTTAACCTACCAAGTGGTCCCGCAGGCCCATGATGGTCTGGGCCGCATGGCCGTCTGCACCTGAAAACCGGATGATCTTCAGCGGGGTGCCAACTCGTGATGGGATCCTCGTCTCATTCGGCTCACTACTCTCCTAACAGGGTCGCCACGATCCGAAGGGTGGCGATCTGTGGCTCCTCGGCACTCATCGCCTCATTTGCGCGAGCGCGCTCGAACCGGCGACTTACGACAGCTTGCTTGCCGGTGAGCTCGCACAAATGGTGTTCACCGATCCTCCTTATAACGTCCCGATCGCCGGACATGTCGGAGGCTCGGGCGCGATTCAGCACCCGGAGTTCCTCATGGTATCCGGTGAGATGTCTACGGAACAGTTCACCGGTTTCCTGAGTACGGCGACTCGGCTTCTAGCTGAGCACAGCGCCGATGAATCGGTTCACTTTGTCTGCATGGATTTCCGGCACATGCAGGAGATCCTGACCGCCGGCCGTGCCGCCTACACCGAGCTCAAGAATCTGATCGTTTGGGCTAAGGACGTCGGCGGCATGGGCACATTCTATCGCTCGCGTCACGAGTTGATCTTCGCCTTCAAGAACGGCACCGCGCCGCACATCAACAATTTCGAGTCGGGGCAGCACGGCAGGTATCGGACGAATCTTTGGGAATACCGTGGCGTCAACAGCTTCGATGTCGAGGAGTGTCGCATCGTAGCGATACCCCAAAACAGGGCAGTGCAACGAAGCTTCGACCAGCATGTAGTCACCGAAACTATCGATGCTGTCGAGCGGCGCGACTTCCGGATTCTGTATCCTTGCGTGCCGCCCTTCGTCGAAGTCGACTCTCCAGGCTTTTGGTCGAGAGCATGTGTCACCTCATCGTTCGAGTGAAAGAAGAGGCTGGGCTCGCGCCCTGATCTTGCTCGCGTGAAACCCATGCCACACATGCCTTGCCTTGACGCGCCACTACCGCAGCCATGCTGTCGCTGCGGTAGTCCACGTCACCGGCCTTAGGTCGTGTCTACGGTTTCAGGAGCGCCGCAAAGCGGCGCAGGATGCGCGCGATCAGTCCGGACTCGAAGGCCCGGAGCAGAGCGCCTTCCATAAAGCGATCCTGACGAATCTCGGCGGTGAGGAGGCGCGCGAGCTGACGCTCGCTTGCAAGCGCCAGAGCGCTTTCGTCATCGCGCAGGCGTTTTGCTTCCGCCGATTGCGCCCACTTCGGCCAATTGAAATCAGACAGCACCCATCCGTTCTTCTCGGCAGCCACGAGGAACTCGTTCACGGCCCCGCTATAAGCGATACTAGGGCATCGTCAGGACCCGGGGGCCTGCATCACGGGGTCGTATGATCTCTCCAGCCTTGAAGTCCGGCTTTTCGAAGATCGGAAGAAAGCGGACGAAGCTCTCAAGTCTTTGCTTTGACATATGCCGCGCCGATAACAAGCCGCTGCAATCGGACTAGGTCTTGGGCGCGCCTCGTGCTGCCCATGGTGCTTATCCCTTGGCTTCCGCCGTGATGCCAGCCACCGCGTCGTCAGCGTCTTGATAAATGAGATCATCGGATGCGGTGATTGGGGGCGATCACCTTCACGCGCGGCACGAACGTTGTCTGAACTTGTCCATAGCCGCCAGCATCCAAGCGTGCTGCTTCGACCCACTGGCTTTCGTCGATCGGACCGGTACCCTCTTGCATAAGAGGAGGCCGGGACGCTTGCGACCCGACAGCCGTTTCCAGACCATCTTCAAAAGCGGAGCCACCGCACCCAAAGCTGCGACTGGAAATAGGATCGAACCGGCTTCTTCACATGAACTAGCAGATCAGGCAGCATATTTCTGGATTACACTGGGCTGCTTTGACCATCGCGCATACCAAGCCTCGAACAATTTCAATTGCGCTTCAGCGTAACCGCGCTGGCTTTCGGTAAGGGCGTCGGTCTCATTAAAATGCAGTTGGTATTCGGGATTCCCCTTCAGCACCATCATGTATTTGAAGAAGAGAACTAAGTCCGGCCCTTCGTCGAAGGAGGACAAAATGGCGAGTGCTGCTTCCAATTCTAGCGCGTGTTGACGAGCTTCGACATCGCCTTTTGCGGCCGCCTGGCTCAGGGTAAAAAGGTGCAGTACTTCTTTTGGTAAGACGCAACCGATACCCGTGATGGCGCCCGTTGCTCCACAGTTGACGACGCCGTGGACGACGCAGGTATCCACTCCGATCATAAGCGAAACATCGTCATCGCGGCTGGTAATGTTCTCGGCCGCATAACGCATATCCGCAGCGCCACCGAATTCTTTAAAACCGACAAGATTGGGATGCTCGGCGCGTAAGGCGAAGAACAGATCCGCGCGTGTTGCGAAGCCATAGTATGGACTGTTGTATATCACAGCCGGCAAATCGGGCGCAGCGGAAAGGATGGCCTTGAAGTGGTTCTTCTGTGCGGCAATGACGCTACCACGCGACAGCACACGAGGGATGACCATCAGGCCCCGCGCGCCGACCTTCTGAGCATGCGCGGCATGTGCGACGGCTGAAGCCGTGTTGACCGCGCCCGTCCCGACGACGAGCGGAACGCCGGCTTTGACCAGGCGCTCGACACCCTCCATGCGTTGCGTATCAGTAAGCAGGGGCCAGTCGCCCATAGAGCCGCAATAGACAGCGGCGGACATGCCCGCGGCGATCAGTTCCTTTCCCTTGCGCACGAGCGCGTCAAAATCAGGTTTGCGGTCTTCAGTGCAAGGAGTCATCAAAGCTGGCATGCAGCCTGAGAAAACCTGTGCGCGCATCGTATTCTCCTTGAAGACAGACTGACCGTCGGAATGTCGGCCAGTAGATTGCCGGGCTAAGAACTTGACGCTCCCGACAGTCGCGGGCCGTGAAGCGTCGGCGCTTCATATATCCGCCAACTGACCGGAATGCTTTCTGTGCGACAGAAGCATTGGAACCGTGTTCAACGAGATCCTCAAGATCCCCAAACATCTTTGTATATTCGCATCCAGTTTCCGCCTAGCACCTTCTTGACGTCCGATTCGGAGAAATCGCGCTCGAGCATGCGGACAGTGAGGTTGTGAAGCGTGCGCGGCGTCTCGATCCCCGCTGGATAGTAATGCGGCGGCGGCGGATAGGCATCGTCACGCCAGCGGCCGTTCGTGATCGAATAATTATAGTAGGTTTGGGCCTCTTCAAGCGTGCACGCTTGGTCCATGCTTGGATAGTAGTCGATCCCAAGACCAGTATGATCGATGCCGACGAGATCGGCAATATACGCGATATGGTCGATGAACTGATCGATCGTTGGGCGCGTGCCGTCGGCGACAAATGCCGGAAAGCCGACCGTCCCGACCAGGCCTCCGCTCGCCGCGATCGCCTTGATCTGATCGTCCTTGATGTTGCGTGCGTTATTGTGGACGGCTCGACAATTGGCGTGTGAGATCACAACGGGCCGCGTTGACGCTTCGATGGCATCCATCGTGGTGCGATATCCGGTGTGGGAGCAGTCGACGATGACCCGTGCCGCATTGCACTGGCGCACGAAATCCAGGCCGAAATAGCTCAGTCCGGCATCTGTCCGCTCCTGGGCGCCGTCGCCGATGCGATTTTTGAGATTGTAGCAGAGCTGGATGATGCCGACGCCCATGCCTTTCCAGGCGAAAACGAGGTCAAGGTCATCCTCGATCGGACCGGTGCCTTGAAAGTGCAGAATGATGCCCGTCTTCTTCTCGGCCTTGGCCTGTTCGATGTCCGATGCCCGTTTCACAAGGACGAGATCGTCGCGCTCATCGATGAAACGCATCCAGCCGCCGAGCCCTTTGAGTGTCTCGCCGGCAGGCTGCGCGATTCCGACGGTCGGAGCGACCGCAGTCGCGCCGCCTTCCTGATACCAGCCGATGAACGGCTTCTTTTGCAGGAGCGGACAGACTGCGTCGATTATAATCGCCTCTCGATGAATCCGTTCTACGTCTTTGGTCATCTCTGCAATCTTTCGTGCATTGGTTTCAGGATATTGCTCTAAGAAGTGTACAGGTGGCATTCCACCGCTCCCGATTTGTCGCGCACCGCCGGCGGGCGCACCGATGAGCAGATGTCGAGGCGCGATTTGCATCTCGGATGCAGGCTGCATCCATCCGGCGGATGTCTTGGGTCGGGAAATTCATCGGCGAGCGGCGTTTCCGGCAGCCCGAGGTCGACATCCGCCGTCAGCACCGCCGCTAGGAGAGCTTGGGTATATGGATGGCGGGGCGATTGGAATAGAAAGTCGGCCGGGCCTTCTTCGACAATCCGGCCGAAATACATGACGGCGGCTCGCGTCGCCAGTGCTTCGACCACCGCGAGATTGTGACTGATTATTAGATAAGTGAGGCCGTACTCGTCGCGTAGATCCACCAGCAAATTCAGGATCTGCGATTGAACGGAGACATCCAACGCGCTTGTTGGCTCATCCAAGATAAGAACCGAAGGCTTGATGATCAGCGCGCGCGCGATCGCGACGCGTTGGCGCTGGCCGCCTGAAAGCTGATTTGGATATGCACCTAGAACGCGTTTCGGCAATCCCACGCGTTCCAGCATTGCAACAGCCAAGTCATGTTGCGTCGCGTGATTTACGACGCCATGGACGCGCAACGGCAAGGTCACGATGTCCGCGATGCGTTGGCGTGGATTTAACGACGAATACGGGTCTTGGAAGACGGGTTGGATTTTTCGCGAGATTTCTTTTGCCGAGATGGTTTCGAGCGGCATTCCGTCGACGAAGACCTCGCCCGATGTCGGCTTTAGAAGGCCGAGCAGGAGCTTTGCAATGGTGCTCTTGCCGCAACCCGACTCGCCGACAAGGCCGAGAACCTCGCCGCTTCGGAGTGCCAATGAGACGTCATTGACGGCCGTAATAGATTGGGCCTTGCGAAAGAGGCCTCTTCGGCTTTCGAAGCGTTTCGTTACGGAGTGAAGCTCGAGCACGGGCGCATCGGAGACGGTCATGCGCAACGGCTTCGCGTTAGATGGCCGGGCTCCAGCAGGCAGCGATATGCGTGCCCGGAAGAATCCGAGCGCTCATCGATCTCCCCTTGAGCGCAAACAGGCATCGTGTAGCTGCATCGATTGCGAAAGCTGCATCCATCGAGTGTGCCGATCAGCGTCGGAACACGCCCCGGGATGGTGCCCAAACGCTGGCCGCCGCGGACGGCAATCGGCGTTGGCAGGCAATCGAGGAGACCGCGAGTATAAGGATGCGATGACTGCGTCAGAATGCGACGGGCCGTGCCGGCTTCGACGACCTGCCCGCCATACATGACGAGGACGCGATCCGCGATCCGGCTGACCAGCCCGAGATCGTGGGTAATCAACAACAGTGTCAGCCCAAACTCTTTGCGCAAATCCGCCAATAGGCGCAACACTTGCGCTTGGATCGTGACGTCCAGCGCGGTCGTCGGTTCGTCAGCGACAAGAAACGATGGATTGCACATCAATGCCATGGCGATCATGACGCGCTGGCGAAGGCCACCCGAGAGCTCGTGCGGATATTGAAGCAACCTCGATGCGGCGCCTGAAATACCGACTCGATCCAGCAAAAAGATGGCGCGCTTTCTGGCTTCGTCCCGCCCTTTTGTGATGTGGCGCTCATGGACCTCACAGAGCTGTTCGCCGATCGTCAGCGCGGGATTGAGCGATGTCATCGGCTCTTGAAAAATCATCGACATGCGGCGGCCGCTCAGCCGGGATCGTTCTCTGATCGGCATTGCGATGAGATCGTGTTCCTCAAAGCTCATTCGCGCCGCTGTGATTTTCGCCTTGTGCGGTAGTAACCCCATCAGCGCGAGTGAAGTCAGCGACTTGCCGCAGCCCGATTCTCCGACGATACACACCGTTTCTCCCGCCGCGATGTCGAAGCTGACATTGCGCACGGCGTGTAGGATGCCTGCGGCCGTCGGGATATCGACACAAAGATTCTCGACCTTGAGCAGGGCCATCGGCGCCTCTCAAGCCCGAGAATCGGGAGCGAGAACATCGCGAAGTCCGTCGCCGACGAGATTGATGGCGAGGACCAGCATGAAGAGAAACGCTCCTGGAATCGTGATGAGCCAAGGATCGAAAAGAATCTGTTCGCGCCCTTCGGAAACCATCAGACCCCATGAGGGTAGAGGGGGCTGCACCCCGAGCCCGAGGAATGAGAGCGCTGCCTCAAGGATGATGGCGTGCGCCATTTCCAGCGTGGCAATGACAATAAGATTGTTGAGCACGTTGGGGAGGACTTCTGCGGCAAGGATGCGGAGCGTCGAGCATCCCTGGATCTTGGCGGCCTGCACGTAATCCAACTCACGGATCTGCTGCACACTCGCGCGCATAACGATCGCGTACCGATCCCAGAGCAGCAAGCCCAAGATGATGATAAGCGTCTTGACCGAGCTTCCATATAAAGCTGCGATTGCGAGCGCGACGAGAATGACGGGCACGGCCAGCCGCGCGGTAATCAGGAAGGTAATCACCAAATCGACGTAGCCGCCGAAATAGCCAGCCGAGACGCCAAGTGCGACTCCAATGACCGCGGCTATGCACGCGACCGATATGCCGATGACGAGCGAGATGCGTGCGCCATAGATGATGCGGCTGAAATAATCGCGCCCAAGATGGTCGGTACCGAAAATATGCTTCCAAGAGCCGCCTTCCATCCAAAAAGGAGGAACGAATCGGGCATCCAGGTTTTGGGCGAAGGGATCGTGCGGCACGATCAAGTTTGCAAACAGCGCCATGATCACGACGACACCGAGAATGGCGAGGCCGATCATGAGGCCGACATGTCGGATGGACTGACGAAACAGGACTGTTCGCGGAGGTGGACCGGAGACCTCGTCTATCGTCCGATAGTCAAGCTGTGTGCTCATCCAAGCCTCATGCGCGGATTGAGCCAGGCGTTCAGCAGATCGGCGAGCAGTGTGAGCAGGACGTAGGTCATGGAGAAGACGAGGATGACCGCCTGCATGGTGGGAATGTCGCCGCGCATGATCGACTCCCACGCCAGACGCCCCGCGCCTTGAATGGCGAAAACCGATTCCACGACCACCGATCCCGCGAGCATGAACCCGAATTGTGCCGCGGTGAGGCTGATGACCGGCACGATTGCGTTGCGCAAAGCATGTTTGAAGACAATTTGCGCTGAACTCAGACCTTTCGAGCGTGCCGTTCGAATATAGTCCGAGCCAAGCACGTCAATCATGTTTGAGCGCGTCAAGCGCATGATTGCCGGCATGGCGTAGTAACCGAGCACGATGGTTGGAAGCACGAAGTGCCGCCATGTCTCCGAGCCCGATACGGGAAATATCGCGTAGGAGACGCTGAAGGTAGAAACCAGCATCAACGCAAACCAGAAACTCGGCATAGCTTGCCCGGCGACCGCAAGAAATAACGCGCATCGATCGACGAGGCTGTTCGGCCTTAGTGCGGCGGCGATGCCGAGAGGAATGGCGAGAACAAGCGCAAAGGTGATAGAGCATGCGCCCAGAAAGAACGTCACGGGTAGTCGTTGTTCAAGAACGGCCTCAACCGGGATTCTCAGGAAATAGCTCCAGCCAAAATTCCCCTGCAGCGCCCGCCAGAGCCAGTCGATGTATTGAATGACAATGGGACGATCAAACCCATAAAGGCGCCGCACATTGTCAATGTCGACCTGTGTCGCCGACGGGCCGAGAATCGCGGTCGCAGGATCTCCTGCCGCGTAGAGAAGGAAGAAACTCAGCGCGGAGACGAAGACGCCGACAGCCAGCGCCAACGCGATCCGTTTCACCGAGTAAACGAGCATCCGTCACGTATCTCCCGGGCGGGCCGACGTCTTCGATACCTCGGCCCGCCTTGAACCTAATTCCAAGTGGCGTTGAAAAAGCGGGCGATTTCGTCCGGCTGGATGGTCATATTGAGATCTTTGTTCATCGCGTAATTCACGTTGTACGTCCAAAGCGGGATGAAATAAGCCTGATCCGCGATGCGGCTGATGGCCTCTGCATAGTTGGCTTTGCGCTTGTCGCGATCGATCTCTTGGTCACCTTGCCGAATAAGAGAGACCACCTTCTCGTCCTTCACGAGGTCGACTTCGCTGCCGTTAAAGAACTCGCTGGTCATCATCGCTACGTCGGAGATGCCCCAGGATCCCCAAGCCATGAGCATGATCGGATAGTTCTTGCCGATCCAGCTCTCGCGTGCGGGCGCCCAGTGTTGCGCGGTCACTTCCATTTTGATGCCGACAGCGGCAAGGTCGGACATGATCGCCTCCTGAATGGAACGACCGGTCGTGACGTTGATGCCCACCATCGTCGGAAGCGTGAAGCCGTCTTTGTATCCGGCTTCGGCAAGCAGGGCGCGCGCTTTGGCTGGGTCGTAATTATATTTGGTTACGTCGGTTTTGCAGCCGAACTGAACCGGATTGCACGGCGAATCGATAACCTGCGATCCGCTGCCCACGAAGGTTTGCATGATCTTTTCGCGGTTGATCGCATGCATGATTGCGCGACGCACCCGGACGTCTTTGAGAGGAGACTCCTTCTGGAGGTTCACGAGCATGTAAACAATGCGCAGAATGGGCACATTGTTGACCACGACTCCTTGGCGTCCCTTCATGCGGCTCGCCACGTCGGGTGGAAAGCCCCAGATGAAGTCCGCCCCACCCGTGAGCATTTCCGTCAACTGCGTATTCATCTCCGTCATGAGACGGATGTCGATCGTTCCAATGGCGTTGCCTTTCGGGCTGCCCTTGTAGTGATCGGCGAAGCGCTTTAGCGTCCAATGTGTCCCTGGATCAGCGGATTCAAGACGATACGGGCCGGTGCCGATAGGACGCACAGCCATTCCCGCTGATCCTACCTTCTCGTAGTACGCCTTCGGGTAGATCGGGAGAAATCCAGCAAGCCACTCGAGGGCAACTGGACTCGCCTTTTTCATGTGCAGACGCACGTGCGTGTCATCGAGCTTCTCGGCGTGATCGATCCACTGCACCGCGATCTGATAAAGCGCGCCAAAATTTGGATCGGAGACCTTATTGAGTGTGTAGACGACGTCATCGGCGGTCATCGTATCGCCGTTGTGGAACTTCACACCCTGTCGGATGACGAAGTCGATCGTCTTTCCATCGACAATCTTGTAGCTCTCGGCCAGCGCCGGGACGAATTCGCCTGTCTTCGCGTCCTTGTAGATGAGCGTGTCGAACAGGTGGTGCGACATGATGATGTTCATGCGCTCCGCACCCTTATAATAGTCGAGCGATGATGTCGGCTCAGAAGTGAGCACGCGAAGCGTGTCTTTCGACTTTTGCGCCCATGAAGGCCCAGCAAGTAGTGCAGCCGACGTAGCCAAAACCGCCGTCAACGCGGCGGTACGCATCGTCGCCTTAATCGCAAGCCTCATAGCCCTCTCCCAAACGCTCCGGTGCTTGCTGCAGCAACAGCCAGCACGACCTTCTTCCGACCCCGAAAGCAAACGTGCCATATTTCCATCGCGCGTACAATATGTCTTAATACGAAGAAATTTTCAAAGATGGAAAATCGCGCTTACGATCGAAGGAGCGTCACTTGCAACGAAATTCTCATGGGTCGAGACGAAAGAGACCGCAGAGCAAAAAGGCCTCGGAGAGCAGAGTTCGGCGATCGCCGCGCAATTTGGCGGGGGCTCACGCGCCGAATGGATCGCGCAATTGGTTTGGCAGCCACATTCGATCGCTGCGGGTCAGCAAGAAACTCGCGCTCCGGGAAATGGCCGACCGGACGGGCTTTTCGGTGTCGAGCCTATCGAAAATGGAAAATGGGCATCTGGCGGTCACGTTTGACAAGATGGTGATGATCGCTGATGCGCTCGACGTCGAACTTTCCCATTTGCTGTCACGCGCCGATGCGGCGCCGAACGGCCGTCGCTCCGTTACACGAAAAGGGAAGGGGGAAGTCTATCGAACCGGCCAATACGACTATGAAATGCTTTGCACCGATCTCGCGAAGAAGCGGATCATACCACTGGTGACAAAGATCGGGTTGCGCGACCTGGAGGAGTTTGGGCCGCTCGTACGCCATGACGGAGAGGAGTTCGTCTATGTGCTCGAGGGACACATCGAACTGCACACCGAGTTCTACGAACCGGTCACGTTGAATCCTGGTGATGGAGCTTATTTCGACAGCAGCATGGGGCATGCAATGACATGCCGCGGTGGCAATGGCCGCGTCCTGTGGATCTCAACAAGGCCTGGTCGCGACGGACGCGGCCCTCCGCGGCACGGCGAGTTCGATGCCTCGCAGGAAGCCGCAGCTCCACCCCGCATCGCAAGTGCGCAGCGCCGAGTGCGCGGGCGCCGAAAACTCCACGAGACATCCGCGACCTAGCGAGTGCAGCAATTCCGCCGAGTGTGCGATCGATGTCGGAGAAAACAATGTCGGCAAGAGTTACGAGCGCGAAGAGACTTGCGAGCGCGTGGATCGATCGCAATCGGAATACGATCACCGAGCTCAATGACTGCCTTTTTTCATACGGCGAGCCTTCCCTCGAAGAATACGAATCCGCTTCCCTTCTGACAAAGATCCTGGAGCGGGCTGGGTTTGCCGTAATCCCTTGTTTGTCCGGCTTCGAGACGGCCTTCATGGCGTCTTGGGGAGAAGGAGAGGGGCCGGTCGCAGCCCTGCATGCGGAATACGACGCGACGCCAAGTGGGTCCCAACGATCTGGCGTCGCGAAGCATGTTCCGATCGTAGCGGGTGCTCCAGGACATGCCGAAGGGCATTGTGCCAACGCGACCGTTATGGTTGCGGCGGCCCTTACTGCGAAGCACGCGATGCGCAGGCTCGGTATTCCCGGTAGACTGAAGCTTTTCGGTGCGCCTGGAGAGGAACTGGTCGTCAGCCGCCCGTATTTTGTCCGTGATGGTTATTTCGACGACGTCGATCTCGCCTTCCACAATCACATCCGCGACGCCTTCTACACCGAAGTTGGACAGACGCAGATCTCACTCATCTCGGCAGAATTCACCTTTTCTGGCGAGACGTCGCATGCCGGTCTGACGCCTTGGCTCGGCCGCGATGCACTGGATGCCGTCGTTCTGATGGACGTTGGGATGGCTCAGCATCGAGAGCATATGCAGCCGGAGATGCGCGCTCATCGCGTCATCACCAACGGCGGCAGTCAGCCAAACGTCATCACGGAGAAGGCGGCCGTGTGGTGGTACTTCCGCGGAGTTTCGGCGCGCGAAACACGAGCCTTATTCGAGCGCGCGAAGGAAATTGCCGACGGCGCGGCGCTGATGACGCGCACGACACTCGCCGTCGACATAAAGAGCGCCGTCTGGCCGACACGCTGCAACCGCGCCTTGGCCCATGTTCTGGATCGCAACATGCGAGGCGTCGGCATGCCGGTCTGGACCGAGGACGAGATCGCGTTCGCGCGCGAACTGCAGCAAGCGGCGGGCGTAAGGGTGGACGGTCTGCGAACAGAGCTTTCTCCCATGCGTGGGCCGGACGAACCGGAAATGTCGTCCAACGATTGCGGCGACATCTCCTGGAAGGTCCCGATGGGCCGATTGTGGTTCCCCGGCAGCGTTCCCAACATTCATTTCCATCACTGGAGCGGCGGCGCAATGCTTGCTGGCTCCATCGCGCACAAGGGAATTCTAGCTGCAGCGAAGGTGCTGACCTGTAGCATTCTGGACTGTATCGGCGATGCTGATTTGCGCGCCGAAATTCGCCGGACGTTCGCCGAGGAAATTGGGAGCGAACAATATGCTCCGATGATAACGCTCGGTCAGAAACCGTCGGCTCGCCCGCACCAAAGCCTGATGGAGCATTTCCGACCTCTCATGCGCCCGCATTTCCGAATGATGACGTCCGAATTCGAAAACGATTTCGGCACGCCACGCGTTCGGTGAAACTAAAGCTCATCCTCCAACATCAGGAGACGGGATATGCCGACGGCTGAAGAAGTCCATAAGAATGCGATCGTGATCGATGCGACGGCACCGTTGCTGCAGCAGCGAAAATATGTGGACCTCTACGCAAAAGGGGGCGTGACTTGTGTCGCGCCTACCGTCGGCGGCAAAGAGTTTTCCGGAGCGGCCACCAAAAATCTCGGCCAATGGATTCGCTTTATCAAGGGCCGGCCAGACCTGATCCATGTGCGAAGCGCCGCCGATATTGAGCGGGCAAAAGCGGAAGGAAAGCTTGGCATTCTTTTCCACTTCCAAGGCACCCAGCCCTTCGAACTAGATCTTGATCTCGTCGATGCTTATCAGGCGCTCGGTCTGCGCATGGCCATGCTTTGCTATAATATACGGGACTTTGTCGGCGACGGATGCGAGGAAGAAAGCAACGCGGGATTAAGCCGTTTCGGCCGCCGGCTGGTCGAGCGGTTGAATGAGAATCGCATTGTTGTCGATGTGACTCACACAGGTTATCGGACGACGATGGACACTATGGAAGTGTCGAAATACCCCGTCGTTTTTTCCCACTCGAATCCGCGTCACCTCTTGGATACCAACCGCAACATCCTCGACGAGCAGGCAAAGGCTGCGGCAAAAACAGGCGGGCTGGTCGGCCTCACGCTGGTCCCCTACTTCATTGTTCGCGGCCGCCGCCCAACTTTGGATGATTTCGTCAATCACATTGAGCATTTCGCGAATGTCGCGGGGATTGATCACGTCGGCATCGGTCTGGATTTCTGGTGGGGGCAGCAGCCGTTCTCGTCCGACGAAGAGGCGGATGCCAACTGGCAGCGATCTGTCGATGCCGGGATTTGGGATCCGAAGAACTATCCGAAGCCGCCGCATCATTACCCCAAGGGGCTTTACACGCCGGCGGAGATGGGCGGCCTGACCGCGGCGCTTTTGCGGCGAGGTTTCAGCGTCGAGGATACTGAAAAAATTCTCGGACGTAATTGGCTTCGCGTTTTTAGGGCAGTCTGGGGAAGGTAGGTTGCTATTTCGTACCGAAAGATCGGATGCCAGCGCTCGAAAGATGCCGGAAGGTGAGGGCCGTTCCTTGATGAGGTGGGGTCACTCGCGAAACCGGCGGAGCGGAAGTCGGCTCGTCGCCGCTTTCATGGGTGCGGGGGTAGCTCCAAGCGCGTCCGTCGACCATCACGCCCCAAAACTGGCCCTGCACTCGTCGGCTACTTGTCCATCATCTCCGCTGGCACGGCCGATGTGGTTATCGTCGGCGTCCTGATCGAAACGATCATCGGACGTCGCTATCGAGGGAGATCTCACCGTCACGCGCGGCACAAACACCGTCTTGAACTTGTCCATGGTAGCCAATATTGTGCTGCTGCGGCCACTGGCTCTCGTCGGTCGAATCGGTGTCCTCCTTGTACCAAGAATGCGGGCGCGTTTGCGCTCCGGGAGCCGCCTCCAGACCAGGGCGTGGCCGAGCTCCCGTTCGATCTTCGCCCGTTGCTGGTGGAGCACGTCGAACAGCGCTTTCTCGGGATCGTCGCCGATATAAAGCTCAACGGTCCGATCGAAAATCGGAGCAGCGGCTCGCGGGTCGAGCGTGGCATGGCTGCGAAGTATGCGGCGAACGCGCTCCAGTAAGCCTCCCGTACGTGATGGCGGCCTGGTCGTATTCTCTTCACTCACTGCGCGTGCTGCCGCGCGGACCCGCTTCGTCCAAACATTGGGGCCGGCGACGATATTGAACCGCGGTGCCGGCGGGGAACCAGGGTGGTGAAATTGCTGTTCTCGGTGGGCCAGCCTCGCGCACGAACGTGCGTGAAGCTGCCCAAACCGCTGACATCGTCCACTTCCCATCGTCCAAGTGAGGCTATTTTCCTCAACCGTCACGGCACATCGCTTCAGTGCCGAGCCAAGTCCAGGCAATGGTGCCGCACAGCGGCAAGAAGAGCAGATAATGGTGAACAAATATCCTTATTTAGGATAACCGATTATAGGATCGATCCTCCTGGCCGATGGCGCCGCGCGCTCCCAGCCTTGATTTTTCCGGCGGGCTTGATTCAAAGGAACTCGAGTTTGCGTCCCATCTTCGCGATGGGATCATGGCCTCGGTCGGGCGCAGCTTTTGAACGACATCAAGTCCGGCTCCATCGACCTCATGGTCGTTTACAAGGTCGATCGTTTGACCCGGTCGCTCGCCGACTTCGCCAAAGTCGATGGACGCGGCGACTGCTCGGGGTGAAGGAACTCGTTCCTCTCCACTGACGGTTGATATCCCCACTTCCGAAACTCACCGTTTTCGCGCCCGTTATCTCTCCCATTACCTTGTCTTGAGGTGCGCCCCAACACGCATCTGATTGGCTCTTCGTCCATCGCGCCTGGATGCCGAGCGTACCTTCAAAATCTCGTCCATGAAATGTCAGTCAGCGGGCTTGCCGGCTTGGTGCTACCGAAGTAATCAAGGCCGGAAAGAGCTCTGCTGTTGAACAGACAACGCGGCTTAAATATTTCGCATGTTGATCGTCGACAGATAATCAACGCACTCGTCGACGGTTCGCACATCGCCAAGCTTGGCGTTGATGTCGAACAGGTTGTACTGCACGGCAGCAGGAATGCGGTCTCCGACACATTCTTTCACGGCAACGGGACGGAATCCGTTGGCGAGCGCATCCTGCACGGTGGCGCGGACGCAGCATGAGGCGGTTACGCCGGTGATCAGTACCGTATCGACGCCGATGGATGTCAGGTAATTGTGGAGGTCGGTTCCCGCGAAGCCGCTGGCGTTCTTCTTGATGATCACGCGCTCGCCGTCGATCGGCGCGATCCGCGAATCGATCTTCCATAGTTCGTTGTCGTCGCTCTGCTTCATCTCCAGCAGCGGGCTTTTCGCGGGCCATATTCCGAGATCGGAGTTGGGATCCTTCGGGTTTGTGTTTTGGTACGCGGTCGTCACATGGATGACCGGATGGCCGTTGGCGCGGGCCGCCTTCTGCAGGCGTTGTACGCCGGGAATGATCTCTTCATTCATCTTGCGCTGGTCGCAAGTGAAAACATTGCCGGGCCGCGTCCACGCATTCGCCAAATCGATGGTGACCACCGCCGGTCGGCGGCCAAATCCGAACTGGCCAGCGAATCCGCGTTCAGTGTAAAGCTGCATCGCGGCGCTGAACGCTTTTTCCAGAGCGGCCTCGACCTCGCTCCAGTCCTGGGTCATGGGATCAACGGACATCCATCACTCCTGTCTTGCGCGACCGCGCGCTCGCTATTGGATGCTGGCAAGTTAGGCAACCGGTGCGGTCAAGTCCAATACCGATCCGTCACGAATTGATCGTGCATTGTCATCAATCCAGGACGGAGGCGTGATCGGTGTGAGGAGCGGTGTTCACGCCGCAGTCTCAGCATTGAAGCCGTGGATGAAGTCCACAAGCAGAGGAAGCGACGGATTACTGTTGGCCTTCTTCCAGGCAACGAAGATTTCAGCCCGCTCCGGCGTGCCGTGGAGATCTACGAACTTCACGCCTTTTCGCGGCACGTTCCGGGCGGACTGAGGATAGATGGTGACGCCGAGCCCCGCCGCGACGAATCCGAAGATAGCTTCCCGCAGATGGACCTCTTGCACGATCTTCGGTTGGAAGTCTTCTTGAGCGCACATCCTCATAATTTGTTCGATCAATGGCCGCCATTTGTCACGGAGCCCAACCACGAATGGCTCATCGGCGAGGTCCTTCATGCCAATCCGCTTTCGCCCGGCAAGTCGATGCCCTTCCGGCAGCACCACAACAAATCCGTCACGCAGGAACAGCTCGCTTTCAATATCCTCCGCGTCAAATGGGCCGTGAAGGAACCCGATGTCCAGATCGCCGGCGAGCAGCATCGTCCGCTGCAGGTCCGTCCATAGATAAACGAGGTCGATTGCGACATCGGGATAGGACGCGCAAAATTTGGAGATCAGCGCGGGGAGTTGTCCAATAATGGCGACGTCCATATAGCCGACGGTCAGGTGTCCGCGCACGCCCGCGGCGGCGCGCCGCGTATCTTTGATGGCATCGTCGACCTTGCGCAGGATGTCGGTGGCACTGCGCAGAAGCTCTTTGCCTCCCGGAGCGATTTCCACGCGTCTGCTGCTGCGCAGCAGGAGCGGCACGCCAACCGCAGCTTCCAGGTTTGTAATGAGCTTGCTGACCGCAGATTGCGACGTATTGAGCCGCTCCGCGGCGCGGCGAAAGTGGCGCTCCTCGGCAACCGCGATGAAGGCACGAAGATGTTTGAGCTCGATCATGAGGGCATTCACGTCCCTACATCGCCCGCGATTCAGTAGATGCGCTTGTCGAGGCCGCCCACCTTCTGCAGCACTAGCAGCAGAACGAAGCTTATCGTGATCAGCAGTACCGATACGGCGGCGAAAGTCGGGTCAGAGCGCTGCTGCAAGTATCCGTAAAGCTGGACGGGAAGAGTCAACGTTTTTGGTGTGGAGAGCAAGAGGGTCAATGGAAGCTCATCGAACGATGTGACCCACGCGAACACGGCACCGGAAAATAGCCCAGGCATGATCATCGGCAGCGTGACCCGGCGAAGCACGCGCCAGGGGCTTGAGCCCAAGGAGGTCGCCGCTTCTTCGACCGAAGTGTCGAGGGTCGCCAGGCTGACCGAGACCGATTGGATGATAAAGGCGAGCGTGACGACGACGTGGCCGGTGATCAGCCCGGCATAGGTTCCCAGCATGCCGATTGCGGTGAGAAATAGCATGCCCGCAAAGCCGACGATCAATGTCGGAACGAGCAGCGGAGCCACCAGAAAAGCGTTCAAGAAGGACTGGAATCTCACGCGATGGCGCACGACGCCGAAGGCGGCGAGCGTTCCGACGGCTGCCGATATCGCGGTGGCGATGAGCGAAATCTGCAGGCTCGTGAGAAGCGGCTGTATAAACAATGACTGCTCACGAAACGCTTCGGCGTACCAGTGAACGGTCAGGCCCGGCGGCGGAAAGGTGATGTAAGCTGACGGATAGAATGAAAAGAGGACGATGACGGCGGTCGGTCCGAGCAGAAACACGAAGGTCAGGAAGACCACAAGACGCAGGGCGAAGCGCCCGATCGATTCACCCACGACGCCTCCTACCCCTTGGTTCCGCCGCCGCCCGTTGGAAGGGGGCGGGCCACACGGTAATATAAAGTCACAAGCACGAGCGTGATGATCAGAAGGAGCATCGACGTCGCCGCGGCGCCGGGCACGTCGTACGAAACGACGGCTTGGCGATAGACCAGCGTCGCCATCACGGGGGTCTGAACGCCACCGAGGAGCGCCGGTGTGACGAACGCGCTGGCGGATAGCGCGAAGACAAGAAGACTTCCGGCAACGATGCCGGGAATGCTCATGGGCAGGACGATGCGGCGGAACGAGCGCCACGGCGAAGCGCCGAGGCTGCGCGATGCTTGCTCGAGGGCGGGGTTGATGTTGCCGAGCGCACCCATCAGGGTCAGGATCATGAAGGGAAGCAGTACATGCGTCAGCCCGATGATGATCCCGTGTGATCGGTAGAGGAACTGGGCCTCCTCGAAGCCCAACATGCTCAGAACGTTGTTCAAGAAGCCGTTATTACTGAGCAAAATGATCCACCCGAACGTGCGCACGATCGAACTGGTGATAAGTGGAAAGAAAACGAGCGCGCGAAAGAGCATCCGAAACCGGCTTTCGGTCCGCACCAGCCAGTAGGCGACGGGATATCCGAGCAGAAGCGTGAAGACCACGACGGCGAGAGAAACGCCGAGCGTCCGCAGCAAGATCTCGCGACGGAACGGATCGCTGAGAAAGGCCGCGTAGCGCTGCAAGCCGGCGTCTGTTCCCGTGCCGGATTGAACGGACGCGACGACGACGAAAAACATCGGCAGAACGAAAAATCCGAGAAGCACAGCCAGCGCCGGAAGCAGAACCCAACCCGATGCTTTTCTCATGACGCGGTGCCGCTTCGAGAGGCCGGCATCACGGGAGCACGCGCCATGCTTCGTCCGCCCAGGAAACGCTCACGGCGCTTCCCTTTTCAAACGGCGGGGCCTCCTTGTTGACGACGGTCGCCGTCATCCGCAATTGCGGGCCCACTTCGATCTCGTAGCTCGTCACGGCGCCGAGATAGGTCGCGTCGATAACGGTGCCCGGCCAGGCGTGGCTAGAAGACGCGCCATGCGCGGTGACGTCTACACGTTCCGGCCGGATGGCGAACGTCAGGGGGGTGCCGAGCGGCACCGCGGAGTCCGTCGCCAAGACCTTGAGCTTGAGAGGGCTGTTTTCGACGCCACAAATGACGCCGCCGCCTGCGCGGCTCTCGGCCTTCGTCTTGATGAAATTGCAGGAGCCGACGAAGCTCGCGACGAACGCCGTGGCGGGCCGTTGATAGATTTCTTCCGGGGTGCCGACCTGCTCGATTACGCCGTCGCGCATGACGACGACCGTGTGCGCCATGCTCAACGCTTCTTCCTGATCGTGGGTCACGAACAGCGTCGTGATTCCGAGCTTCTCCTGCAGGCGCTTGATCTCCGCCCGCACCTGATGGCGAAGCTTGGCGTCGAGATTGCTCAGCGGCTCGTCAAGAAGGAGAAGGCTCGGATTGATAACCAGCGCGCGAGCGAGCGCGACGCGCTGTTGCTGACCGCCGCTCAGCTCCTTGGGCTTTCTCTGACTCAAGTTGGAAAGATGCACCATGCTCAGGGCGTCAGCGACCCGCTGCTTGATCTCTGGATTCGGCACCCGGCGCTCACGCAACCCATAGGCGACGTTTTCAAACACGCTCATCAGCGGAAAAAGCGCGTAGTGTTGAAAAACCAGGCCGATGTTCCGCTTATGGGCGGGCGTCTTGCTCAGTGTTTTATTCTCGAGAAAGATTTCACCGCCGGTCGGATCCACCAGCCCCGCGAGCATCCGCAGGGTCGTCGTCTTGCCGCAGCCGCTGGGCCCAAGCAATGCTACGAAATCACCGTGCGGGACGGCGAGATCGAACGCGCTGACGGCCCACTCCTTCGTTCCCGGATAGCGCTTTGACAGCCCCGCGATGCGAAGTGCGATATCGCTCCCGCCTTGTGCGCGGGCGTTCCGGTTCCTGCCCGGCGGCGTCTGAACGATGGCGGATGCCGCGTTTGTCATGAGCCTCTGCAATGCACCCCTGAGACCGAGAGACGCTGGCCGCTCGGGCGTCCGTGAGGTCAGCGTCTTCCGTGCGATCGTGGCGCAATATCTACTTTTTGCCAACCAGCGGGACGATTTCGCGCTGGAACCGCTCCGCCCATTCGTTGCGCTTGCTTACAATCACGTTCCAGTCGGGTTGAATAAGCGCCTTCACTTGATCGGCGCCGTAAGGAACCGTTGCGGCGAGCTCAGGGGGTAGCTCGACGTCGGTCCGTGCGGGCCCTTGTCCGATGCCCTTTGCAAAGGCAACCTGCGCTTCTTTGGTTAGGTACATGTCCATGAAACGCGCGACCTTCTTGCTGAATTTTCCCTTCAGCGGTGCCAGCATCGTAATGTAGACGACTTGGCCCTCCTTCAATTTCGCCGCAGCAACCGGCACGCCTGCGGCGCGCGTCGGAGGGACGCGACCGGCAAACCAGGGCGCGATCCAGGCACCGCCAAGCTGGAACATCTGCGCCGCGTTTGACGACGTCTCGTAAATTCCGCTGACGTTCGGCGCTAACTCCTTCAATTTCTGAAATCCGACATCGATGTTGTGCTCATCTCCGCCGAATGTCCGCGCCGCCATGACCAGAAAGTCCAGACCATACGTGATTGGCACGACGGGGATGATGACGTGGCCCTTGTAAGCCGGGTTCCACATATCCGCCCAAGATGTCGGTGGTGTGCGGATCTTGTCGGTGTTGTAGACCAGGGTCACGCCGGTGAAGGACGTGCCAATCCCGTGACTCGATCGGGCCAACGGATAGAGGTTCGCCGTGTTGGGAATCTGGCCGTAATCGACTTTGTCCAACGCGCCGTTCTGCTGGAGATAGGTGTAAGAGTCGAAACCCGTCAGGATGAGATCGTATTGCGGGTTATCCTTCTGCGCCAGGACTGTGCTGATCATTGCGTCCGATTGCGGACGAATGACGACCTCGATGCCCGTCTCCTTCGTGAACGCGTTGGCGATCGCGTCACGCGTGATTGTATCGGTCGGGCCTCCCGTGCTGAGGAGCACCAACGGCGACTTATCTTCCGTCTGTGTGTGCCCCACGCCTAACGTGGCGCACCACGCAAGCGCGGCCAAAATGGCAGTCTTCGCGAAGTTCCTCATCGCTCTGGCGCTCCCGTCCGTTGTCTTAATTTTCGATGACGATTACTCACAGTGAAAATGCGCGTTCCGCTCGGCGCGTTCTTCGAATAGAGCGGTCATTTTAGCGAATAGAGCAGCCATTAAGCCGGAATGTTTCTCCGTCAAGATGATTGGCTAAATTCGCGCTTAAGTACTGCGATGGTCTCGGTGATGATGTTCGCCACATGGGTTCGTTCTGCGCCCGTCAACGGCAGACGAGGGGGGCGCGTCCATTCCGGAGCGCCACAAACAAGATGCTCTGCGAGTTTGATGTATTGAACGAGTTTGACGTGTGTATCGAGATGGAAGGCCGGAGTCATGACGCGATAGAGTTGGAGCGCCTCCGAGCTCTTACCCGCGGCGCAAAGGCGAAAAATCGACACGCATTCTTGCGGCCAAGCATTTGTCATTCCCGACACCCAGCCGGTGGCGCCCAGGGCCATGCTTTCAACAATCAGATCGTCGACACCGCAAAATACTGAAAATCGGTCTCCCATCGCGTTATAGATGTCGGTCACGCGGCGGATATCGCCGCACTCTTCTTTAATGCAAACAATGGTGGGAGTGTCCGCCAGGTCGCGCAACACATGCGGTGTGACGTCGACGCCGTAAGCGATTGGATTATTGTAGATCATGATCGGGAGGTCGGTGGCTGCCGCGACGGCTTTGTACCAGGCCGCTGTTTCGACTGGGTCCGTCTTGTATGCGAGGCTTGGGAAAACCATTAGCCCTTCCGCACCGTGACTCTGAAAAAGCTTAGCATTGGTCGTCGCGGCATCGGTCGAAATTTCGGCCAAGCCGCTTAGCACCGGTACCCGCCGAGCGACCGCCTCCCTAGCCGCTTCGATCACGCGCGTTTTCTCTTTCACCGACAGCGAGGCGTTCTCACCGAGCATCGGGAGGACGACAATCCCCGAAACGCCATGCGTGATCAGGCGCTCGATGGATTTCTGCGTGGCAGATAGATCGAGCGATCCATCTCGCTGCATTTTAGTGGTGACCGCAGGAAAAACGCCGCTCCATTGCGCCATAATTTTTCGATCGCTCCAGACTGTATCCAAAGTCTATACAGAATGCCGATCTTGAGTCAATTCCGACCAAACGTGATAGTTTGTCCTGTGATTTCAGTTGGCTAACCATCGTTTCCAATGTATCCAAATGAGTTAGAGGGTGAAACGGAACCATGCAGCGTCATTTCTTGATACTCGGTGCTGGCATTGTTGGACTTTGCTGTGCCTACCATTTGCTTCGACGGGGTCACGCTGTGACCATCGTCGATCGCGATCCTGGGGGCGATAAGGCGTCGACCGGGAACGCGGGTGGAATGGCCGTAACCGAAGTGGTGCCATCATCCACACCAGGTCTGCTCTGGCGGGTGCCCGGGTGGCTGCTCGATCCACTTGGACCTCTCTCGATCCGCCCGCGCCATGTGCTTCATCTCATGCCCTGGCTTTTTCGCTTCCTTCGCGCAGGCCGTCCTGAACGTGTCGATGCGATAGCCGCCGCATTGTTCGCCCTCAATGATTGTGCTCTGGCCGATTGGAGCGAAATTCTCGAAGAACTTCACCTAGTCGAACAGCTTCATCGTGCCGGAGCATTGACCGTCTACGAATCCACATCTGCTTTCGTGCGAGATCGGTTTGCTTGGGATCTGCGGCGGCGTATGGGAATCGTCTGCGAACCGATGTCGGGCGCCGAAGCACGTAAGATGGAGCCGGCGCTGGGACCAAATGTGGAGCACGCCGTGTGGACTCCGCAGTGGTCCCATCTCTCGGACCCGAAACTTATCGTCTCCGCTTTGTTAGCTTGGGTCCGTTCTCGATCTTCGATCGTGACCGGGATGGCAACAGAGGTTCATTGCAGTAGCGGCAAGACTCAGATTCGCATGAGCGACGGCCGCGCCGTGAAAGGCGAGGCTCTCGTTATCGCGGCAGGGGCTTGGTCAGGCCGTTTTTGCCGGCAATTCAATGAGATTGCGGTACTGGAAAGCGAACGTGGCTACAACACGACGATCACGGAGCCAGGCATTGTCGTGCAACGTGAAATCATTTTCGCCGAACAGCATTTTGTAGCGACGCCGCTCGCCGGCGGCTTGCGCATCGGTGGCGCTGCTGAATTTGCAGGGCTCGACGCGCCGCCGAACTATGCGAGATCAAATGCGCTCGTCTCCTTGGCGCGGCGATACTTCCCGGAGCTTCGGGCCGAGACCGGAACGAAGTGGATGGGGCATCGGCCTGCGACGCCGGATACGCTTCCGATCATCGGGCCTTCAGCCCGCCACGAAAACTTATTTTATGCTTTCGGGCACGGACATCTAGGCTTGACGCAGGGGCCAACGACCGGGCGGTTGATCGCTGAGCTTGCTTGCGGGCGGCCCAGCTTGGACTTGGCGCCGTACAGCATCGGACGGTTCATCCGAAAATCATGACGGACAGCGCGCGCCGTGTGTTATGCCCAGACCTCTCGCAAGAACGAGATCCAGTTTTTGCCAAGGATCTTGTCCATCGTCGCCGGCTTCATCCGCTTTTCCATTGCTGCGACGATGTTGCCGTAATCGCGCAAGGTCACGAATCCGCCAAGAATGGGAAGGCCTCCCATGTCGACAAGCGTTCGGCCATATCCTTTGTCGCTCGCGATCCAATCGAAGAAATCCTGTCCTTGTCCCTGGGTAATATCCGTTCCAAGTCCGACGCGGTCTTCACCGATCACGTTGATGACGTGCAGCATGGCGTCAACGTAATCATCGACCGTCGATTCCAACTTTCGGCGTAAGAAAGAGGGAACACCTGCGACTCCGACGAAGCCTCCATGGTCGGCGATAAATCTCAGATCGTCGTCGCTCTTATTTCGTGAATGCGGGAACAAAGCCGACGGACAGCAATGCGTGTAAGAGACGGGACGCTTTGCCGCCGAGATCACGTCGCGAGCCGTTCGCGCGCCGACGTGGCTCAAATCCACAAGAATGCCGACGCGATTCATCTCGTGAACGAGCTCACGACCGAAATCGGTCAGGCCCCCATCATTGCTCTCGTAGCATCCGGAGCCCGCCATGTTGGCGGTATTGTAAGTTAGCTGGACTGCGCGGATCCCAAGCTCATGGAACACTTCGACGAATGGAAGATAGTCGTCGAAGCCAGTAGAGTTCTGCCAGCCGAGAAATATCCCAACTTTTCCTTGCTGGCGCGCCTTCTCGATATCCTCGACGTCGTACACCTGAACAATAAGATCGGCGTTGTCGCGGAACATCCTTTTCCACGTTGCGATGTTCCGCATCGTGGAGGGCATGTCTTCCCAGATCGAACATGTGCAATTAGCCGCAGAAAGGCCGCCCGCGCGCATGTCTTCAAATACCTTCCGGTCCCAATTGGAAATAACAAGGCCGTCCACAATCAGCGACATCCACGTCTCTCCCAACACGCCAATAGTAGCAATTGTATCCAACGGAGAGATGAGTCGCCAGAGATTTGATAATTGTATCCATTCCAAAAAAAGCGTCTATGATGCCGGAATGTAATCAATCGGCACGCCATCGAGACATGAGCAAGAACAGCCAAGAAATGACGACGTCTGGAAGCAGTTCGAGAATTCGCACGACCCTTCCGGCGCGCATTGCCGACCAATTGCGCGCCAGAATATTGAGTGGCGAATTGCGTGAGGGCGCTCAGCTCCGACAAGAAGGTTTGGCGTCGGACTTTTCAGTTAGCCGCATTCCAGTGCGCGAGGCGCTGCGTCAGCTGGAAGCGGAGGGGCTTGTCGTGTCCATCCCTCACCGCGGGGCCGTCGTCAGCGAAATTTCCGTTGCGGCTATTGCTGAAGTTTTCGAATTACGTGCGCTGATTGAGTGCGACCTGCTCCGGGTTGCTATGCCAAAGCTAACCGACGAGCACCTCGCGCGTGCAGACAATGTGAATCGCCAATCTTACGTCCCGAAAGAGATGGCAAAGGTCCCTGACTGGGGCGATCTCAATTGGCAGTTTCATAGCGCTTTGTACGTCGCGGCGGATAGGCCAATCACGCTTGAAGTTTTGCGACAACTTCATTGGAAAGCGTTGCGCTATGTTCGTTTGCACATGATTGTAACGGGTGGGATAAGCCGCGCGCGTCAAGATCATCGCCGGCTCGTCGAGCTTTGTGCGGAGCGCAAGATGGAGGAGGGAATTTCCTTTTTAAGGGAGCATATCTTGAATGCAGGAAGGGATCTGATGGCGGGCGTCAAGAATAGCCAGAAGAACGCCACCGGTTAGGCTCCACGGCTCCACATGGGGAGCGTTTCTCGCAGTGCTGGGCCGTTTCGTTGCCGCCACTCGCAAATCTTCTTAACGTAGTCGACGCGCTGTGATGGGTGGCTCGAGCTCGCGATCTGTCTGAACCGTTGCGCCTAGAACCGATGGCAAGTGTCCAGCCTACTCTCTTCACCCGCGGCGCCCTCGATTTCTGGCGGTTATGGCTGGTCGGGGCGGTCCTCGCCACCGTCCGTTGGCTGGAGACGATCGTCGTAGCCGTCTTCGTCTATAGCGAAACCGGATCGCCTTTCAATGTCGCCGTGGTGACGATGCTGCGGCTGCTTCCCATGGGCTTGTTCGGCGCCTTCCTAGGTGTCTTGGGCGAACGGCTGGATCGTCGAATTGCCGTGATTGTCACAGTGATGGTCGTGTCGTCGTCATCTCTGTCGTTGGCGATTCTAGCGTGGGCCGGTCAGTTAGCTGTTTGGCATGTCATGTCGGTATTGCCGGGGTCTTTGCCGTGAGCGTCGGCCTTTATGCCATTGCTTTGGCGGCGGCGCTCGCAGTCCGGCAGCGCGATGCGTACGGCGCTGGCCACGCTGGAGTGCTGGAGCGCATCGTCGAAGGATTTGTTTTCGTTCGTCGCGATCGTCGACTAGTAGGCGTGTTGGTGATTACCGTCATCTACAACGTCTTTGGCTGGCCGTTTACCAGCATGATACCCGTCATCGCGCAGGAGCATCTGCAGCTGGGTGCCAAAGGGATCGGTATCCTAGCCAGCCTCGACGGCGTTGGCGCCTTCCTGGGTGCGCTGCTGCTGGTCGTTTATTTGCGCCAAGGCTGGTACGCGCGGGTATATGTCTGGGGTGTCGCCTCTTATCTCATTCTGTTGACAATGTTTGCCGTCGTATCGCATCCGCTTCCTGCAGGTGCAGTACTGGTGCTAACCGGCATCGGAAGCGCCGGCTTCAGCACGATGCAGGCGACCTTGGTGTATTTGTTTTCGCCGCCTGAGATGCGATCACGCATTCTCGGCGTTCTTTCGGTGTGCATCGGCATTGGTCCCATCGGCTTCATTGGGATTGGTGCCCTTGCCAACGTGCTTGGAGCCAACGCGGCCACGGCAGCATTTGGTCTGATCGGACTGGTCATGCTTGGGCTGACTCGTCCAATTTGGCGACACATCTGAGCCGAGGCCATCCCTCTACATAGATGTCAGCGGCTTTGAGCTGCCTGCGTAGCGAGAAGCGGCACAACGATTCTTAACCTAGAGACTAACGTTTTCGGCGAATGCTGAAGTAGCCCATATTCCGCTCGACTTCGTGCGCAAAGGAGCATGTGTGGTGGCGTCAAAGAGGACGACGCCGATGGCCTGCGCTATGAATGACGAGACAATCCGGACTTTCTTGAGCAACATCCGCGAGCGGCTGGATAAGACCGCTGCGACGGCGAAGGCGGCCGAAGCGTGTGCGATTGCCGGCAATGTCGAGCAGGCTTTGCACATCGTGTTCGATGTCGAGCAGCCGCTCTGCGAGGTGACCACTTTCCTGAACGCCGCGAGCCTGATGAACCGAACGTCGCGATCCTGACGTCGACGTTTCGAAGCCGAGAGTTCTCTTTAATCCCGCGGCGCTTCGCGCTTTGCGGGGTCGTGGTGGTGCCGGCAATGGCTCCGACGACCCCATGGAGAACTCTCATGACGCTCACATCCACTCAACATCAACTTTTATCCCGCGCGGCGCAGCGCGACGATCGCGCCCTCGAATTGCCCGCCAACCTCAAAGGCGGCGCTGCGGCGAAGGTCGCGGCCAAATTGTTGGCGGACGGCCTGATCGAAGAGATCAGGTCCGGCGATCTTCCCGTCTGGCGCCACGGTGAGGACAAGGAGCCACGCTGTCTGCGCCTCACCAATGCGGGCTTGAAGGCGATCGGCGACGATCGCGCGGCAGCGCCGGACGCGACCGGGAAACAGCAAGCGCCGGCTGCAACAGCGAAGCCTAAGTCGGCGTCCCGGAAAGCGCCCATGAGTCCACGTCAGCATCGAACGAAAGCGCGGACCGACAGGGTAGGGCGCAGCCGATCGGCAACGGGCTCGAAACAGGAGGCCGTCATTGCGCTGCTGCGTCGATCGGCAGGCGCCACCGTCCCTGCGATCATGCAGGCGACCGGCTGGCAGCAACACTCCGTGCGCGGATTCTTCGCCGGGGTGATCCGCAAAAAGCTGGGGCTGGATCTCGAAAGCAATAAAGTCGGCGATGAGCGCGTCTATCGCATCGTCGACCCTAAGGCGGCGAAGGCCGGTCACCCCCGTCGCGCCCGGAAGCTCGGACTCAAGGTTGAGTCCGAGAAGGTGGAAAACGTTGTCGCGTTCACTGCTGTAGGCGCGCATCACGAAGTCCGGCAGCGCGACCGGAAACACCGCGGGGTGTTCGGTCTCGATGCCGCGCGCCTTGTGGCGCGTGATGCGGATGACGTTATCGGGGATCCGCGTCTCCTGGACGCCTTGGCCGGCATGCGTCCATTCGCCAACATGACCGTCCTTGTGGCGGATGCCGCCGTGCGTGTCGTTGACGTGGCCGGCCCATTTGCAGGGCACGATCTTGTTCGGCTTGCGCGCCTTGCGATTGAAGTGGAAAACAAACTCGAAGGCCGGCGCCAAGCGACCGTTCCAGTCGCCCGGCAAGCCTGGTCCCTGGTCCCAGACATAGAGCCCGAAGCGGCGCCAGCCCTGCTCGCGCATCCGGTCGAGCCAGGACTGCCAATATGGTTGCCACTCGTTGTTGCGGTGAACGAGACCGAGGTTGATCAGAACCTGCGCCTCGTCGGTGACCGGCAGTACCGCGAACACGCCGCACATGAGCGCGTCCCAATCGCCTACACCGCCGGTCGTGTAATCGCGCTGGTTGCCGTAGGGTGGCGACGTGAAGACGAGCGTCGCGCGCTCGCCATTCATGACGCGCGCCACCGCTGAGGAATCGGTGCTGTCGCCACACAGCAGTCGATGGTTCCCGATCAGCCAGAGATCGCCCGCGCGAGAGACCGGCTCGCGCGGCGGTTCCGGCATTTCATCAGCGGCGTCCTCGCCGTCACCATCGGCGGCATCCGTCTCCTCGCCAAGCGGCGCCATGAGTGCGTCGAGCTCGGACTCGGAGAAGCCGGTGAGTCCGAGGTCGAAGCCCTCACCGTTGAGGGCATGCAGTTCAGATGCGAGCAGTTCCTCGTTCCAGCCGGCGTTGAGTGCGAGCTTGTTGTCGGCGATGACGTAAGCGCGCCGCTGCGCTGGCGTCAGATGGTCAAGGACGACCACCGGCACGGTGTCGAGGCCAAGCCTGCGTGCCGCCAGCAGCCGGCCGTGGCCGGCAACAATGCCGCCCTCCGCGTCGACCAGGATCGGATTGGTCCAGCCGAATTCGACGATCGAGGCCGCGATCTGCGCCACCTGGTCGTCATCGTGCGTCCGGGCGTTGCGCGCATAGGGGATTAGACGATCGAGCTGCCAGTGCTCAACCGCATCGGGCAGTCGCGGCGTCATGTGGTTCGGTTCGGCTTGCTACCGCGGCGGGTGGTAACCGGCTTCCGAGTTACCAGTCGGGGTTACCAGGCGCGCCGAGCGAAAAATCCGCGCCGTTGCGCGCCTTTAGGGCACACAGGGGCCAACGTCGGGTGGTAACTGGTAACTCAGATTTTGCGGCTGGCTGTAGCGAAATTGCGGGCCATTGCCCCCCGCATACCATTTTCGGCCAGGGAGGACCCGCGCTTCGGCCTTGTTGATCATTACGCGCACCTCGCCCGAGCTTGACGCGAAACTACGCTGAATCGGTCGATTGCGTCTCGCCGAAAAATGTCTCACCAAAAAATGTCTCACATCGCAAAATTAATTCGACAAGACGCTTGCGCATTGAACGTACGCCATGCCCCGTTTGCGACGGAAGTCGTGCGGGGATGCAATGTCGCGTTGGGCCACAGGCATTCGCTCGCTATCCAGTCAGTATTGATTTTAGCGCGTCACGCTCTTCAACGACGAAATCAAAAAACGTCGCGATACGCGGCGTACGGCGCAGGTCGGGATGCGTAAGTAGCCGCCAGCTTCGCGCGAGTTCGGGGATCGGTCCTAGCACGCGCACCAGGCCGGACTCGCCGTCGGCAATCGCTGTCGGCAAGGGCCCAATCCCGACGCCGGATTTCACGGCGTACATCATGCCGAGCACGCTGTTGTTGCGGGCGGTGACCTTGGCATTCGGAGCGACCTCTTTCAGCCATTTCGCCACTCGGTGGCCGCTCATCGTTTCATCTAGGCAGACCAGCTGATGCTGGGACAAATCCTCGACGTGCGCCGGTTTGCCGTGCCGCGCGATGTAGTCTTGGCTGGCATAGACTGCCCAGACCGAGTCCGCGATCTTGCGCCCGATAAGTTCGTCATCGGTATCACCCGAGCGGAAGGCGACATCGGCGTCCCCTTTGGATAGATCGAGGTAACGGTCGCTCATCACGAATTCGACGCGCAGGTTCGGATGGCGCGTGTGAAAGCGGTCGATCAGCGGCGTCATGCGCTGCACGATCGGTTCGGGGCAGGTCACGCGGATGACCCCGCTGCGGTCGCGCCCCATGTCGCTGACATGACGCTCGAAGTCCCCGACCATGGCCTCGATGCGCTCGGCATAGGGCAGCAGCTCCTGGCCGAAGTCGGTGAGGCGATAACCGGCGGCGGTGCGCGACACCAGCTTGCGCTTGATTTTCTTTTCCAGTTCGACCAGCCGCCGCTGCACGGTCGATTGGCTGATCCGGAGCGCCTTGCCGACCGCGATCGTGCTGCCGTGGCGCGCGACGGCGAGGAAGTATTTGAGGTCGTTCCAATCGAACATCCGAGCATTATGCAATTCTGAGGCCCCCTGGCGCAATGATGTGGCTGCCGAGCGGGTGGTGCTCCGGCGTAATGAATCACTAACGACACGCAGGCGATGGAGCCACACATCATGAACGCTCCTTTCGATCCGAACGCATTCAAAACCGCCACCCGGCAGTTGTGGGACAAACACGCCAAAGGCTGGAACGACCACAGCGAACAAGTTCGGGCTTGGTTGCGGGAAGCAACCGACGCCATGCTGGCGATGGCCGAGGTAGAGCCGGGCGCGCGGGTGCTCGACGTCGCCGCCGGCGCCGGCGATCAGACGCTCGACATCGCTCAGCGCGTCGGTGCAGCCGGCGCCGTGCTGGCGACTGACTTGTCGCCGACCATTCTGGACTTCGCCAAGGACAGGGCGCGGCGCGCCGGCTGCGGCAATGTCGAGACGGCGCCCGCCGACGGCGAAAATCTCAATGTCGGGGAGAGCGTCTTCGATGCGGCAGTTTGCCGGTTGGGACTGATGTTCTTCCCCGACCCCGGCAAGGGGCTGCGGGAAATGTACCGCGCGCTCAAGCCGGGCGGCCGCGCCTGCACGATGGTATTTTCGACGCCCGATAAGAATCCGTGCGTGAGCATTCTGGTTTCGACCGCGTTCAAGCATGCGGGCCTGCCGCCGCGCGACCCGTATCAGCCGGGCGGTCTGCTCAGCCTCGGCAAACCGGGCTTGATCGACGAACTGTTCCTGCAGGCGGGCTTTTCGCGCGTGGCAACCACGAAGCTGGCCGCGCCGTTTAGGCTGCCGTCGGTGCAGGAGTATCTCGATTTCATCCGCAATTCAGCGAGTCCGATCTTGCAGATCCTGGACCGGCTCGACGTCCCGGCGAAAGAGGCAGCCTGGGCCGAGATCGAAACCAAGCTGAGCGCGTTCAACACGGCCGATGGATGGGAAGGTCCCAATGAGATATTGCTGACGATGGGACTGAGGATTTGAGTGCCGGGTCCGAAATGGGTCGCTACCGATTTGGCCGCAGTCGCGCTGCATTACGAAGTTGCTGCGGCCCCAACACCGGACATACATTCAAGCGAACCGTCGCGTGCCGCCTCAGCTCAGCAAAGCCCGCCCTACCATCGCAGTCACAAATTTCCGCGATCGCTTCGTCGGTAGCTTGCGACCATTGAGCCGCCACGCGATCAGACTCAGCATATACTGCCAGCGACGATGCGCGGTGGCGCGGCTGACGCCGAACCTCCAGCAGATCATTTTCCAGGGCGTGTGTTCGGCGCGCGCCCAGGCTAGCTTGGCGTCTTCGGCTTCAAGCCAGCGCAGCCAGCCGAGCGTCTCCTCCATGCGGCTGATGGCATCGGGCAATGGCGGTGGACGTTTCAACCGCGACGGCTCCTGACCGACCAAATCGCTGAACTCAGCGAGCATCTTCGGCCATAGCGAGTAGTAGCCTTGCACGCGCACTTCCGGCAGACGCTTCACGGTGGGCTGAGGTCCTTGCCTTGCGTTGGTCTTTAGAAGGAGACGTGACGCCCGAGGACAATCCAACATGTGCTCAAGTCAATGGCTCAATGGGGCGTGCTGCATGCGGGCTCAGAGAAGGGATCGCTCGTCGCATCTCGCGACCCGATTCAGACCTCACAGGGAATTGCTGAACTCTTGATCCATGGCGTCTTGCTGAGCCAGGGATGCGGCATGCCGCTTCCGCAACTAGCCAACCACCCAGCCCTGTTTCCATTCAAGCTGCAGACGAACGCGGCACGCCTCAGAGAGCACGAAGGCCTTAGAGTCCAGCGTCAAGGCGATCAAAGTGACTTCGTCGAGTTGGCGTGAGCTGGTTCGAATTCTCGTTCCATCCGAAGGTCTGGCCCCCAAAAAAGATCAATCTTGCTTGAGCAAGGGGGTTTTCTAACGGTACGCGAGAGGCACAATCGAAATATTGTGCAAAATCATATGCTTGAGAATCCGTACTGCGGCCATGACAGTCCAGAGGTCCGGAGAAAAATGGCGCAGAGAGAACGGAAACCGACCAAATAACGCTAGCGGCAGTGCAGAGGTCGGTTGTCGAGACGCGCGGTTTCTTGGGTTTCTCAACCGCGTATGGGCGACCGGAGAATTTTCGAGGGAATAAGACTGGCGGAGGGAGTGGGTCTGATATCCAACCTTCTCTACCTATAGCACATTGATTTCGTGTATTTTGTTCGATTCAACGGTGTCCTTTAGGAGTCGCTTTGACGTCGTCGTGCCGGCCCCATTAGAAACTCGCCATCTACCTAGCCGACAGTCACACCGAAGATCATCCCCACCGCTGCGGTCGCGGCCATGGCAAGCGCGCCCCAGAAGGTAACGCGAACGGCTCCCTTGACGATACCCGCACCTCCGGCTGAGGCCCCGAGTCCGCCCAGCACCGATAGCGCAACCAGAGCGGTGACCGCGACGATAACAGTGATCTGAGCGGCCGGCACGAGTGCCGCGATGATTAGCGGGATGACCGCCCCGACGGCGAAGGTCGCTGCCGACACCACGGCAGCCTGTATTGGATGCGCAGTCACCGTTACCGAAATGCCAAGTTCGTCACGCGAATGAGCGCCGAGTGCGTCCTTTGCGGTTAGTTGGATCGCAACTTCGCGGGCGAGCTCTTCATCGAGCCCCCGCTCCATGTAGATGCGGGTCAGTTCGTCTAGCTCCGCGTCGGGTGTTTCCTTCAACTCCCGGGTCTCGCGCTCGATGTCGGCCTGCTCCGCATCGGCCTGCGAACTGACGGAAACGTATTCGCCAGCCGCCATGGACATCGCGCCGGCTACGAGCCCGGCAAGCCCGGCAATGAAGACCTCTGGCTTTCCGGACCCCGCTGCGGCCACGCCCACAACCAAGCTCGCGGTCGAGACGAGCCCGTCGTTGGCACCGAGTACGGCCGCGCGCAGCCAACCGATGCGATGGACCATGTGGATTTCGGAATGCGAGAGACGGCTCATGGGGTAGATCCCTGCGCGATATGGGCCGGCGCGGACGAGACAGCCTGTGGTGTCGATGTGGTGGGCTCGTGGGGGGTGATGCGCAGCGCGCGCAGTGCGTTCAGGATCACGGCGACGTCGATTGCCTCCTGCAGGAGCGCTCCCTGCACCGGGGTAAGATAGCCATAGGCTGCCGCGATCATGCCGATCACCGAAAGGCCGATCCCCGCGACGACGCTTTCTACGGCGATCCGCCGCGAGGCCCGGGCGATCTCAATCCCGGGGCCCAGCCGGTCGATCCGGTCGACGAGCAGCACCACGTCGGCGGCTTCGGCCGAGGCAGCGGCACCTCGCGCGCCCATCGCCATGCCAACATCGGCTGCGGCCAGAGCGGGTGCATCGTTAACCCCGTCGCCCACCATCATGACCGGCCCATGCTTGCGCTCGGAGAGCACGAGCAGGACCTTTTGATCCGGCGTCAGCCCGGCCCGCAGACCGTCAAGGCCCAGCCCCTCGGTCACGCGCTCGGCCACATCTGCGCGGTCGCCGGTGGCCAGCAGGATGCGCCCGATCCCCTGGCGGCGGAGCCCCGCCAGCATGGCGCCCGTGCCTTCGCGCAGGGGGTCCGACATCACCAGGTGCCCGGCCATTTGGCCATCGACCGCCACGGCAACGAGGACCGATCCGGCGCCCTTTGCGGGATGATCGCCCGTCATCCGCCCGACCCGGGACGCCACGAAACCGTCCCCGCCGACGATGACGGGGCGGCCCTCGACATGACCTACGACCCCTTCGCCCGGGATCTCGGCAACATCTGACGGCACGGGCAGCGTGAAGCCCCGCGCCTTCGCTGCGGCGACGATGGCCTGCGCCACAGGGTGCTTTGAAGCCTGGTCGAGCGCTGCAGCCAGGCGCAGGATGTCGTCCGGGGCCATGCCGCCATGGCTGTCGATCGACACGATCTGCGGACGACCATCCGTCAAGGTGCCCGTCTTGTCGAGGATCAGGGTGCGGATGCGCGCCATCGTCTCAAGCGGACCCGCTCCCTTGATCAGGACGCCGAAATGCGCCGCGCGCGACAGGCCGGCGACCAGCGCGACCGGCACGGCAAGGATTAGCGGACACGGCGTGGCAACCACAAGGACGGCGACGGCCCGGATCGGATCACCGGTGAACCACCAGGCAGTGAAGGCGATGCCCACCGTGACCGCGAGAAAGCCCAGCGACCAGCGGTCGGCCAGCCGCGACATCGGGGCCTTCGACGCCTGCGCCTCCTCAACCAGCCGGACAATTCCGGCATAGGTGCTGTCCTTCGCCTCGCGCGTCGCTATCAGATTGAAGGCCTCGCCCGCGTTGGTCGAGCCACTCATGGTCTCAGCCCCGCGCGCGAGACGCACCGGAAGCGACTCGCCTGTGAGCGCCGAGGTGTCGACGAAGGCCGTATCAGAGGCCACCGTGCCGTCAACTGGAACGACGTCGCCTTGCCGGATCAGGAGTCGGTCACCGGGCGCGATCTCATCGAGCGGCACCTCCTCCAGCCCACCGTTTCGATGCCGGGTCGCGGTCCGGGGCACACGGGAGAGGAGGTCGTGCATTTCGCGCCGGGCGCGGCCCTCGGCGAAGGCTTCGAGGAAGGTGCCGCCCGAATACATCACCGCGACGACCGCCGCTGCGAGGGTCTCGCCGAAGACGAGTGCTGCCGACATGGAGAGCGCGGCAACGATATCCAGTCCGACTTCGCCGCGCCCAATGCTGCGAAGGATCTCGACCACGAGCGCAGCAAGTGCCGGAACGACGCCGGCGATCCAGACCAGGTTCGCAACGTCGGGTTGGTCAGTGAAGTAGAACGCAAGTCCCGCAATCAGGCCGGTCGCAGCCATGAGCAGGATAGCGGTCTTGAAGCGATCGGTCAGTGTCGTTTCCATGCGCCTCACTCCCCTCGGCTAAGGCGATTCCCGCTAGCTCTTCGGGAAACAGTCGTCCGACCCCGACGTCCCTTGCGTTGCCTTTATTATCGCGCAGGCGGGAATGGAGCGTCGAGCCCATGGTTTCTTGCGATTGCCGCGCCTCTGTCGGCCCGGCTATCATGAGGGTCGGCCCAAATGCGGGCCACCACGGTGACGGAGACCGCCGACTTGATCAGCGGCGCGCCGCGTGTTGGGTTTGATAGCCTTGCCCTGGCCGGCAAGGGGGCGGCATCCAACGAAAAATCGGCAGAAAGTCTGACCCGAACCAGGCAGCGACCGTTCCGGTTGCGCGTATGGTGGGCCATGCGCATCGACTTCAGTACGGCTTTCCGTCATCCGAACGGTTCGCGCCGGCGCGATCTCGCGCGGACAGATGCGCGACAGGCAGGCGCCAACCGTACCTGATTGCCCCAAAGCGGAAACCGAAACACATGGCTCCTCCTGCAATTGCCGAGATACCATAGGATGCACCTAGCATATAGGCGCCACGGCCGCGCATCGTGCTCGGCCATTGTCGTCATCTCACCGGACAAACGCTAGAAATCCGTTTATGGATGCGTCGCTGACTCTTACCCCAATCCGAGCTGGAGATTTGCAACGAAGATGACCTCGATCCTTGGGTTTGCTGGATTTATCGTTGCCTGTTTCCTGGCGGCCATGACAGGCGCCTTCTTCCGGCCAGGCGAATGGTATGAGCGCTTGAAGAAGCCATCGTGGCGTCCACCGAACCGGCTGTTTGCTCCGGTATGGACCATCCTCTATGTGATGATCGCTGTATCCGGCTGGCTGGTTTGGCGGGAATTCGAATTTGCCGGTGCCGTTCTGCCGCTTGCCGTTTACGCCCTCCAGCTGGTGCTCAACGCGGCTTGGACGCCGCTCTTCTTTGGCCTGCACCGCCCCGACTTGGCGTTCGTCGACATTGTTTTGGTATGGCTTTCCATTGTTGCGACGATAGTGCTCTTCCTCCCGCTCCATGTTGGAGCAGCGTTGCTACTCGTGCCCTACCTCGCATGGGTCACGTTCGCGACTGCACTCAATTTTGCGGTTTGGCGCCTCAACTCTTCAACGACCTGATGCAGTGCAGGATCATCGATGTCGTCGGGCCGGCTTGAGCTTCTGCTTGACGTCCCAGCTATCCCCACTATCTCCGGCCAGACTACGCACGGCCATCAGCAAATCCATTATCGCCTGCTCAGCTGCAGCGAGCTTGATGGCTACCATGAGCTCCTGCCGCCCCGCCATTACCAGAAAAGCGTTCAGCACTTCGTCGGAATGCCGAACAAGCACTGCGAGATGCTCGCCACTGGGACCGTAACGCCCAGAAAACCAGTTCTTCACGGTCTTCTCGTTGGCGCCGGTCCAACCTGCCACCGTCTTCACCGCGGCACCAGTGGACCCCAGCGAGCGATGCAGCGCAGCAGCGATCTCGGCCGAGAAGCCGACGGAATCCTGACTTCCGTGGCTATCAGTATATCCGTTTCGATCTGGAAAGAACTTGCCCTTTTTCGGAAACGACATTCCGCCCTCCTTGGCTTTTAATGAGCAAGGAGAGGTTGAACCGGACGCGTTGCGGGAACGACGATTTGCGCCCGAAATAGCGTGAGGATGGACTGTTGAGTGGGCGCAACTCGCACAATCGGCACAGCCGTGATGACGATACCGGCGACCAAATTCCGGCTGTGGCCTATGTCCGGATGTCGACCGATCATCAGAAATATTCGACCGAGAACCAACTCGACGTCATCCGCAGCTACGCCACGGCCCGCGGCCTGACAATCCTACGCGTCTTCGAGGATTCCGGAAGATCGGGGCTACGACTTGATGGCCGCGAAGCGCTGCAGGCGCTGATGGCTGAGGTTCAGTCCGGTCGGGCCAACTTCAAGGCGATCCTCGTCTACGATGTGAGTCGCTGGGGCCGGTTTCAGGACGCAGATGAAGGGGCCTATCACGAGCATGTCTGCTCGCGCGCCGGGATCCGTGTCCACTACTGCGGCGAGCAGTTCGAGAATGACGGCAGCATCGGCTCGAACCTTCTGAAGACCGTCAAGCGGGTGATGGCGGGCGAGTACAGCCGCGAGCTCTCCGTGAAGGTCTTCGCGGGCCAATGCCGTCTCGTCGAGCTTGGGTATCGGCAGGGCGGAGCGGCCGGTTACGGGCTACGCCGTGTGCTCATCGACGAGGATGGAAACCCGAAAGGTGAATTGTCGCGCGGGGAGCAGAAGAGCATCCAAACCGATCGCGTCATCCTGGTTCCCGGCCCCGCGGATGAGCAGCGTGTCGTCCAGCGGATGTACACGATGTTCGTCGACGAAGGCCGATTGGAGCGTGAAATCGCTGAGACCCTCAATGCTGAAGGATGTCGGACCGATCTTGGTCGGCCGTGGACACGCGCGACTGTCCATCAGGTTCTGACGAACGAAAAGTACATCGGCAACAACGTCTTCAACAAGGTGTCCTTCAAGCTCAAGCAGCGCCGGGTGGTGAACCCGCGCGAGATGTGGATCCGCGCCGAAGGTGCCTACCCTGCCATCGTCGATCGGGCTCTGTTTCTGCGCGCGCGAGAGATCGTGGATGCGCGCAGCCGCCATTTCAGCGATGAGGAGTTGCTCGATGCCCTCCGGACAATTCTGAAGCAGCAAGGCGTACTGTCAGGCCTAATCATCGACGAGCAGGATGATCTGCCCTCGTCCAGCGTCTATCGCAGCCGCTTCGGCAGTCTCCTGCGAGCGTACCATCTGATCGGCTATGAGCCGGAGCGCGATTATCGCTACATCGAGATCAACCGGGCGCTACGACAGGCGCATCCCCACGTGATCGCCGAGATCATGGCAGGCATCACGCGAGGCGGCGGCATCGCCGTGCGGGATCACACCACCGACCTTATTCGTGTCAACGACGAATTCACTGCGTCCGTCATTCTCGCCCGCTGTCATACAACAGGGGCAGGGTCGCTCCGTTGGCGCATCTGCCTCGACACTGGTCTCGTGCCTGATATCACCATCGCTGTGCGGATGGATGAACTGAACGAATCGCCGCGCGACTACTACCTCCTGCCCAGCATCGATATGACGCTCGATCGACTGCGTCTCGCCGAGCAGAACGGGCTTTGGCTGGACGCCTATCGGTTCGACACACTCGACTTCTTCTACACCCTCGCTGGCCGAACCCAAGCTATGGAGGCAGCCTGATGTCGGACGAATTGCAGGAACACGATCCGAAGCAAGTGCTGCTGATCCCGACCGAGCGGATCCGCATTCTTAACCCGCGAGTACGCAATCGGCGCAATTTTAAGGAGATGGTCGAGAACATCGCGCGGATTGGATTGAAGCGTCCGATCACGGTGGCTCGGCACGCGGGCACCGATCCCACCGAATACGATCTCGTCTGCGGCCAAGGACGCCTCGAGGCCTTCATCGAGTTGAAGCAGACAGCGATCCCGGCCATTGTGGTCGATGTCGACGAAAGCGAATGCCTGGTCATGAGCCTCGTTGAGAATTGCGCTCGACGGCAGCACCGGCCAATTGACCTGATGCGCGAGATCGGTACGCTTCGGAAACGCGGCTACGATGACCGGCAGATCGGCAACAAGATTGGTGTGACGACCGAGTATGTCGGCATGATTGCCGGTCTTCTCGAACACGGAGAGGAACGGCTCGTCTCGGCTGTGGAGACCGGCCTACTGCCGCTCAACCTTGCCATCGAAATCTCGAAGACCGACGCCGAAGGTGCCCAGCGCGCACTGATGGATGCCTATACCCAGAAAAAGCTACGCGGGAAAAAGCTGACAGCGGTGCGCCGCCTCATCCAGCAACGCCAAACGCAGGGGCCGCACCTCAAATACAATCGCTATGGACGCAAGGACGGCGCCAAGCGCCCGCTGACCAGCGACGCCCTCGTCCGTGCCTATCAGCAGGAGGCGGATCGCCAGAAGCTGCTGATCAAGAAGGCCGAGCTGACGCAGGGCCGATTGATGTTCGTCGTCGAAGCATTCCGCAGCCTACGCGATGACGAGCATTTCCTCACCCTCCTTCGGGCCGAAGGGCTAGACACGCTCCCCACGTATCTCACCGATGCACTGCGCGAAGGAGCCAGGGCATGAAGTCAGGCAAGTGCGGTTCGTCGGGCACTATTGCTCTCGCCTTCGAAGGCGACTGCGTGACCCTGCCGATCCAGTCGATCCTGCCCGTGCGTGCCCTCGGCTCCTCCGTGAAGTCCAGCAGAAAGTATCGGCAGATAAAGACATCTGTTCGCGAGGTCGGACTGGTCGAACCGCCCGTCATTGCACGTGCCCCCGTGCAAGGTGGGGCCTTCCTGCTCCTCGACGGGCACATCCGAATCGAAATCCTGAAGGATCTGGGGATCGAACAGGTCGAGTGCCTCGTCTCAACTGATGACGAAGCCTTCACCTATAACAAGCGGGTCAGCCGTCTCGCCCCGATACAAGAACATCGAATGATCCTGAGGGCCATCGAGCGCGGCGTTTCCGAGGAGAAGATCGCTGCCGCGTTGGATCTCAATCCCAGCAGCATCCGACGTAAGGCTCGCCTGCTGGACGGGATCTGCGAAGAGGCCGTTGCGATCCTGAAGGACAAACCCTGCACCTCGGCCGTGTTCGAGATCCTCCGGAAGATGAAGGCGCTACGGCAAATCGAGGCATCGGAGCTTCTGGTGAACGCCAACAACTATTCGTTGGCTTACGTCTCAGCGATCCTTGCGGGTACTCCGCAGGCGCAGCTGGTCGAGACAACCAAACCGAAGCGCCTGAAAGGAGTAACACCCGAAGCCATGGCACGGATGGAACGCGAGCTTGCGAGGCTGCAGGAGGGCATCACCTCAATCCAGGAGACCTACGGACAGAATCACCTGCAACTGACCGTCATCAAGAGATACCTCGCCAAGCTCCTCGGGAATGCGCGCGTCGTGCGACACCTGATGCAATACCGGCCGGAGTTTCTCAGTGAATTCCAGTCGATCGCCGAGATGACATCTACTTTGCCGACGGCAGCTGAGTAGCTGCACAGCAATCGATGGGGACCCGGACCCGATAAGCGCGGGGACCGCAGGAGAAGCCGCACTGTGGGGCGGATCAAGTGCGGCGGTGGGGATGGCGGCGAACCCGCTCGGAGCCCACCAGGCCGGCTCGAGTTTTCGCCGGCCGCATGACTGGCGTTATGCTGGTCATGACGTGGGATGGGCGTGCCGGTTGAGCACCGACGGAAACTCCCGGCACGCCCGATCTGGATGTATATTTTTCGACCCTCAGAAGCGTCCCAGCTGCGAGGATCTACGACGCATTTAAATCCGCTTAGAGCCCTTCACAGCAAAGCGCCATTATAGCTAAAGTGGCTCCAACTTTGGGGGCAATCATGCAACACATGTCCGCACGCGATGCGAAGAACGGCTTCGCACGTGATGCGACTGCTTTGGTCGGTCGATAAGCCGGCCATGGAGGCGCGAAACATCCTCTTTCAGGAGGAAGACAAGGCCGCGTACGTTGGCAAGATGATGCAGAGGCTATGCGAAATGAAAGCGTTACAATCAGTCTGATCGTCGCAGTATTGGAGAATGTGTAATGTCGGCGGAATCGAGCGCGCGGCCGTCCTGGTTTGTCGGCGCGGCGTACAATCGGACCGAGGATCAAACGCCACGATTTCTCGCTGAGGGAATATGGGAGAACGGCTACGAGGACGGCAAGTATGGAGATGTCGTGCGCTCCATGCGGCCGGGCGACAAGATCGCCATCAAGTCATCTTACACACGTAAGCACGATCTTCCGTTTGACAATCGCGGCGCGACCGTCTCGGTGTTGGCGATCAAGGCGGTCGGCACGATCACCGCGAATCTCGATGACGGCAAGCATTTGCGAGTAGACTGGTCGCCGGTTTCGCCGCCCCGCGAATGGTATTTTTACACCAATCGCGCGACGGTCTGGCGCGTCGCGCCGGGCGGGTGGATGGAGGATGGACTTCTGGCTTTTGCCTTCGACGACCAACCCCAGGACATCAACCGGTTCAGGAATGAGCCATTCTGGCGGGAGCGGTTCGGCGACGCGGACGGGGAGCAGCGTTTCCGCTGGACAGCCTTCTACAGCGCCGTCGCGGCGAAGCTTTTCGACTATCGGGCGGACAGGCAGCCATTGATCGAAGGCATTCATGCCATTGCACAAGATATGGCGGGACTCGGCTATTTGCAGGACCGCTATCCCGAAGGCGGAACCGGCCCCCTGCGCGATATCTGCCCATTCACGGCGATGGGCACGTTCAACCGATCTATGACAGAGGACAATAGGCGCGCGATCGCAGGGGCACTCGCAAAGCTAATCGGCGTGGAGGAGGATCCGCCGGCTTCCTTCGAGGGTATTCCAGTCCTGAACAATCAGCGCTCGTGGTTCTTCAGTTACGGTGACAAACGTGGCGAAAACGACATCGATAAGTTGTGGGATCTGTTCATTGCCGCGGCGGCGCTCGTGGAGGCCGATCAGCCGGAGCAGCGGGAGGCGTTCATCTCCGCTTACGACGCAGCGGTCGAGGTCTGGGGCGCTTCGTGGAATCTCTCTACCGGCCTCTATTGGTCGCATCCCTGGGAGTTTCCGACCCTCGACCGCAACTCGCGCGCTTTCCTCACGGGACGACTGCAAATGCGGATCCCGACGATTGGACCGCAGAAGCCCTGCAGCGGAACGACGTATTTGAAGCTCGTTGACGACCTCAAGGCGCGTTTCGGGGAGGACAGCTATCCGGTTCATAGCTTCCCCGAATTGTCGCTCGCATCCTGGCGATACAAGGCACCCGAAGATGTCCAGACGGAACCATGCGCAGCCGAACTAACCTCGACGAAGGATCAGGATGAGTCCGCTGCGGCAGATCCCGTGCAGGCGCCTTCGCCGACGGAACCTTACGACGTCGATGACATCATGCGCGACGGCTGCTTCCTGGAGCAAGAGGAGATCGAACGTCTTCTAGAGCGCCTGCGTACGCGCAAGAACCTGATCCTGCAGGGGCCGCCGGGAACGGGAAAGACGTGGATCGCCAAGCGCCTCGCCTTCGCGCTGATGGGCGAGCGCGACGAGGCGCGCATCCGGGCCGTCCAGTTTCATCCGAACCTTTCCTACGAGGATTTCGTCCGCGGCTGGCGGCCGAGCGGCGATGGAAAGCTAACTCTTGCGGACGGGGTCTTCATGGAGGCGATCCGTGCTGCGCTGGGTCGCCCGGACGCCCGCTACGTCATCATCATCGAAGAGATCAATCGCGGGAACCCCGCGCAGATCTTCGGCGAACTGCTAACTCTGCTGGAGGCAGGCAAGCGTACGCCGCGTGAGGCGCTGGAGTTATGCTATCCCGATGCCGATGGCCTGCGCCGCCCAGTGCACGTTCCCGAGAACCTGTTCGTGATCGGCACCATGAACATCGCTGATCGCTCGCTGGCGCTCGTCGACCTGGCCTTCCGCAGGCGCTTCGCATTCGTGGGGCTCGAGCCGCGGCTTGGGCCAGCATGGCGGCGGTGGGTGACCGAGAGGGGTGGGGTCGATTCTCTGCTCGCAGACGACATCGAGCGGCGAATCCTTGCGCTGAACGCGGAGATCGCCGGGGCGTTCGGTCGTCAATTCGAGATTGGGCACAGCTACGTCACACCAACGGCGAAACTGGAGCCGGGCACCACACGAGAATGGTTTCGCCAGGTGGCCGAGACGGAGATCGGCCCGCTGCTCGACGAATACTGGTTCGACGCGCCGAAATCGGCGCGCGAGGCCCTCGATCGACTGCTGCAGGGATGGTGATCGCCGATGCCGGGGTGAGCGAGACCGCCGCTGCGGGCTTCATCGGTCGCATCCCGGTGCGCAACATCTGGCTTCTGATGCTTTACGCCTCGGACCTGTTCCGGACGGCGGGCCGCACACTCGTCGACGTCGAGCACAACCCGGACGAGATCGCCGATCTCGTTGCCGAACTGCTGGCGCAGGCGGTAGAGGAACGCCAGCGACGACAGCTGAGCCTCGGCTACCGTCCGCGCAGCGCCGACCTGTCGCGGGTCCGAGGTCGGATCGACGTCCTGCGAACGGAGCGCCGACAGTTGCTCGCACGCGGAGCCGTGGCGTGCCGTTTCGTCGAGCTCAGTGTCGACACGCCGCGCAACCGCTTCGTCCGCGGCGCGCTCGGGGCGGTGGCGCGGCTGGTCACGCGCCCCGAGCTCCGCCATCGTTGCCGCCGGCTGGCTGCGGATATGCAGGCTCTCGGTGTCTCCGGCGCCATGCCATCGCGAGCCGAGCTCAGCGCCGACCGCATTGGCCGTCACGACGCGACGGATTGCGAGATGCTCGCAGCGGCGATGCTTGCGATAGACCTCGTTCTGCCCACCGAGCGGGCTGGCCCGCGACCATTGCCGATGCCGGATAGGGAGGAGCAGTGGGCCCGGCGGTTGTTCGAACGCGCCGTCGGCGGCTTCTACAAAACCATCCTGCAACCAAAGCGATGGCGCGTACACAAAGGGGGTGCGCTCGACTGGCCGATCGATTGGTGGACCGAGGGCGCGCGAGAGATATTGCCGGGGATGCAGACTGATATCGTGCTCGACGATGCGCTGGTCGGCCGCCGTATCGTGATCGACACCAAGTTCACCAGCATCGTGACGGCGGGCTGGCGCCGCGAGGCGACGTTGCGCAGCGGATACCTTTACCAAATCTACGCGTACATACGTTCACAGGCAGGACGTGGGGATCCGATGGCCGACAAGGCCGAGGGCTTGTTGCTGCACCCGGCCATCGGTGAAACGATCGACGAAGCCATCTCGGTGCACGGACATCTCATTCGGTTCGCCACAGTAGATCTCGCGGCCGACAGCGGAGCTATCCGCCGACAACTTCTGAAGCTCAGCTTGCAGCTCAAAAACGAGACTTCTGCGGATGGACCTTCACACGCGTGATCGCGTGCGGTTGCCCACAGAAACCGTGCTGCCTGTATTTCATCCGACCTTGCAGCCCCATAAGGACGTGTGGTCGGCTGCGAAATACCCATCCGCAACCCGGAATGTGCCCTGGAGTTCCACCGTGTCGCCTTGGGCGAGCGGGGTCATGGTCTGCAGCCAGAGCGCCGTCGCCTCGGAGGCGTGCGCGCCGGATATCTCGCCGAACGATCCTCGGATTTCCGTCGAGGTGTTCAACACCAGCCGCCCGCGCATTCGCGCCGTGGTGCTGGAATTGACCTTGTAGAGCAGCGTGGCGCCGAGGAGGTAGGTGCCGGCGACCGGAGCGACGAAACGGTTGTTGCCGGCGTCGAAGGCGCTCTGGTCGTTGTAGTCGGTGTTGTTGATCGCGATCTTCGTCCAGGTGTCGACGGCAACATAGTTGTCGTAGTTGGTATACCCCTTGAAGCGCGGCAGCCGGGGCTGGTCGACGATGCCGTTGGCATTATCGACGATCAGTCCGTCGAAGAAGACGCTGCCGTCCTCAGAAACCGCCAGCCGGAACCTGTCCGAACCGAACAGGCCGACCAGGGCCTTGGTGACGTAGCCAGTCTGCAGCGTGAGGCCGAGATCGCGGCCGGCGGCCTCCTTGTTCATGGTGTAGAACAGATCGCCGGTGCCGCCCTCGGCGATCGATTTCGCAGTCCAGAGCGCCGCGTTGAGTTTCGCGGAGAACGGATTGGCGGCATCTGCTGTGGTGCCCACGCCCAGAAGGGCAAGGCTCTGCAGTGCGTCGGGCGTCACATCAATCCAGCTGGAGCCATTAAAGGCCAGCAGCAGGCTTTCGTCCTCGATCCATGCAAGCCAGCCGGCGCGCGGCGGCAGGCGCAGCCAGGCGCCATCCGACCAGAGGGCAACGTTCAAATCCCAGCCGGCCCATGCACCGGTTGCGCCCGAGCCGACGATGTAGCGATCGCCGTCATGGGGACTGCCGGGTGGCGCCGCCAGGTCGCGATCCTTGACCGACAGTTGCACGACGCCATCGAGGACCCGCAGCGCCTCATTATGAGTAACGTGTTTCTGAGCCTGCGCGGCCATGATGAAGGGCAGCGCCAGATGCACTGTTGTGTCGGACATGGGTGTCTCCGATGATCAGAACCAGAGGGTGGTGGTGAGCGCAGCACCTGCGCCAAACATCTGCCCGATCTGGGCAATGCGGACGGTGAGCGCGTTTCCTGATCCGAGCGGCGCGCCCCAATCGGCGCTCTGGTCGGCTGCGCTGTAGACGACACTGGCGGTGGACGTTGTCAGGGACCGCTTGATGGTTGCGCCGTCGAGGATGTCGACCTGCCAGGATTCGCTGGCCTCGCTCATCCGGATTTCAACGGCATTCCAACTGTCTGCGGCGAGCGATCGATCCCGACGCACCCAGCGAATGGTGAGATCACCAGGCACGCGCGCCTTGCGCCATGGTTGTTCGACATGGACCGGCGCGAAGGGCCGGAGCCCAACACCCTCGGGCGTGAAGGTCTGTGCCACATAGGTCTCGTCGCTGACAGGTTTTGAGGCCGGGCCGATGCGCCAGTTCATCGCCATGCCGAGATCGGCCTCGGTGACCGGCAGGTCGGCGAGCATGCTGTCGAGCACCACCACGCGCGCACCCGCCGGCACCGGATCGGCCATCGCGCCTTCGGTGCCGCGCTGACCGCGCAACAGCCGCGTCAGCCGGTAGCGGCCCGGCGCGATCAGTTCGGCCGATCCTGCTTGCAAGACCTCCCAGATACCTGGTGCGCTTTCCACTGCAAGCGCATTGGCGCCGCCGAGGAGCGCAATATCGGTGACGCTTTCGAGCGTGCCGGTGACGAGATCGACAATCATGACGTTGCCGTGGTCGAAGCGCGAGACCGGTCCGGACCACAGATCATTCGTCAACGTGCCGATGCGGGCACGGGTGCTGAAGTTGGTGACCAGCTCGAAGCCGTCATTGCCGGGGCTGCGGAACACCGCCAGTTGCCCCGGCCATGGCTGTGCCTGCGCGGCGATCAGCGGATGGTGCGGGATGTGCGCTTCCGTCAGTTGCGGCAGGTCGAGGAACACCACCTCCGGCGCGCCGAAGACGACAGTTTTGGAGAGTGTCGATGGTCGTGCCGCGCCAGGCGGAAGATCGTAATCCTGCCGATCCTGGCGAATCGCCTCGACGCTGCGTGCCTCAGCGTCGGCGACCGACACGAGACGGAAATCGATCTCGCGGCCATCATGGTCGAGCCTGATCACGTCGGCCGGATCAATTGCCAGCCGCGATGGCGGCAACCGGAAGACAGCGCTCTCACGCCCTGTCCAGGCTTCCATCAACACACGGCGGCAACGGCGTTCGGCCTCCTCTAGCGGCACCGCAAACGGGAAGGTCTCGGAGGAGACGCGGGACGCTTCAACGGTGATACGGCGGGCTTCGACGATCGCCGCATCGTAATCCTCGTCGGCGCGCGCTACCTGCCATTTGAGCGCCTGGGGCAGTTCGGTCTCCTGGCTGCGAATCAGCTCCAGAACCTCGTTCTGATCGACCGCGACCATAGTGTCGACGGTGATAGTGGTCGTGGGAGCCCGGCCGCGCATGACAAAGCGAATCCTGCCTTCACTTTCGACGGCATCGAAGCCGAAGTGACGGGCAAGGTTCGCGATCGACGCCCGCGGGCTTTCCAGTGCGCCGATGACATAGCCCTCGACGGCGCCCCAGAGCCCTGAGACATCGATCTGCTCATCTCGCATACCGGCGCGCCGACACAGATGCCGCACAAGGGCGGCGAGCGAGACCGCACCGAGACGGCCGGTCAGCCAGTGGCCGAGCCGCCAGTTCTCTCCGTCGGTCCAGACATCGGTCAGCTCGGGAAAGAACGGATAGGGTCGCGCATCCCAGGTCCAGGCAGCGCATTCGGGCACATGCACCATGCGGCTGCCTGAGATGGACGAGATTGGATTGTTGGCCGGATCGCTCCACCACAGATACGTTGCTTCCAGATAGGCGCGCTGGATGGCATCGTCGCGCCAGCCGCGCGAGAAGTGTGGCACCTCGCTTTCCGCCGACTTCGGATCGACGAAAACGTTGGGCTGGTTGGTACCGCGGTCGATGGCCGGGCAACCGAGCTCGGTGAAGCGGATCGGCTTGGATTGCGGCACCCACGCCGTCGGTGTCGGACTCTCCACGCCGCCAGGACGGTCGTAATGCCTGTTCGACCACCATGAGCGCAGGTCCTTGCTGCGGAACACCCACGGTTTGGCGGCGGCACCATCGGTGATCGCCGTGCGAATCTGGTTCGCCCGATCGACCTCCGAGGCGTAGTACCAGTCGAAACCTTCGCCGCCTCTGATGTTGGATTGCAGATAGGCGCGATCATGAATTGCAGGCCAGCCGGCCTGCGCATCGAGATGTGTGAGGCCGTCGCGCCAATCGGAGAGCGGCATGTAGTTGTCGATGCCGATGAAGTCGATGTTGCTATCCGCCCACAGCGGATCGAGATGGAAGAAGACGTCGCCCGAGCCATCCGCTGGCTGATGCCCGAAATACTCGCTCCAGTCGGCGGCATAGCTGATCCTCACACCAGGCCCGAGGATTGAGCGCACAGCCGATGCCAGGTCGCGAAACGCCTGCACGGCGGGATAGCTGCCGGCGCCATCACGAATAGTGGTCAGCTCACGCATCTCCGAGCCGATGATAAAGGCATCGACGCCGCCGGCCAGTTTGGCGAGCTGCGCGTAATGCAGCACCATGCGGCGCAGACCCCAATCGCTGGCGGGGCCGGTCCAGAGCACGGTCTCTCCAAAGGCCGCAAACTGTGCTGCGGTCGCTGCGCCGAAGAAGCTGGCAACCTGTGAGGCGGCGGCAGCGGTTTTATCGACGCTTCCCGCGTAACCGGCTGCCGGCGAACAGGTGATGCGGCCACGCCAGGGAAACGCCGGCTGACCAGCCTCGCTGGCGTTGTCGGAATACGGATTCGGCAGCGAGTTGTCCGGCGGCACATCCATCAGGATGAAGGGATAAAAGGTGACGCGCAGCCCACGCGCTTTCATCTCGCGGATTGCCTGCACGACGGCAAAGTCGGCAGGCGTGCCGCCATAGACCGGGCGGTTCTCGGCGTCGCGGCTGACGAGATGGGCATTGGCGCGCGATACGCCGTTGACAGTCCAGGTCTTCGGGAAGGTCAGCTTCGACGCCAATTCCACGCCAGGCCTGATCTGGCAATGGCCGGCGCGCAGATCGTTGCCGAACCAGGCGACGACGAGACTGACGCTTTCAATTGCAGGCATCGTCGCCTGCAGATGATCGAGCGCCACCACCATGTCGGCGGTGTCGGACAGCGCGTTGAGATTGGCCGGGATCTGTGTCCAGGCGCTGCCATGGCGGATGCCTTGCGTCGCATAAGTGAATTCGCCCGAAGCCGGAATCATGGTGACGGCGCGAACCAGCCCTTCGGCGGTGTCGGCATCGGCGAGCGGCCGAAACACCTCGAAGGACAGCTGCGGCAGGCGGTTGCCGTAATTGGCGAGCGGCAATTCCTCGAACACAACGTAAGCCGTGCCACGATAGGACGGCGTATCGGCCGCGCCCATCCTGGCGGCAATGAAGGGGTCTGCGGTCTGGTTCTCGTCGCCGGGATACCAGCGCCAGGCAATGCCGGCGGTATCGAGCAGCTTGCCATCGGCCCAGATACGGCCGATCCCGGTGATCGGACCTTCGCAGAGCGCGACCGCAAAGCTCGCGTAATAGAGATATTCGGTGGTCTGCACCTTGGCGCCACCGCCGCCCATCGAAAACCCCTTGCCGCCGCCTTGCGTGGTGGTTCTGCTCTCCTCGCGAAAGTCGGTCGCCCAGATGATGTTGCCGCCGATGCGCATGCGGCCATAGAGCCGGGGGATGACGGCGCCTTCGGTCGACGAGGTCAGGCGCAGGCTGTCGAGACGCGCGCCCTCGATCCGCTGGGCAGGGGTGAGCGACGACACGATCCAGCTGTCGACCATGGAGCCGGCGGCGGCGCCGACAAAGCCGCCGATGGTGGCGGCACTGACGCCGAGGATGGTGCCGCCGATGCTGCCGCCAATGGCGGCACCGGCGACACCGAGAACGAGAGCGGCCATGGATCAGGACCTTGTCTTGCGCCGGGCCTTCTTGCGCAGGACAAGGGCCGGCCGCGGAAACAGAAAAGCGAAGGCTATGCGCCGTCGCCAGGGCAAGGTCAGCGGCTGCTCGATCACGCCGAGCCGCTCATAGGCATGAAGGAAGCTGTCGGTGCCGGTCAGAATGCCGACATGCTTGGCGATGGCGCGTGGCGCCATGCGGAACAGCAGCAGCGCGCCGGGGGCGGCATGTTCCGGTGCAATCTCGATCATGGCGCCGCGGGCGCCCTCGGCCAGCACCTCGCGCGGGCCGGTTTCGCCCCAGTCGCGGCTATAGGGCGGGATGATGAAGGGCTCGTCACCCACCACCTCACGCCAGACGCCGCGAGCGAGGCCGAGGCAGTCGCAACCGACACCCTTGAGGCTTGCCTGGTCGTGATACGGTGTGCCGAGCCAGGCGCGCGCGACGGCAATGACCTTTTTGGGGGCAGCCGACTTCACAGCACCGCTCCATTGTGGCCGCCATCGCGCGTTGCATAGCGCAGCACCGCATCCTGGCCGGGGATGTGGGGGAAGCCGCGGAAATTGGCGACGTTGGCGAACTTCGCTGCACAAGTGGCGATACGCTTGTCGCAGCCGGCGCGAATGACGAAGGCATCGGCCTCCGCAATTGGCCGCACTGGCGCCTCGAGCAGTGTCAGGATGGCGATGCCGTCGACGAGATCATGCGCCAGCACCTCGGCGCGCCGCCCGTCATTGACGCCGCTGGTCCATGTTACTGTGCCGAAGGCAAACCAGCCCGCGGCAAAGCCACCAAGCCCCGATGCCGTGAAAGCGCGGTCGCGCAGTATGTCGATAACAGAACCTGTCCCCTTGAAGGAGGGCGCATCGAGATTGACGCGGCAACGGACGTCGCCGAGTTCTGCATCGCAGGTCGCCTGGAACATGCGGCCGACGGTCTGGCCGAGCACATGCGCTATGCTCCGCATCTCGGCGACAAAGGCGAGCCGGCCGCGCCGGATCTGGCCGATGGCGCCGCGGCGCATGAGCACACGCTGCGAGGTGTCGGTCCAGTTGACCCGCCAGAGCTCGACCTCGGCATTATCCCAGCGTCCATCGAGAATGTCGGTCTCAGTGATGCGATCGGAGGTCAGCACGCCTTGTGCGTCCTGTGCATCGACGGCGAGATCGGAACCGGCACGCACCTCCGACGCCGTCAATCCGCTTTCCGGCTCGAACAGAGTGCCACCAAAATCAAGCGTGCGATCATGATCGGTGAAGCCGAATACGGCGCCATCGGCACGGGTGATCTTCCAGCACCAGCTGAGCGTCGTCGTGCCCGCGTCGAGATGGGTCTGCAGAGCTGGAGAGAGGGATTTCATGGTCGATCACCGGCAATCATGACCGCTCCGCCCACTTGGCAGCTAAGTCCTTGACGGTGTGGCCACCCATGTAGAGGCCCATGAACCAGGCGGTCAGCGTCATCATGGTGGACAGGTCGACACCGCCCGCGATGCTGGAGCCAAGGATGGCGTCGGCCACCGGCACCAGCACCAGACGGAACAGGAACAGAAAGCCGAGGAACCACATCCACGCTGGCCGCCAGCCCCAGGTCCACCAGGGTCGCCCCTTGCTCATCTCGGCCAGCATCAGCCTGTTGGCTTCGCGCTGCTGTCCGACCCATGCCGCGACGAGCTGCGGCGCGTCGACCTCGGCAGCGGCAACGGCCGCTTCCAGATCCTTTGCTGGAAGTCCAGGAAGACTATCCGGCGTCACGCCGGCTTTGCCGGCAATGGCGTCGATGACCATGCCGCCAATCTCGCCGGCTGCGCCACCGACATGCTTTTCCAGCAGGCTCTTGACGATCGGCGCGCCGACCCTTGCCGCAACATCGATCAGGATCGACGCGAGAATGGCGCTCATGACATGATCCTTCCTGCCTCGACGGCATAGGCTGAAGCGCGTTGACGGTGGATGATGGCGCGAATGATGAGGATGGCGGCGACCAGCACACCGGCGCTCAGCAGTCCGCCCAGCACCCAGCCGGCGATCTGGTCGACATGATCCGGGTTGAAGAGCGCGTCGCTGCCACCGGCCGTGGTCGCGGTGCCGGCCGCGCTGGCGCCTGCGGTTTGCTTGTTCGAGGTGGCGGTCGCGGTTGTCGCCTCCTTCGCCAACTGCTCACGGACTTGAATCGGACCCATCGATTGCGCCAGCGCCCAGGCGACGCCCTTGGCCTCGATACCGGCGACGCGCGTCGACCAGCCCTTGCCAAACGTGTTCCAGATGGCGAGCGAGCGCATGAAGCCGAGACGTTTGGCGCAGAGTTTCTGGACGGTCTCGTGGTCGGGACCGCCAATCGCGGCCATCAGCCATTGCCTGGCGCGCCCAGAACCGGAGTTCACGCCGGCATCGAAGGTGGCAAGATCGACACCGGCGGCAAGCCGATCACCGCCGACCTTGTCCCAATAGTCGGAGCGGTAGATCTTCGCGACAGTGTCGTTCGAGATGTTGCGCAGCTCGGTCTTGGTCGCACCCGGTTTGAAGCGGCGATAGGTGGCAAGCGTGATGCCCTTCATCGTGGCACCGCCGGGATCGGAGGGATGATCCGACCAGCCGCCCTCATAGCCCAGCGTCACCGCCAGGCAGTTCTGGAAATTCTCGAGCATGGGTTACCTCAGCAGGTAAACGATCAGGATGAGGAGGGCGACGATGACGCCGACGCGCATGCGATGGGCGAACGCCTCGCGCGGATCGGGGCTGTCGCAACGAAGCTGGCGGGCCAAGCGCAGAAGCTCACGCATCGTGATCGCCTCCCTTGTTGCGAAGGCGCGCCAGCGTCACCTCGATGAAGGCAGGTCCGAAGACGCCGACGAGATAGGCGGCGGAGCCTGCCGCACCTCCGGCCGGAATCGCTTCCGACGGCAGGCCGAGCCACCGCGTGACCAGCGCCATCGACAGGCTGCCCATGCCGGCGGCGATGATGCCGCCAAGCAGGATGTGGCGCAGCGCGTCGCGCAGATGCATCTTGGTGGTCAGCGCGTTGGTGGCGCCACCGAGTGCGCCCCAGACGGCGAGGATCACCGCCGTCGATGCCGCAAGGTCGCGCAGCACCGCGGTGATGAAGCCGGGTTCATCATTCATCGTCGGATCTCCACGAGGGGAATGGAGGTGATCGAGCCGAGCCGCTCGAGATCGAGCGTGACGTCGAGCGTGTCGGTGTCGAAGCGAACCGGCACGTCGAACGCGAAGCCGGCGGTGATAGCGACGCCGGAAGCAGGTGCGGATACGAAGGTGACGAGACCGGTGGCCGCATCGACCGACCAGCCGGAGGACGTTGGCGTGCCGTTCAGCGCGATCGCTACGCTGCCGGCAACAGGCTTGGTAATGATGCGTACCCATGCCTGCGCGCCGGAGGCGTAGCGCTTCACCAGCTGGAATGTTTTGGTGCTGGCGTCACCAGTGCCGATCGCCTGATCAGTGGCGGCGGGGATCTGCGACGGCAGGCAGGACTTGTAATCGGCCCAATCCTTGAAGCGAAAGCCATGCAGTCGGCCGTTGCGCGCCTCGAAGAAGGCGACCACTGCGGCCAGATCGTCGGCGCGACGGATACCGTAGGCGACATCATAACGGCGGCGAGAGCTGGCCCAGCTGGCGTTGCGCTCCTCGTCGCCCGAGGCGAGCTCCACGACTTGCGTGCGACGCTGCGGTCCGCCGCGCGCGCCACGCGAAATGTCGTCCGGAAACCGGACCTCGTGGAACGCCATGTTAGGGTCTCAGAGCCCGCGCCGGCCGAGCGACACGGCGCGGGCGATATCGGCGGCGACCTGTGTGCGCGATTGCCGAAAACTTTCCGCATCGCGCGCCATGATGGTGACGTTGACGCTCGGCGCGGATGCGCTACGTGCCGAGGCTGATGCCTCGCGCTTCGACAGCACCCGCTCGCCGCGCTGCAGGATGGCCGGCACTTCGTCTGGCCGCAGGCCTGCCCATCCACCGGCATGCAGGCGCGACGCACCAGCGAAAGCTATGGCCGGCACCATGCGGCTAGGGCTGGGTCCGCCAACGATGCCACCGGTGTGATAAATCGGCGAGCCAAACAGTCCTGCGGCTGCCGCCGCCGGGCTCGGCACGCCAAAGAGGCTGCTGCCGAGGCTGCCCAAGGCGCCAGACAATGCGTTAGCGATGGGACCGAGGATGAAGCGCCGCGCCGCGAGTTTCGCCAGATCAGCAATCAGCGAGGTGACGAGATCGCCGAACTTCAGCTTGCCGGTCTTGACGAACTCGCCGACGGCATCCTCCGCACTCTTGAACGCACCGACCAGCGTCTTGCCGACATCGGCGCCGATCTCGCGGGCCTTCTCCGCATAATCGGCCAGGCTCTTGACCACCGCCGCCCAGCCGGTGACAACTTCTTCTGCACTTTTCTTGTGCGCCTTGCCGGCTTTCTTTGCAGCATTCGCCGACGCATCGAGTGCAGTGGTGACACGGCCCGCTGCATTGGCGGCATCGTCGAGTGCGGCCGCACTGTCCGCTTTGCGCACCGCATCGCCCAGCGCCTGCGCAGCAGGACCGACGGCATCAAAGGCGTGTGCCCGCGTATCCATCGCACGCTCACGATGGCGCTCCGCCATCACACCGGCATTGCTGGCGGCGTGATCGAGCATCGAGGAATGGGACTTTGCCCCGAACCAGTCGATCCGCGTCTCAGCGCCGAGGGTCTCGGCGACCTTGTTGAAAGTCGGACCGATGCTACCGAGAAAGTCGGCCCACTTGTTGGACAGGAACGCCATCAGCTTGAGCCAGAGCTGCTCGACGCTGGCCGTGATCGCGCGGAAATCATCGACAAACGAGCTGGCCGTGATCTTGATGCCGTCCCAGACGGCTCGTGCCAGATTACCCATCAGCTCGAGCGCGCGCCCAAACCCGCCGGCGCCTTTGACCAGCTGCCCGAACCAGTAGATTAGCTCGCCGGCGCCGACGATCAGTGCGCCGATGCCGGTGCGGATGATGGCGCCGCGCAGCAACGCCAGCGCACCCGACAGGCTGAAGGTGGCAATCCGTGCCGCAACGAAGGCAACCACCCAGCGTCCGGCCATGAAGCCGGCAAAAGCGATGCCGATGGCGGCAAGATGCTCCAGATTGTCGGCGAGCAGAATGATCGCGGCTGCGACGGCAGCGGACGTTCCCGCCATCTTGTCCCAGCGGCCCACCAGCTGCAGCGCCGCATTACCCAGAAGCGTGAAGGCATCGCCAATGGTGGCCGGCATCGCGTCGGCTTCCTTGCGCAGGCGCTCGAGATTGCCGAGCAGTGCACGCCGGATCACATCGCCGGTGATGTCGCCTTCCGCGCCAAGAGTGCGCAGCTGATTGACGTTGACCTTGAGCTCCGCCGCCAGCAGTTCGGCGATCCGCCCGCCGCTGGCGATCACGGTGTTGAGGTTCTCGCCCGAGAGCTTGCCGAGCGCCATGGCCTTTGACAGTGCGTTCTGCACGGACGCCGCGCGATCAGCCTTGGCGCCCGACACCACCATGGCATTGTTCAACGCCTCGGTGAAATCCAGGCTCTCCTTCGTAGACAGGCCAAGCTCCCGCAGCGCCGTGGCGTTGGCGAGCCAGGACTCCGTCGTTTGCGTAATGCTCGAATAGGTGCGCCGCGCCATGGCGGCGAGCCGCTCCATGACGGCGGCACCGCGTTCCTGCGATCCGGTGGCGAGATCGACCCGCGAGCGCAGGTCGGTCCAGGTGTTGGTGTAGGTGACGAGCTGCTGGACGCTGATCGCAGCGCCAAGCACGCCCATCACCCGGCGCACCACCATGCCGGTGATATCGGCCTGCTTCTCGATGCGCTTGAAGCTCTTCTCGCCAACCTCGCCAATGCCCTCGAATTCGGACCTGACCAGCCGGCCGCCTTCGGCAACGAGCCGGACGGAGACGCGTTTTTCGGCCATGGGTCAATCTTCCTGTCAGACGGAGACACGCCTTGCGTGACGGTGCCGATCCGCGGAAACTTGAGTCATGTCCGAGATCGTCACCTTGTCCGCCAAATTTGAGATCCAGATCCCCGAGGCCCTCCGCGCTGCGCGGGGCTGGAAGGTCGGTCAGGTCTTCGCACTCATGCCAAAGGGAACTGGCATTCTGCTGATACCGGTGCCGGAACAGAGTTCACTTGCCGGGATCGCAAAGGGTGCTGAAGCGACCGATTGCCGGGATCGGTCGGATCGGTTCTGACCGCCAAATTCCCAACAAGGCTTTGCCTGTGCGTCATTGACATATGCGTCTGGCAACCTGGAGGAAGATGACATGAGCGAAGCTTTCAAGAGTATCGAACAGGGCCTGAAGGAGGCGCTGGCGCATGTGCGTGGTGAGCGGATGGCCACGGTCCACGAAATCGAACTGTCGGAACCGGACGTCCAGGCGATCCGGGCTGATACCGGTCAGTCGCAATCCGCGTCTGACGGCAGCATTGGCAGGAAGAAGAGCAGGCGCCTGAACCGGGGGTAATGCCGCAAGTCCTGACAGGCCGGCGTGCAACAGTCGTATCTGATCAGGCGCGCTCGGCCGCCATCTGTTCGTTGAGCTTGCGCACCATCACCGCCTCGATCTCGGACAGACATTCGGCGGCAATCAGCGGACTGACACCGAGTGCGCGCGCCATGGCTAAGGCAGCGTTCATGTCCCAGCCGATGACGACCGTGGCGCCCATGCCGCCAACCACACGCAATTGTCCAGTCAGGCGCTGGACGAGATCCCAGACCTGCCAACCCTCCGGAGTTTCCGGAGAGTTCAGCCGCGCCGGGCAATCTTCGCACGCGCTTTCGCAGGCCGCGCAGTAGGCCTCGCCCCCGCCGAAGTGCCATTCGGCAAGGGCGATGAGGCGTTTTTTTCCGCATCCAGCATCAGATACGGCGCGAGACAGCGGGTCTGGAACGCCTCGAACACCGGCCAGATGTCGAGGAGCGCATCGATCCCTTCCGGCGTGACCGACATCGGCATGCCGCTCTCATCGCCGACGCCCTCCCAATCCATCACCACGCGGCGGGCGACCGCCTTCGCCATGACCAGCGCCATTTCTTCCTGGCTGGCATCCTTGGGCAAAGATTCGACGGTGGGATCGTTGCGGGCCGCGACCATGGTGGCGGTGGTCACCGGCAGAACAAGGAGGCGCAGGCCAGATCCAAGGTCGAGCCATTTCGGCTCAGTGGAAAGGTCGAGACGGATCATGGTCAGTAGTCCTCCACGTCATTGATGAGCACGGCGGTGCACATGCGTCCGAGCGTGGCGTCGCGCGCCGCCTGCCAATCGAACGATGCCTGCACGCCCTGCGGCCCGGAAATTTCCAGGCGGGGCCGCGGCAGATAGACCGCGTGCGCCGTGAAGGTCAGGCTTTCGCCAGAGATGAGTGTGTATGAAAACTCCAGCTCGCAAGGAGCGCCGTTGATCGCCTGTGTCACCAATGTCGAGTCGGCAAAGCGGACCTCGGTACGGCCGGTGAGCGCCGCAATCGACGGATCGGCGCCATCGATCATGCCGTCGGCACGGATAGTCTCGATGCGGTCGAGATTGTTGGCATAGGTGATCTCGGTCGAGATCACGTTGCCCAAAGCGGTGCCGTTGCGCTTGATCGCGCCGTTGAAGTGCCCGAAGCGGATGAGATCCAGCTCCGCGGGCGTGCCGGCCTGTGACGTGGTGTTGATCGTCTCGCCCTGTGCCACCAGCCGCGCCGTTGCGGTCAGCAAGCCAGAGCGCTGCATTTGCCAGGTCAGTTGATCGAGCACTGCGCCGGAATAGAGTGCGTATCGCGGCACCTCAGGCATTCCGGTCTCGATTGCCATCGACGGCAGGGTCCAGGATCCGGATTGGAAAGTGTGGGTGAAGGGCCCCGGTGCCGTCCCCGTCGTCGTCGGCGCACCAAACGCCGCCTTCAGCCAGAAGCCGAAGGCTTGCGCATCGATCGGCACCACGACGTCGCCATCGGCGGTCACCGCATCCTTGACCGGCGCCAGCGGATCGCGGCCATAGCCCAAGAGCTCGGAATTGAGCAGCGGCTGTTCCGCTCCGAGCGTCGTGCTGGCGAATGGCATGCGGCTGAAACCGCTCGCCGGCGGGGTGCCATAAATCGTCTCGAACGCGAGCGCCATTCGCGCCCGCGCCCCTTGGGCTCGTGCCATGGTGTTTCTCCTCGGATTGTCGGGATCAACCGAGCGGGTCGGCCGTCGAATAATGCAGCACCACCGGGATCATGGCGGCTTTCAGGGCGGCCGCGCCCTCGATGGGCAGATCGACCGGCTGCGGCGCTTCCGCCTCGATCCAGTCGCACAGTCCCCCGAGCGTGCGGTCGCCGGCAATCGCCGCACCAATGCTGGCGCACAGCGCATCAAACGCCGCATCGCGGCCCGCGCCCTGCACGACGGCCTCGATCTCGGCCCGGTGCTGATAATGGTAGATGAGTGGCGACAGCGTCGTCTCCGGCTCACCCGGATCGCCATCACGCAAAATCAATAGCCCTGCCGCAGGTACACGCTCGGGCAGCACCTCGCCGCGCAGCACGGTGGCTGGCAACATTGAAAGCTGCGCGTGTAGCGCGGCGAGGATGGTTTCGCGGGTGGTGGGCATGATGGTCCCGGTTCGCCGGGACCAGCCCGGCGTCAGTGATCCCTGTCGGGTTTCTGCTCCGAAAGAGCGGCCAGCCGTCGCGGCAGATCCGAGCGGCCGTGCAGGAAATCGACGATGATCACCTGATCGGCGTCCTCGACGAAAACGACGAAATGCTGACCCGCTCGCGTGAAACGCAGATCCTCGGGCAGGTCCGGATCGATGAGGCGGCGGCAGTCCTGCGACATAGCCGTGCCCGCCGCAATCGCCGCGCAACGTGCGATCAGGTCTTCCTCGTAGGCGGCAGCCTGTCGCGGACCGAAGGTCTCATGCGTCCAGCGAGCGATTTCGACGAGCGATGTTTCCGCCTGTCGCGTCAGGCGCCAGGGTTTCGGCATCAGGACGATTAGCGCGCGGAAGCGAAGGCACGCCGGATCGCATCCTCACCGCTCCCCTCGGCCAGATCACCACGCCGGGCCTGGTCCAGCCCGTCACGCAACCTTGCCTGCAATTCGCTGAACTCCGCCTCCTCCCTTTCGAGAAGACGCAACCCCGCCCGCAGGGCTTCGGAGGCATTCTGGTAGCGCCCCGATGCGACCAGCCGGTCGACAAGGTCGGATTGGGTTTCCGTCAGAACGACGTTTCGGGTGGCCATGCGTATCTCCATCAAGGATATTGGCAATATATGCCAATGCCCTATGAATGTCGACCGCTGGCCAAATGCAGGTTTGTGGGGGCCAGGCGCCCGGATTCATATTGGCGTGGCACCGTGGAAAGGATGATGGTCATGGTACGCAGCCTTCAGGACAAGCTCGCCAGGCTCGACCCGGCCCGCCGCGCGCGGATCGAGGCCGAGGCTAATCGCCTGCACACCGAATGCCGGGCGCCGATTCTTGATAGCACGATTACCTGTCCGCATTGCGGGCATTCGCAAAACGAGACCATGCCGACGGATGCCTGCCAGTGGTTTTACGAGTGCAAGGGCTGCGGCACGCTCCTCAAACCAAAACCGGGTGATTGCTGCGTTTTATGCTCCTACGGCACGGTACCCTGTCCGCCGATCCAGGCCCATAAATGATGCTGCAGTTGATAGCCTGACTGGATCGAGCCGCTCAGGAACGCGTTTCCGTCCAATTCGCCACGATCATCCCCGGCAGGGCGTTCTCCACCGCGCGCGCATCCTGCGCGAGATCGAGGCGCTTTGGCAGTTTCACCTGCGGCACCAGCAGGAAGATCACGGCGGTGGCGCGACCTTGCAGCCGGCTCGAGACGCGACCATCCTTGTGCCGGGTGATGTTTTCGCGGACGCGTCCCGTCTTGCTGACGCGAACATTGTCGGCCACCAGCAGGCTCGGACCAGTGCGGCGATAGACGAAGCGCAGGCGCATGCCGGTATGGCGTTCCCACGCGCCGGGCGTGATACTGCCGCCTCGCGAGGATTTTCCAGCGCTCGGCATTGCGATTGCCAGCCAAAACCCGTTCTTGGAGCGGATCAGTGGGCCGGTGTCGTGCGCACCAACAATCACTGGTGCCTTCGACCAGACCAACGCTGCCGCGTTGAGACTCCGCCGACCTTTCGGATACTGCTCGGAGCGAATGGTGCGGGCGAGTCGCGCCCCGAGGCCTGCGCCAGTGATCTGCGCTCGCCAGGCGGACTTGAGACCGGCGCCAGCTTTGCGCATGGCAGCGGTGACCGCCTTTTGGCCGGCGCGGGTTTCCGCCTCCATTGTCCGGGCGATATCGCCGACAATCCTGATGCCGAGTTTCATGCGGGGCGAAGGTCCACGGTCCAGACGAGCCGCTCGCGATCACGCACCGGCTCGCCCTGAATGATGAAGGTGTCGCCATCGATCTCGATCCGGTCGTCGGGGCGCGGGCTCGAGACCTCGGCGAGGCGAAGATCGACGCGGGTGGTTTCCGACCAGAGCCGCGCCTCGCCGAAGCCAGTGATCTCGTCCGCACGTCGGGCAATGATGCGCACGGGCACGGCCGATCCGCCATCGGGCGTATAGACAGCGTCCCTGCCGATGTTCGGATCGCCGAACAGGTCGTCGATCGCCGTCGCGAAGGCGCTCAAACCCATCAGTTGCTCGTGTGGTTGCGCACCGCGAGCCGCGGGCGCTTGTTGACCCGTAGGGTCGAGGCCTCGGTCTTGACCTCAATGGCGCTACCGTCGTGT
>NZ_JBFWPA010000032.1:0-63613 GCF_050250235.1 Pseudorhodoplanes sp.
TGATTTCCGGGAAGGTCGGGCTCGCTTCGAGCAGATTTCGGATGCCCATCACGACCACCTGATCAACCTGCGCACCGGCGAGGTGATCGAGTTCCAGTCCGAGGAGATCGAGCGGCTGCAGGCCGAAGTGGCCCGGAAGCTCGGCTACAAACTGGTCGATCACCGTCTTGAATTATACGCCGTTCCGCTCAAGGACGACAAAGCGGGCTAGGTGCCCGATCGGCGGCAACAGCCTCTTGAAGCTTGTAAAAACCGGGTTATTTCCGGCGGACCTGCCAAAAAGTCGGCAACGCGGACGGCGGCGAATTCCTTTTTGGGGCAATTGGATGTAAGAGGGAGGCTCCGAGGAACCCCGGCATGCCTGTCGCATTTGGACGGAAGGATCAGGACCGTTGACGCATCTCGCGCCGACAGCGCCCCGCAGAGCGGTATGACCGGACCCCGCAAGCTTCATATCAAGTCCTACGGCTGCCAGATGAACGCCTACGATTCGCTTCGTATGGCGGACATGCTGGCCCCGGAAGGATTCACCGAGACGAGCAACGTCGCCGACGCTGACCTCGTGGTGCTGAATACCTGCCACATCCGTGAGAAGGCAGCGGAAAAGGTCTATTCCGAGATTGGCCGGCTCCGCCTGCTGAAGAGCGAGGCCGCCAATGCAGGTCGCAGGATGACGATCGCGGTTGCGGGATGCGTTGCGCAGGCCGAGGGCGCGGAAATCATGCGGCGCGCGCCCGTCGTCGATCTCGTCGTCGGACCGCAAAGCTATCACCGGCTGCCGGCTCTGCTCGAACGAGCCGCACGCGGCGAGCAACCGGTCGAAACCGAGTTCCCGACGGAGGACAAGTTCAATTTTCTGAAGAATCCGACGCGCGACGCGATTCGCGCCCGCGGCGTCACCGCCTTCCTCACCATCCAGGAAGGATGCGACAAGTTCTGCACCTTCTGCGTCGTCCCCTATACGCGCGGAATGGAAGTCTCGCGCCCGGCGAGCAACATTGTTGCCGAAGCCGAGCGACTCGCGGACGCCGGCATCCGCGAGATCACCGTCATCGGCCAGAACGTGAATGCCTATCATGGCGAAGGAGATGACGGCGGCAGCTGGACGCTTGCGCGGCTCCTTCACCGACTCGCCGCAATCCCCGGCATCGAACGGCTGCGCTACACGACAAGTCATCCGCGCGATGTAGACGATAGCCTGATCGCCGCACATCGCGATCTTCCCGAACTGATGCCGCAATTGCATCTGCCGGTACAATCTGGCTCCGACCACATCCTGGCGGCGATGAACCGGCGTCACACCCGTGACGACTACCTGCGCATCATCGACCGGTTGCGCAACGCACAGCCGGCGCTGGCCTTCACCTCCGATTTCATTGTCGGCTTCCCCGGTGAAGGAGACCGCGATTTCGCCGACACGATGAAGTTGATCGAACAGGTCGGCTTCTCCGGATCGTTCTTTTTCAAATATTCGCCACGACCGGGCACGCCGGCTGCAGACATGGACGGCCAGGTGCCGGAAGCCGTGAAGACCGAGCGGCTACATGAGTTGCAGCGGCTGATCGAGCGCCAGGCAGCAGACTTCAACCGCAGTTGCGTGGGGCGCACGCTCGCCGTCCTGTTCGAAAAGCCGGGACGCCATCCCGGACAGATTACCGGCAAGTCGGCTTATCTGCAGCCGGTACAGATCATGGCGCCGTTGTCGCTGATCGGCACCATCATGCCCGTCCGGATCGACGAGACCGGACATCACAGCCTGTTCGGAACGCTCGCGGCGGAGCCGGCGGCACAAGCGCCGCAGCACGCGCGACTTGCGGCAATGGGGGCCTGACGGCATTGCGCAATTACAAGCCAGGTCACGGCACTCCCGTCGCGCAAAAGGCAGACGACGCCCCTGCGATCCAGACCATGCTCGCGTTCGACGACAACAAGCTCGCTTCAGCGCTGTTCGGACAATACGGGCAAAATCTGGCCCTGATCGAACGCAAGCTCGACGTGGTGGCGGATTCTCGCGGCAACCACGTCACCATCGAGGGTACGCGTGAAGCCTGCGATCAGGCGCGAAGGGTACTGGAGACGCTTTACGAGCAGCTGAAGAATGGCGGCGAAATCGTCCAGGGCGACGTCGAAGGCGCCATCCGGCAGGCGGTCGCGCAGGGCTCGCTGTTCGATGACGATCCCGCCACGGCGCGAACCAACTTTGCAGACATCGCTCTGCGCAAGCGCACCGTGCGGGCTCGCACCGCCGGGCAGGACGCCTATATTCGCGCGCTCAAGCGCCACTCGCTGGTGTTCGGGACCGGGCCCGCCGGCACCGGCAAGACCTGGCTCGCCGTCGCCCATGCGGTCTCGCTGTTCGAGCGCAAGGAAGTCGACCGTATCATTCTGTCGCGACCGGCGGTTGAAGCAGGCGAGCGACTCGGCTTCCTGCCGGGCGACATGCGCGAGAAGGTCGACCCCTATCTGCGCCCGATCTACGACGCGCTGTTCGATCTCATGGACCGGCGCGTCGTCGAGCGCGCGATGGAAGAGAACGAGATCGAGGTGGCGCCGCTGGCCTTCATGCGCGGTCGCACACTGCACAATGCCGCGATCATTCTCGACGAGGCGCAGAATACGACCTCGATGCAGATGAAGATGTTCCTGACACGGCTCGGCGAGAACAGCCGTATGATCGTAACCGGCGATCCGAGCCAGGTCGATCTGCCGCCAGGTCAGACCTCCGGACTTGCCGAGGCCGCCCGGCTGCTCGCGGACGTCGAGGGCATCGGACATGTCGCATTCAAGAACGAGGACGTGATCCGCCACGAACTGGTTGCAAAGATCGTGGCCGCCTACGACCGGGCCGCGCCGCCGCCGAAAGCACCGGGGTCGAAATCATGACGGCCCCAGCCAGAACGCTCCGCACAAGCGATTCGATCGAGATCGAGATAATAGCGCAATCCGCGCGCTGGACGGCCTATCCCGGGGCAGATGCGGTGGTGCGGGGCGCCATCGAAGCGGCAGCTCTGTTGGTCGGGCGGCCCGGCTCGGTCGCAGTGATGCTGACAGATGACGCCACGATCCGCGATATGAATGCAACGTGGCGCGGGATCGACAGGCCGACCAACGTGCTGTCCTTCCCGTCGCGCGAATCGTTCGCGCTGCCTGGCGCCATCCATCTGGGCGATATCGCCATCGCCTGTGAGACGGTCGAGGCCGAATCTGCTGCGGAAAACAAGGCCTTCGCCGACCATCTCGCGCATCTGGCAGTTCATGGCTATCTTCATCTCGTCGGTCTTGACCATGAAACCGACGCCGAGGCCGTTGGCATGGAAAATCTGGAGACTCGGATTCTTTCGGGGCTCGGCATCGCCGACCCTTATGCTGATCCGACCTCCGCGGACTGAGGCGAACGCCATGCCCGAGCCCGAGCAGCCGAACGAAACGGCCGAACCCCAGAGTCCTCGCAATCTGCCTGCGACCCTTGGCGCCGGAAGACCTCGCGACGGCGGTGAGAGCGCACTGTCTCGCTGGCTACGCGCGATCTTCGGCTGGCGCGCAGGCTCGACACGCGCCGACCTGAAAGAGGTTCTCGAAGAAAGTGCTCCGAGCGAACTCGGCTTTTCGCCCGAAGAGGGCACGATGCTCAAGAATATCCTTGGGCTGCGCGAAAGGCGGATCGACGACGTGATGGTGCCCCGCGCGCATATCGTCGCGGTCCAGCAGGACATCGCGCTCGGCGAATTGGTCAAGGTATTCGAGAAGGCCGGACACTCGCGGCTCGTGGCCTTCAACGACACGCTCGACGACCCGGTCGGCATGATTCACATCCGCGACCTCATCGCCTTCATCACCGCGCGAGCTTCGACCGCGGCCAAACCCAAGCCGCGCCGCAGGAAGAAGGCGACGGAGGGCGAAGCGGACAAGCCGCTTGCCGAAGCATCCGCCGTGAAGGACGCGGAATCGGCCACCGGAATGCTCGATCTCAGCGCCGTCGATCTCGCGATGCCGCTGTCGAAAACCAAAATCATCCGCACCATGCTGTTCGTGCCACCGTCGATGCCGGCGATCGACCTGCTGGCAAAAATGCAGGCGACGCGCATTCACCTCGCGCTGGTTGTCGACGAGTATGGCGGCACCGACGGCATCGTCTCGATCGAGGACCTGGTCGAACTGATCGTCGGTGACATTGAAGACGAGCATGACGAGGACGAAGCCCCGGGTATCCAGCGGCAATCCGACGGCTCGTTCGTCGCCGACGCCCGCGCGAGCCTGGAAGACGTGATCGAAGCGGTCGGAAAGGGCTTTGATGTCGGCGAAGCGCTGAACGAGGTCGATACGCTTGCCGGCTATCTGGTTTCGCAGGTGGGCCGCGTCCCGGTGCGCGGGGAGTTGGTGCCCGGCCCGAGCGGCTTCGAGTTCGAAGTGCTGGACGCCGATCCGCGCCGCGTAAAGAAGGTCAGGATCCACCGTGGCAAGAGCGGGCGCACCGAGCGGGCGCGCGAACTGCCGGCGCCCGTGCAAGTCAAGCTGGCAACGCCCGCGCCGCAGGAACAAGGCCCCCGAAAGAGCCCGCAACAACCGTGAGCAGGACCATTGCCTCCGCCGTCATCCTTTCCTGGGGCTGGCGCCGCGCCGCGATCGCCTTCGCAGCCGGAGCGATATCGGTGCTGGGTCTCGCGCCGTTCGATCTGTGGCCGGTTCTGTTCCTGACGTTTCCGGTTGCGGTCTGGCTGATCGACGGGTCCGCGGCTGGCCGCCTTCATGGGATTCCCGCGGCGGCGGTCGCGGGCTGGTTTTTCGGCTTCGGCTACTTCCTGGCCGGCTTGTACTGGATCGGCCATGCCTTCCTGGTGGATGCAAAAACCTTCGGATGGCTGTTGCCGTTTGCGGTGACGGCGCTGCCAGCGGGGCTTGCGATCTTCACCGCGGCCGGCTTTGCATTCGCGCGGCTGATCTGGCCTCGCGGTGCGATGCGCGTGATCGCGCTTGCGGTGGCGCTGACGCTTGCCGAATGGCTACGCGGGCATGTGCTGACCGGGTTTCCGTGGAACAGCTACGGATACACCCTGACCGGTCCGCTCGTGCTGGCACAGAGCGCCTCCGTTCTCGGATTGTGGGGACTGACCTTCCTCGCGGTCGCAATCTTCGCCGGCCCCGCGACGCTAGCCGACGAAACGGCTAACAACAGCCGTCGCTTTCTGCCGCTTGCTGCCGGCATCGTCATCCTCGCCGTCATGACCGGCTTCGGCCTCTGGCGGCTTGGGCAAAATCCGACACGCTTTGTCGATGATGTGCGGCTGCGCCTGATGCAGCCAAATCTGCCGCAGGATGAGAAATTCAACTACGCCGCGCGCCAGAAGATCATGAGCCATTACCTCGCGCTCTCCGACCGGGCGACCGGCCCCCAGAGCGCATCCCTGCGCGATGTGACGCACCTGATCTGGCCGGAATCGGCATTTCCCTTCTTCCTGACGCGTGAAGGCGACGCGATGGCACAGATCGCCGATCTGCTGCCGGCCGGTACCATCCTGATCACCGGCGCCGCGCGCGCCGCCGAACCATCCGGCGACAAAAGGACGCGCGCTTATAACTCAGTCTACGTGATCGACCATGATGGCACCGTGCTGTCGGTCTATGACAAGGTGCATCTCGTTCCGTTCGGAGAATATCTTCCCTTCCAGCCGGCTCTGGAAAAGCTCGGGCTGATGCAACTCACCAAGCTGCCGGGCGGCTTCCTTTCGGGCGACCGGTTGCGCGCCTACGATCTGCGGGGCGCGCCGCGATTTCTGCCCCTTGTCTGCTACGAGATCGTGTTTCCCGGTGCGGTTGTTCCTTCCGGCGAACGCCCCGGCTGGCTCCTGAACGTCACCAACGATGCATGGTTTGGAATAAGTTCGGGCCCTTATCAGCATTTTCAGCAGGCACGCGTTCGCGCGATCGAGGAAGGCCTGCCGCTCGTTCGCTCTGCGAATAACGGTATTTCGGCCGTCGTGGACCCGGTTGGACGGATCGTCCGGAAACTGCCGCTTGGAGTCGAGGGCGTTCTGGATTCGCCGTTGCCGCACGCGGCCGCACCCACCGTCTATGCCCGGTTTGGGGACAGTATTGCCGGGATGGGGCTCGCGCTGTTCTTGCTCATAGTGATACGTTATCGGTCAAAACACGCTGGTTAGATTCATTCCACCACCGCTCTGCGAAGCGATTTGTTGTGGAACGCAATATTTGCCGTTGCGGGGCATTCTTCGAACCGGCGCCAAATTGTCCTCTTGCTAAATGAATTCCGGCAAGCAAAATTTGGGGCGCGCCGGCAATTCGTGTCATTCGCAACTTTCGTACGGACAAAGCGGATGACAAATCGTTTGACGCGCGCTTGGAACATGCGCAAACCATCCTGCAAGCGTCGGCGTGTAAGGAGACGTTATGCGTCGCGCTTCGGAGAAAAGAATGGTCAAGAAGGCACCGAACCCAACGGACAAACACGTCGGGGCTCGCGTTCGTATGAGACGCATGATGCTCAGCATGAGCCAGGAGAAGCTGGGTGACGCGCTGGGGCTGACGTTTCAACAAGTTCAGAAATATGAAAAGGGGACGAACCGGATCGGTGCGAGCCGCCTTCAGCAGATTTCCAACATTCTCCAGGTGCCGGTCTCGTTCTTCTTCGAGGGGGCTCCGAATAATTCAAATCCGGAATCGGGTTTTGCCGAGGCGCCCTCCCCGTCCTATGTTTCCGACTTTCTTGCGACTTCGGACGGGCTCGCGCTGACCCGCGCATTCATGCGCATCAAGACCCCGAAATTGCGAAGGCGGATTGTCGAACTGGTGGAGCAGATCGCCGCCGACGAGCAGTGATCCCACCGCGCCCAACACCACCGCCCATCCAGCCCACATCTTGACCGCGCCGTGACAAGGCTGCATTGAACAGCTTTTCCACAACCGACGAATGATCCGCTTTCGTCCCTAGGGGGAGTGCATCAGTGCCGCGCAAGAGCCACCTTTTTACCAGCGAGTCCGTCTCCGAAGGGCATCCGGACAAGGTCTCGGACCAGATTTCCGACGCCGTACTTGACGCCTTCCTGGAGAACGACATCAAACTCGGGATCGCCGATGACAGCCTCGTCAATACGCGGCTGGGTTGCGAGACCCTGACCGCGACCAACAAGATCGTCATCGCGGGCGAAGGCCGGGGGCAGGCCCCGTTTTTCAAGAATTACGGCGGAAGATCGGTGGTGAACCGCGAGTTGATCGCCGAGATCGCGCGCGATGTGGTCAAGGACATCGGCTACGATCAGGACGGATTTTCCTATCACGGGGCCGATATCGAGGTGCTGCTGCATGGCCAGTCCCCGGACATCGCCATGGGGGTGGACGCCAAGAAGAAGAAGGGCGGCGAAGAGGAAGGCGCCGGCGACCAGGGCATGATGTTCGGCTTCGCCTGCACCGAGAGCGAAGTCTACGAAAAGAACTCGTTCATGCCGGCGCCGATCTATTTCGCGCACAAGATTCTGAAGGTGCTGGCCGACCAGCGCCACTCCAAGAAGCTGTTCGATCTGCAGCCGGATTCCAAGAGCCAGGTCACGATCAAGTACGAGGACGGCAAACCGGTCGGCTGCACCAAGGTCGTGGTCTCGACCCAGCACAATGCGGCGAGCCGGAACGGCAAGAAATACACGCCCTCCATGGTCAAAGACCTGATCGGTGACGCTGTCGCGTCGGCCCTTCCGAAGGGCTGGATGCCGAAAAAGGACTCCGACTTCCTGGTCAATCCGACCGGCAATTTCGTGGTCGGCGGGCCCGACGGCGATTGCGGACTGACCGGCCGCAAGATCATCGTCGACACCTATGGCGGCTATGCGCCGCATGGCGGCGGCGCCTTTTCGGGCAAGGACCCGACAAAGGTCGACCGCTCGGCGGCCTATGCGGCTCGCTATCTTGCGAAGAATGTCGTGGCCGCGGGCCTCGCCGACAAATGCACCATCCAGGTGGCCTATGCGATCGGCGTCGCCGATCCGATGTCGCTTCTCGTCGACACCCACGGCACCGGCAAGGTCGACGACGGCAAACTGGAAAAAATCCTGGCCGAACTGTTCCCGCTGCGGCCGACCAACATCCGGCGCTCGCTGAAGCTCAACCGTCCGATCTACCGGCGTACTGCGGCCTATGGCCATTTCGGCCGCGCGCCGGAAAAGGACGGCGGCTTCTCCTGGGAAAAGACCGATCTGGCCGATCAGATCCGCAAGGCGGTCCGATAAGACCATCAACAGAGTTGAGTTTTGCGAACGGCCGCATCATGGATGCGGCCGTTATGCATTCCGATCCCCGTAACGAGACGGCACGCGGCGCGTTCTTCGGAAGGCGCAAGGGCAAGGCACTGCGCAGCGGCCAGGCGAAACTCATCGATGCGCTGCTGCCGCGGCTCGCAATCGACCTGTCGCAGCCCGCGCCGGCGTCCCTGTCCGCGCTGTTCCCCGGCACCGTCCGCGAGACGCGGCTCGAAATCGGATTTGGCGGCGCCGAGCATCTGATCGCGCAGGCGCAGGCCAGTCCGGTCTCCGGCTTCATCGGCGTCGAGCCGTTCCTGAACGGCATGGCCAAGGCGCTGGCCGCAATCGACGCAAGGGGCCTGACGAATATCCGCCTGCATCACGGCGATGCCATCGACCTGCTTGCATGGCTGCCGGAAGCCTCGCTTGCCGCGGTGTATCTGCTTTATCCCGATCCCTGGCCGAAACGCCGGCACTGGAAGCGGCGCTTCGTGCAGGACCGGACCGTTGCCGAGATCGCCCGCGTGCTGCGAGCGGGCGGCGAATTCCGCTTCGCCAGCGATATCGACGATTACACGGCCTGGACGCTTTTGCGGCTGTTGCGATCGCCGGATTTCGTCTGGACCGCCGAGCGCGCCGATGACTGGCGCAAGCCGTGGCCGGACTTCAACAGCACGCGCTATGAAACGAAGGCCAAGCGCGAAGGTCGTACCCCCTGCTATCTCACATTCAGGCGCAAATAGTTTGGCGCGTCGCTTCGCAGGGTCAAACCGCGTTCTTCAGGCCGACCGGCGAGACCTGCCAGAAACGCACCACACGCCTGGCGGTCGCGGCGGACAAGCGGTCGAAATTGGCACTGGCCGCATCGAGACTGGGCGCACCTTTTCCGCGATTGCCGAGCCGCGCAAGCAGGATTTCGCGTGCGGTCGGCCATGCATGGCCGGCGGCCTTGCACAGAATCAGGATCGGGTCCGGCCGCTCACCGCACATCAGACGGTCCACCACCCCGGTCGGGACACCCGTAAGCTGGGACAGTGCCGCCACCGTATCGTCGTAGGACTGCTTCCTGGCAAAGTCGGCAAGATCGACCTCGCCAAGCTGCCCGGTCTCCGCGAGCGCGCGCATGCGCGCCTCGGCCTCCGAAAAGTCACGCGTCGGCTTGCCGGTCAGTACCTCGCCGGATATCCGCGTCAGGATGGTCTGGATCCGCGCCTGCGTTTCCGGACGCGCGTTCGCAAGGAGGCGCCGCTGCACCACCTCGGTTGCGCGCGACAGCAACTCCCGAAACATGTGATCGGGCACGTCGGATCGCAGCGCCACCGTCTCGGCCAGCACGCTGTCGTGCTCGGCGCTGCGGATCAGGGTCGTGAACCCGTTCTCGGATATCTTCGCCCCGCTGTTGCCGGCGAGCTTCCGCCGCACGATGAAATCGCCGCGGCGCACCAGAATATCGGTGACCGGCTCCTCGATCGCGGTGCGACTCGATATCGCATAAAGATGCTCGGGGCTCATCGAACCCGCAATCTCGACCAGGTCCGCCGTAACAAGCCGTGGCGACTGCGCCAGCACCGGGCCGGCGACCATGATGTCTTCGTCCCTGGCAAGGCGCCGCACAACTGCGATCGGAGATCGGGCGACCGGGGCGAGCTGACGCGACAATTCCTCGCGCGCCTTGCTCTCGATCTCGTTGATCAGCATGACGAACACGGCGTCGAACAGCCGGATATGGTCGTCGTTGAACCGGCTTGATCCGTGAAGGAACAGTGCCGTGATGCGGCGCAACGCGTCCAGGCGCCGTTCGTCCGACCCGTGACGAACGACGCTTTCCAGTTCCGGGATCAGTGAAAAGGCAGGCGCCATCAAGACCGGTCGAATCGCAAAATCGGCAGGAAACCACTCAAATTTACCTGCGCTTTCTGAAGGAAGGGTTAGCCGGTTCCCGCCCTTTGTCCCTTGCGAAAGCACGGAAAACGGCTATATTCCGCGTGTCTTAAGACGCCCTCATAACGATCCGGTCGGGTCGGCTTTTGAGAGTGGGCCCCGCCCGGGACCCGCTCTTTTTTATTACCGACGGGTCGGATTCCGGGTGCGCATGCATCCGGCGATTCCGGGCAAACGAGAACTCGAAAGGACCGAACAGCTTCCATGAGCCTGTCGTCTGCCGCTGCAAAGCCCGTGGTGGAACCGCGCATGATCGCGGAGCCAGGGCTGGCTGCGCGCGTCGCGGCCGTTGTCGAGCCCGTGCTCGAGGGCATGAGTTATCGGCTGGTTCGGGTGCGCATCTCGGCCGCCGACGGCTGCACGGTCCAGGTGATGGCGGAGCGGCCGGACGGCACGCTGACCATCGACGATTGCGAAGTGATTTCGCATGCCCTGTCGCCGGTGCTCGATGTCGCAGACCCGATCGACCGCGCCTACCGGCTGGAGATTTCATCGCCGGGCATCGATCGGCCGCTGGTGCGGCGGTCGGATTTCGAGAAGCAAGTCGGGCATCTCGCCAAGATCGAGATGAGCGTCCCGGCAGACGGCCGCAAGCGCTTTCGGGGCATCCTGCTCGGCGTCGAGGGCGACGCGGTGCGAATCCGCCACGAAGACGCCAAGGCCGCCAAGGCCGGCGAAAACCGGGAATTTCTGCTGCCGATCGAGGACATGGCGGAAGCCAGGCTGGTCCTCACCGACGATCTGATTGCGGAATCGCTGCGCAAGGGCAAGGCCGCCGAGCGCGAAGCCCGCGGCGAGAGCGAGACGCAGGCCGAGCGCGATTTGGCGCCCAGAATGAAGACGAGGGCAAAGCCAAGGGCCTCGGCCACAGATCGGCCGAAGCAGACGACGGACCGGACGGTTCCGCGTCCGAAGCAAGCGCAACTGGACCGCGCCAGGCAATTGCGGTCCGCTGGTTATGACGAAGGAGAGTGACCATGGCCGCCGTTAGCGCCAACAAGCTCGAATTGCTGCAGATCGCCGACGCGGTGGCCCGCGAAAAATCGATCGACCGCGGCATCGTGATCGCGGCCATGGAAGACGCGATCGCGAGAGCCGCGCGATCGCGGTATGGCAGCGAGACCGAGGTTCGGGCCGAGATCGACCAGAAGAAGGGCGAACTCCGCCTGTCCCGCCACATGCTGGTGGTCGAGGCGGTCGAGAACCCGTCGAACCAGATCAGCCTCGAGGACGCGCGCCGCCTCAATCCGTCGGCGCAGATCGGCGACACCATCGCCGACGCCCTGCCGCCGCTGGAATACGGCCGCATCGCCGCGCAGAGCGCCAAGCAGGTGATCGTGCAGAAGGTGCGCGAGGCCGAGCGCGACCGGCAATACCAGGAATACAAGGACCGCATCGGCGACATCGTCAATGGCGTGGTCAAGCGGGTGGAATACGGCAACGTGGTGGTCGATCTCGGCCGCGGCGAAGCCATTGTGCGCCGCGACGAGATGCTGCCGCGCGAGGTTTTCCGCAACGGCGACCGGGTGCGCGCCTATATCTACGACGTGCGGCGCGAGCCGCGCGGACCGCAGATATTCCTGTCGCGCACCCATCCGCAATTCATGGCCAAGCTGTTCGCGCAGGAAGTGCCGGAAATTTATGACGGCATCGTCGAGGTCAAGGCGGTCGCGCGCGACCCGGGCTCGCGCGCCAAGATCGCGGTGATCTCGCGCGATTCCTCGGTCGACCCGGTCGGCGCCTGCGTCGGCATGCGCGGCTCGCGGGTGCAGGCGGTGGTGAACGAATTGCAGGGCGAGAAGATCGACATCATCCCGTGGTCGCACGACATCGCGACTTTCGTGGTGAATGCGCTGGCGCCGGCCGAGGTCGCCAAGGTGGTGCTCGACGAGGACAAGGAACGCATTGAAGTGGTGGTTCCCGATGCCCAATTGTCGCTTGCGATCGGACGGCGCGGTCAGAATGTACGGCTGGCCTCGCAGCTCACCGGCTGGGATATCGACATCCTGACCGAGCAGGAAGAATCCGAGCGCCGGCAGGCCGAGTTCCAGAACCGCACCAAGACCTTCATCGAGGCGCTCGATGTCGACGAGGTGGTGGGGCAATTGCTGGCCTCCGAAGGCTTCACAACGGTCGACGAGCTGGCGCTGGTCGATGTGAAGGAAATCGCCGGGATCGAGGGTTTCGACGAGGAAACCGCGGAAGAGCTGCAGTCGCGCGCCCGGGATTTCCTCAACCGGATCGAGGTGGAATACGACGAAAAGCGCAAGGCGCTCGGAGTCGACGACGCCGTCCGGGAAGTGCCGGGCGTCACCACGCAGATGCTGGTGGCTTTCGGCGAGAACGGCATCAAGACCGTCGAAGACCTGGCGGGCTGCGCCACCGACGACCTCTTCGGATGGACCGAACGCAAGGACGGCGAAACCAAGCGCGAGCCCGGGATTCTGGACGGCTTCGAAATGACCCGCGACGAATGCGAGTCCATGATCATGCAGGCCCGCCTGAAGGCCGGCTGGATCACGGAGGCCGATCTGGTCAAAGAGGCCGCCGAGGAAGCGGCCGAGCCCGAAACTGCGGACGCGTGAGGTGGCTAGCCCGGCATGCTCGCAACGCTCGACGATACCGCGCTCGACAGCGGCCCCCACAAGGGTGCCGCACCGGAGCGGCTTTGCGTGGTCGAGCGCAAGGTCAAGCCGGTTGAGGAACTGATCCGGTTTGTCACTGCCCCCGACGGGGAGGTCGTACCGGACGTCAAGCGCAACCTGCCGGGACGTGGCCTGTGGGTCACCGCCACCCGCGAGGCGGTCAACCTCGCGGGGCGCCGCAAGCTGTTCGCCAAGGGCTTCAAGCGCGAGGTGCGGGCCGGCGCCGATCTGGGCGCCGTCACCGACCGCCTGCTGGAGCGCGCGGCGCTGGATTCGCTGTCGATTGCCGGGAAGGCCGGCACCGTCGCCACCGGATTCACCAAGGTCGAAGCGGCCCTCAACCGGGATACCGCGATCGCGCTTCTGCATGCGGCGGACGGCTCGGACGACGGCGTGCGCAAGCTGCGGGCGCTTCTGCGCCGCAACGAAGACCGCGAAAGTCCTGAAATTCCGGTAATCCGGGCATTTTCAGGCGCACAATTGGATTTGGCATTGGGGCGGTCAAATGTGATACATGCTGCCCTGCTTGCCGGCCCAGCAAGCCAGGGCTTCCTCACGCGTTGTCTGCGCTTGATGCGCTTTCGCACCGGCGAAACGGAAATGCCGGGGCCAAGGCGCGCGTTGGACAAGGAACCCAACTGAACGGATTCGGGAACGGAATACGAATGAGTGAGACGAAGACACCTGGCGAAAAAAAGCTCGGCAGCGGCAAGACGCTGACGCTGAAGCCGCGCACCGAAACGGGCGTGGTCCGCCAGAGCTTCAGCCATGGCCGCACCAAGCAGGTCGTGGTCGAGAAGGTGAAGCGCCGCGTGATCGGCGGAGCCGGCGATGCCAAGCCGGAGCCCGTCGCCGAACCGGTCGTGCCAAAGCGCGCGCCGGCGCCGGCAGCGCGCGGCGCGGCCGGCTCATCCGCCCCCGCGCCGTCGAAATCGGGCGTCGTGCTGCGCACGCTGACCGATGACGAACGCAATGCACGCGCGCATGCGCTGGCAGACGCGCGCCTGCGGGAGGCGGAAGAGCGCAAGATCGCCGAGGAAGAGGCACGCCGCCGCCAGACCCGCGAAGGCATGGAGAAGGCCGAACGCGAGGCCGCGGAGGCTCGCAAGCGCGAGGAAGAAGAACGTCACCGCCGCGAGGAAGAGGCCAAGCGCAAGGCCGAGCAGGAAGCCAAGAAGCGCTTCGGCGATGACACCGCCGCGACACCCGCCGCCCCTGGCGGCGCCCGGCTGGGCGTCGCCCGGCAGCCCGTGATCGAGGCCGAGGAAGAGGAATCCTCGGTGACGCCGCGCGGACGCCGGCCCGGCAGCGGCGCAGCCGTGCGCCCGACCGCTCCGGTCAAGCCGACGCGGACCGCCGTGCCGAAGCAGCGCACGCGGCTGACGGTCGTGAATGCCGGCAGCGCCGACGAGGTGCGCGAGCGTTCGGTCGCGTCATTCCGCCGCCGCACCCAGCGCCTGAAGGGCCATCACGCCGATGAGCCGAAGGACAAGCTGATCCGCGAAGTGGTGATTCCGGAGACCATCACCATTCAGGAACTCGCCAACCGCATGGCCGAGCGCGGCGTCGACGTGATCCGCATGCTGATGAAGCAGGGTCATATGGCGACGATCAACGACGTGATCGACGCCGATACCGCACAGCTGATTGCCGAGGAACTCGGTCATACCGTCAAGCGCGTGGCCGAATCCGACGTGGAAGAAGGCCTGTTCGACGTAGCCGACGATCCGGAGGCGCTGGTTTCACGCGCCCCGGTCGTGACCATCATGGGCCATGTCGATCACGGCAAGACCTCGCTGCTCGACGCGATTCGTTCCGCCAATGTGGTTTCTGGCGAAGCCGGCGGCATCACCCAGCATATCGGCGCCTATCAGGTCGAAGCGCCCAATCACGGCAAGATCACTTTCATCGACACGCCGGGCCATGCCGCATTCACGGCGATGCGCGCGCGCGGCGCCAAGGTCACCGATATTGTGGTGCTCGTGGTCGCAGCCGATGACGGCGTGATGCCGCAGACGATCGAGGCGATCCAGCACGCCAAGGCGGCCAAGGTGCCGATGATCGTCGCCATCAACAAGATCGACAAGCCGGACGCCAAGGCCGAGCGCGTGCGCACCGAACTTCTCCAGCACGAGGTGCAGGTGGAATCGCTCGGCGGCGACGTCCTCGATGTCGAGGTATCCGCGACCAAGAAGCTCAATCTCGACAAGCTGCTCGATACCATCGGCCTGCAGGCGGAGCTTCTGGATCTCAAGGCCAATCCGTCCCGCCCGGCGGAAGGCACCGTGATCGAAGCCAAGCTCGACCGCGGCCGTGGACCGGTCGCGACCGTGCTGATCCAGCGCGGCACACTGCATATCGGCGACATCATCGTGGCCGGCGCCGAATGGGGCCGCGTTCGCGCGCTCGTCAGCGACAAGGGCGATACGGTGCAGGAAGCCGGCCCATCGGTGCCGGTCGAGGTGCTCGGCTTCAACGGCACCCCGGACGCGGGCGACCGTCTCGCGGTGGTGCAGAACGAGGCGCGGGCGCGCGAAGTCACGTCCTATCGCGAGCGCCAGAAGCGCGACAAGCAGGCCGCCCGCCAGACCGGCATGCGCGGCTCGCTCGAGCAGATGATGGCACAGGTCAAGACCGTGGGCCGCAAGGAATTCCCGCTTGTGATCAAGGCCGACGTGCAGGGCTCGATGGAGGCGATCATCGGTGCACTGGACAAGCTCGGCACCGATGAGGTCGGGGCCCGCATCGTATTGTCGGGCGTCGGCGGCATCACCGAATCCGATATCACGCTAGCGGAATCGATCGGCGCCGCGGTGATCGGCTTCAACGTGCGCGCCCACAAGGAAGCACGCGAGGCGGCCGAGCGCGACGGCATCGAGATTCGCTATTACAACATCATCTACAATCTGGTGGATGACGTGAAGGCGGCGATGTCCGGCCTGCTCACGCCAGAGCGGCGTGAAACCATGCTGGGCAATGCCCGTGTCCAGGAAGTGTTCAACGTGTCGAAGGTCGGCAAGGTCGCCGGCTGCATCGTCACCGACGGCACCGTGGAACGCGGCGCCGATGTCCGGCTGATCCGCGACAACGTCGTGGTCCACGAAGGCAAGCTCTCGCAACTCAAGCGCTTCAAGGAAGACGCAAAGGAAGTGAAGGCCGGCCAGGAATGCGGCATGGCCTTCGAGAATTATCAGGACATGCGCTCGGGCGACGTGATCGAGTGTTACCGGGTGGAGCAGATACAGCGCAGCCTGTGAGTCCAAGTCTCACGGCTTCGTTTGTCGCTCTACAAAACCAGCTGAACCGTCCTGCCCCGCGAAAGCGGGGCATCCAGTAGCCCGCGTTGCGGTGACTACCGGATCGCCCGCTTTTGCGGACGATGCCAGGAAAATTCGTCATGCCACGAAACAAGAAGCCCAAACAAGATTCAGGTCCGGCCGGCGCATCCCAGCGCCAGCTCCGCGTCGGCGAATTGATCCGCCATGCGATGGCCGAGATGCTGTCTCGCGGCGAGGTTCATGACCCCGTCATCGAAAACCACATGATCACCATTCCCGAAGTGCGCATGACCGCAGACCTCAAGCTTGCGACGATCTATGTCATGCCGCTGGGCGGCAAGGACGTGAAGGAAGTCATCGCCTCGCTGAATAACAACAAACGCTACCTGCGCGGCGAGATTGCACATCGCATTAACCTGAAATTCGCACCTGACATTCGATTCCGCGCCGACGAGCGATTCGACGAAGCGGAACGGATCGAGAAGCTTTTGCGAACGCCGCAGGTACGGCGCGATGTCGAGAGCGTTCCGGACGAATCGGACGACAATCCGGGAGGCAATTAACGTGGCGCTGAAGAGATTCGGCGTGACCGCGGCCGGGATCGGCGCGGTCGCGATCCTTGCATACTGGACAACCAACAACGACGGCCCCATCACGCGCGCCTTCTACGACGCGCCGCGCGACAGCTCGGGCGCCGAAGCGAGCGAGCAGGTGCTCAAGGTGATCCCGGCCGGCGTCCATCACGCGGACATCGCGCGGACCTTTGCACGCGACGGCTTCGATTGCCATCGCTCGCGCCTTCTGCAGGACCGGCAATTGTGGACCTGCCAGCGACAGGCGTTCCGGCTCAATGGATTGCCGAATACGGAGAGATGGGTGGTCGAATTCGAATGCCGCAAGGACTTTACGCCCTGCACGATCGAGACGCTGCATGCGGAGGTGCGGGCATGAGCGACACCCGCGCCACGAACTCCGTCACCTCCCCCCGTGAGGGCGAGGTCGACGCGCGGAGCACGTCTGCGCATGATGATGCGCAACCCGAACAGGCTCGGGTTGCAGGGGGGAGGGAGCGCATCGAGCAAGCTGCGGATACCGGCGCAAACAAAAAAGAAAAGCGAAAGCAGCAGCACCGCCGAGAGAAGCGCGACGTGCATGGCTGGGTCGTCCTCGACAAGCCGGTCGGCATGACCTCGACCCATGCGGTCGCGGTGATCCGCCGCCTGTTCACCGCCAGGCGCGCGGGCCATGCCGGCACGCTCGATCCGCTCGCCACCGGCTGCCTGCCGATCGCGCTTGGAGAAGCAACCAAGACCGTGCCGTTCATCATGGACTCGACCAAGACCTATCGCTTCACCGTGCGATGGGGCGAGGAACGCGATACCGACGATTCCGAAGGCCGGGTGGTGGAGACCAGCGACGCCCGCCCGTCGCGCGACCAGATCGAGGCGATCCTGCCCTCTTTCCGGGGCGTGATTCTGCAGACCCCGCCCCAGTTTTCCGCCATCAAGATCGACGGCGAGCGGGCCTACGATATCGCCCGCGACGGCGAAGTGGTGGAACTGCAGCCCCGGGAGGTCGAAATCGACCGGCTCGACCTCGTGGAGAGCCCGGACCCGGACCACGCGGTTTTCGAGACAGACTGCGGCAAGGGAACCTATGTCCGGGCGCTGGCGCGGGATTTCGGCCGCCTTCTGGGCTGCCGGGGGCACGTTTCGGCGCTCCGGCGCACCTCCGTTGGGCCGTTCGGCGAGGGCGAAATGATTTCGCTGGAACGGCTGGAGGCTTTGTGCGATAGAGCCGCCGCCGGCGAGGCAAGCCTCGCCGACGCGTTATGGCCCGTTGAGACCGCGCTGGACGACATCCCGGCACTGGCCGTCAACAGGTCCGATGCGGCAAGGCTCCAGAGAGGCCAGGCCGTCATCCTGCGCGGACGGGACGCTCCCATTCTCGAGGGCCTGGTCTACGTCACGGTGGCGGGCGATCTGATCGCCCTTGCCGAGACCGGCCAGGGCCAGATCGTCCCCAGGCGCGTGTTCAACCTAACCGGCCTGACTGGCAGCGCCGGCAAAGAAAAAGGCATTTGACGATGTCGATCGAAGCCGGCCGCAAGGCCGAAGTCATCAAGACGTTTGCACGCAAGGCCGGCGACACCGGCTCGCCCGAAGTCCAGGTCGCGATCCTGTCCGAGCGGATCAACAACCTGACCGGTCACTTCAAGACCCATACCAAGGACAACCACTCCCGCCGCGGGCTTCTCAAGCTCGTGTCGCTGCGCCGCCAATTGCTCGACTACGTCAAGCGCAAGGACGAGGCGCGTTACAAGGACCTGATCGAGCGGCTGAATATCCGCCGCTGATTTCTTGCCGCATCCCTTATGCGGAAGAGCACGATGCCGAGACGTGTCTGACGGTTTTCGGACAACGTCGTGCTCACATGACGCGGGCGCGTTGTGGCGTCCGCTTGTTTTGAGCGAACGCGAAGCATCGCGTTCTTGTACGACCGGCAGCGCAATCTGCCGGATCCCGAGCGGTGACAATACGGATTGGCCCGCTCACATCCCGGAGGGATGAGCCATGGCAGGATCGCCGGATATTGCGGCTTGATCGCGCCCGCGTCGGGCCCGGCAATGTCTCGCCGTCTTGCACATGGCTCCTCTCTCAGTCCGAACCGATGAGAGAAAAGCAAAATGTTCGAAAAGCATACCGTTGAACTCGACTGGGGCGGGCGCAAGCTCACCCTCGAGACCGGCAAGGTCGCGCGCCAGGCCGATGGCGCCGTCGTCGCAACCTATGGCGAAACCACTGTGCTCGCGACGGTGGTCGCGGCCAAGGCCCCGCGCGAGGGCGTGGATTTTCTGCCGCTGACCGTCGACTATCAGGAGAAATTCTATGCGGCCGGCCGCATTCCCGGCGGCTATTTCAAGCGCGAAGGCCGGCCGACCGAAAAGGAGACTCTGGTCTCGCGCCTGATCGACCGTCCCATCCGCCCGCTCTTCGCCGATGGCTGGCGCAACGAGACGCAGGTGATCGTCACCACGCTGTCGCACGACATGGAGAACGATCCCGACATTCTTGCGCTGGTGGCTTCCTCCGCCGCGCTGACGCTTTCGGGCGCACCCTTCATGGGCCCGATCGGCGCCGCGCGCGTCGGCTTCGTCGGCGGCGAATATGTGCTCAACCCGACCATCGACGAGATGGCCGAGAGCGAGCTTGACCTCGTGGTCGCCGGCACCGGCGATGCCGTGCTGATGGTGGAATCCGAAGCCAAGGAATTGTCGGAAGAGATCATGCTGGGCGCCGTGATGTTCGGCCACCGGCATTTCCAGCCGGTGATCCAGGCGATCATCCAGCTGGCCGAGAAGGCCGCCAAGGAGCCGCGCGATCTGACCGTCGTCGACAATTCCGATCTCGAAAAGGAAATTCTGGGTCTGGTCGAGAAGGACGTCCGCGCGGCCTATGGCATCGCCGACAAGCAGGCGCGGCACAAGGCAGTCGGCGCCGCGAAAGACAAGGTGATGGCGCATTTCTTCCCGGAAGGTGCCGAGCCGAAATACGACAAGCTTCGCGTGGCGGGCGTATTCAAGGAACTCGAAGCCAAGATCGTGCGCTGGAACATTCTCGATACCTCCAGGCGCATCGACGGCCGCGACCTGAAGACCGTGCGTCCGATCGTCTGCGAGGCCGGCGTATTGCCGCGCACCCACGGCTCGGCGCTGTTCACCCGCGGCGAGACCCAGGCGCTGGTGGTCACCACGCTCGGCACCGGCGAGGACGAGCAGTGGATCGACGCCCTGCAGGGCACCTACAAGGAGCATTTCCTGCTCCACTACAACTTCCCGCCTTTCTCGGTCGGCGAAACCGGCCGTCTCGGCGGCACCAAGCGCCGCGAAATCGGCCACGGCAAGCTTGCCTGGCGCGCGATCCATCCGGTGCTGCCGGCGAAGCACGATTTCCCCTACACCATCCGCGTGGTGTCGGAAGTCACCGAGTCGAACGGCTCGTCCTCGATGGCGACCGTGTGCGGCACTTCGCTGGCGCTTATGGATGCCGGCGTGCCGCTGAAGCGGCCGACCGCGGGCATCGCCATGGGCCTGATCCTGGAAGGCGAGAAGTTCGCCGTGCTGTCGGATATTCTCGGCGACGAGGATCATCTGGGCGACATGGACTTCAAGGTCGCCGGCACCGAGCAGGGCATCACCTCGCTGCAGATGGACATCAAGATCGCGGGCATCACCGAGCAGATCATGAAGATCGCGCTCGGCCAGGCCAAGGACGGGCGCATCCATATCCTGGGCGAGATGGCCAAGGCTCTGACCGCGGCGCGCGCCGAACTCGGCGAACATGCTCCGCGAATCGAGACGCTGAAGATTCCGGTCGACAAGATCCGCGAAGTGATCGGTACCGGCGGCAAGGTGATCCGCGAGATCGTGGAAAAGACCGGCGCCAAGATCAACGTCGAGGACGACGGCACCGTGAAGGTCGCCTCTGCCAACGGCGAGCAGATCCGCGCCGCCATCAAGTGGATCAAGTCGATCGCCTCCGATCCGGAGGTCGGCGAGATCTACGAAGGCACGGTGGTGAAGGTGATGGATTTCGGCGCCTTCGTGAACTTCTACGGTTCGAAGGACGGCCTCGTCCATATCAGCCAGCTGGCGCAGGGCCGCGTGCAGAAGACCTCCGACGTCGTCAAGGAAGGCGACAAGGTGAAGGTGAAGCTGCTCGGCTTCGACGATCGCGGCAAGACGCGGCTGTCGATGAAGGTCGTCGACCAGCAGACCGGCGAGGATCTGGAAGCCAAGCAGAAGGCCGAGCGCGAGAAGGAGCCGGAGGCGGCAGCGGCTGGCGGCGCGGAGTAACAACTACTCCGTCTGTCATGCCCGGCCTTGTGCCGGGCATGACGATGCTGATGGAATGCCGAGGGCGGCCTCATGCGGGCCGCCCTTTTTCGTTCCAACGCGAGCGTGATTTGTCGGACGCGTCGCAGGCCCTAGACTGTGCGAACCGCAACCCATGCAGAGTCCATCGCCATGGTCCTGTTCCGATTCCCGCGCTGGGTCATGGGTGTCCTTCTCGCCATCAGCCTGGCATTGGTTGCCATGGGCCTTGGCATGGTCGCCACCGGAGCCGACGGCGGCTGGCCGGGCCTCCTGTTCTTCGGTCTTTGCAGCGCGGTCTTCGCGGCGCAGCTCTGGCCGCACCTGCTGCTGTCCGCGCCCGCCGAAACGCCTGACGCGCTCCTGCAGCGCTTTCCCGGTCCGGTGGAACTGCATGTGCCGCAGCGCAAGACCGCGCTGCTCGTCGTCTGCGCCGTCATCTTCGCGGGCGTATGCGCGGCATATCTCAATTCCGAGCGACCGGGCCTCCTCGTTGCCACGCTGATCTGGTTCTGCATGATCGCGCTCGTGCTGTCCCTGCCTTTCCTCGTCTTTCAGTTCTTGCGGGGCGCAAGCCTGCGCCTGGAAGGCGACGGCTTTCGTGTCAAGCAGCCATGGAAGTGGCGGTTCGTGCGCTGGAAGGACGCGAGTGAATTCGGCATCGGCAGCACCGCGATTGTCGAACAGGTCAAGGGTGACTGGTCGACGGTGGTCACCTATGACGATTCGAACGTCGACGAGAGCAACGTCAATATTCTCGGCCAAAGCATCATCGGACGCAATTCGGCGCTGCCGGACACCTACGGACTGTCCCCGGAGAATCTGCAGACTCTGATGAATGGGTGGCGCCAGCGGGCGCTGCAGGCGTGAACTCCGTTCGCAGTCTCGTAGACCGGATTCAAGGTCTCCTGTACCGGGTTCAAGGTCTCATCGATTCAGTCGACTGGCATCGCCTGAGATGGTTCGGCGTGCTTGCGATCAGCATCGGCTTCACGGTGGCCGGAAGCTTCTTGATCGTCGCCACCGGCGAGCCGATGGCCTTCGTCTGCTTCTTCTTTTTCCTGTTCGGCATTGCGATGGCCGTGCATGCGTTGTGGCCATGGTGGATCGAAGGCCTGCCCACATCGCCGGAGGCCGCATTGCAGCGCTTTCCGCATCCGGTGACGCTGCGCACGCCCGTCCGCAAGATCGTATTCTTCCTCGTCACCACCATCCTGTTCGGCGGGTGTCTTCTGTGGATGGCGCTGTATTCCGACATGGGCGCGGCAGAGCTGTTCTTCATGTGGCTCGGCGCGATCGGCTGCGCAGCCGCACTGCCGATATTCCTGCTCATGCTGCTTCGCGGATCCGCCTTGCGCCTCGATGCCGATGGCTTTCGGATCCTTCACGGCCTGAAGCGCAGCGTTCACCGCTGGTCCGATATGAGCGAGTTTTCCGTTGTCGATGTGGGCATGCCGATGGTGGTGTTCGACGAGGCTGGCCTCACCGATGGAGCGGTCGGCTCCCTCAACCGCAGCTTCGTCGGACGCGGCGGCGGATTGCCCGACACCTACGGCATGAGCGCCTGGAGCCTCGCCTGGCTGCTGAACGAATGGCGGGCACGCGCGCTGGCTATTGGCCCACCACCTGGACCACAATCTCTCCCAGCGCCCTGAAGTCGCGCGCCCGCGACGACGTGCGGCGCCAGGCGAGTCCCACCGTGCGGAACGGCTCGGGCCTGGCAAAGCGCAGCAGCTTGACGCGGTCGTCGCGCGCTTCCACCGGAATCGCGATTTCCGGAATCAGCGTCACCCCATAGCCATTCGCCACCATCTGCATCACGGTGGTGAGGCTGGTGGCGCCAAGCTCGCGCAGGGTGCCACCCGAGGCATCGCTGCAAAAGGCCAGCGCCTGGTCGCGCAGACAATGACCTTCTTCGAGCAGGATCAGCCGGCTCGGATCGATGTCATCGGCGGTGATGCGCGCACGGCTTGGCAGATCGTCCGCGGAAGGCGCGGCGAGCAGAAACGCATCGTCGAACAGCGCGAGCGTCTCGATTTCGGCTTGCGGCGCGGGCAGCGCGATCATCACCACATCGAGCGCGCCGCGGATCAATTCCTCCATCAGGAAGCGGGTCTGGGTTTCGCGCAATTCCAGCTCGAGATCGGGATGCATGTCCTGCAGCACCGGGAGCAGGTGCGGCAGGACGTAAGGCGCGACTGAGGGGATCACGCCGAATTTCAGCGTGCCGGACAGCACCGCGCCACGGTGTCGCGCGAAGTCTTCAAGGTCCGAGACCTCGCTGAGGATCCGCTCGGCACGTCGGGCGATCTCGACCCCGGTCTCGGTCATCATCAAGTCGTTGGTCCGCCGCTCCACCAGCGCGATTCCGAGGTCCTTCTCCAAATCCTTGATTTGCATGGACAAAGCCGGCTGGCTCACGGCACAGGCCTCGGCCGCCCGGCCGAAATGCCGGTGGCGGGCGAGTGCATCCAGATAACGAAGCTGCCGCAGTGTGATCATTGCCGATAAGATAATCTTATCGTTGATACTAATCAATCCGATTGGACCTTATCCAATCTACGGAGCATGGTCCCGGCCCAGCAGCCAAGCTTCGATCATTGAGGAGGAGTGACAACAACATGGACGCAAAGACCGACGACAAGGGCAAATGCCCGTTCACCGGCGGCGCCCGGGGACACAGGAATCGCGACTGGTGGCCGGACGCGCTCGACATCGAGATGCTGCACAAGAATTCCAGCTTGTCGGACCCGATGGGCAAGGAATTCGACTACGCCGAGGAATTCAAGACTCTCGACCTCGACGCGGTGATCAAGGACCTGACGGCCCTGATGACGAGCTCTCAGGAATGGTGGCCTGCCGATTTCGGCCATTACGGCGGCCTGATGATTCGCATGGCCTGGCACTCGGCCGGCACCTACCGCATCACCGACGGCCGCGGCGGCGCCGGTGCCGGGCAGCAGCGCTTCGCGCCACTGAACTCCTGGCCGGACAACGCAAACCTCGACAAGGCGCGGCGACTGCTGTGGCCGATCAAGCAGAAATACGGCCGCAAACTTTCCTGGGCCGACCTGATGGTGCTGGCCGGCAACGTCGCGCTGGAATCGATGGGCTTCAAGACCTTCGGCTTTGCCGGCGGCCGCGCCGATGTGTGGGAGCCCGAAGAACTCTACTGGGGTCCGGAAGGCACCTGGCTCGGCGACGAGCGCTATAGCGGCGAGCGCCAGCTTTCCGACCCGCTCGGTGCGGTGCAGATGGGCCTGATCTATGTCAATCCGGAAGGCCCGAACGGCAATCCGGATCCGGTCGCAGCGGCCAAGGACATCCGCGAGACCTTCTTCCGCATGGCGATGAACGACGAGGAAACCGTGGCGCTGATCGCCGGCGGCCACACCTTCGGCAAGACCCACGGTGCTGGCGATCCGTCGCTGGTCGGCCCCGACCCGGAAGCAGGTGCGCTCGAGGATCAAGGTCTCGGCTGGAAGAGCAAGTACGAAACCGGTATCGGCGCCCATGCCATCACCGGCGGTCCGGAAGTCACCTGGACCACGACGCCGACCAAGTGGAGCAACAACTTCTTCTGGAATCTGTTCGGTTACGAATGGGAACTGGAGAAAAGCCCGGCCGGCGCGAAGCAGTGGCGCGCGAAGGGTGCCGGAGCAACGGTGCCCGACGCCTTCGACCCGAAAAAGAAGCACGTGCCGAAGATGCTGACGACCGACCTGTCGCTGCGCTTCGATCCGGAATACGAGAAAATCTCACGGCGCTTCATGGAGAACCCCGACCAGTTCGCGGATGCGTTCGCGAGGGCCTGGTTCAAGCTGACCCATCGCGACATGGGTCCGCGCGTGCGCTATCTCGGCAAGCTGGTGCCGAAGGAAGAGCTGATCTGGCAGGACCCGATTCCCGCCGTGGATCATCCGCTGATCGGCGACAAGGAAGCCGAGGAATTGAAGGCGAAAATTCTCGCCTCCGGTCTTTCGGTTCGCGACCTTGTTTCGACCGCCTGGGCTTCGGCCTCGACGTTCCGCCGCTCCGACAAGCGCGGCGGGGCGAATGGGGCACGCATTCGCCTCGCTCCGCAGAAGGATTGGGAGGTCAACGAGCCGGCGAGGCTCAAGACGGTGCTGTCCAAGCTGGAGGAAATCCAGAAGGGCTTCGGCAAGAAGGTGTCGCTGGCCGATCTGATCGTGCTCGGCGGCGCTGCGGCGGTCGAGAAGGCCGCGAAGGATGCCGGCGTGACCGTGAAGGTGCCGTTCACGCCGGGCCGGATGGATGCATCGCAGGACCAGACCGACGTGCCGTCCTTCGCGCCGCTGGAGCCGCGGGCCGATGCGTTCCGCAACTACGTCAACACGAAGAAGCTGCAATTCATGTCGCCGACCGAAGCGATGGTGGACAAGGCGCAGCTCCTGACGCTGACGGGTCCGGAACTGACGGCGCTGATCGGCGGCCTGCGCGTGCTCGGTGCCAATTACGCCGATAGCAAGCACGGTGTGTTTACCAGCCAGCCGGGCAAGCTGACGAACGACTTCTTCGTCAACCTGCTCACGATGGACACCGAATGGCACGCGCCGGACGCGGACGGCATCTATCAGGGCGTCGATCGCAAGACCAAGGCGCCGAAATGGACCGCGACCTCGGTCGACCTGATCTTCGGCTCGCACTCGCAGCTACGCGCCTTCGCCGAAGTCTACGCCTGCGCGGACTCGAAGGAGAAATTCGTGAAGGACTTCGTCAAGGCCTGGGCCAAAGTGATGGACGCCGACCGCTTCGACCTCGACAAGGACGACCTGCGCGAAGTGGCGTAGGCGCTGCGTCGCGTCGCGCAAGCGACGAAGCAATCCATGATGACATGCCAGATGGATTGCTTCGCTTCTCGCAAAGACGAACAATAAACAGAAAGGGCGGCCTCGCGGCCGCCCTTTCTGTTGTGCGTGGCCGCCGCTTCAAACTCCGTTCATTGCCGCCCAAGCGGGAATCCGGAATTCTTGGCTCTGGGTCCCCGCTTTCGCGGGGACCAGCGAACAATATGGTCGCCCCTCAAGCTACGGTTCACTTACTCACCGTCCTTGCTCACCGTCCTTGCCATCCGCTTCCGCGCGCAGCGCATCGGGCAGCGGCATGGCAATGACATTGTAGCCCGAATCCACGAAGTGGATTTCCCCGGTGACTCCGGTCGACAGATCCGAGCACAGATAGAGTCCCGCGCCGCCCAGTTCCTCCAGCGTCACGCCGCGGCCGAGCGGCGAATGGCGCTGCTGAAACGCGAACATATAGCGCGCGTCGTGGATGCCGGCGCCGGCCAGCGTGCGGATCGGTCCCGCGGAAATGGCGTTGACGCGAATTTTCTGCTTGCCGAAATCGACCGCGAGATAGCGCACCGAGGATTCCAGCGCGGCCTTGGCGAGCCCCATCACGTTGTAGTTCGGCATGGCGCGGTCGCCGCCGTTATAGGTCAGCGTGATCATCGAGCCGCCATCCGGCATCAGGTCGGCCGCCCGCCTGGCGCTCTCGGCGAACGAGAAGCACGAGATCACCATGGTGCGGATGAAATTCTCGCGCGTGGAATCGCAGAAGCGGCCCTTCAGCTCGTTCTTGTCGGAAAAGCCGACGGCATGCACGAAGAAATCGATCGTCCCCCATCTTTGCTTCATCGCATCGAACACCGCGTCGACAGTCGCGATATCCTCCACGTCGCAGGGCAGCAAAAAATCGGAGCCGGCCGATTGCGCGAGCGGCCTAACGCGTTTGAGCAGCGCCTCGCCCTGATAGGTGAAGCAAAGTTCCGCGCCGTGCGCGGCCAACGTCTTCGCGATCCCCCAGGCGATGGAGTGGTCGTTCGCGACGCCCATGATGAGCCCGCGCTTTCCCTGCATCAATTGTGTCATTTGAGAGCTTCTGTGAGATGAAAACTTTGCGCTTCCGCCTCGATCACGCCGCCGAACAGCGTGACGGTCAGGATTTCCGTTTCGGGGCCGGACTCCACGCGCATGAAATCGATGTTGCCGGATTTGCTATGCTTGCGGATACGCCCCGTATCGCCCGAGAACAGAATGCGCCTGAGCCCCTCGCCGGTGCACAGATAACGCCTTCGCCGGTCGGCGCCTTCCTCGTCGGGATAGAGGTCGAGAAACAGCCGGATGGTCTGCTTCGCGCCCGGTAACCCCGCGACATGAATATCGACCAGGTTGCCGTCATGCCAGTCGATGTCCTGTTCGGCGAGCCGCATCGCAATCTCAGATGAGAATGATGTTCACAGATGCTTCTGTACCAAAGCGGTAACGTCCTTTGACGGAAGCACCGGGACGATTTCGAAGCGAGCCATATCCTCCCATTGCAGGACCCAATCCTGCAAGAGCGCGATGTCATCGCATTCCATCAACTGAAAGCAGCGGCCGAAACCGGCCTCGATCCAGCTATCGACGAAGGTCAGGCCTTCGGGCGTCATGCGGCCGCGCTCGCGAACCCGGCGATAGATATCCTTGACGCGGCCCGCCTCGAAATGCTCGATCACCATAAAGAGCATGACGTGTCAGGCATCCAGGCGCTTGAACACGAGCGATGCGTTGGTGCCGCCGAATCCGAAGGAATTCGACAGCACCGCGCCGAGCGTCACGTCGTCCTTGCGTTCGCGCAGGATCGGCATGTCGGCGAAGGCGGGATCGAGCGTCTTGATGTTCGCGCTCTCGCAGAGAAAGCCGTTGTTCATCATCAGCAGCGAATAGATCGCCTCCTGCACGCCGGCGGCGCCGAGCGAGTGCCCGGTCAGCGACTTGGTCGCCGAGATCGGAGGGCATTTCGACCCGAACAGATCGCGGATCGCCTCGATCTCCTTCAAATCGCCGACCGGCGTCGAGGTCGCGTGCGGATTGATGTAGTCGACCGGCACCTTCGCGCCATCGAGCGCCATCTTCATGCAGCGCATGGCGCCTTCGCCCGACGGCGCGACCATGTCGTGACCGTCCGATGTGGCGCCGTAGCCCGCAAGCTCGGCATAGATTTTCGCGCCGCGCGCCCTGGCATGTTCGAGTTCTTCCAGCACCAGCACGCCGGCGCCGCCCGCGATGACAAAGCCGTCGCGATCCGCATCATAGGCACGCGACGCCGTCTCCGGCGTATCGTTGTATTTCGAGGACATCGCGCCCATGGCGTCGAACAGGTCGGACAGCGTCCAGTCGAGTTCTTCGCAACCGCCGGCAAACACCATGTCCTGCTTGCCCCACTGAATCATCTCGGCGGCGTTGCCGATGCAATGACTGGAGGTCGCGCAGGCCGATGAGATCGAATAATTCACGCCCTTGATCTTGAACCAGGTCGCGAGCGTCGCCGATGCCGTGGACGACATCGCTTTCGGCACGGCGAACGGCCCGATGCGCTTGGGCGACCCCTTTTCGCGGGTGATATCGGCCGCTTCCACGATCACGCTGGTGGACGGGCCGCCCGAGCCCATGATGATGCCGGTCCGCTCGTTGGAGATGTCGCCGTCCTCGACGCCGCTGTCGCGAATGGCCTGCTCCATGGCGACGTGATTCCAGGCCGCGCCCTCGCCGAGGAAGCGCATGGCGCGGCGATCGATGGCGCTTTCCGAATCGAAGGACGGCGCGCCCGCCACCTGACAGCGGAAGCCATGCTTGGCGAATTCGTCAGACTTCGAAATGCCGGATTTCGCTTCGCGCAGGCTGGCCAGAACCTCCTGCGTGTTGTTGCCGATGGACGAGACAATGCCCATCCCGGTCACGACCACTCGCCGCATGACTGCCTCGCCAATCAAAATGTCAGAACGCCCCCGCGGCCCCACGCCGCCCCCGACATCGGAGCAACCGACAGGGACACTTCACAGCGAACACTTGGCCGGTCCGGGCCAAGATCGCAAGACTTAGTGGGGAGATCAGGCGCCCGCGGCCATCGGCGCGTCCTGCTTGAACAGGCCGACCTTCAGATCGCTGGCGCGGTAGATCACATTCCCATCGGCGGACAGCCAGCCATCGGCGATGCCGAGAATCAGCTTGGAGCGCATCACCCGTTTGATTTCGAGCCCGTAGACCACCTTTTTCACGCTTGGCAGCACCTGGCCGGAGAATTTCACCTCGCCCATCCCGAGCGCGCGGCCGTTGCCCGACGATCCAAGCCAGCCGAGAAAAAAGCCCAGCAATTGCCAAAGCGCATCGAGGCCGAGGCAGCCCGGCATGACCGGATCGCCCTTGAAATGGCAGGCGAAAAACCAGAGATCCGGCCGCACATCGAGTTCCGCCCGCACCATGCCTTTGCCGTACTCGCCGCCCTGTTCGGACATCTCGGAAATCCGGTCGAACATCAGCATCGGCGGAAGCGGCAATTGTGGTCCCCCGGCGAACAGTTCGCCCCGGCCGCAGGCCAGAAGGTCCTCGAATTCGAAACTGGTTCGACGGCTTTGCATGCCGGTTCCGTTCTCCAAAACTGGGGATGACAGGGGCGGAAAAATTCCGCGCGGTTCCTATCACAGCGGCAAGTGGCCGGCAAAGCCGCGGATTTGTGCTATTCTAAACTGGTCAGATGCGAAACGGTTGCAAGTGGTCGCTGCCCCCGGCTATAATTACATATGCAACCAATCCCGGCCTTGAACCGGGACCAAGGGGCAATGAGAGCAATGAACCCACCGCGTACCGTCGTTTTTTCCACGCCGTCGGAGGCTGTTCCGGTGCCATCGCATCCGGGGCTGCATCCGGCTCATGACCCGCGCCGCGCCGACCTGAACGGCTGTCCGTGGCATGACGTGAAGTCGATGCTCCGGGAGGTTGGGCTGCGCCCGACCCGCCAGCGCATGGCGCTTGGCTGGATCCTGTTCGCCAAGGGCGACCGGCATCTGACGGCGGAAATGCTGTACGAGGAAGCGAGCAAGGCAAAGGTGCCGGTGTCGCTTGCGACCGTCTACAATACCTTGCACCAGTTCACCGAAGTGGGCCTCCTGCGCCAGGTCGCGGTCGACGGCTCCAAGACCTATTTCGACACCAACGCCTCCGAACATCACCATTTCTTTGTCGAAGGCGAGAACGAACTGGTCGACATCCCCGGCGCGGACGTGATCGTCGACAAGATGCCGGTGGCACCCGAAGGCTACGAGATCGCGCGGATCGACGTGGTGGTGCGGCTGAAGAAGGCCGACCGGCGGCGCTGACCCGCGCTCCCTTGCAGAATGTCACTGTGGCCGGGCTCGTCCCGGCCATTTGCGTTTCGCGTGCAGCATGTCGTGGCTCTGCTTGCAGGTCGTTCTCTCTCCGCGCATGCGGTGTGCCCTTTTTTCCCTTGCGGGGGAAGTTCGGGAGGGGGTGGGTGGCACGTCCGGAGATTGCAGCCTACCGCCTGCCGACCGCATTCGTGGCCACACTTGTGCCGGCCGCTTGTATCTTTATGTCTAGCGGCTGATGCCGTTTCCGGGCTGGAGCCCTTCTCCGATGTTCGACGCCGCTTTCAAGGCCCTGATCCAGATGTTCTCGCCGCCGTTCCGGTCGGTGCTGATCAAGTCGATGCTGCTCGCCGTCGTGACGATCGTGCTGCTCGGCGTCGGCCTCTACAAGTTTCTCGACTGGCTGACGGTCAGCGGCGGTCTTTGGGCGGAAGGTGCGCTCGGTCCCAATTCGCACGCACCGTTGTCCTGGATCATCTGGTTCGCTTCGATCGCATCGGCCCTGGGCATCGTGGTCGGGGGCATTTTCCTGATGCCGGCGGTGACCGCGTTTGTCGGCTCATTCTTCGTCGACGAGATCGCCGAGATTGTCGAGCGCACCTATTATCCGGCCGATCCGATCGGCACGGCGCTGCCTCTCGGGCGTTCGGTTCTCGAGGGCACAAAAACCGCGCTGATCGCGCTTCTGATCTACCTGATTGCGCTGCCCTTCATCCTGTTCGCCGGGCTCGGCTTCCTGATCCTGTTCCTCGCGGCAGCCTGGCTGCTCAGCCGAGAATATTTCGAACTGGCCGCGATGCGGTTTCGTCCGCCAGCCGAGGCCAAGGCGCTCCGCAAGGCCCATCAGGCGACCATATTCACGGCGGGTCTGCTGATCGCGGCCTTTGTGTCGATTCCGATCGTCAATCTGGCCACCCCGCTATTCGGCATGGCGATGATGGTGCACTTGCACAAGAGGCTGTCCGGGCGGCGCCCGTCCGAGATCGGCAGCGCGCGGGCGGAAGCCATCCCTGGGCACCGATCCGGCACGCGGGCGCCGGCTCCCTGATCGCTGTTAACATTAAGCTCGCGTCTGCGTTGCAAAGACCCGGCTTCCGGCGCTGAATTGCGGCGTCTGCATTTACGTTCTTGCCAAAAGAGAGGGGCCGTGCCCCACGGACGCTTTTCGATCCCGTATCCTTTCTGGTTAAATGCAGCACAAGCATCGACAGACGAACGGAGTCAGGGTCCCATGCAACCGCTCTCGGCAGGCATCACCAAGGCCGCAACCGGCATCGACGGCATCGTCTGGAACATTCTCGGCCAGACTTATGTGCCCAAGGTGCTCTCGGAGCAGAGCTTCGCCTGGCATGCGACCTTCCCGCCCGGCACTTTCGTGCCCCCTCATATCCACCCGACCCAGGATGAATTCATCTACATGCTGGAGGGCAAGCTCGATTTCCTGCTCGACGGCCGCGACTATGCCGCGACCGCTGGCGACACGATCCGCTTGCCGATGCAGGTGCCGCACGGCATTTTCAACAAGTCCGACCAGCCGGTGAAGTGCATGTTCTGGGTTACCCCGACCCGCAAGCTCTATGACCTGTTCTGGGGCATCCACTCCATGAAGGAGCAGAAGCCCGACGAAGTGGTGGCGCTCGCGGCACGGCACGAGGTCATCTTCCTGCCGCCGCCTCCGGAAGCGTGATAGGGCGCAGCGTCGTCAAATCGTTATCAAACTGCACTAGATGGCGCGGTCATGCCGCGCTGGCTCAGAATTCTCTTTGTCCTCGGCATCGCTGCCATCGCGATTGCGGCGATGGCGGCGCTGTGGGGCATCAGCGGCTTCCGCGCCGACGTCCGAGAATTGGCGGCCAGCAGCGGCGATGCCGCCTTCGCCGCTCGCGCGGAGACCGCGATCCGTTACGAACAGATCATCATGTTCGGGATCCTCGCGATCAGCATCCTGCTGACCACGCTGAATCTCGGGTTGTTCAGGCGCGGCAAGGATGGGGAGGGATAGCCTTCGCTCTCTCCGGCGTCTGAAGCCCGCATGAGCGCAAGCGACATGCGGGTCGGTTTGACCTTTGTGTCGTTACGCTCGTCAGGCTACACACCACACACAAGGTCGCCGAACTATGCCGCCTTCGCCGCCGGGCGGTTGACCTGCTCGCGCGCAAAGCCCGCCGCACCGGCATAGCCGCGCACGATCGCCTTGCGCTGCTCGTAGGACAGCACGTCGTCGATATTCGCAAAGCCTTCGGGCGCACGCTCTTCCACAGCGTCGATCACGCCTTCCGGACCGCCCTTCCGGTTCATCATCACGATCTGCGTGGTCATCGGCAGCCGCTCCTGCTCATAGACGAAGAGCGCATGCCGCGGATGATCGGAATCGCGCAGGCGGTCGGCCAGGCAGCGCGCATCGAGAATCGCCTGGGACGCGCCGTTGGAGCCGACCGGATACATCGGATGCGCAGCATCGCCCAGAAGCGTCACCCGGCCATGCGACCAGCGCGGCAGGGGATCGCGGTCGCAGAGGGGATATTCCCAGAATTCCGGTGTCGCCTCGATCAGGGCCCTGGCATCGCAATAGGGGATCGCGAATTTCTGCACATGCGGCATCAGGTCCTCGAACCGGCCGGGCCGCGACCAGTCTTCCTTGCGCGGCGTGCCGCCACCCTCGGAGACCTTCACCATCACCGCCCAGTTGGTGAGACGCCTGTCCTCGCGCGATCCCTCCGCAATCGGATAGAGCACCAGCTTTCCGGCCATGCCGCCCGCGATCACCATCGAGCGGCCGGTCAGGAATTTCGGCCAATCGAGCGCGCCGCGCCACAAGACCGTGCCGGTGAAGCGCGCCGGCTCCTCGTTCGGGAAAAGCTGTGCGCGCACGAAAGAGTGCAGCCCGTCGGCGCCGATCAGTATGTCGCCCTGCGCGGTTCGGATGTGCGAGCCGGCACGGTCGAAGAAATACGCCGTGACGCCGGTCTCATCCTGGCGGAAGGAGCCGAGCCGATGCCCGGTATGGACGCGCGACTCACCCAGACGCGCCCGCGCAGCGGCATAAATCACGCCCTGCAGCCGCCCGCGATGGATCGAGAATTGCGGATAGTCGAAACCGGCATCGGTGCCTCGCGGCTCGCGCCAGATTTCCTGACCGAACCGGTTGCAGTAGAATAGCTCGTAGGTCCGAATCGCGACCGAATCGAGCCGGTCCAGCAGGCCGAGCTGCGCCAGCTCCCTGATGGCATGCGGCAGGGTATTGATTCCGACACCCAGCTCGCGGATCTGGTCAGCCTGCTCGAAAACCTCGCAGTCGATGCCCCGGGCATGCAGCATCAGCGCCGTCGTCAGGCCCCCGACCCCACCTCCTACGATGATCGCCTTCATTCCACCGACCCCTACGCTACCGATCGCCCATCATGCGCGGCGGGGGGTTAAAAGCGCAACAAAATCAATCATGCTTGGTTGACGCCGCGGCGACGATACGGCCCGATATGGTAAAATATTCTTCCGCGGATGCTCTTCGACGTCTCACACCCGCCCCCGACCCGGCATGGTTGCAGGAGGATGATCTCGGACCGCCCTGCCGGACTTCCGCCACACCGGCCGATCCGTCGAGCGCGTCAATCTGGCGCAATGCCGGGCACTCTAGTAGCGTTCGGCCGTGGCCCGACCGAATCTGAAAGACCAGCTCCATCGCCTGAACGAACGGCGCCTCGCGGTCCGCGAAAAGCGGCGGGAGGAGCGCGAGCAACGTGCCGCGCTCAGCGGCGGCTTCAGTCTTCTGCGCTGGTTCGGGCTGACACGGACCACCGGCTTTGTCCTGCTTGCAGGCTTCATGGCACTTCGGATCTGGGACCCGGCGCCGCTCGAAAATCTGCGGTGGCGAAGCTTCGATTTCTATCAAGCGCTCAAGCCGCGGGTCGCCGCGCCCGACAAGCGGCCGGCGGTGATCGTCGATATCGACGAGGCGAGCCTGCGCGCGCTCGGGCAATGGCCATGGCCGCGCACGCTGATCGCCGAACTGGTTGCACGGCTGCAGAAGGCGGGTGCGGTCGTCGTCGCGTTCGATATCCTGATGACCGAGCCCGATCGCATGTCGCCGGCCAACGTCGCGCAATCGCTTCCGCAGATCGACCAGGCGACCCGCGACAAGATGAAATCGTTGCCGAGCAACGATGACGTGCTGGCGGCGGTGATGAGTCAGGGCAAGGTCGTGATGGGACAGGCGGCGGTGATCACCCCGACCCCGGCGCCGCCGCAGACCTCTGCCCTCGCCTTTATCGGCGAACCCGGGCCCTTCCTTTTCAAGTTCGAGGGACTGCTTCGCAACATCCCGGTTCTGGACGATGCCGCCGCCGGGCGGGGCAACCTGACGCTCATTCCGGAACGCGACGGCGTGGTGCGGCGCGTGCCGCTGATCGTGGAAGCCGGGGGCCAGCGGGTGCCGGCGCTGACCATGGAAATCCTGCGGGTGGCAACCGGCGCCGGCGCGCTGCTGATCAGGACCGACGGCGCCACCGGCATCCAGGATGTCGCCATTCAGGGCATACCGGGCGCGTTCCCGACCGACAAGAACGGGCGGCTCTGGATCAACTTCGCTCCGCATGATCCCGCACGTTTCGTCTCGGCCAAGGACGTCATGGAGGGCAACTTCCCTGCCGACCGCTTCCAGGGGCGCCTGGCGCTGATCGGAACGTCGGCCGCCGGCCTGCTCGACCTCAAGGCGACGCCGGTCGAAGTCGACATGCCCGGCGTCGAGGTCCACGCGCAGATCATCGAAAACATCTTCACGCAATCGCTGCTGTCGCGGCCGGAATACGCCAACGGCGCGGAGATCGTGGTGACTGCCCTGGTCGGCATCGCCATCGTCATACTGGCTCCGCTGATGGGGGTCACGGCATTGCTGCTGTTCGGGTTTGCGGTCGCGGCAGCGCTCGCCGGCAGTTCCTGGTATCTCTACGTGCAATACGGACTTCTGTTCGACATATCGTTCCCGCTGATCGCGATCTTCGTCACCTATCTCACGCTGGTCTTCATCAATTATTTCCGCGAGCAGAAGGATCGCCGCCGGATCAGGTCCGCCTTCAGCCACTATCTCTCGCCGACGCTGGTGGAGCAGCTCGCGAATTCGCCAAAGAAGCTGGTGCTCGGCGGCGAAACCCGCGACATGACGATCCTGTTCAGCGACGTGCGCGGATTTACGACGATCTCCGAGACCTTCAAGGACGATCCGCAGGGCCTGACCAAGCTGATGAACCGGCTGCTGACGCCGCTCACCAATTCGATCATCGAGCACAAGGGCACGATCGACAAGTATATCGGCGACGCCATCATGGCGTTCTGGAATGCGCCGCTCGAGGTTCCCGGGCACGAGGTGAATGCCTGTGCTGCCGCGCTCGACATGTTGCGCAAGATCGACGAACTGAATCACGAGCGCGAAGCCGAAGCGCTGGAGGACGGCTTGCCGTTCCTGCCGATGAAAATCGGCCTTGGCATCAATAGCGGCACCTGCGTGGTCGGCAACATGGGCTCGGACCTGCGCTTCGATTATTCGGTTCTGGGCGATCCGGTGAACCTCGCCTCACGCCTCGAAGGACGCACGAAAACCTATGGCACCCCGATCATCCTCGGGGCGCGGACGGCGGAAAAGGTCAATGGCCGCTTCGCTGCACTCCGCATCGACCTGATTACCGTCAAGGGCAAGACCGAGCCCGAAAGCATCTATGCCTTGCTCGGCGATCACGCTGTTGCCGAGAGCGGCAGCTTCAGGACCATCGCCGATCTCACCGAAGAGATGCTGACCTTGTACCGAAGCCGTGACTGGGCCGGCGCGGAGAACGCGCTGCAACGGGCCAAGCAGGCCGAGGAGACCTACGGCTTGACCGAGGTGTTCGACCTCTATCTGTCTCGCATCGAGACTTTTCGTGTTGCCCCGCCGCCGGACTCGTGGGATGGCGTATTTGCGTATGAAACTAAATAGTGGCGAGCGCCCGATCGAAATGAGACTCCAACCGCCCACTTGCATCGAACGCGACCGCCCGCGCGGGCCAAACGCAAAAGCGCGTGATCGAGCTTGTGGCGGGCCGGAATGGCCGCTTACGATGCGCCCAGCGCTTTAGCGGCCGCAACGCGGGGAGCGGATACGTCAATGTCAGACTTCACGATCCGGTTCTGGGGCGTGCGCGGCTCGGTCCCCTGCCCCGGACCCGCGACAAAGCGTTACGGCGGAAATACCCCTTGCGTTGAGGTGCGCTGCGGTCAGCGCCTGCTCATTCTCGACGCCGGTACCGGGCTGCGCGAGCTCGGCGACAAGCTGATGCAAGATGGCGAAGCCATCGATGCGGACCTGCTTCTGACTCACTGTCACTACGATCACGTCATCGGCATTCCGTTCTTTGCGCCGTTCTATCAGCCGCAGCACCGCTTCCGGATATGGGCGGGCAACCTGCTGCCCGACTTCCGGCTGAAGTCCGTGATGCATTCCATGATGAGCGAACCGCTATTCCCGGTCGGCATCGACAGGTTTCAGGCGGATATCGAGTTTTGCGACTTCAAGGCGGGCGAACCGGTCGCTCCGGGCGGCGGCGTGACGATACGCACGGTCGCGCTCAACCACCCGGGCGGCGCCACCGGCTACCGCATCGACTACAAGGGCCGGTCGGTCGCCTATCTCACCGACAATGAGGGACGGCCAGAAGATCGCGACGAGGCCCTGATCGCGGCAGCCCGCGGCGCGGATCTCGTCATTTACGACACCGCCTATACCGAGGACGAGATCGAAGCCAAAAAGGGCTGGGGGCATTCGACCTGGCAGGATGGCGTGCGGCTGGCGGATGCTGCCTCGGTCAAGACCTTCTGCCTGTTTCATCACGCGCCCGAGCACGACGACGCGACAATGGACGAATTGCTGGCGAAGGCGCGGCTGGCAAGGCCGGGAACCATCGCGGCCATGGAAGGCCTGGTCATCGACTTGTAGTCCTTACCTGTCGCAATTCCGGTTGCCTTGAGCAGCCTCATTCGATTCTTGCCGATGCGCTTGGGACATGAAAGGAATCGGCTGGACGCGCCGGATTCTCCCGATCGGTCGTTGGAGTGACCAATGGATTTGGGCTATCTCGCCACCTACCTGATCGATTTTATCAGGTCCAAGATGGACCTGGCGAATCTGCTCGGCCTGATCGGCGGCATCTTCTACGTCGCCTCGGTCACACTGCGCACCATGATCCCGCTGCGCATTGCCGCGATCATCAGCAACATCCTGTTCATGGGTTATGGCCTTCTTGCCAAGGCACTGCCGACCTTCTTCATGTATGCCGTGTTGCTGCCGATCAATGTCTTCCGGCTTTACCAGATCCAGCAACTGGTCAAGCGCGTGAAGGTCGCCTCGCAGGGCGACCTCGACATGGAATGGCTGAAGCCGTTCATGACGAAGCGAAACTTCAAAGCGGGCGACGTGCTGTTTCACAAGGGCGATGTGGCAAACGCCATGTATTACACGGTAACCGGCAAGTTCCTGGTCAAGGAATTCGGCGTCGAATTGCCGCCCGGCCGCGTCATGGGAGAACTCGGCTTCCTTGCACCCGACAACAAGCGCACCGCGACCGTCGAATGCATCGAGGATGGCCAGGTGCTGTTCATCATCTACGACAAGGTGCGCGAGTTGTATTTTCAGGATCCGGATTTCGGGTTCTATTTCCTGAAGCTGACGAGCGAGCGCCTGCTGCAGAATATGGCCCGTCTGGAACAGGAGATCGATGTCTACAAGGCGCGCATCCAGGCCCTGGAGGCCGCGGCCGACACGCGCACGACATAGGCGCGCCGCGCGACCCAGTTCGCGCGTCACAGGTCCGGGTTCACATGACGCCGCCGTCGTCCTGCGGAGCAGCCGTTTCAAGCGCCGCATAATGCGGATGGTCAACGTCGGGCGAGAGTTGCGCCAGCACGCGGTAGCGGGTATCGGCAAGATCGACGAGCGCGAAGGTACGGTTGTCGAGCAACAGCCACCGTCCATCGACACGCGCGGCGGCGACGGCATGATCCCGTCGCATCACGTGATCATGTACGATGATCATCCTGAGATCGTCGCGCGCGATACCGGCCGCCTGCAGCGCGAGCAGTTTCAGGATTGCGTAATCTTCGCAATCGCCGGCGCCGGCACTGACGGTTTCAAGCGGGCTTGCCCAGTGGTCGGCGACGCCGAACCGAAGCACGTCGCTTGCCGGGCGGATCATGAGATTCACCGCGCGGTTGATACCCCCGATCCGGGCGCGACCCTCGCGTGACCGCCCCTCTTCGATGATCGATCGCAGACGCGTCTCGCCGTCATCGCAAGAGGACAATTCCGCGACGCAAGCTGCAAGCCGGAACTCGTCTTCCGACATCCGGCGCGTCGCAGCATGCCATTTCAGCGCGAGCCTGAAATGTCGAGCCTCCGAAGTCGCCTGAAACCGGCCTTCCTCGGCGTGCATCATGCCCGGCCGCATGCAGGCCAATGCAACAAGGATTACCCCCGCGACGCGCAGCATTTCCCCATCCCCGCGAGGCCGCGATTGCCGGGTCTTCAGCCCGTTGTGACGGCCATTCGCAGTGGTTGTAGGGTCGCAAGAATGCGATCCGGTTAAAGGCTTGCGCAACGTTGCGGGAATGGTGAACGCATTCTACCGCGCAGGCGAAAGAGGCCCCGCGATCGGAGGCCTCTTTCTTCAAGGTGAGATGTGCAGATTGTTACCAGCGCTGCGAGCCGTACCAGGTATCGACGTCTTTCTTGACCTGATCCTTGGCAAGGCCGTAACGCTCCTGAATCTTGCCTTCGAGCTGGTCGCGGCGACCGTTGATGGTGTCGAGGTCATCGTCAGTCAGCTTGCCCCACTGCTCCTTGACCTTGCCCTTCAGCTGCTTCCAGTTACCTTCCACACGATTCCAGTCCATCGTGATACCTCCGCTGCGTTGTTGTGAAATCAGTACCCCGGCAACGCGCGGGACCGATCAATGTTCCGGACGGAACGGACGCCGTGGCGGCGCGTTGGTTTCGGTTTCCACAACTGGGATTGCGACATGGAAGATCCGAAAAACCGCCCCTCTCCCGACACCGTTTCGAACCGGGGGCGTCCGGCGCGCAAGAGCGACGTGATCCAACCCGTCACCAAGGACGATGATGTGGCGCTCGAAACCTACGAGCAAAGCCCGGAGCGTCCGGGCGGCGATGAGCGAAATCGGCCTGCAACGCCCGATGGTCCGCTGCCGGACAAGGAGCGCGCGACGCCCGACTGATCTCAGTCAGACCACCGTGCGATAGCGCGCAATCACAGTGTCCAGCACTTCGTCGAGCGGGCGCGACCACCAATCGCTGGACAGCAGTTCCACCTCGACGAATCCGTCAAAGCCTTGCGCTTCGACGGCGCGGCGATAGGCCGGAATGTCGATCACGCCGTCGCCCATCATGCCGCGATCGAGCAGCATGTCCTTGGTCGGCACCAGCCAGTCGCAGACATGGAAAGCGAGCAGCCGCTTCTTTCCAATACGCGCGATCTGGCTCCACACATCGGAATCCCACCACACGTGATAGGTATCGATCGCAACGCCGACCACGCCGGTTCGCTGCGGATCGAGCCTGTCGCAAATGTCGAGCGCCTGCCGCACCGTGTTCACGCAGGCGCGGTCGGCGGCATACATCGGATGCAGCGGTTCGATCGCGAGCGGCATGCCGGCGTTCTGCGCATGCGGCAAGACCTCGGCCAGCGCCTCGGTCACCTGCGCCTGCGCCGCACGAATATCCTTTGATGGATCCGATCCCGGCCGGGAATATTGCGGCAGACCTCCCACCACCATCACGAGGCATGGTGAACCAAGCGCCGCAGCCTCGTCGATCGCGCGCCGATTCTCATCGAGCATCTCCTGCCGGTGCGCGGCATCGGACGTCAACATGCCGCCCCGGCAATAGCCTGAAAGCTTCAGCCCGGCATCGCGCACCGCCGCGACGGCGCGCTCAAGCCCGACATGCGCCACCTGATCTCTCCAGGGCGACACCGCACGGATGCCGCGCCGCGCGCAGGCCTCGACGATGCCGATCAAATCCGCCTGCTGGCGGACGGTGGCGGTGTTGATGGAGAGCCAGTTATGATCGTTGGAGAGATCGCGCATGACACCATTCTCGTGTCCCGGACGTGGTGCAGCACAAGCGAAGCGAAGTGGTACACCGCAGAGCCGGAGCCCCGTTCAGAAAAGATGGATTCCGGCTCTGCAGCGAGCCGTTGCACGCTGCGCTACGCCCGGGACACGAAGTCTCAGCATCATCACATCCCCCGCACCGCCAGCAACGTCCGCATGCGCTCGACCGCAAGCTCCGGATCGCGCAGCAGCCCCGCCGCATCGGCGAGCCGGAAAATCTCGGTAAGGTGCAGCGTCGAGCGCGCGCTTTCCTGCCCGCCGACCATGATGAAATGATCCTGATGACCGTTGAGGAAGGCCATGAACACCACGCCTGTCTTGTAGAACCGTGTCGGCGCCCGGAAGATATGCCGCGACAGCGGCACGGTGGGCCCGAGAATGCCGTGGAAGGTTTTGTTGTCGTCCTTCGCTAGCGCCATCAATGCAGCCGCGGCCGCCGGCGCGATCGCATCGAAGATGCCGAGCAGCGCATCGGAATGGCCTTGCGCGTCACCCGCGATCAGTTCGGCATAGTTGAAGTCGTCGCCGGTATACATGCGCACGCCTTTCGCAAGGCGGCGCCGCATCGCGATTTCCTTGTCCTTGTCGAGCAGCGAAATCTTGACGCCGTCGACCTTGGCGGCATGCGCGTTGATGATCTCGACCGCGACGTCCATCGCCGCTTCGAGATTGTCCGTGCCCCAGTAGCCAGCCAGCGCCGGATCGAACATGTCGCCCAGCCAGTGGATGATCACCGGTTCTCTCACCTGCGACAGCACGCGGCCATAGACCTTGCGGTAATCGTCGCCCGACCTCGCGACCCGCGCCAGCGCGCGCGAGGCCATCAGGATGATCCGACCGCCGAACGCCTCGATGGCGGCAATCTGCTCCTCATAGGCGCGGATCACGTCGTCGATGTTCCTTGCGTCCTCCGGCGCAAGCTGATCGGTGCCGGCACCGGAAAAGACCAGCCCCTTGCGCGGCTTTGCCGCCGCGACCGAGCGGCGGATGAGTTCGAGCGATTGCGGCCAGCTCATGCCCATGCCGCGCTGCGCGGTGTCCATCGCCTCCGCAACGCCGAAACCGAGATCCCAGAGATGCTCGCGAAACGCGATGGTGCGGTCCCAGTCAACCGGCGCATCGAGCCAGGGATCGGAATCGGCCAGCGGATCGGCCACAACATGCGCGGCCGCAAATGCGATCCGGTTCAGCGGCGCGCTGACCTTTGCCGGAAAATCGGCCGGCGCGGAGACCGCGAAGTCTTCCATGCTGCGGTCGGCGCGCGGCAGCGCGATGGTGAGGCCGGCACGCGGGCGTTCATAGCGGTTCATGGCAAAACCTCCCGACTTGCTCTGCTCTTACCTCTCCCCGCCTGCGGGGAGAGGTCGGTCGACTGAGTGCAACGAAGGAGACCGGGTGAGGGGAGCTTCCACACGACCTGATACCTCAGCATTGCCCCTCGCCCCACCCCTCTCCCCGTAAGAACGGGGAGAGGGAGCCCATTGTGCGCGTTGCGGCACAGAGGCTCTAAACCTTCAACGCCGGCACATCGACGAACCGCCGTTCCTTCCAGCTCTGCAGCGCGCATTCGACAAGCTGCACGCCCTTGGCGCCTTCGATCAGGGTGTAGCGGTACGGCGCATCCTCGACCACATGGCGGATGAACATCTCCCACTGCACCTTGAAGCCATTGTCATAAACGGTGTTGTCCGGCACCGGCTGCCAGGTGTCGTAGAAATCGATCGGCTGCCTGACGTCCGGATTCCACACCGGGCGCGGCGTGCCCTGGCGCGGCTGGATCACGCACTCGGTCAGACCGGCGACGGCCGAGCCGTTCACGCCATCGACCTGGAATGTGACGAGATCGTCGCGATAGACGCGCGTCACCCAGCTCATGTTGATATGCGCGATTACGCCGCCCTCCAGCTCGAAGGTGGCGTAGGCCGCATCATCCGCCGTTGCCTTGTATTCCTTGCCGTTCTCGTCCCACCGCTTCGGAATATGCAGCGCGCCGAGGCATGACACGCTTTTCACCTCGCCGAACAGATTGTCGAGCACGTAGCGCCAGTGGCAGACCATATCGAGAATGATGCCGCCGCCGTCTTCGCTGCGATAATTCCATGACGGGCGCTGCGCCGGCTGCCAGTCACCCTCGAAAACCCAATACCCGAATTCGCCGCGCACCGCGATCATGCGGCCGAAGAAGCCGGAATCGCGGAGCATTTTCAGCTTGAGCAGACCCGGCAGGAACAGCTTGTCCTGCACCACGCCGTTCTTCACGCCGGCCTTCTGCGCAAGCCGGCAGGCCTTCAGCGCGGATTGCAGATCGGTCGCGATCGGCTTCTCGCAATAGACATGCTTGCCATGCGCGATCGCCTTTTCCAGGAGCTCGGGCCGCATCTGGGTGGTGCCAGCGTCGAAAAACACTTCATCGTCCGGATTGAGGAGCGCCTTGTCGAGATCGGTGGCCCAGCGGGTCACGCCATATTGCTGCGCCAGCGCGGAAATCTTGTCCGGATTTCGCCCGACAAGGATCGGGTCCGGCATCACGCGGCTGCCGTCCGACAGCACCACACCGCCCTGCTCGCGAATGGCCAGGACCGAGCGGATGAGGTGTTGATTCATCCCCATCCGCCCGGTCACACCATGCATGATGATCCCGAGCCGTCGCGCCGCCATCTCCTGGGTCCTCACTCGCTGCTTTGCCGGCTCTTTTAACCGGTTGGTTAAAAGATGAAAAGGCCCCTTCCTTCCCTCGATTTACTGGGGCGCAGGCTCCTGGAAATCGGTCGCGGAGCGGCGGATGTACTGAGGGTCTACACCGGACGCAAACCCGGGTTGCGACAGCGACCCGATCGCAAGCGCTCCGCCGCAGATCGCCAGCCGAGCCTGTCCGTCGCGCTCTTCGTACAGGTCGGGGTGAGCGCTCCTGAAGGCCCGCATTTCCTCGGCCCGAGTGGACGGGAAACCGCCGACAAAATGATGCCCGTTGCGCTCCGAATGCGCGATCCCGTGGAAGGCCAGGAGGGCCAGATCCTGCTGGACCGCCAGGCCGGCCTGACAGGTTAGGTCCTCGGCGGCGACGAAGGTTCGCGCCGTTCCCGTCTCCAGCCAGCGCGCCGCCCGCGCTCCATTGACCAATGACTTGTAGATGCCCTTGCAGGCCTTTGAGGATATGCCGCGATAACCGAGCGCGACCGCTTGCGGGAAGGTGTCGTAGTCGCTCTCCGCTTCGTCCACGATGACGGCGAAGCTCTCTCCAAACGTGCCGAGCGGAGTTGTGACGGTCAGATCGCGCGGCAGGGGCTGCTCCACATACAGCAGCCGTTGCAGAAAATTTCCAAATTGCGCCTGGCGCAGCAGCGCGTCGCCGAGCGCGGTCAGGGCGTCATGGCTGCCATATTGCTCGTTGGCGTCCAGCGTGATGCGATAATCGAAGTCGCCCGCGTCGAGCTTACGCGCGATGCGTTGGAGCCGGTCTACGTCCGCCGCGACATCGCCGGACAGCTTGAGCTTGAAATAGCGGCAGCCGGTCAGCCGATGAATATCCGGAAGCTGTTCGACCGGATCGGCCATGCCGACGGTATGCCGCACCATGATGCGCGACAGCGGCTTGCGGCTTTGCAGATAGCCTGCAATCGCCAAGTCATCGATGTCGGGGGTGAGCCGCGCATCGAGTCCCGCGATGTTGCTGCGGAGCCCGCTGAAGACATCGAGGCGATGAGCGCGCAACAGCGCATCGAGGATCGCCTTGTCGATCTGCGCAGGCCCGAATGCGGCAGCCAGGCCCGGAATGCCTTCGCGCGCACAGGCTTGCAGCACCGCGGCATGGCAAGCCGCATGATGCCCAAACGCGGTATCGAGCGCCTGCCGTTGCAGATATGCATCGCGCGCGATCACCAGCGCGCGCCGCAACTGCGCGACGGTTTCGTCCGGGGTCAGTGCCGGATCCTTGTTGAACCATTTCGGCACCATCAGCTCAGCCGTGGCGCCGAGGCTGACCTGGCTGCCTTGGCTGTCCCCGGTCTCGATTTCCACGAACAGGAAGAGCTGGGACGCGGCGGTAACGGTGGCGGAGCCGAAGCGGAAGGGTATGCGAAACGGAACCGGCCGTTCGAACCATGTGATCGAACCGATACGCAAACGCGGCGCCATGCCTCACCCGGAAGTTCCGATTAACCCGATGGCTGAATCGTCGAAATTTCCCGCTCCGGGTCAAGCACGGTTAGGGCCGGCGCCGAATGGAACTTTGCGCGCGGTTTTGCGTTGCACCCAAGCGGGTTCCCATAACCGCCACGAAGGGTTAAATCGCCTGCCGGTCGTGAAAGGAAACCGCAATCCAAATCCGCCGCCCAAACCCGCCGCTTGCCTGGGCTCAAATTGACGCCACTTCCGTGGGGCACGCCTGCCTCCCCCATGGTCTCCAAACAACCGGCCGCCTCACGACGCCGCGACTGCAGCGAAGCGACGGTGGCTGGAAGATGAGTTAGCCTGCGCCGCATGCCTGACAGCCTTGCCAAGACCGATCAAGATAGCCGCGAATTCTCCGTGGATCCCGCCCCTCCCGCGAAGCCGCGCCCCGACCAGCTACCTCCCACGATCGACCCTCATACCAACGCGATTTTCCTCGATATCGACGGCACCTTGCTCGATATTGCCTCCACCCCGCTTGAGGTGAAGGTGTCGGATGCGTTGCGGGCGACGCTGGCAGCTCTTTCAAGAGAATTTGCGGGCGCCGTGGCCTTTGTCAGCGGCCGGCCAATTGCCGAGATGGACCGACTGTTCGATCCGCTGCGGCTCGCCGCCGTCGGCGGTCACGGTGCGGAAATCCGCTTCGCACCCGATGGCAAGATCAGGCGGGCCGACAACGCGATGCTGGACGATGCCTTGCGCGCTGAATTCTCGCGAATCGGCCGCATCGGCGACGGGGTGATCGTCGAAGACAAAGGCTATTCGCTGGCGATCCATTATCGGCTGGCGCCGCATCTGGGCGGCGAGATCATGAAAAGCGTCACCGCTGTCTGCAAAAATGATCGCTGCGACTCGCTCGAAATTCTTCCCGGTAAGGCCGTGGTCGAGATCAAGCCCGGCGGCTATGACAAAGGCACCGGACTGCGGGAGATGATGAGCGTGCCGCCTTTCACTGGTCGCAAGCCGATCTTCGTCGGCGACGACGTCACCGACAATGCCGCATTCGCGGTACTGCCGGATTTTCACGGCACCGGCTTCTCGGTCGGCGGAGTCGTACCGGGAACGAGCTTCAATTTCGACGGACCGCAGGATGTGCGTGGATGGTTGCGTCATCTCAGCGAGGAGCGCCGATGACGCAGCCGAGGGTAGATTACGGCCTCGACCTCGCGATCATCGGCAATGGCCGCACCGCGGCCCTGCTCGAGCCCGGCTCACGCATCACCTGGTGGTGTTTTCCGCGCTTCGACAGCGATCCGGTATTCTGCCGGCTGCTCGCGGGCGATGAAGAAAAAGGCTTCACCGACGTCGTGCTTGACGGCATCCGCGATGTGAAATCGCAATATCTGCGCAACACACCGATCGTCGTCACCGAACTCACCGACGCGCATGGCGGCGCCGTGCGCATCACCGATTTCGCGCCGCGATTCCAGAATCTCGACCGCACCTATCGCGCACCGCAATTGATCCGCATCATCGAGCCGATTGCCGGATTGCCGCGCATCACCATCCGGTTCCGCCCCACCTACGATTACGGCATTCCGGTCACGCATCAGGCGCTCGGCAGCAACCACATCCGCTATTGGGGCGGCGCGATGCAATTGCGGCTCACCACCGACGCACCGCTGTCCTACATCGAGCGCGAATCCTCGTTTGTGCTGACGCGCCCACTCTACATGGTGTTCGGCGCCGACGAGCCATTTCCCGCCGCGCTGGGACCGACCTGCCGCGATTTTCTCGACAAGACCAGAGACTATTGGCGCGAATGGGTACGGCGGCTCAATCTGTCCTATGACTGGCAGGACGCGATGATCCGCTCGGCCATCACCCTGAAGCTTTCGAATTTCGAGGAAACCGGCGGCATCGTCGCGGCTCACACCACCTCGATCCCGGAATCCCCGCACTCGCAACGCAACTGGGACTACCGGTTCTGCTGGCTGCGCGACGCGTATTTCGTGGTGAAGGCGCTGAACCGGATCGGCGCCACCCGCACGATGGAAGACTTCATCCTCTACATCATCAACCTCGTGTCCGAGGAGGCGGAGACGATCCGTCCGGTCTATCCGATCGTGCCGGCCGACCCGATGGACGAGCGCGTCGCGGAAAATCTTGCAGGCTTCCGCAGCGACGGACCGGTCCGCATCGGCAACGCGGCCGCCGAACAGGCACAACACGACACCTATGGCAGCGTGATTCTTGCTGCGATGCCGATGTTCTTCGACCGCCGGCTGCCGCAGATGGGAGACGAATCGCTGTTCCATCTGCTCGAAGTTCTGGGCCGCAAGGCCGAACGGCTCGCGCTCACGCCGGACGCCGGCATCTGGGAATATCGCGGGCGCCAGCGCGTCCACACGCATTCCGTCGCGATGTGCTGGGCCGGCTGCAACCGTCTCGCTGCGATCGCGCAGAGGCTCGGTTCTGTCGAACGCGCCAATCACTGGAACGACGTCGCCGACCGCCTGCACGCCGCCATGATGGAGAAGTCCTGGAACGCGAAGCGCGGTGCGTTCACGGCGGCGTTCGGCTCCGACGACCTCGATGCCAGTGTGCTGCTGATGCATGAACTGGGCGTGGTGGAAGCCGAGGACCCGCGCTTCGTCTCGACCGTTGCCGCCATGGAACGTGAACTTCTGCGCGGCAACCACGTTATGCGCTACGCCAGTCCGGACGATTTCGGCGTGCCGGAGGGCGAATTCCTGATCTGCCGATTCTGGCTGATCGATGCCTGGTGGTCGCTCGGCCGCAAGCAGGAGGCGCGCGACCTGTTCGTTGACGCGCTCAAATACACCAATCGCTACGGCCTGCTGGCGGAGCATATTCACATGCAGAACGGGCAGCTCTGGGGCAACTTCCCGCAGACCTACTCGATGGCGGGCCTGATCCTGACCGCGATGCGTCTGTCACGAAGCTGGGAGGACCGGTATTGGCGCGGCTAGTCGTCGTATCGAACAGGGTGTCGGCACCGAAGTCCGTCACCCGGGCCGGCGGCCTCGAGGTCGCCGTGATGGCGTCGCTCAAGCGCAATCCCGGTATCTGGTTCGGCTGGAGCGGAAAGCTGTCGACCAACATCCTGGCGACCCGCACCATCGAGGGCGACCCGGTCTCCTTCGTGCTCACCGACCTGCCCAAGGCGGCCTATGACGAATTCTATTACGGCTTTGCCAACCGCGTGCTGTGGCCGATTCTGCATTACCGCCTCGACCTCGCGGAATTCTCGCGCCAGGACCTTTCGGGCTACACGCAGATCAACGATCACTTTGCCGACGAACTGCACGAACTGCTGAAGCCCGACGACGTCGTCTGGGTTCACGACTACCATTTCCTGCTGCTGGCGAAGGCACTGCGCGAACGCGGACACCGCAACCGCATCGGCTTTTTCCTGCACACGCCGTTTCCGCCGGTGGAGATCATCACCGGATTGCCGCACCATGAGCGCATCATCTCCGCACTCTGCCACTACGATCTTTGCGGCTTCCAGACCGAGACCGACGCTGCGAATTTCGCTCGCTATGTGGAAAGCGAGTGCCACTTTCCAGGGGACCGCAAGCGCGGCTACGACACCGGTGAGCGCATCGTGCGCATCGGTGACTTCCCGGTCGGGGTGGAAACCGACAGCTTCAACAAGATGGCGCGCCGCGCCATCAGGTCGTCCTTCGCCGACGGCGTGCTGTCGTCGCTGTCCGGCCGCGCCATGATCATCGGTGTCGACCGCCTCGATTATTCGAAGGGCATCCAGAACCGCCTCGAGGCTTTCGAGCGCTTCCTCGCCACCTACCCGGAATGGCGTGACAACGTGACCTATCTCCAGATCACGCCCAAGAGCCGTTCCGAAATTCCCGAATACATGGACATGGAGCGCAACGTCTCCTCGACCGTCGGCCGGGTGAACGGCCAGTACGGAGAGGCATCGTGGACGCCCATCCGTTACGTCAATCGCGCGCATACCAGAACCGCCCTGGCCGGGCTCTACCGCGCCGCGCGTGCGGCGCTGGTCACCCCGCTGCGCGACGGCATGAACCTGGTCGCCAAGGAATATGTGGCGGCGCAGGATGCCGACGATCCGGGCGTGCTGATCCTGTCGCGGTTCGCGGGCGCCGCCGTGGAATGCAAGCCTGCTCTGCTGGTCAATCCCTACGACACGGAGGCGGTCGCCGCCGCCATATACCGCGCTCTGACCATGCCGATCGAGGAACGCCGCGCCCGGCACAACGCGCTCTACGCCATTCTTGCAAAGAACGACATCAACGAATGGCCGGGCCGCTTCCTGACCGCGCTGACCGGAGCGGAGACCCTCGGAGCAACCGCAAGCGCCGGTTCGCTGCCTCATTCGGCGTCCGCGGTCCCGGAGGGGCGCAGCGCCTATCGTCCGAACTGACAGAAAAGCGAGGAGACAAGCCATGCCGGCGATCGGAAAAACGCGATGGGCCATTCCCGAGGGCTACATTCCGTCCGAGAGCATTTCGCAGCACCGTGCCCTGCTTTCCCATGAGACCGCCTGTATCCTCAATGCCGGGGAGCGCGACGCCAAGATCCGGCTCAGCGTGTTTTTCGCGGATCGCGAGCCGGTGCACTATCGCGTCTCGGTGCCGGCGCGTCGCACCCTGCATCTGCGCTTCAACGATCTGAAAGATCCCGAGCCGGTGCCGCTCGACACCGACTATGCATCGGTATTCGAATCCGACGTGCCGATTGTGGTCCAGCACACGCGGCTCGACTCGCGGCGCGCCGAAATTGCGCTGCTGTCGACCGTGGCTTACGGAGAGGATTGAGCCGCAAACCGCGACCCTCGCAGAGTAGCCTCGCTATAGCCGGTTGAACGATGCAGCCGGTGTCCTGCTGTCCTGCATCCGCCCCGGCCCAAGCCAAACCCCAGCCCATGCGAAAGAGGTGACGGCCGAGCAGGCGGACTATCGGTATTCTAGTTGCGAACGCTTCCTAATAGCGATACAGGAGATGGAGCAGGTTCGGCGATCGTGCGTCGATCCGACCAGATAGAGCGGGACGCGGGGGCGATATGTTGCAGCATGGGACTTCAGCACCGAGCCTGCGGAAGCCGACTCGGGCGAGCAGGCAGTTGCGGTTTCTGACCTGTCTTGTCCTTGTCTGCGCCGCACCAGTCGCGATGACCGTGAACGCGGACGCTCAAACCAAGAGCGGCACGGATGGTGACAAGCCAGATGGCGTTCCGGAGGTGCCCGGCGACGACATTTTCGGTTTCACCTCCGCGACCGATGTCGGGAACAAGGGCGATCTCGGCTTCGCCGACGAACTGAACGGATTCGAGGGCAAGCGCACCGGCAGCTACAACGTTCTGAGCAACAAGGCGGAACTCGGCTACACCTTCGCGGAGAACTGGTGGATGGCTGGCTCCGCCTTCGTCGCCAACCATCGCATCCGCGGCGTCACCGAACTCGACGATCGCAGCTCTACCGCATTCGAGGGGCTCACTTTCGAACTCAAGCATCGGCTGGTCGAGCGCAGTGCCACAAATCCCTTTGCCGTTACCCTTTCGTTCGAGCCGTACCGGGCATGGATCGACCTCACCAGCGGCAAACGCACCGACGGCTACGGCGCAGCGGTGAAAATCCTGGTCGACGCGGCGCTGGTGCCCGACCGGGTTTACTGGGCCGCCAACGCGATCTGGGTCGGCCAGCGCCAGCAATTGATCGAGGACCGCAGCACCTGGGTGGAATCGTCCGGTTCGTGGCTTTCGACTGCGCTTTCGTTTCAGCTGTCGAAGAATCTGTTCGTCGGAGCGGAACTGCGGCAGTTGATGGCTTATGCAGGGACCCGGTTCAACGAACGCGTGGGCTACGCCTATTATCTCGGACCGACGCTGCTCTGGAAGATCACGGACAAGATCGCCTTCAACGCGACATGGCAGCCGCAAATCTCCGGCCGCTCGATCGACAATCCCGATCTGCGCTACGATCTCGACAATTTCGACCGCGCGCAGTTTCGCTTCAAGCTGGCGGTGGGATTGAATTGACAACGGCTTTCATTTCCGCAGCCGGAATTCAAAGACGGTCCGCCAGCACGCGCGCGAGATGCAGCGCCTCGCGGCCGGTGCCGTCGTGAATCTGGTGGCGGCATGAGGTGCCGTCGGCGACAATGATGGCGTCGTCCGGTGCCTTCCGCACCGCAGGCAGAAGCGACAACTCGCCTATGGCAAGCGACACGTCGATGGTGTCGGCGCCGTAGCCGAACGCGCCCGCCATTCCGCAGCAGCTCGATTCGATGGTCTCGACTTTCAGATCGGGAATCAGCTTCAGCACCGTCTGCACCGGGCCGAAGGCGTCGAACGCCTTCTGGTGGCAGTGTCCATGCACCAGCGCGCGCCCCGGCGTGGATTTCAGTTTCAGATCGAGGCGACCGGCCTTGTGTTCGAGCGCCAGGAATTCCTCGAAGGTCAGCGCCAGCCCGGCCAGCTTGTCCGCCGCATCGGATTTCACCAGCGCCGGAATCTCGTCGCGGAAGGACAGGATGCAGCTCGGTTCGAGCCCGACCACCGGGATCCCCCTGTCGATGAATGGCGCGAGCGCGGCCAGCGTGCGTTCAGCTTCCTCACGTGCCTGATCGACGGCGCCGACCGACAGAAAAGTGCGGCCGCAGCAAAGCGGGCGTTTCCTGTCATCGGCCGGCTGCGCGACCTGCACGATGTATCCCGCTGCCGTCAGCACCGCGCCCGCGGCGTCGAGATTCTCGCGCTCGAAATAGCGGTTGAAGGTGTCGGCGAACAGGACGACCTGGTGTTCGTCATTCCGGGACGGCGCGACAGTGCCGGACCCGGAATCCATACTCCCGGTCGTGGTTATGGATTCCGGGTTCGCGGGCTCCCGCCCGCGCCCCGGAATGACGTCCCGAAACACATCCCGCCGCCACTGCGGCAAACTCCGCCTCGCCGAGAAACCCGCAAGCCGCTCCGACAGCCACGCCGCGCCGGGTACGATATCGCGTGCATTCATCAACCAGGGAAATGCAATTGCATAAGGCGCGTAGCGCGGCAGCCAGCCGACCAGCCGGTCGCGCAGCGGGAAACCGAACCGCGCCGCACGCGCCGCCTGCACCTCGATCTTCATGCGCGCCATATCGACACCGGTCGGACATTCGCGCCGGCACGCCTTGCAGGAGACGCACAGCTTCATCGTCTCGGCCATCCCGTCGGAGGACAGCGCGTCCGGCCCGAGCTGGCCGGTGACGGCGAGACGCAGCGAATTGGCGCGCCCACGCGTCACGTCGCGCTCGTCGCGGGTGACGCGGTAACTCGGGCACATCACGCCGCCTTCGATCTTGCGGCAGGCGCCGTTGTTGTTGCACATCTCGACCGCGCCCTGGAACCCGCCGCCCGAGCCGGGCCAGGCCGACCAGTCGAGCCGGGTCGCGACGTCTTCGCCGCGATAGCCGGGGCCGAAGCGGAAATTGGCCCGATCGTCGAACTTCGGCGCATGCACGATCTTTCCCGGATTGAACAGGCCGTCCGGATCGAACCGTGCCTTCACCTGCTCGAACGCGCGCACCAGTTTCGACCCGAACATGAATTCATGGAATTCCGAACGCACGATGCCGTCGCCATGCTCGCCGGAATGCGAGCCCTTGTAGGCGCGCACCATCGCGAAGGCTTCTTCGGCGATCGCGCGCATCGCCTTTACGTCCTTGTCGAGCCGCAGGTTGAGCACGGGCCGCACATGCAGGCAGCCGGCGCCGGCATGCGCGTACCAGGTGCCGCGGGTGCCGTGCTTCTCGAACACGTCGGTAAGCCTCAAGGTGTACTCCGCAAGATGCTCCAGCGGCACCGCGCAATCCTCGACGAAGGAGACCGGCTTCCCTTCGTCCTTCATCGACATCATGATGTTGAGGCCGGAGGTGCGAACCTCGGTGATTGCCGCCTGCAGCGCTGGATCGAGGATATCCACCACCCCACCCTGCTTCAGGCCGTCCTTCGTCCATGCATAACCAAGATCGCCCATCAGCGCCGAGAGCTGCTTCAGCCGGCGCAGATTCTCGTCGTGATCGTCCTCGCCGAATTCCACCAGAAGGATCGCATCCGGTGCGCCGCGCACGAATTGCTCGAGCGTCGGGCGGAAGATCGCGATCTCGCGCGCCAGTTCGATCATGGTGCGATCGATCAGTTCGACGCCGATCGGCTTCAGCCGCACGATGTGCTGGGCGGCATCCATCGCGTCGTAGAAGCGGCCGAAGTGACAGGCGCCAACCGCGCGCCGGCCGAGCAGCGGCGACAGTTTCAGTTCGACCTGCGTGGTGAAGCCGAGCGTGCCTTCCGATCCGATCAGGATATGCGCAAGGTTGAGGTCGTTGCGGCCGGGCAGGAGCGCATCGAGATTGTAGCCGCCGACGCGGCGCTGCACTTTCGGAAAGCGCGCGGCGACCTCGTCGGCTTCGCGCGCACCGAGCGCCAGCAGATCGGACGCAAGCGCGTGCATCGGCGATGACGGGGGAAATTCCGAGAGGCTCGGCGACGCAGGACCAAAAGCCTGCGCCCGGCCGTCTGAGAGGATCGCGTTCACCGAAATCACGTTCTCCCGCGTGTTGCCGTAACGCAGCGAACGCGCGCCACACGAGTTATTGCCGGTCATGCCGCCGATGGTCGCGCGTGACGCCGTTGAAATATCGACCGGAAACCACAAGCCATGTGGCTTCAATGCGCGATTGAGATCGTCAAGCACGATGCCGGGCTCGACCACGCAGCGTTTTCCCTCGACATCAAGCTCCAGAATCCGGTTGAGATATTTCGAGCAGTCGATCACCAGCGACGCATTCACCGTCTGCCCGCATTGCGAGGTCCCGCCGCCGCGCGCGAGCACCGAGACCCCCTCCTCGCGCGCGATCGCGATCGCCCGCGCTGCATCGTCCATGGTCCGAGGGGCGACCACGCCGACCGGCATGATCTGGTAATGGGATGCATCGGTGGCATAGCGCCCGCGGGTGAAGCGGTCGAAGGAGACGTCGCCCGCAATCCCGGATTTGAGCCGCCGTTCCAGAACCGGCCGCAAGGTATCAGCCAAACGTTGCTCCTCCGGCGCCCGACCCAGGCGCGCGCGCTGTCCGGTCGCGGTCGATACGGCTTTGCTATCAGGCCATGCCGCGTTTGGACTTGACCGAACTGTGGCATTCGGTGTTCATCCCGGCAAGTTTGGGCCGCCACCGCGACCCGTTTCGGCTTGCTACAAGCCTATGATCTTGCTGGAGCTTCTCGACAATGGCCCAGAATTCCTCGCGCGCCGCCGGGCGCCATTTCCTGCAAATCCCCGGGCCGACCCCGGTCCCCGACAGGGTTCTGCGCGCCATGGACACGCCGGTGATCGACCATCGCGGTCCCGAATTCTCGAAAATGGCCAAGAAGGCGCTGGAGGGCATCAAGACCATCTTCAAGACCGCCAATCCGGTGGTGATCTACACCGCGACCGGCACCGGCGCCTGGGAAGGCGCCCTGGTCAACACGCTGTCGCCGGGCGATCGCGTGCTGATGGTGGAAACCGGGCAATTCGCAACGCTCTGGAAGAAGATGGCCGAGAAGCTCGGACTCAAGCCGGAATTCATCGAGACCGACTGGCGGGTCGGCGCCGATCCCAACCTGATCGAAGCCTATCTGAAGAAGGACACCGGCAAGGAGATCAAGGCGGTCTGCGTCCTGCACAATGAGACCTCGACCGGCTGCGCCTCGCCGATCGCCGAAATCCGCAAGGCGATCGATGCCGCCGGTCATCCGGCGCTGCTAATGGTCGACACCATCTCCTCGCTTGCCTCCATGGATTATCGCCACGACGAATGGGGCGTGGACGTCGCAGTCGGCGGCGCGCAGAAGGGTCTGATGCTGCCGCCCGGCATGTCGTTCAATGCGCTCAGCCCGAAGGCGCTGGACGCCTACAAGACCGCGAAGCTGCCCAAGTCGTTCTTCGACTGGGAAGAGATGCTGAACATGAACAAGGTCGGCTTCTTCCCCTATACGCCGGCGACGCTGATGCTCGGCGGACTGAACGAAGGCATCGCGATGCTGCACGAGGAGGGTCTCGACAATGTGTTCGCGCGCCACGACCGGCTCGCCGAAGGCGTGCGCCGCGCAGTCCGACACTGGGATCTGGAGATCATCTGCCGCGACCCGAAATATTACTCCTCGACCATCACCGCGATCCTGATGCCCGAAGGTCATGACGGCGACGCCTTCCGCTCACTGGCGCTCGACACGTTCAACATCTCCTATGGCGCAAGCTTCGGCCGCTTCGCCGGCAAGATGTTCCGCATCGGTCATCTCGGTGACACCAACGACGCCACCATCATTGGCGCATTGGCCGCGACTGAAATGGCGCTGTCGCTCGCGGGAGTCCCGCACAAGAAGGGTGGCGTGCAGGCGGCAATGGATTATTTCATCTCACAGCATGCGGCGCCGGTGCGGGTGGCGGCGGAGTAATATTCCGTCTCAACTGCGCAAGCCTGGCGCTTCCTGCCCGGTGCGCGCGACATACTCCGTATAGCCCCCGCCATAGGTGTGGACGCCGTCCGGCGTCAGCTCCAGCACTCGATTGGACAAGGCCGCAAGGAAATGCCGGTCATGGGAGACGAACAGCATCGTCCCCTCGTAGCGCGACAGCGCCGCGATCAGCATTTCCTTGGTGGCGATGTCGAGATGGTTGGTCGGCTCGTCCAGCACCAGGAAATTCGGCGGGTCGAAAAGCATCTTCGCCATCACCAGCCGCGCCTTCTCGCCGCCTGACAGCACCCGGCATCGCTTCTCGACGTCGTCGCCGGAAAAGCCGAAACAGCCGGCGAGCGTCCGCAACTGCCCCTGCCCGGCCTGCGGGAACGAATAATCGAGTTCCTCGAACACCGTGCGTTCGCCGTCGAGCAGGTCCATGGCGTGTTGCGCAAAATAGCCGAGCTTCACGCTTCCACCAACCGTGACCTTGCCCTCGTCCGGTTCGGTCGAGCCGGTCACAAGCTTCAACAGGGTCGACTTGCCGGCCCCGTTGATGCCGAGCACGCACCAGCGCTCGGTGCGCCCGACATGGAAATCGAGCCCTTCATAAATCCGCTTGCTGCCATAGGCCTTGTGGACGTTCTTGAGGCTGGCGACGTCATCGCCCGAGCGTGGCGGCGGCAGGAAATCGAACGCGATCGCCTGACGGCGCCTGGGCGGCTCGACCCGCTCGATCTTGTCCAGCTTCTTGACCCGGCTCTGCACCTGCGCCGCATGCGACGCGCGCGCCTTGAAACGCTCGATGAACTTGATCTCTTTCGCGAGCATCGCCTGCTGGCGCTCGAACTGCGCCTGCTGCTGCTTCTCGTTGAGCGCGCGCTGTTGCTCGTAGAATTCGTAGTCGCCCGAATACCCGGTCAGCGTACCGCCATCGATCTCGATCACCTTGTTGATCACGCGGTTCATGAATGCGCGATCGTGCGAGGTCATCAGCAGCGCGCCGTCGTAACCCTTGAGAAAGTTCTCCAGCCAGATGATGCTCTCGAGATCGAGATGGTTTGACGGTTCGTCGAGCAGCATGGCGTCGGGCCGCATCAGGAGAATTCGCGCGAGCGCCACGCGCATCTTCCAGCCGCCGGAGAGGTTACCGACATCGCCGTCCATCATCTCCTGGCTGAAGCCCAGGCCCGTCAGCACCTCGCGCGCCCGCGCGTCGAGCGCATAGCCGTCGAGTTCCTCGAACCGCGCCTGCACCTCGCCGTAGCGTTCGAGAATCTCGTCCATCTCGCCGGCGCGCTCCGGGTCGGTCATGGCGGTCTCGAGTTCCTTCAGCTCCGCGGCCACCGCGCTGACGGGACCCACCCCCTCCATCACCTCCGCGACCGCACTGCGGCCACTCATCTCGCCGACATCCTGGCTGAAATAGCCGATGGTCAGTCCTCGATCGGCGGATACCTGACCCTCATCGGGCTGCTCCGTTCCCGCGATCATGCGGAACAGGGTGGTCTTGCCGGCGCCGTTCGGGCCGACGAGGCCGATCTTCTCGCCCTTGTGCAGAGCGGCCGAGGCCTCGATGAACAGAATCTGGTGGCCGTTCTGCTTGGAGATATTGTCGATGCGGATCATTGGCGGGCGGGCTGCAAAAACGAAGCGGCCCGCTTAGAGCGTTTTGGAGCGGAGTGGAAGCCGGTTCGCGTGAAAAATCCGACATGTCGATGACAGGCGAAGGGCCCAGGCTAAAAGCCGAAGGCCTGCTGCGCAGGCGGCAGCGGCTGCGTGCGAACTCCTTCGAGCGCGAGCATGCGCGCCTTGGCAGCCGACCCCCCGGGTGCGGAGAAACCGCCCACCTTGCCGCCCGCAGCCAGCACCCGGTGGCACGGTATGATCAGCGGCACCGGATTTGTCGCCATCGCCTGCCCGACGTCGCGCGCCGCCTCAGGTCCGGCCCCCAGGTCTTTCGCCACCGCGCCATAGGTGGTCGTTTGGCCCCATTTCAAGGCTCGCACCGTATCGTAGACGCGGGCGAAGAACGGCTTCTGCGCACCAAGATCGAGCGCGCAATCGGAGAAATCGGTTTCCTGCCCTTCGAAATAGCGTGTCGCTGCGGCAACGGCGTCAGCCACCGGCGCCGGAGGCAAGCCCGGGGCGGCCTGCGGATGACGGCGCAATATCAGCCGATCGGCGGCGGCGGCGCTCGCCGCGGGCAATCGGAAACAGACGATGCCGACGTCGTTCCAGGCGATGCCGCAAAAGCCCATCGCTGTATGGAAGCTCAGATAGTTCGGCGCGTCGTGAGCCATCGGAATCCATCCTCACGATGACGATCTACGCATTCGTCACGCCCACACCACCCGGTTTCTGCCGACCCAAAGCCGGGGCGCGTCAGAACAGATCGAAATATTCCTTCTGCTCCCAGCGCGTCACCTCGGGGCTATCGTCCTTTTCTTCGGCGCGGAAGCGGGCGATCTCGGCGTCCTTGATGCGGATGAAATAGTCCACGAAGTTCTCGCCGAAAGCGGTCTTGAAGCACGCATTGCCGCGCAGCGCGTCCAGCGCCTCACCGAGATTCTTGGGCATCATCGGCGCTTGCGTCTCATAGGGCGTGTCGGCGGACCGTCCAGGATCGAGGCGGCGCGCGACACCGTCCATGCCGCAGGCAATCTGCGCCGCCAGATAGAGATACGGGTTGGCGGCCGGCTCTCCGATCCGGTTTTCCAGATGCGCTGCCGGATCGCCCGGCTGACCGATTACACGTACCATCACGCCGCGATTATCCTGTCCCCAGATCACCCGGTCCGGCGCCAGCGCATAGGCGCGGTATCGCTTGTAACCATTCAGGGTCGGCGTGGTGAAGGCCGCCGCGGCGCGCGCGTTGGCAAGCAGGCCACCGAGCCAATGCTGACCGAGCGGCGGCAGCACCTGCGCCGGATCATGCGAGACGAACGCGTTGGCCTTCGTTTTGATGTCGATCAGCGACTGATGCAGATGCCACCCGCTGGAAAACGCATTGGGCAATCCCGGCCGGCACATGAAGGTGCAATGCAGTCCATGCCGGCGCGCGATCTGTTTCATCGCGCTGCGGAACAGCACCATCATGTCGGCGGAGGCGATGCCTGTTTCCGGGCGGAACGTGAATTCGCACTGGCTCGGCCCGAGTTCGACTTCCAGCGACCGGAACGGCAAACCGAGCGCCGTCACGGCGCGCCAGAATGGCTCCAGCACCGGCTCGATCTGGTCGGAGCGAGCCTCGGTCAGAAGCTGGAAGCCCTGATGGATGTAGCTCACATCGATCGGTTCGCCCGGCCAGGTGGCGTCCGTGGGAGCCAGCCGCGGGTTCTCGACCCTGTAGAGATGAAACTCGACCTCCAGACCGGTCATCATGTCGAAGCCGGATTCACGCAGGATTGCGAGCTGGTCGCGGCACAATTGCCGGGTGGAGAACGGCACCGGCCTGCCGTTCGGGAAATAGATATCGCACAGCACCCAGCCGGTATTCGGCGCCCAGGGCAGCACCCGGAAGGTCGAGGGGTCGGCGATCATCAGGAAATCGGCGGCGCCCTGCATCTCCGGCATCGCGAAGCCGCCACCGGGCGTGAACACCGGAAACACCGTGCGATGCGAGGTATCCTTCGCGAGCAGCGTCGTCGTCATGGAGACGCCGTTTCGCATCAGCTTCGCGGCCTCGGCGGCGACGAGGGTCTTGCCGCGCAGCACGCCGTGCTGGTCCGCGAAGGAGAAACGGACCAGTTCCAGCTTGCGCTCTTCGATCTGCTTTTCGACCGAGGCGGCGAGCCGGTATTGCTCGTCGCTCCACAGATTGTGACGCTCGACGAAACTCAGGGATGCGCGGTCGCGGGAGGACATCATTGCTCCAGCTTGCTCACCTCCCCCTGAAAGGGGGAGGTCGACTGCGAAGCATATCGAAGGCAGTCGGGTGGGGGTCAAGTGGAGAGAGCATCGGAGAGACCCCTCCCCGGCATGCTTCGCATGCCGGTCCTCCCCTTTCAGGGGAGGGCGGAACAAAAATTAATGACCATTGGCCCAGCTCTTGGTCTTGCGGCGGCGCTCGTGTGCCGTCCTCGCATAGCCCTGCCAGTCGGCCACGGGACCGACGCCATCAACGCAGACCGGTCCGGTGATCGCGGGCGCCTCATTGGTGTCCAGCACCATCAGCGTTCGCTCGCCCTTTCCGGCCTGTTCTATGGCCGTCCGCAGCAGCCGCCGGTAGGCGGTGATGGCCTTGTCGGACTGACCCAGATGCTCTTTCGTGCGATCCTGGACCGGACCCATCGACTCGCAGGCCCATTGGTCGTGAATGTTGATGTCGGCGCCCATGCCGGTATAGGTCTCGTGCGCCTGCTCGTGCGGATCGAAACCGTAATCGTTGGACTTGTTCTTGCGCGGCACGTAATTCGGCAGTTCGTAGAGCTCAAGCCGCTGGCGGCGCATTTCTTCCTTGTCGACCTTCTGGCCGAAGCTCGTGAAGATGCAGTACCAGTAATGCGTCGTCTCATCGATCGGCACATGCCATTGCGAGATCGTCATCTCCTGGCTCATCGGAATCATGAACGCATTGGGGAAGACCAGATTGGTGGTGCGCACATGCATCGACTGGTCGCTGATCTGGCGCAGCGTCGATAGCCGCAGCCCGTAATCGGTGTGCTCGACTTCAATGCGCGGACGCGGGAAGTCGCGCATGATCCTGGTCATCGGCATGTCGGCGTCGGAGGTCGAATCGCGGAACATCTTGCCGTAGGATTTCGACGTATCCTCGTCCTCGAAAAAGCGGTGCAGCCACGAAGTGTGCGCCGGATCGATACCGACTTCGAGTGACTGCAGCCAGTTGCACTCGATCAGCCCTTTGAACGCGAAGGTGTATTCGTCAGGCGCAACGAAGCAGTCGAAATCCGGAAAGGCCGGCGGTTCGCCCGGCCCCATATAGGCGAACAGGATGCCGCTCTTCTCCACCACCGGATAGGATTTCTGCCGGATATTGGCGCAGAGATTGGAGCCGTCCGGCTCCGCCGGGGTCTCCAGGCACTTGCCGTTCACGTCGAACTTCCAGCCGTGGAAGGCGCAGCGCAGGCCGTCGGCCTCCAGCCGGCCGAAAGCGAGATCGGTCCCGCGATGCGGGCAACCCCGATCGATCAGCCCGTAGCGGCCCTGCCCGTCCTTGAAGATCACGAGGTTCTCGCCCATCAGCTTCACCGGCTTGATCGGACGGTTGGTTGCCAGTTCCTCGACCAGCGCGGCGGGCTGCCAATAACGCCGCAGCAGTTTGCCAGCCAGGGTGCCCGGATTGGTGCGTGTGATCAGCTCGTTCTGTTCCGCGCTCAGCATGACAACGGTCTCCTGAGGGAGGCTGGCCTGACCAAAAGAAATCCACTATGTTCGTAGACCGAACATGAGTTCGAATTACATCAGACTGAGGCTCCAAGGGCAAGACTCAATCTCTGTCAGGCCCAGGGGAACATCGGCTTTCCTGAGAGCAATTTCGCATGCCGCGCATCAGACGATCAGAGCCTGAGGAGCGCCTTGCAGAGACGGCTGGACCCGAATTCCTGGAGGCGCTGGCCCGCGGCCTCCGGATCATCCAGACCTTCGGTCAGGACCGCCGTCAGCTCTCGCTGAGCGACATCGCCAAACTCGTCGGTCTGCCGCGCGCATCGGTGCGGCGGACTCTGCACACGTTGATCCATCTCGGCTTCGCCGAAACCGACGGGCGCATGTTCCGGCTCACGCCGCGGGTGCTGATGCTGGCCGGCGCCTATCTGAGCTCCAACCCGGTCTCAACCCTGATCCAGCCGGCGCTGGAGCGGCTCAGTACAGACATTGGCGAGGCCTGTTCGGCGGCCGTGCTCGACGGCGACGACATGGTCATGATCGCCCATGCCTCTCCCGCGCGCGTGCTTCAGCTCAGCGGACAGATCGGCATGCGCCTGCCGGCCGTATCGAGTTCACTCGGCCGCATCCTGCTCGCCAGCTTCGACGACGAGCGGCTGGATGCGTTGCTGTCGCGCGTCCGGCCGAAGCCGCTCACCGCCCAAACCGTCACCGGCAAGAATGAATTGCGGCGTGCGATCCTGAGGGCGCGGGCGGAAGGATATTCGCTGGTGGACCAGGAAGTGGAACTGGGGTTCCGCTCGATCTCCGTCGCGCTGCAACGGCTCGACGGAAAGGCGCTGGGATCACTGAATGTCGGCGCTCACACCGAACGCGGTTCGCTCGATACCATGGTCGATCGGTTCCTGCCAAAGCTGCGCGCGCTCGCGGGCGAGTTGCGGCAGCAACTGATCTGAGCCAAACGGTTCAGGCCCAGCCGGACGCCTTGCGCCGCTGCATATAGGCCCGGCGCAACCCGTCCAGCCGCTCTTCTTCGGCGCGCGCCTCTTTGAGAGAGGCCGTGGCACAGACCCGGAATTCCAGGTCGACCGGCCGATGAGCGATGCGCTTGCGGGCAAAGATCGAGCGAAGTCCCGACGCCGGAGGCTGGATCAGAATCTCAAGGCTGTCCGCCACATTCGCCGAGACGCCGAACGCGATCTGCTCGCCGGTTGCCATGTGCCGCACTTCGAACACGCCAGGCCCGTCCGGCGCGTCGATCGGAAGGTCGGAATGCTGGGCGGGAAAGGTCTTCCAGGTGGTCCAGGCAACGGCCATTGATGTCTCTCAAGCGGGTAAATGCACGTTAACGAATCGGTCGCGTGCTTGTGCATTGCAGCCCAACGCAACTCAAGCGGTTTCGTTCCGAAACCCCTGAAAACACGATATTTTTTCAAAATTTCAGCAATTCCGCCGGGCGTCCGGATCGGTGGCGGGCCGGCTAGCGTCCCGGCAGCACCAGCACCTTGGGCTTGGCGGGCAGCGTGGTCTTGGAGATCACCACAGAGGGGGTATCGGAGAATTCGACGTCGAATTTTTCGCGCATGCGATCGAGGAAGCGGTTCAGCGTGAAGACACTGAAGTAGTGCATCGGAATGATCAGCGGCGCCTTCAGCCCTTCCATCACCTCGACCATGCCGTCGAGATCGAGCGTGTAGCTGCCGTCGACCGGCACCAGCACCGCGTCGATGCGGCCGATATCGTTCAACTGCTGCTGGGTCAGCGTGTGATGCAGATGACCGAGATGGGCGATGCACATGTTCGCAATCTCGAACACGAAAATCGAATTGCCGTGACGCTCGGTGCCGCCGCCGTAATCGCGGATGTTGGTCGGCACGTTGCGCACCCGCACGTCCTTGACGTTCAGGTCATGACGCATCGGTTTGCCACGCTCCTCCGCCCAGCCGCGCAGCACATGCGGAATTCCGGGATCGGGGCTGTCGGTGTAGTGCGTCGAATGCGCGCGATTCATGGTGACGATATCGGGCAGCACCGGGGGCCGGACATAATCGTTATAATCGGTGGCAATCCTCACCACCCGCGGGCTTTCGATCAGGAAGGTGGAATGGCCGATATAGGTGATGCGGACCTGATCGAACTTGAGCTGCGCCAGTTGCAGCGACGCCGGGAGCACACGCGACCGGTTGAAGGCGACAAGGCCCGGGCAGTTCTCCGTCATTTCGGGCTTTGGCGACGGTGCCTGGATCCGCTCGAAGGCGGCGGCTTGCGCCCCCACGAGACAGAGCGCCGCTATCGCCGCGCCCGCAACACCGATAGAACCCCGCATGCGCCGCTCCTGCCTGATGCCAAACTATGACATGGCGGAACGGAACGCGACAATTCACCTCGCCGTGCGGCCCAGCGGCGCACTGCCCAACAAAAAAGCGGCGCCATCGACCTGACGCCGCCGCCGCATCAAGGAAGCCCGGGCTTCAGCGCTGCGAGACGATCAGCCCCTTCGGCGTGATCACCACCCAGCGACCGTCCTGACGCCGGATGGTCTCGACCCGGCCGAGCCCCGGAAGGTTGGCACCAGGCACCACTTCGAAAATGCCCATGCGCTCGTTCTCCACGACAGCGCCGCCACGGAACACTTCACGCAGCATCCAGCCGTCCACGACCGGCGGCCGGTCCTGCTGCTTGGCCGCGATCGAGCCCGTGGTTTCCGGCGCCGCTGCGGTTGAAGCGCTGCGGCGCTCCAGGCGCTCCATCAGTTCGGAAAGCTTGGCGACGCGAGAGGCGGGTTCCGCCTGGGCCTTCTCGCTACGCTCAACGCGATCGGCGATCTTCGCCAGCTGCGCGCTGGCCGATTTCGCGTTGCTGTCGACGCTCGCCTTCAGTGCCACGACCTCGGCGGAGAGCTTGGCGATCACACCGCGCAGCGCGTTCACCTCGACGGTGGGCGCATCGCTCGGGATCGACGGTTGCGGGGTTGCGAAGGCGACCGCCGCCATCGCGCCCACCGCCGAACCGATCGCAGCCGACAGGGCGATCGCGACGGCTAGCACCGCCGCACGGCCGAACCGCTGACGCTCCGCCGGCACGAACAGAACGGGCGCCCTGTCGTCCGCAAGCCTCTCCTGCCCGGCGTGACCGATCGGCTCGACCTTGATCTCGGGGGCGCCGGCATCCGCGGCATCGGAATTCCCGGGCTCCGCAGCGCCGGAGGCTGGGTCCTGGCCGGATTCTGGCAATGAACTCATGGCGAACTCTCCGTAAGGTGACACTACACCAACCGGTAACCAACGCCGCTTACGAAACGATTAAAACCTCAGCGGTCTCGCGCCGACGTGATCGCGCCACGCTCTGAACTTCGGCTCCGGCAAGCCCG
>NZ_JBFWPA010000033.1:0-62883 GCF_050250235.1 Pseudorhodoplanes sp.
ACGAGATCGCGGTTGACGATCACGCGCACCGGGAAGCCCTGGCGGATGGTGAGCGTCGGTTGGATGTTGAGCTGACGGCGGACGAGTTGCTGTCCGGTGTTGTTGATCGAGTCCTGCGATCCGCGACGCAGCGCGCGCACGAGATCGCTTTCGTCCTGATTGGAGCCAAGTTCGGCACCCACGCTAAGCAACGTAGAGAGCGTCGCCGCCTTGAGCAGATCCCACCAGTGATGGTCGACCTCATCCTCGAGACCGGAGAAGCCGCGCGCGTCGGCACCTTGCTGGCGCTCGAGCACGATCGACTTGCCGTCGGGCAGCATGATGCGATTCCAGACGAGCAGAACGCGCTTCTGTCCGAACGACACCTGACTGTCGTACTGGCCGATCAGCCTCGATCCCTGCGGAATAAGCAGGAGTTTTCCGCTAGGCGTGTCATAGACGTGCTCGGTCACCTGTGCGGTAACCTGGCCGGGCAGGTCGGACCGAATGCCGGTGAGAAGCGCCGCCGGAATCACCGTGCCGGCCTGGACGACATAACGAGATGTCGGATTAGCAAGGCGATCTTGGCTCACCGTACGGCGATCGACCGGACCGCTGACGAAGGCGAGCTTGCGATCCTGCATGTTCTGTACCGCATTCGGGTCGAGCGGCGACGCTTCTGCGGGTACGCCGAGCGCGGTGCCTGGCATTGCGCTCCCTGTTGTCGGCGCAACAGGCGCTGATACACGAATAGCCGTTGCGGCGAAGAGCTTGCTGAGGCGCGCGGCCTCGATCTCCTGCAGGCGGCGTTGCTCTTCCGGCGTCATGCCGGGCTGTGGCAAGGGTCCACCCGCAGGGATTGACTGGCCCTGGTTCTGCGCGCTCAGGATCGGCCGGCCGAGGTCTCCCGGTAAGGGCGGTCCGAGTTTCGGGATTCCGGTATAGTCGCGCGGCAAGTTCGTCAGACCGTCCGCGGTTAGACGATTCTCGGTCGAATAAAGCTCTTTGGCTGTTTGGCCGGCATTTCGGGTCTGGAGCGCGTAGATCAGTGCGCCTGCTATTGCGAGACCCGATACGCCACTGAGGCCGACCAGTACCTTGCGCGACAACCGGGTAACCCGTGGGCGCTCGGGACGCAGACGCAAATCCGGCGTGACTTCTTGCGCACTCTGCGGAGCTTTCGTCATGACCGGCGCCTCCCGTCGGTACGGACGATACGGACGCGGCGCTCGCTGTTCTTGTCGCCGAGCCGCAGCTCTGCGGCGCCGAACAGCCGGTCGACGATGTAGTAGTTCTGGCGGGCACGGTAGTTGACGAGCTCGGTGTCGCCGCCCGGCCCTATAATAAAGAGCGGCGGCATTTCGCCTTGGCGGATGCCTGATGGGAACTCGATATAGACCTTGATGCCGTCATCGAAGGCGCGCAGCGGCCGCCAGGCCGGCGTGTCGCCCTCGATCTGATAGCGGAAGTTGAGAGACGAGATGTCGACGCCGGTTGCGACCGGCTGCGCTGCGAGCGCCGCCGCGTTCTGCCGCCGCAGGGCGATGAGCTGGTCGTGCGGATACTGCCAAGACACCGATGCCATGTAAGTCTTGTCTGTCGAGTTTAGCTCGAGGAGATATGTCCGGCGATCGGTGTTGATGACGAGGTTTGTTTGCAGGTCCGGGCGCGTCGGCTTCACCAGGATATGGACCTGCTTCGCTTCACCCGTTCCGCTCTCGGTGTCGCCGATGATCCAGCGTACCGTGTCGCCCGCCGCAACCGGACCGGAGCCGACGAGTTGCTCACCCGGCTGCAGGGCGACGTCCGTTACCTGCCCCGGTGCGGCATAAACTTGATAGAGCGCACCAGGCGAGAACGGATAGACTTGCACTGCATTGATGAAGCCATTGCGCACTGGCTGAACGCGCGCAGCCTTGTTGGCCTGGGTGATGCGGTCCTTCGGATCTTTCGGCTCCGGTGGGGCCTTGTCACCTCCGACAAGCTTCAGTTGGCCGGGTAGTGGCAGTGGCTTTGGGACCTCAACGACTTGCACAGGCGCTGGCGGCTCCGCAGCCTGGGCGGCCGGTACAAAGTCGTCATAGGTAATGTCGGGGGGAAGCAGCTTCTGCGCGCAGCCCCCAAGCGCCGTTGTGCCGATCACAAGAAGCGATGGGAGAAGTCCGGGCTTCAAGAATGTCAGCGCTTTCATTGCGCGAGCTCCTTCGACCAGTGGATTGCATTGACGTAAATGCCAAGCGGGTTCTGCTTGAGCCGGTCGGCATCGCGCGGTTGCTGCAGGGCGATGGTCAAAATCGCGGTCCAGCGCTCGATGAGGGCGAGTTGTCCGTTCTCGTAAGACCGTTCGAACCAGGCGACGCGGAACGAATCCGGCGAGGCACGGATGACACTGGAGACCTCGACTACGATCTGGCGCTTGCCCACCTTGGTGAACGGATCGTTCGCGCGCGCATAGTCGTTGAGCGCTGCTGCACCCAGATCGGTCGTGAACTCGTAGGCGCGCAGCCAGTTCTGGCGGACGATCACGGCATCGACCGGGATCGCACGAACCTGCTCGATGAAGCGCGCGAGGTGCCAGGCGATCTGCGGGTCGGCCGGTTTGTAGTCGGCGATGGCAGGACCAATGGCCTGCGCTTCACCGAGCTTGTCGATCTGCACCACCCACGGCACCACCGAGCCGCGCGCCGACTGCCAGACCAGACCGAAGGCAAGGCCGGCCGACAGGAAGAGCGACCCGAACGCCATCAAGCGCCAATTTCTCGCCTGCACGCGCGCGGAGCCGATGCGCTCATCCCAGACCTGGGCGGCCCGCTGATACGGCGTCTCGGGTTCGGGCGTGGCGCCATAGCGCACCGATGGCCTGCGGAAGACATTCATCAGCGTTCATCCTGTCGGAGGGAGATCGAAGTGCCGCCGCCGTGGCTGTCGCCGGACCTGACGGCGTGAGCGGCGGTAGTCGCGCCATGGCTCATCGTCTGGCGGCGTTTCATGCGTTGCGCCCAGGCCGGAGGCGAAGATGAAGACGGAGCCAATTCGCCGTTGGATGCTCCGCCGATCGTGCCCATCGTCGACGAGCCGCCGGTCGCCGCAACGGCGCTGCGCGCTCCGCCGCGATAGCTCTCCGCCATTGAGCCGGCTGCGCGGCTCGCCGCCTGGCTCACGGGGTGCGCCACTCGTGCCGCACCGGCACGCGTCGCGCCGGACAAGCCCGATGCGACGCCGGCCGCACCCTTCTGTCCCGCGGAAGCGAGGCTGTAAGAGGTCGTGGCACCTCCAGCGAGCGCAGCGCCACCCCGCGCAGCCGCGGCGGTCGCACCGATCGCGGCCCCTGCTCCCCTCGCAGCGATGCTGGCTGCGGCACCGCCCGCTACGATGGCGCCTCCTGCCGCGACCGCGGTCCCGACCGCTGATCCCGCGCCAAGCTGCGGGCCGCCTGAGATCAGACCGTTAGCGATGCCCGGTCCGAAGATGCCGAGTCCGAGCAGCGAGAGCGCGGCAAGCACGATCGCCATCGCGTCCTCGATGGTCGGCTGGTTGCCGCCGAAGCCCGCGGTGAACTCGGAGAACAAGGTCGAGCCGATGCCGATGACGACGGCGAGCACCAGGACCTTCACGCCGGAGGAGACGACGTTACCGAGTACGCGTTCGGCTAAGAAAGCCGTCTGTCCGAACAGCCCGAAGGGAATAAGAATAAAGCCGGCGAGCGTCGTCAGCTTGAACTCGATCAGCGTGACAAAGAGCTGGATCGCTAGGATGAAGAAAGCGAGCAGCACCATAGCCCAGGCGAATAGCAGCACCACGATCTGGACGAAGTTTTCGAAGAAGGCGATGTAGCCCATCAGGCCGGAGATCGCTTCCAGGAGCGGGCGTCCGGCATCAAGGCCGACCTGCGCCACGCGGCCGGGTCGCATGAGATCGGTCGCAGTGAAGCCAGTGCCGGTCGCCTTGAGACCGAGGCCGGCGAAGCTCTCGAATACGATGCGCGCGAGCGCGTTCCAGTTGCTGATGATGAAGGCGAAGACGCCGACGAACAGCGTCTTCTTGACGAGACGTGCGATGATGTCCTCATCCGCGCCCCAAGACCAGAACAGGGCCGCCAGCGTGATGTCGATCACGATCAGTGTGGTGGCGATGAACGCCACCTCGCCGCCGAGCAACCCGAACCCGGAATCGATGTAACGGGTGAAGACCCCAAGAAAACGGTCGATGACGCCGGTGCCACCCATCAGCGCGCCTCATCGGATGGAATGGGAGTGCCGGACGTCGGAATCCGGTCTTGCGTCTTCGACGGCGTGTCGGTCGTCCGTGCAACTGGAGCGGTCGGCGCGAAAAAGCGACGGCGGTTCTCCGCCCAGACGCGGCGGCAGGTGTCATCGGCCGCCAGTTGTTCAGGGGTTATCTCACGACAACGTGCAAGTTCCACGAAAAGCGGATCGTTCGGTGCTGCCGGCGCAGCCACAGAGCGGCTCTCCTCGCGAGTGCGACTTGCTTCACCAATGGCGATGATGGCGATGGCGAGGACGACGGCAATCGCTGCGAAACGCAGGAGCGAGCGGACCGTGTTCGCACGATCGCTTTCGGCCCCGCGCTTGAACTGCAACCAGGCTTGAATCATCGGAACATCCGGACGGTCGTCGGCCGGTAGCCCGCCCCGGGCGTGAGGAACCGGCGGAGTTGCTCACGGGCTTGCTCCTGTGCGGCCGCGCGCTGGGCGGCTTCGAGGTTCTGCGCACGCCCTTGTGCCGCTACGGCCGCTGTGAGATCGGCGATCTGCTGGATCTGCAAGGCGATGAGCTGATTGCCTGCCTGCATCGCTTGCAGCGCGCCGGTCGCACCCTGGCTCGCAGTCACGAGGGAAGACGTCTCCACGCGATTGGTGTCGAGATTGGCAACAACACCGGCCTGAACCTTCATGGCGTCCTGAAGGGCTGCAATGGAGTTGCGCCAGCGCTCGCGCGCACCGTCGATCAGGGCCTGGTCGGCGGCTGTTGTGGATGCCGCGCCGTAGGTGGAGGAGAAGGCGTGATCGATCTGGCCAACGTCGTAGGTGATGCGCTGCGCTTGCCCGAGGAGTTGCTGCGTGCGCTGGATCGATTGCTGGATCTGGTTGAGCGAGGACTGCGGCAGGCCCGCGAGATTGCGGGCCTGGTTGACCAGCATCTGCGCCTGATTTTGCAAGCCGCTGATCTGGTTGTTGATCTGCTCCAGCGCCCGCGCCGCCTGGAGGACGTTCTGGACATAGTTGCTTGGATCGTAGACGACGAGCTGAGCCGACCCCGGTGCGGTCCACAACGCAGTGAGGACGGCTGCCTCAGCAAACGCGGCGCGGATATACGAATGCTTCGTGCTCATGGTGCTTCCAGGTTGGTCAGGTCGGGGATAAGGTCGGCGGCCCAGAGGAGATCGCGCTCGGCGAGCCAACCATGAATGAAGCCATGCTCGCTATGCTCTGCGAAAACGCGATCGATCAGCGCATGATCGGTTTTGGACGAGGACGCGCAAAAGGCGAGCGCGATCGGGCCAAGACCCAGCTCGAACAGACGATTTCCGCGACGAGATTGGCAATAATAGTCACGCTTGGGTGTGGCGCGGGCGATGATCTCGATCTGTCTGTCGTTCAAGCCGAAGCGGCGGTAGATCGCCGCGATCTGTGGCTCGATCGCCCGCTCGTTCGGAAGAAATATCCGTGTCGGGCAGCTTTCGACGATGGCGGGCGCAATCGGATTCCCATCGATGTCGGAGAGCGACTGGGTGGCGAAGACAACCGAGGCATTTTTCTTGCGCAAGGTCTTGAGCCATTCGCGCAACTGCGCCGCGAAGCCAACATCATCGAGCGCAAGCCAGCCTTCGTCGATGATCAGCAGTGTTGGCCGGCCATCGAGTCGGCCTTCAATGCGATGGAACAGATAGGCCAGCACGGCGCCAGCGGCGCCGGTGCCAATCAGGCCCTCGGTTTCGAATGCCTGGACAGACGCCTCACCGAGGCGCTCGCTCTCCGCATCGAGTAGCCGGCCATAGGCACCCCCGATGCAGTAAGGTCGCAACGCCTGCTTGAGCTTCGCGGATTGCAACAGTACCGCAAGGCCTGTCAGCGTCCGCTCGCCGATTGGGGCGCTGGCGAGCGAGGTGAGTGCGGCCCAGAGATGCTCCTTCAGCTCGGGCGTCAGCGCGATCTGCTCGCGCGTCAAAATGTCGACGATCCAGTCGGCGGCCCATGCCCGTTCCGGCGTATCATGGATGCTGGCGAGCGGCTGCAGCGAAACGGAAGCCTCGGCGTCATCCGACAGGCTACCACCCAAGTCGTGCCAGTCTCCGCGCATCGCAAGCGCGGCGGCTCGGATCGATCCCCCGAAATCGAAAGCGAACACCTGTGAGTCCGGATAGCGCCGGAACTGCAGCGCCATCAGCGCGAGCAGCACGGACTTGCCGGCGCCGGTCGGACCCACAACCAATGTATGTCCAACGTCGCCGACATGGAGGGAGAAGCGAAACGGAGTAGATCCTTCAGTCCGGCCGAAGAACAGCGGCGGCTCGGCAAAGTGCTCGTCCCGTTCCGGGCCGGCCCAGACGGCCGAAAGCGGGATCATGTGCGCGAGGTTCAGTGTCGAGACCGGCGGTTGGCGCACATTGGCGTAGACATGACCCGGTAGAGAACCGAGCCAGGCCTCGATCCCGTTCAGCCCTTCCGCGATGCAGGTGAAGTCGCGTCCCTGGATGATCTTCTCGACCAGCCGCAACTTCTCGGCCGCGCCGTTCCGGTCCTCATCCCACACCGTCACCGTTGCGGTGACATAGGCCTGGCCGACGTCATCCGCGCCTAATTCCTGCAATGCCATATCGGCATCGGCAGCCTTGTTGGCGGCGTCGCTATCAATCAGAATCGACGCCTCGTTGGTCATCACCTCCTTGAGGATCGCCGCGATGCTCTTGCGCTTGGCGAACCACTGGCGCCGAATCTTCGTCAGCAGCCGGACGGCTTCGGTCTTGTCGAGCAGGATCGCGCGTGTTGACCACCGATATCCGAATGCAAGCCGGTTGAGTTCGTCGAGGATTCCGGGATGCGTCGCCGTTGGGAATCCGATGACCGTGAGCGTGCGCAGATGGGCATCGCCCAGCCGCGGCTCGAGACCCCCGACCAGGGGCTGATCCGTCAACAACGCGTCGAGGTGCATCGGCGTCTCAGAGACGCGGACGCGCTGGTGCTTAGTCGAGACCGTCGAATGCAGATAGGTCAGCGTCTCGGAATCGTCGAGCCAATCGACCTCGGGAACGAATCCCTCGAAGAGCTGCAGCAAGCGACCTGTGCGGTCGATGAACCCGCGGAGCAACTCATCGGCATCGACGCCGGTTTGTTCGCGGCCTTCATAGAGCCAGCCCTCCGCGCGCGAGGCGTCCTCCGCAGGCGGCATCCAGAGCAATGTGAGGTAATAGCGGCTCTCGAAGTGAACGCCGGCTTCTTCGAACTGCTCGCGACGCTCGAGATCGACCAGTGCGGACGCGGCTTCCGGAAACATGCTGTCCGGATAAGCGGTCGCCGGATTGCGCTGCGCCTCGACGAAGATTGCCCAGCCTGAACCCAATCGCCGAAGCACGCTGTTGAGCCGCGCGGTCGTGCCGACCAGTTCGGCCGGTGTCGCGCTGTCGAGGTCCGGACCTCGGAACCGAGCCGTGCGCTGAAACGATCCGTCCTTGTTGAGCACGATGCCCGGCGCGACCAGAGCGGCCCAGGGCAGGTAGTCAGCGAGGCGGGCGATGCGGTTGCGATACTCGGCGAGGTTCATCATCGTGCGAACCTCACGACCGAAAATACGCAGGGTAGCGCAGATGTCGGCGCACCACGTCGACGAATTGCGTGTCGCGCCGTGTGGCCCAGACTGCCGCGAAGTGGCCAGCTGCCCAGAGCATGATGCCGATGAGCCACAGCCGCAGGCCGAGGCTGACGGCGGCCGCGAGCGTGCCGTTGGCGATGGCGACCGCGCGCGGCGCCCCACCGAGCAGGATCGGATCGGTCAGCGCGCGATGGACTGGCGCATGGAAGCCGACGATGGGTTCGCCCGCGTATGTCACAACAACGCTCCGCCGCCAAAGCTGAAGAAGCTGAGGAAGAACGAGCTGGCGGCAAACGCGATCGACAGTCCGAATACGATCTGAACAAGACGGCGAAAGCCTCCTGAGGTATCGCCGAAAGCCAGCGTCAGGCCGGTGACGATGATGATGATCACCGCGATGATCTTGGCGACCGGACCTTCGATGGATTCGAGGATGCGTTGAAGCGGCGCTTCCCAGGGCATCGATGAGCCGGCTGCGCTGGCAGGTGACACCGACAGAGAGGCGATGGTGACGATGGCGATGAACAATACGACCTGCCTGCGCAGGCCGCGTGACAGCGCGGTCATGAATGGTCTCCGTTGCTTGAAAGATCGCCGCCCGCTTCGGACGGACGGACGACGTAGTCGCCGCTCGTGGGATCGAGCCCGGCGACGAGTGAGAGTTCAGCCAGGCGCCGCTGCGCGCCGCGGCCGGCGAGCACGGCGATGATGTCGATGGTTTCCGCGATCAGGGCGCGCGGCACGGTCACCACGGCTTCCTGGATGAGCTGCTCAAGCCGGCGCAGCGCACCGAGCGCGGTACCGGCATGGATCGTCCCGATGCCGCCGGGATGGCCGGTGCCCCAGGCTTTCAGAAGGTCGAGGGCTTCGGCGCCGCGCACCTCGCCGATCGGAATGCGATCCGGCCTCAAGCGCAACGACGACCGCACCAGGTCGGATAGTGTAGCAACTCCGTCCTTGGTTCGTAGCGCGACGAGATTACGGGCTTGGCACTGCAGCTCCCGGGTATCCTCGATTAGGACGACGCGATCGTCCGACTTGGCGACTTCCGCGAGCAACGCATTGGTCAAAGTGGTCTTGCCGGTCGAGGTGCCGCCAGCGACCATGATGTTGCGACGCTCCGCGACGGCCTCCCGCAGGAGCCCCGCTTGCGCCGTCGTCATGATGCCAGCCGTCGCATAGTCGTCGAGCGTGAACACGGCGACAGCGGGCTTGCGGATCGAAAACGTCGCGGCCGACACGACAGGCGGCAGCAGCCCCTCGAATCTCTCGCCCGTTCCGGGCAGTTCCGCCGAGACGCGCGGAGCGCGATGATGGACCTCGACGCCGACGTGATGTGCGACCAACCGGATGATGCGCTCGCCGTCAGCAGGCGAAATATTTGCGCCCGTGTCGAACAATCCCTCCAAGAGACGGTCAATCCACAGGCGACCGTCAGGATTTAGCATCACTTCAACGACGCTCGGCTCTTCGAGGAAGCCAGCGATGTCCGCGCCAAGCGCGGTACGCAACATCCGAGCGCCGCGTGTTAATGCCTCAGTTGAATGTCCTTCCGATCCCATTGCGCCCCCACATCTCGCCGACAAACAGCGGCACAGGGGCCAAATAGAAGAGGCAATAAGCTAACTCGTGCAACAACTGTCAGACGGTCATCGTAGCGGGGCGAAAAAATACAGGCCAAATATGATTCTTCTGGTCAAATGTCAGTGCCATTGTAAGTCGGCGGCACAGCCGGATGGGCCTTCAACAATGACAGAAATCGCTTTAAAGTCGGATTTTCATTGTTGCGTCGCCAGTAGGCCGCGTATCCAAGTCGGCTCGGCCCATTGCCATCGCGGACTTCGCGATATACGACATCGGCAAGCATGTTGCCGCTCGATGACTCGCAAATCAAGGATACGCCCCGCTTGCGGTTGACTAGGCTAAGGAGATGATCGTGCTTTATATTAACGCGTTTGACGTTCGGGCGAGCGCCCGGAGAGGTCAGCTTGCTGAGCAGAATGTCCTCTATCTCCGATCCGGGATCGTGCATGCTCATAAGGAAACGTTCGTCCTTCAGTTCGGTCCAATAGACGAAGTTGCGTTCGGCGAGAGGGTGTGCTTTGGGGAGGGCGACCATAATTCGCTCCGACCACAAGCTCATACTTGCGTAGTCGTGATGGACAGGTTCGCCCAGAACTATTGCAACGTCGATGACGCCACGATCAAGAAGCGGGATCAGCTTTGACCGAGCGGCTTCCATGGCGTTGACGTCAACCTTTGCGTATTGCTCAGTGAAGGCGCATAAAGTGTCGGCGAGCGCTCCGCTCGACAGCGAGGTATAGAATCCGAGAGCCAAACGGCCCGCGTTCCCGACTTTCGCAGCTTTAGCGCGGCTCTCCATACTGTCCAGTTCAGCGAGAACACGTTTGGCACCGGTCACAAAGCTTTCGCCTTCAGTGGTTAGAAACGCACCGCCAGTCGAGCGCTCGAACAGCATCACGCCGAGGCGATCCTCAAGCTCGCGAATCCGCTTGCTCAACGTCGGCTGCGCAACACTGAGCACGCCAGCTGCGCGCCGAAAACTGCGATGCTCCGCTGCGGCAACGACATAGCGCAGATGCGGTACGTCCACGCACATTTTCGGTGTTCCTCCATTCCATCGCAACAGCGCCGCGATCCGCAACCTTACCGAGCGTTCAAGGCGACCAGCCGCATCGACTTAGCGGCCGTGTCTTAGCGCTGCTATGTTCTCCTTGATAGGCGTTTCGCTGAGCCTGCTAGCTGACCCTTGCTCGGTATGTGTCATCTGGCGGACAGGCGGTAACATTGAGATTCCTCGAAGGAGTAGCCAATTGGGCGGCGCGGAAATCCTGCGAAGTCATGCCCGTTTGCTTGCGGAAGAAGCGGGCGAAGTGCGAAGGGTCCCCGAAGCCCAGCTCATATGCAATTTCGTTAATAGCGCCGCGTGCAACTCGCAGCCGTGCGCGATGTTTTAGTGATTTCCCGGCGGAGGGCATCATGTTCCCAAAAGCTGCGGTAACCAGGTCGCGATCGGTGGGAAAAGCAGAATGCCGAACAGCACGGCGAGCGCGATTACGACATAGGGCAGGGCGGCGAGATAAATTTGATTCATGGTAATATGCCGTGGCGCTACCCCTCTCATCGTGAACAATAGCAAGCCGAATGGCGGATGCAGCAGGCCGAGTTGCATGCAAATCAAGAACATCACACCGAACCAAACGGGGTCAATGTTCAACCTTGTCACCAGGGGCATAAAAAATGGCAGGGTAATCAGCATCATCGAGACCTGATCGACAAAACAGCCTAGGAAGATCAAGATTGCGATCATGCCGAGCAGGACTGTTAACGTGCTAAGATCGTGCCCTGTGATTAGGCCGTTGATGCCGTTAACCACGCCGGAGAAGCTCAATACTTGCGAAAACACCGTGGCGCCAAGAATGATAAACAAGATCACTCCCGAGACTGCGACGGTGCCGAGCAGTGCCTTCATCAGATTCTGCCAAGTAAGGCTGCGATAGAGGATCGCGGCGACGATGGTGCAGGCGGCACCGAGTGCGGCCGCTTCGGTCGGGGCTGCCCAGCCCGCGGTCATAGCACGCACCACGACGCCGAAGATCGAGAGCAGTGGCAGCACGTAAATAATGAACGGCCGCCAGCGTTCCCAGAACGACGGCGCTTCTTCTAGTTTCTCGACCGGCGCCAAGGCCGGATTGAAGTAGCAACGAAGAATAATGTAGGCGAGAAACATCGCGCTCATGATTAGGCCTGGCACTATGCCGCCGATTAGGAGGCCCGAGATCGAGATGCCGGCGAGGCTTCCAAGCAGCACGGTCAGCGCCGACGGCGGAATTAGCATGTCGACGCCCCCGATCCCGATGATCGGACCCATCGCCATTTTCGGCTCGTAGCCCCGGGCAAGCATGGTCGGAAGTAGCAACGTACCCAGGAGCGCGGTCGTTGCGATCGTGGAGCCCGAGATTGCCGAGAATACGGTGCCGGCGACGATTGCAATCACTGACAGCCTACCCGGCACCCTCCGGATCAGAAGCGCGAAGGCATCGATCGCCTTCATCGCGACGCCGGATTGGAACAGCACTTCGCCCATCAGCACGAAGAACGGGATCGGCGTGAGCGCGAATGCGGTCACCGACTGCACGGCGTTGCGGTTCACCTGGATCAGTCCTGAGTCGCCGCCGATGAATATGGAAGCGCCAATGATGTTGATCGTCAGAAACGCAAAGGCGACCGGCAGGCCGAGCACCATCAGCACAACTAGGCCGCCGAACAGCAGAATACTGGCTTCACCCCACGCCATTGCTTGTTAGGCGACCGAAGTCGCGTCCTCTCGTGGAACGCGCTTCTGCAGCAGCCGTTGGAAGCGGAAGATGAATTCGATCGACAGAAGAAAGAACGTGAGAGGCAACGGCGCAAACATCCACCACTCCGGAACGATCAGGTTTTTGATAGTGAGCGATCCCATTTGAAGCGCGTCAAATGTCATCAGTGTGCCGTAACGGATCATGATAAGGCAGACTATAAAGCCTGCGATATCGCCGATCGCCTCCATAATCCATGCGACACCCTTCGGCAGCGCGGTAAGGAGAATATCGAGCCGCACATGCTGGCCGCGACGCAGCAACCATGGCGCAGTGAGCAAAGTGATCAGATAAAGCGCATATTCGGACATCTCGTTAGCCCAAAGAATGCCTCTGACAAACAAGTTGCGGAGCAAGATGTCGCCCGCGACAATCAGGACCATAGCGAGCAGCAGTAACGCTGCTGAGTTAGCAAGTATCTCTAAGAACTTGCCATAAGAATAGGAGAGGTAATTCATATAGACATTCTCTGGTGCTGCTGTGCGCCTATGGTTTTTCTGACCTACGAACAAGAAGTGCGAGAAGTGATGGTAAAGCCGCGAGTAACTGATTACGGTTGAAGCATCTACTCTTTCTCGGAGAGCGCTTGCAATTGGGGGCCAGTCTCGGGCGCACGCTTAACTATGGACTTCCAAGCCGATTCCTTGGCCAGAGTGAGAAACGTCTTTTCGTTTTCGGAGCTAAGCGTAAGCGGTTCGATGCCGGCGTTTGTCTGCTGCTCGCGCTCTCTTCTAATGTCCGCCACTTTGTCGAAGTCCAATGCTTCCAACCAGTGTGCGGCCTCATTTAGTATTCTGCGCTGCGTATCGCTCAATTCCTTCCAAGCGTCGAGATTCACCAGCACGTTGGCATCGGCGCTATAGAAACCTGGTTCAAGGCGGTACTTTGTGACTTTCTGGACGCCAAGGTCAAAAATTCCTGTAATGGGCCAACCAAAGCCATCGACGACGCCACGTTCTAGGGCCGTATAAATATCGTTCGGTGAGGTAGTTATTGGAACCCCGCCCATCGATTCTACGATATCTCGATAAATTGGCGTAACTCGGATCTTGAGTCCTTGTAAGTTCAGGCCGTGAATCTTTTTATTGAGGTAGAGATGGTACTTCACATTGTGGAACTGTCGCGCGAGGTACCAGCTGTTTAGGCGCTGATTGTGAAGATGATTTAAATAGTCCCACGTACCATTCGAGCGCTGAACTGACATGGGCAAAGAAAGCAACTTAATCGAATCGGCCTCTGGCATTATATTTGCGTAGTATGCCCCCGTGGAATTCGCGATGTCGACGACTCGCGATCGCACTGCGTTCCCAATTTCGAAGGTCGGGATTGCACGCGGGCCACCTATGTATCGTATTTGAATTTCTCCCTTTCCGTCTGCATTTACCTTATCAATAAAGCGTTCGAAGTTGCGAGAAAACTCAGTACCTTCTGTCCAGGCGGATACTGCACGCAGTACCACTTCACGAGCTTCCGCGAAGGAGGCATGTGACAGAGAAGCCAGCAGCGCTATTGGCGCGAAACTCAGCCGCATACATTCCTCCCAGTAGTCATTTCCACTCGCCGAGCCGAATGGTGTTTCTAATTGAATCAATAGCGCCGTAGCCGGTTCACTTTGTCAAATATGAATATTGTTGAACGTCATCGCCCTAAGTTATGGTAAGATGAAAAACAAGGATCAAGAGCGGCGCTTAGAGTTGCGTAATGAAAGCTTCGCGTTCGCAGCGGCTTGTTTGAGTTCCTCAATTAAATCGATCGCTATTGGGGAAAATGCATTACGATGTAGATGCTTAATCCCAAGCAGTCGTGGCGAACCTGCTTCTTTCAGCGGAATGCAAACAAAGCCGGCGCAATTCGTTCGACTCATCAGCGTCTGTGACATGATCGAGATGCGATCGGTCCGCAACAGCAACTCTTCAAACATCGCACTTGAGCTGGTATTTATGCTATATTGAGGAATTCGTAGACCTGCCACCAGAAACATTGCTTCGATTTGGCGTCTAAGGGCCGTGCCCTTATCAGGTAAGATCCATTGTTCGTGGATAAGATCTCTAAGTGAAAGTGACTTCGAAGTTGCTAAGGGATGGTTCGGCCGAACCACCAATGCGAACGGGTCCGGTTGAAGGGGAATCTCTCCGATCGAGTTTGGAACAAAGTCGACGCCAATTGGGCCTACTGACAGTTCAATTTTTGCTTCCAGCAGCAACCCGAGCAGCATGTCGTCAGCGCCCTCAATTATATTTATCTCAAGGTGTGGCACTTTGTTCGTCAATGAACTAGCCGCCTCCGGCACAAGCATTGCGGCTGCAATCGGGGTCACGCCGATAGCGATCGACCCGGTACCGCCGGCGGACTGAACTCGTACTTCGTCGATCATTGCGTTGATCGTCGAGTTCACGGCGCTTGCGTACCGCGAAACGGTGATGCCGAAATGGTTCAATCTTGAGCCTTGACGACTTCTTTCAAGCAGGCGAACGCCTAACGCTCGTTCAAGATTTGCGACACTATTTGACAGAGCCGGCTGCGAAATACCGAGCGTCTCAGCTGCTCGGCTGATGGAGCCAGTCTGCGCAATCGCAAGGACCTGAATCACCAGCTTGGGATCAAGCAACGTGTGTCCTCACCTTGAAGCTGTGGTTCACATGCGCCCCTACGGCGACATCAAGATCGAAGATTAAACTGCGAGCGTGCCTGAGTCTCCCGCTCTAGAGAAGGCCGGCCTCTCTGGCGTGCAAAAGCATATCGATTCTTCTGACCACGTAAATGGCATCTTAAATTGCCGATTTGGAAGCCAATCAGGGGCAAGTGCTAAAAAGCCGCGCGTGCCGCCAAAGCCATCGCGAAGCAAATGTGCAGCTATTCAGCCGCAGTCGAAAGGTGGGAAGTTGCCTTCGATAACTTTATCGGCTGAGTAAAGGCATCTCTAAACCATGCACCCTCGATGCTGCGATCAACCCTTGAATCGAGCAACAAAACCCCCGGACTTCCGCGATCTATCCAATCCTTCAGCCGAGTGAGGTCAGCGGTGCACCGAACGGTGACAGCTTCTGCCCCGTATGCTTTCGCTATTGTTGCGAAGTCGTAGGTCGGGAACGTGACGATATCCGTCTCTAAGCCTCTATGTTTGAAGTAGTGAAGCTCGGCACTATATGCGCTGTCGTTGTATACGATAATGCACATTCGTTGCCTTGAACTGATGGCGCTTGCGAAGTCGCTCATCGACATCATAAGCCCACCGTCGCCAATCGCCAGCACAACAAGTCGATCGGGCCGCGCTACGCTAACTCCGATTGCGCACCCTAGTGCCAAGCCGACGGATTGAAATGCAGTAGGCATGCACCATCCTTCTGCATCCGGAGGAGATAAATAAAGCGGAGGCCAACCCATAAAATGGCCAGCATCTGTTACAATCGTTCTCTCCGTGGGCAGGATGTTGTTGATTGCGTAAGTCAACAAACGCGGATCTAGGCATTCAGGTCCATCGGAAGCGCTTTTTGGAGCAACATGTTTCCCATATTGAGATATAGTTGCCCTAGTTGCATTGTCTTTGCGCCACTTGGATCGAGTACGGATGCCGCGCCGCCTTAATACTTGGTGAAGTGCACGGGCCGTTAATTCGGCGTCACCCAGCACGGGAATGTCAATCAAACGGTGAGCACCAAGCCGAGAAAGGGTATTGTCAATTTGCGCCAACGTGGCGTGCGGATTAATTAGGCGTCCCTGTCGCGTAGTCCAATGTGTAAAGCTTACGCCGAATCCCAAGATGAGGTCACATTGGGGCAATAACTCCAAGCCTGCGGGTGACGCAAAACCTCCGGAAATCCCCACCGACCAGTCGTCTCCCGCAAACAGGCCATGAGCTGCCAGACTGGTGGCGAGCAACGCTTCCAGGTCCTGCGCAAGAGACAACAGTGAGGTGCGCGCCCGAATAGCCCCGCGGCCAGCAAGTATGAGCGGATATTGCGAACGCTCGACCGCGTCAGCAAGTATTTCAAGGACGTCAGGGTCGGGAACGGTACGAATAGGAAGAAAGGTGTCGGACTTAATGTCCCGAACTAGCGACTTGAAATCGACGTGAGTTGTATGAGGAGCGTTTTGAACATCTTCTGGCAGACTCAGAACTACGGTTTCGCCGCCTCGAACCACCCGTTTCAACGCTCGGCACAGGTCGCGAACGGCGGAATCCGGAGAGTATACTCGTTCGGCTACCGCGCCAACTGACTCTATCATTTTAGCCTGTTCAAAACAAAAATTACTTCTGACGTCGCCGGCCGCTACATCGCCCGCCAGAACGAGCAGCGGTACACCCCCCTTTGCTGCTTCTGCGATCGCCGTTAGAGCATTTGTAAGCCCCGGACCGGAATGTACGCTTGCTGCGATCAATTCCTGCGTAGTCCGGGCGTGGCCGTAAGCCATCATTACCGCATTAGATTCGTGCATAGCCGGTACATATTCAGTGCCAAATGTTGTTAGAGCATGGCTGATCACAAAATTTCCGGATCCTGCAACCCCATAGCAATAGCTAAGTCCAGTGGCCGCCATAAGTTCGGCGAGCGTTATTGCCGTGGATGGATAGGCATTCATGAAAAATGACCTTCGACGGGGGTGGATCGCTCAATGTGTGCGCAATTACTTAGTGTTCTGAGAACCCTGTCAAATAGCGATAATGGCGAATGCCATTAATCTGAGTTATATGCGCCTAGCAAGAATAGCTCCGATGCGAAGCCGGCCGATTTAGTCCGCAGACTCAATATTGCCGGGGATGACAGCCGCGTACTGAGACCGGCGACGCTGTTCGCGCCAAGGCTGTCACAGAGCCGATGCGTTTCGAAACTGTGCGGTCGCGTCTGTGTACAGCAAGGCGGTGATGCACAAAGCAGAACTACACAAGTGATTTCTTACTCATGATCTCCTCACGCAGCTTGAGCCGGCTCAACTTTCCGACAGGGGAACGAGGGAGTTTGTCTCGGATCTCTAATTGCTTCGGCATTTCAATCGGAGAGAGAAGCGGACTCAAGAAGTCCTGTAGTTGTTCGAGCGATAGAGTGTACCCCTCACGAAGCGTAACGAAAGCCTTTACCGTCTCCCCCCGATAAGCGTCAGGGACGCCCAAAACAATCGCTTCGGAAATTGCGGGGTGCTGAAAAATAGCTTCTTCAACACGAATCGGATAGACGTTGAAGCCGCTGCAAATGATAATGTCTTTGAGCCGGTCTACGACATAAATCAGACGATTTGGACTAATATAAGCGAGATCCCCGGTTTTTAGAAAGCCGTCGACAAAAGCGTCTCGGTTGAGGTCGGGACGGTCCCAGTAACCAAGCGTAACCTGGGGGCCACGGACGCACAGTTCGCCAATTTCACCGAAAGGCAAGATTTTTGAATGATCCGAGGGGGAGCGAATTTGAATTTCGCAACCAGGAACAGCTTCGCCACATGATGCAGCCGGAATGCTGCGATTTGGATAGGGCATCGTCGCGGGTGGTGAAGTCTCCGTTAGCCCATAAGCATGCAGGAGAGGCTTTCCTATAACTTCTTCAAATCTGTTCTTAGCGGCTTCGGGGAGCGCCGCTCCGCCGCTGACTGCGCATTTGAGAGCTGGCCACTTAAGTTGCAGCTTCTCGGACGCCTCAATAAGAGCAAAGAACATTGTTGGCACTCCCAACATGTATGTTACCTCGTTGGAAATGCACAATCGCGCTGTCTCCGCAGCTTCAAAGCGATCGATCACGATAATCGTTGCCGCCCACGCAATTGCGGGTCCCAACACTCCGTTCATGCCAGAAATATGGGAGAACGGTGCAGCCGCCAAAAGCGTATCCGTCCCGAGGCCAATCATCGGCAAGATGATCTGAAATTGTCGTATCGCCGCGCTGAAATTGCCATGTGTGAGCATGACTCCTTTTGGCTGTCCCGTAGTGCCGCCGGAATATTGAATAACTGCCAAGTCAGTCAGCGGATCGCAACTGACGGAAGATGGCTCAGCGTGAAACGCCAAAAGTTCACTAAGGTCCACAGTGGTACTGCTATCGCCATCAACTTTTGGAAGCTGCCCAGCAAAGAGCCGTGTCGTGTCAGGGTTTGCAAGCAAAACCTTCTTTATCGAGGCTTGTTTCGCGACGTTCTCGATTTTCGCCCTGAGCAAGTTCTCATCTAAAGTAACAATCAGGCTCAACCCTGCGTCTCTTGCTTGCCCGAGCAATGCTGGCTCCGCGTAAAAGGGACCCATCATCACAACCGTTGCGCCGGCTTTCATCGCAGCAAAATACAGTATGACTGCGATCGGATGGTTCGGCATGCAAATGCCGATCCGGTCACCGCGTGCTATTCCTAGTCGCTGCAAGCCGGCGGCGGCACGCAAAACGAGCGTGTTCAATTCACTATAAGTAATCCGATCGTTTTTGAAGACTAGCGCGGTGCGTGTCGGAAATTGCTGCGCCGAGCGTCGCAAGAAGTGGTAGAGGTGCTCCGGACGGTAGTCGGACAATGGATCACCAACGACGGTGAACGGCATTGGTGCATTCAAAGCATCGTCAGAATGTTTCATGATGTTCACTTTCGCTGATGGAATTCGCTTGCACGATTTTTCACAGTTATGACCTCTCTCTGCGACTGAGTGCCCTCAGCTTAGAACGCAGCGATCCAACAACCCCTTCAGGCATCAGGAAAATGCAACCAATCAGCGTGACTCCGAAGATCGCCGATGGGGCAGCCTTGGATACATGGTCCGCCACAATCGGGATGAACTGGATAAAAAGAGCTCCGAAAAGTGCACCCCCTAATGTGGTAAGCCCTCCTACAACCGCGCCGACCAGAAATGTGATTGAGAGAATAAATGGAAAGCTGTCCGGCGATACAAACTGCGCCGCGAGTGTGCTAAGCGACCCCGCTATCCCAGCGTATAGGGCGCTTACGCCGAAAGTCATTGTCTTATAAAAGGGGACATTAATGCCCATGCATGTCGCGGCTATAGGGTTTTCGCGGATCGCTGTGATCGCTCTACCACTGCGGCCCCTCACAATATTCCAAGCAGCGCAAAACATTAGCGCGGCGATCGCGAGCGAAAGAAAGTAAAGCCATTGATCTGGATTTATCGAAAGGAAGGCGGGTGCGGTAACGGTACCTATTGAGAGACCTTGGAAGCCGCCGGTCCAAGAAACCAGCGAGGTATGTTTAAGCAGGTGTGGCAGGGCTACCGCTAAAGCGAATGTTGCGAGAGCAAGATGGAGTCCTTCTAGTCGCAAGGCCGGAATTCCAAAAAGGAAGCCGGCAATCATGCAAACAAATGCGGCCACCGGAATAGCCACCCAATAAGGTGATCCGGCGTGTACAACTAAAATGGCAGTGATGTAGGCCCCTAGACCGTAAAACGCGCCATGACCCAGCGATATTTGCCCATTGTAACCGGTGAGGAGGTTCAAGCCCAGTAAGGCAATCAAATAAGTCAATACTGTCGTCGCCTGTAGGACATAATAGTTTGGCGCCAATAGCGGAATCGCGACCGCTATGACGGCAATAGCAACGAGAATTCCCGCAAACTTAATCCGGCTGTTTTGAAGTTCGTGGTTCATACTCGCTCGACCCGAGCTTGCCCGAATAGACCTTTGGGACGCACCAACAGCACGACGACTATCAATACTAAAGCGACGATAAACTTTAACTCCGTTCCAACGACGTAGGCACCGACGAGATTCTCTAAAATTCCTACTATGACGCCTCCCGGGATTGCACCAGCGGGGTTGTCGATGCCACCCAGCAGTGCGGCCGCGAAGCCATAGAGCAACAAACCCGACATCATATTTGGGTCAATAAAGACGATCGGCGCCGCCATCATTCCTGCTAGCGCTCCGATCGTCGCAGCTAATCCCCATCCGATCGAAACCAAATTATCAACTGGAATACCCAAAAGCCGCCCAGAATTTGGATTCTGCGCAGCCGCACGCATCGCAAGGCCAAGTTTCGAGAATCGAAAAAAGGAATATACGAGCAGCAGTATTGCCGTTGTAATCACAGCAAGACCGACTTCGTGTGATGAGACATAAGTTAGCTGCCACCCATGCGGGAATGGGCTAGCAAACGTCTGCATTTCGTATCCAAAGAGCCAGCCGGCCGAGCTGTTGATAATGAACAGCAGGCCGACAAAAACGATAATGCTTGAAATGATTGGCGCTTTATCCAGCGGCCGTAGAATTGCTCGATGCAGGAGAAATCCAAAAGCAAACGAAAATACTAACGCCGATGCGAAAGCTATCCAGTAAGGCCAACCAGCCTCCACCAAAAACCATGCCACATAGCAAGAAAACATTGCCATTTCGCCTTGAGCGAAATTTATCTGCCCACTCGCTTGGTAAATCATGACCAGTGCCAGTGCGAGGCAAGCATAAATCAGCCCGATAGCTGCACCCGAAATTACCTGATGAGCAAACGCCGCCATTCTGTCAGTATCCCAAATATGACCTTCTAATAGCGTCGTCGTTTATGAAGCGCGACGCGGGCCCCTCCATCACGATACGGCCGGTCTCCAGCAAATAGCAGTAGTCGGAAAATCGTAGCGCAATCTTCGCGTTCTGCTCGACGAGGAGAATGCTCACGGCTTCGTTGGCCCGCACTTCCGATAGGATTTGAAATATTTCTTCAACCACCAACGGCGCGAGGCCAAACGACGGTTCGTCCAAGAGGAGCAACTTCGGCTTTGACAAGAGACCGCGCGCGATAGCCAGCATCTGCTGTTCGCCGCCAGATAACGTTCCGGCTGCCTGCCGCTCTCTTTCTTTCAGTCGTGGAAAGAGATCGTAGACCCTTTGTATATCAGCGCGAATGAGCGATTTGTTTGAGCGGCAATAAGTTGCCAAATCCAAATTGTCTTTGACGGTAAGATGCAAGAAAGTGCCGCGATCCTCTGGGACATGGGCAATTCCCATCCGCGCTATCGATTCAGTGGACTTGCCTTGAATTGATGTACCGAGAAAGGTTACTTCGCCTCGCGTTCGTACCATCAAATTCGATATTGCTCTCAGTGTCGTGGTCTTTCCCGCTCCATTTGCGCCCAGCAACAGGACGACTTTACCATCGCCGACAGCCAGATCTATGTCGTGTAGAACGTGCAGATGACCGTAAGCCGCTGAAAGACCGCGCGCTTCAAGTACCGCGGTCATTGCGATGATCCTAAATAGGCGCGAATAACATCGGGATGCTCTTGTACAGCTCCCGGAACACCATCAGCAATCTTTCGCCCAAACTCTAATGCGATGACTTGATCAGAGACACGCATTACCAAATTCAAATGATGCTCGACGAGAAGAATGGTTATACGAAATCGCTCACGTAGCCCGATGATCAGTGTTCGCAATGCCTCAACATCTTCGTGATTTAAGCCTGCCGCTGGCTCGTCAAGCAAAAGCAATTTGGGCTGTGAGACCAAAGCACGAGCAAGTTCAACCCGCTTGCGGACTCCAAATGGCAAGTCGCCGACAATTGCGTTACGTACCGTACGAAGGGAAAGGAATTCAATCAATTCGTCTACCGCGCGCGCACTTTCCCTCTCCTCATCACGAACCGAAGGCAGTCTTAGGATGTCGCCCAGCATGCTGGCACGAAGTCTACAGTGTCGGCCCGTAAGAACATTGCTCCAAACAGATAAGCTGTCGAACAGAGCCAGGTTCTGAAATGTCCGACCAATACCAAGGCGAGCTATTCGAGAGGCTTGCTCGCGCAGCAGGGAGCTACCTTCAAAAATGATATCGCCCGAAGACGGGTTATAGAGACGACTAATGCAGTTGAACAAGGTAGTTTTTCCAGCGCCGTTTGGTCCAATGAGCCCACAGATAATCCCAGGCTCCACGCAAAACGAAACATCGGCCAAGGCAGCGATGCCTCCAAAATTGACCTTAAGTTTCTTGACCGCAAGTAGCGGCGCAGAGGCAGATATCTCCGAAGCAATGTTCTGCATGGGTTCGAATTTCGTTCGCTGGCAAGCGTAGCCCCGAAGCCGCTCATAAGGAGCGAGAACTGGCAGCCCCGTAATATGCGCGTTTCAATCGTCAGCGCTAACAACGTTGCCCATAGGGCGCCAGCTACTTCCGTCGAAGCGAAACATCTGCATCTTACGAATTAGTCGGTAATCGCTCGGGCTCGTGCTGACCGTGATGCCGGGAAGTAACATCGGGAACTTCAGCTCTCGCATGTTGATGGCTTGCGCTAGGATATTCTCGCGAGAAAGATCGTCGCCGGCTTTCGTCAGGACATGCGCCAGCATGCTTCCGGCAAAGAAAGATGTCACATAGAATGTGTTCGTCTTATCTGCACCCGGGAGATATTTGTTCATCCAGGCGTGCCATTCCTTCACATCATCGTCGTTCGAATATTGTGAAGAATTCGGATCTTTGAGAAAGTTGACTGTAAGTGCGCCTTTTGCATTATTTAGGCCGGCGGGTTTGAGAACCACTTCAGGAGTATTCGTTACCGAAGGTAAAACGAATGTAGGGCTCCAACCGAGATCCGCCGCCTTTCGAATAGCTTGTGTAACGGGACGCGGAGCCACGGCTGCTAAATACAGAACGTCTGCCTTCGTCTCAGCTAGAGAAATAATCTGAGAGTCAACGGATGGGTCAGTTACCTCGACAGAAGATTGTTTAATCAACATCCTATCTGCGTTTGATCCAAGAGCCTCTCGTATTCCCGACAAGAAGTCACGACCGAAGTCATCGTTTTGAAAAAGTACGGCAATCTTTGCGTCCGGGCGCGTTTTGGCAAGGTGTTTTGCGGTTACCTTCGCCTCATCGACGAAGCGTAGATAGAACGGAACAAGCCAAGGCGTTTCTGCGGGATTAAAAAACTTTGCATTACCTACAGAAGCGAAAATGTGGGGAACGCGCCGATCGTTGAGATACTTTGTGATCGCTGAATTTGGTCCAGTTCCCATGCTCTTATAGACAAATGCAACATTGTCTTGCTCGACGAGTTTGCGTGTTTGTTCGAGCGTACGAGGCGGGACATAGCCGTCATCTAGTGATGTTAGGCGAACCGTTCGGCCGTTGACGCCGCCTTTGTCATTGAGCCACTTGATGTACGCAATGTCTGCTTTTCCATTTACACCAAGGTTGGCAACAGGGCCGCTATACGGATTGGTCTGACCAATCCTAATTTCGCTATTTGTAACGCCCGGCACGTCCGGCGTTTGAGCTACAGCCGAGCCGGCTGCCGCACCCAAAAAAATGGTCAATTGAGTCAGGCGGGCCGCACCCACAAGTATTTGTTTCATTTGAAACTCCCTAGTCGAGCGTTGGTTTTTTTAGTGGTTTTGTTGGACGCGTGGCTAAATATTAGCATCAAATTATCTGTCCCGCCACAGCCAAATTGACTTGCGCGACAACTTGCCTTATTCGATGTTTGACGTTCGGCCCAAAAATCGGATTGTTATGCGAATCATCATTAGCAGGTGCGTCGCGGTCACGTTGCCGACGTAAGGGCGCTTGCGAAACCGCCCGAAGAATGAAGATGAAATGTTTTGGTAGGAGAGCTTCGATATGAACTGTACTGAAGGTGCCGCAATAGTTACTGGAGGAGGGTCGGGCCTAGGTGAGGCGACCGCACGCTTGCTGGCAAAGCGCGGCGCTCGAGTTTCCATCTTCGACCAAAATTTAAAGGCGGCTAAAGCGGTCGCTGAACAAATAGGTGGAGTTGCGCTGCAATGTGATGTCACCGATCCGAAGGGAGTTCAAAAGGCTATTTCGGAGAGTGCGGCACTCCATGGAGGCGCCAGGATATTAGTAAATTGCGCCGGCGTGGGCGATGCGGGTAGAGCGGTTGGAAAAGATGGAGCATTGCCGCTTGAATCGTTCGACCGCGTCGTCGATGTCAATTTGATTGGAACCTTTAACGTCATCAGACTCTTTGCCGAGGTGTGCCTGTCGCTTGAACCAGTCGAGGATGACGAGAGGGGAGTCATTGTTAATACTGCATCGATTGCTGCCTTCGACGGTCAGGTCGGCCAGGCTGCTTACAGTGCTTCGAAGGGCGGCGTCGCCTCGATGACGTTACCTTTGGCTAGAGAGTTTGCGAAGCGTGGAATTCGGGTCAATGCGATTGCTCCGGGTATCTTTGACACGCCGCTTTTGCGGGCTGCGCCACAGAGCGTTCAGCAACAACTGGCGTCGCTGATTCCGTTTCCTCATCGACTGGGCAAGCCGGAAGAGTTTGCTATGCTGGCGTTGCATATCTGCGAAAATGCGATGCTCAACGGAGAGACTATACGTCTCGACGGCGCTGTCAGACTATCATAGGAGTAGGAGTTCGATTAGCTTGCCAGGATTCGAGCGAAGCGTTCGGGTTGAACTAGTCCAAATGTCAATGCGCCGCTCGTGCGGCCTGGAGCTCCAGTCTAGCAAGAAGTCGTCATCGCTTAGGTGCAAACGGCTAATTGGATCATCGGAAATCTCATATGCGGTCAGCTCCAGCAGCAGTGAATAGAGGTCGTGGGCGCCCCCCGGTTCATACGCGAGCTGATATTTTAGCGGCCGCGAAACTCGCCTTCAGCAAGTCAGGCTATGCGAACGTATCGCTGGACATGTTAGCCGCGCGTCTGAGAACGAAGAAGGGATCATTATACTATCATTCATCTCGCAAGGTTGACTTACTAATACAAATAACTCGCACTTTGATTGGTAGGACGTCAGCAGATGTTCGTCGTATCTCTGCGATGGATGCTCCACCGGAGCAGCGCTTCGTGTGGGCATTACGAGCCCATATCAATCAGCTTCTAAATGATATCCAAGCATCAAAAATATACTTCGAAAATGAATCTGACCTTCCCGCTCGAGCGCGCAATGAAGCACGAAGCGTTTTGAAGGAAATTCAGAATACCTATATTCGTCTTATTGCAGAGGGTCGGAAGGCCGGCGTTTTCAGGGTCGGCCAAATCGACTTAGCGGTGATGCATATAATGGCCGTCGCCAACTGGCCATATCGTTGGTTCTCCAAGGACGGCAGGTTGAACAATGACAAATTTGTCGACAACGTACTTGAGTTTGTGCTCTCGGCAATTTGTTGCCCGGGCACCGACATCGGCAAACTCATAAAATCGAGATGTCCTGACGCCGATCGAGTCGCTAGACGTCGTCGAGAGCCATGAGTGAGTAGTGCAATGGTCGCAGAAGGTCGTTTATTGTGGCAGCCTCCGCGAGAAGATGTCGAGCGCTGTCATTTTGAAAAATTCAAACAGTTCCTGGGAGAGCGGCAGCTCGACTTTGTTGGCTATCCAGAGATGTGGCAGTGGTCAGTCACAGAATTGGAAAGATTTTGGCAAGCCGTTTGGGAGTTTTACGACGTCCAAGCCACGACGCCATACAAGCGCGTTCTAAGTACGCGAACGATGCCCGGATGCAAGTGGTTCGAGGGCGCTCGGCTGAATTTTGCTCAACACTTGCTGCGAACCTCTACGCAGCCGGACCTTGCGGAAACTAATGCGATTATCGCTTACTCGGAGCAGAGACCGCCGCGTGTACTGACTCACGCGGAGCTAGCTCTAAACGTGCAAAAGGTGGCCACTAGGCTCCGTAGGTTAGGCGTGCAGCCGGGCGATCGCGTGGCGGCGATAATGCCAAATATTCCCGAGGCCGTTGTCGCGATGATTGCGACTTTGTCGATCGGAGCAGTTTGGTCAGCGGCGGCTCCCGAATTTGGTATTCGAACGGTAGTGGATCGGTTCGCGCAGATCGAACCGAAATTGCTTTTTACCGTGGATGGCTATCGTTTCGGTGGAAAAGAATACTGGCGAACTCAAGCCAACGAGGAATTAGTCAAATCTCTACCTTCGATTCAGACAGTCGTAACTCTTCCGTATCTAGCGACAAAAAATGAAGCGAGCCAACAGTCTAGGACCAAATATTGGAATTGGCATGCATTCTGCGACAGCGAGTTGGACGAAAGCTCATTTGTATTCGAACAAGTGGATGCAATGGCGCCCCTTTGGATTGTTTTTAGTTCAGGAACAACCGGGTTACCCAAGGCGATCGTCCACAGCCACGTTGGAATATTATTGGAGTTGTATAAGGTAACTGGATTGCATTTGGACTGGTCGGCAGAAGACCGAATATTTTTTTACTCATCGACTGGCTGGGTCGTTTGGAACATTTTGTTGTGTTGTTTGCTGCAAGGAAGTGCAGCGATACTCTACGACGGAAGCCCCACGTATCCCTCTCCGGATAGGCTTTGGCAGATCGCCGCAAACGCAGGGGCGACCTGCATTGGGGCAAGTCCGTCTTACATTCAGATGCTCGAAAAATCGGGTGTTAGGCCAAGCGAAATGCACGATCTTTCCCGACTTCGTACCGTTTTTTTGACCGGCTCTCCTGTCACGCCGGACACATGTGCTTGGATCCTCGACAATGTAAACAAGGACACTTGGTTGGCGATTCAATCCGGAGGCACTGAACTTGCAACAGCAATCGCTACTTCTCTGCCGGCCTTGCCCGTCTACGCGGGAGAGATGCAGGTTCGGGGTCTCGGCGTAGACGTGCACGCGTGGGATGAAAATGGGCGCGAGGTTATCGATGAGGAGGGAGAACTCGTGATAACAAGCCCGATGCCCTCAATGCCAATCTACTTCTGGAATGATTCGAATGGCGCAAAATATCATGAGACTTATTTCAGCAAACGCGACAATGTTTGGGAGCATGGCGATCGAATAAAAATCAATCATCGAGGGGGATGCTATATCTACGGCCGTTCCGACGCAGTTTTAAATCGAAACGGAGTTCGTATTGGCGCCGCGGAAATATATCGAACGTTAGAGCAAATACCCGAAGTGCTGGACAGCATCATAGTTTGCGTAGAACTCGAGGACGGCGGATTCTACATGCCTTTGTTTGTAACACTTTCAACTGGTGTGGCGTTCGAGCATCAAGTCGAGGCAAAAATCATAACAAGCTTGAGGGAAAATTGTGGTCCTAGGCACGTGCCGGATGAAATTATCCCAATCAATGCAGTTCCGTACACGATAACCGGCAAGAAGATGGAAATTCCGATCCGCAAAATGCTGCTTGGCGTTCCGCCAGAGAGAGCGGCTAACCGAGATGCTATGCAAAATCCTGAGTCACTGGACTGGTTTTGCAAGTTCGCACAGACATTTCGCGATTCTCGAAAGTGCCGATCTATTTCAAGTCGGGTCGTGTGACCAACCAAGCTGGAAATTCCCCCGCCGCGTGATCCAAAGACGGGTGCAGCTCAAAACGATTTAAGAGATCGTCTCGACACAAAGTAGTTTCGGGGGGCGATGCCCACGCCTGCGTGATCGCGCCGCACGACAACTAAACTGCCGCCATGTCGAAGGGATCTCCATTCGGCTTCCATCACCTCTCTCATCGTGCTGTTTGATATTAGCTTAGCAACACAATGCTTACGCAACGGGGATTCGCCTTGCGCTTCGTCGTTCCATATGTATTATTGGACATATAGCCGAAAAATATCGGAATTGTCGCGGCATCGTTTATCCTTAGGGTACCTGCAATGACTGGGCTCTCTGACCTCCGCATTCCCTATGGTGCGTATTGGTCTACACCGTTTTCTCGGTGGCAGATGAGTCTATCCAATCTGCACAGCATGAAATTCGCCGCACACGTAGCAGCTAAGACTGCTAAAGAGAAGGAGTGGCCGCTCAAAGTGCTCGATCACGCCGTGCTTGGTGTTACCATTCCGCAAGAAAAAAGCTTTTGGGGAGTTCCATGGGTTATGTCTCTCATGGGCGCGCCCAGTCTTAGTGGCGCGACAATTTCACAAGCCTGCGCCACGTCGCCACGATGCATTTCAGTAGCGGCATCGGAGCTTTGTACAGATGATGCAGAGGCTTCGCTCATAATCACTTGTGACAGAACATCAAATGCGCCTGTTGTCATTTATCCAAATTTGCAAGGAATGAGTGGCGCGCCAGAAGTCGAAAATTGGATGCTCGATAATCTCAAAAGTGATCCAATGGCGCATGTCGCCATGGTCGAGACCGCCGAGAATTGTGCGCGCGATTGGCAAATATCAACTCAAGAGCAGCATGACGTCGCGGCTCAGCGATATCAGCAGTACGTTGACGCACTTAAAGATGATTCTGCCTTTTTGCGAAAGTTTATGACCTTACCTTTCAGCATTCCTGATCAGAGATTTCGAAAGGAAGCCGGAGTGCTGAAGGGCGACGAAGGCATTCGCGAAACTAAGCTAGAAGATTTGAACAAGCTGAAGCCAACGCGAGAAGGTGGGACCGTCACTTTTGGGGGACAGACGCATCCTGCGGACGGCAATGCTGGAATGGTAGTGACAAATAAGAATCGCGCTCTAGAATTTACGAAAGAACCTGGTATTGAAATTCGAATCGTGGGATTTGGGCAAGCACGCGAACGCCTCGCCTATATGCCTGCCGCGCCCGTTAAGGCCGCTAAGAATGCCCTAGAGTTCGCCAGTATGTCGATCGACAAGGTTGACGTGTTTAAGTCTCACAACCCATTCGTCGTAAACGACATCGTGTTTTCACGCGAAACTGGGATCGACGTAAAAAAGATGAATAACTTCGGCTGCTCTCTGATATTTGGGCATCCACAAGGGCCGACTGGTCTGAGATTGATCATAGAAATGATCGAGGAACTTGTCCTGCGCGGTGGCGGCAATGGACTGTTCCAGGGCTGCTCAGCTGGAGACACGGGAATGGCGGTGTTGCTGTCTGTACGAGATACCCGAAATTAGCAGCAAGGCGGCTGCCACGCTAGTTGTGATGAGCGCTGCCCTGAGAGCGAAAAAGTGTACATACGTCATTGTCGACCATGTGACACGCCGGGCCGGCTTGCATCCCTACCATTCATGAATGAACGAATGTTGCGTAACATCCTCGGTGAGAACGCGCGCCGCGTTTTCAACTTGTGAAGTTGGAAGGCTCAGCCTGCGTGCAAGTAGCCCAGGTGGCTGTTTCTTAGTGAGTTCTCCGGCACAAGCTTCACGGCTTGCCGAGCCCAGCGTGAAAGCGACTGATCCATAGGCTTGGTTTGGCTCGCCGTGGCCTGACCTAACGGCTATTCAGTGGCTATAGGTTAAACTAGTGAAGGTCCTCAGAGGCTCTTATGTCGGCGCGGCAACTGCCGGGCAGGCGGATTGCACAATCGGTGAAAAAGGCAGTTCCGAAACAAAGCCGCCCCTTTGAGCACTTCGCCCCACGGTCCAGCCGCTTTTAGGTCACTCGCATCGGGGACTGGATATCAAAATTGCTACATCCTATACTGGATCAATATTTTCACTTTGTATTCGAGCGAATCGGAAGCTCTGCGCACCCGGTTTTGTTGACACGCACTTAAGCTAATCCGCCCTTCCGCTCGAACTCCATGGGGCTCAGATATCCAATCGTCGAGTACCTGCGCTTCCGATTGTAGAAGCGCTCGATGTAGTCGAACACATCGGCTCTGGCCTCATCCCTCGTTCTGTAAGTCTTGCGGTCGATGCGCTCGGTCTTCAGCGACGAGAAGAAGCTCTCCATCGCCGCGTTGTCCCAGACATTGCCGGATCGGCTCATTGAGCAAACGACGCCGTTGTCCGCCAACAGCCGCTGGAACTGCTCGCTGGTGTACTGGCTGCCGCGATCCGAATGATGCAGCAGCGCGTTTGCCCCGTTGCCGGATCGCCATCACCAGGGCTTCGGTCACAAGCTGGGTTGTCAGCGCAGCTCTCATCCAACAGCCGACGACGCGGCGGGAAAACAGATCGGCGACCGCAGCCGCATTGAGCCAGCCTTCCGCTGTCCGGATGTAAGTGAAGTCGGCGATCCATTTGCGATTTGGAGCAGGTGCTTCGAAGGTTCGGTCGTCGCGGGCGTGCTTTGAGAGCTTGCAGCCGCATCAAACGCTCGATCCGATGCGGTCCGCACAACACTCCGTCCGCCAGAAGGTCGTGCCACACCCGCCTGGCTCCGTGGGTCCGATCGCTGGCCAGGAAGCTGGCGCGAACCTTCGCACCAATATCTTCCGAGGCCTGCGCATAAGATACTCCCCGATCCTTGATCAGGCGCGCCGCTTCAAGCTTGAACTCGCGCGTGCACTTCCGTCGCTACATGAACCACCCTCCGGTCCCATTAAAACACCTAACTCGGTGTCTTCGGAACCGGGTGCAGGCCAGATAGAGCTTTTTTTTTCGTTCTCGAGAACTTGCGCGCATTTGTCAAATGGAACTGCTGGAGCGTGTCTAGTCGTCAACCCTGCCGAATCCAATTTTTACTTCTGACGTCGCCGGCCGCTACATCGCCCGCTAGAACAAACAGCGGTACAGACGTGTTCTTTATCGCGGACGTAACTCTAGCGCGCGTTATACTCGCACGTCACTGAAGCTTGATCCCATAAGGAAAGTTGACGCGATGATCGAGACAAGAAAACTACTCTCTGAAGCAGAAGCCGTATTCGAATAATCCGTCATGTTAGGTTTCCTGGGCTTTGACGAAAGCCGCAATGAACCCAGCGAGGGGTTCCGGCGCATCTTCCGGAAGGAAATGCCAAGCTTGCTTTATGACTTCGAGCCGGCTGTGAACTATTGATTGAGCTAACCGTTCGCCTAGCCTGACGGGCTGAAAAACATCATCCGCACCCCATATGATGAGCGTTGGCAGCAGCAATTTCTCAACCGCATCTTTGCGGGACGAAAGCTGTTCTGTTCGCAAAGCACGAGCACCGCGCAAATAGGCTCGCCGGCCTTCAACACCATGGAAAGGTCGTTCGTAATTATCGATCAACTCCGACGTGATCCGATCGGAGTGGACTATTCCGCGGATTAGCCCCTTCGTAAGGCCCTTCTTCAAGTCAAAGTCAGGCGCGCCGAGGATGTCATCCCAGGCGGGCTCCTTGAGCCTGGCTATTCCAGGTTCTGGAAAGGAATCGTAGGCAATGGAGTCAACCAAAACGAGACGATCCAGGATATCGGGATGATCGACTGCGATAAGCTGAGCGATCCCGCCGCCGATGTCATGGCCAACGACAGTGGTATTGCGGCATCCGAGCTTGCGGAGCGCCTTCACGATCAAGTCTGATTGAGCCTTGATCCCCAAGTCGGACTGAATTGGCTTATCGGATGCACCGTAGCCGAGAAGGTCGAGTGTGATGACCTCAAGGCCTGAGGCAATCAGAAGTGGGACGACATTTCACCAAAGATATCGGCTCGTTGGAATACCGTGAATAAGTACAACGGTTAATCCACGTCCGGCGCGCGTATTGGCTATTCGATGGCACGGGTCGCCGATTCTGAGGACGATTTCATTGCTCATGCGGATTCTTTCTGCTTCGGCTCCGGAAGGCCGCTCCCTTGGCGCGGCTTCCACAGCCATCCATTGAGCACCACCGGCGGCGAGAACTGCGGGACGTATCGAGGAAGAGCATTCGGCAGTCAGGCTGTTCGCAGTTCTTTATGTGCCCTCGAATCGGATTGCCGAATAGATCGATCGCGTCTCTGACAATTGTCGCAAGTGCGGTCTGGAACGGATCCTCTGAAATAAAGCTAGTTGTGGCTGACAAAGCATTGAGTTGTGGAACCGCTAGGGGATGTGAAGCTGCTTGGTTCAAGGTCCCCGAGCAGCGCCACTCAGAATCGGCCTCAATATGGCTGACGAGCGCTTGAGCACGGTGCACGAGTCGATATGTGTTTGTGCGAAGTTTCTTTCTCGACACGCTCCTTACGCCGCTCCGGCGCTCGCGCTTTTTGAAATTTTGATATTGTAAAACCAACATTCAGGAGACCGGCGAAAACCGGACAGGATGAAATTAGGCGCCGTGCAAACCCTTCATCTTTGCAAATTGGGCGGCGCGGAAATCCTGCGGAGTCATGCCCGTTTGCTTGCGGAAGAAGCGGGCGAAGTGCGAAGGGTCCCCGAAGCCCAGCTCGTATGCAATTTCGTTAATAGCGCTGTTGGTAAAAACCAATTCGCGCTTGGCTTCTGTCAAAACGCGCTGGCGGATTAGATGCCCGGCCGTCACGCCGGCGACACGCTTAACATGATCGTTTACTCGGTCGGTAGTCATGGCCAGCCGGTCAGCGTAGAATCCGATCTCACGATTCTGCCGGAAATTGTCCTCGATCAAACGCTTCAATGTTTCGACGGTACGATCGGCACATGCCAGGCTTAAGGCTTCTGTTCGCGCGCGGATTTGCTGGCTACGACCAATTTCGATCGCGATCAATGAGAGTAAGGCGCGAGTTGCGAGGCGATATCCATCACGTGCCAGAAAGTTCTCCTGTTGGATATCGATGCAAAATTGCAAAATCCGGCTTCCGCGATGGGAAACATCGATTGGTACAATCAAATGTTCCGCAATAGCTGCCAAGTGGCTGATTGCGTCGCGAGCCCCATCTCCTATTCTCATAGCGACGTCCTCGCTGAAGGTAATTACAAATCCGTCTGTAACGTCCGCATGGAACTTGAAGCCATGCGCAACGTTTGGCGAAACGAGAATTGCGCATGGCGCTGCAAAAGACCTGATGGCCGTTTCAACAGACATTTCGCCGCTACCATTCTCCACTATGAGGATTTGAAACAGATTTCGATGACGATGCGCCTGAATAAGCCAGTCATTGACCGACGATCTTGAGGAAATCCTTTCAATGTGGACAAAGTCGAATGCCTGATCATTGGGTGGATCACCGTAAAGATGGAATAGGGGGAGCCCTGCGCTTGTGCGCTTGGAATCAACTTGATTTGGTTGGCTTTCACTCCGCATCCGGGGGGCACTCCAGCTACAGTTCGCTCCATTCCCCTGTTCAAAAAATACCCCGCATGAAGCGGGGCAAGTCGGGAGGATATCGGAATATCACGTAAACTCCCTACGCCTCCACCAGGGCGTCCTTGTTAAATGCCTCCAATATCGCGTTGGGAATTGCACTTGACTTGATTGCTCCGTTTGAATCGCGAATGACCCAAACGCGAGTCTCGAAACCTTCTGCGCACAGTTCACCGTTAAGGGTGACCCGATGTGTTACCTGGAAGCTAGAGCGCCCAAACTTGATCGAGCTTTCAACGAAAAGATCGTCACCGTAACACGCAGGCCTATGAAATTGTGCCTCGGTACGAACGAGCGGCATGCCGGCACAGTTGAATTTTTCAAGCATCTTTCGTTTGACGACTCCCAATGCTTGTTCAAACAATGCCGCGCTCGCAGCATCGAAAATTTCGAAATATTTCGGATTAAATATGATTCCGGCGGGGTCACAATCGCCCCATTCAATGCGAATCTTGCGGATATTTTTTCTCATTGTACCTCTACAAAAGGGTCATACGCTGACCACCGAGACGTGAGATCTACCTGAACTGCTGAATGTATGGGGCCAACGCTAAGGCGTTCGAACGGATACGCCGTTTAAGAGCATGTCCGCTATGTCTTTGGACAGTTCAGGAATGGAGGTTGGCGATCGCTTGTTCCACCAAATAGCGACCGAGTTGCACGCCCCCAGCAGGGTCAAGGTCGCGTGAACGGTGTTCAATCCCTGAGGAAACTCTCCGGACCGGATCCCTTGCCGAAAGATCGCCTCTACGTTTTTTTCATATTCCCTGATCTGCGCACCGATCCGATGTCGAACCGTATCGCCCAGATCTTTGCGGTTCTCTTGGAACACCCGAAAGAAACTAGGACGATCCTCTAGCGTAGACAGGTGCAGCGCGATCAAGCGCCTAATCTTGTCTGCAGCCGGAAGTCGGCTGGTTTTCACCTCGACTGAAAAGCGAACATAACCATCGATTGCGACTTCGCAGATCTGTTCCAGCGCGTGCTCTTTGGATGGAATATAGTAATAGAGGCTCCCGGGCTGAACTCCCAGCGCATCGGCGATGTGTTTGATGGTAGCGGCTTGATATCCACGTTCGGAAAATTGACGAGCTGCAGCGGTAAGTATTTCCAGATAACGCTGCCGATATTTATGTTTGGAGCCATTCAACTCCGTTGTGGGCATCTCAAAGATATCGTCCCCGCTGACTGCGGGCGGATTTCGCCGCTTTCGGTAGTCTGCTGGCTCGTTACTGGCGGCCCTTTTTTCCGCGGCTATGCTGCGGTGTTTGCTTGCGCCTGTTCGACGCATCTTCCTAAGCCTTCCCGAATAGTTGGGGCCTTCAGACGAGTAAAGAAAATGCGGCTGTCTCGTCAAGTCTTGCCGAACCGCTGGACGATCCGAGGTCGAGCCATCCTGCAAAATCCGCTTTGGCAAGTACTTTGCCGATTCCATGAAATTCACTTCCTGACGCGATAAAGGCCAGCCCCATTCGGCTTGGCCTGCCGTCACAATCTGGCCGCGAGCCCAACCAGAAATTCGAGTAAGCATTCAATTTTTTGAACAGTCAATCGAATTTTCTTGACTCCTTTCGCGGATCGGCCGATGTTCCCGAGCAACAACAACTCTGGGGCTCAAGCCCGGGACCAAACCAGGGAGGATCAGATGATCAAAAGATTGGCGGCATTGGCCGCGATGGTGTTCGTACTAGTAGGTTCGCCCGCTTGGGCACAGGATCCGATTCGTGTTGGCGTTATCGCGCCGTTCACGGGGCCGTTTGCGATAATCGGAACGAACTTCAAGGCAGGCATCGAGGCATATCAGACGGTTCACGGTGACGGCGTGGACGGACGAAAAGTCGAGTTTCTGTATCGAGATTTACAAAATACCGATGTGGCGGCCGCGCGCGCGCTAGCTCAGGAACTCGTAAGTAAAGATCGGGTCAGCTATTTGGCCGGCTTCTATTTCACGCCAGATGCGCTGGCGGTTGCGCCGCTGCTTGAGCGCGCAGGCGTGCCGTTAGTGATCTTTAACGCCGCGACTTCGGTGATCACGGAGAAGAGCCCGTTGATCGTGCGGACATCATTTACAATGGCCCAAGTCACTGTTCCGATGGGGCAGATAGCTCGGGAGCAGAACATCTCCAAGGTTGTCATCGCTGTGAGCGATTACGCTCCTGGCCTCGACACGGAACTCGCCTTTAAAGAGAGCTTTGAGAAAGCTGGTGGGAAGATTGTCGACACCATCCGAATTCCATTGAGAACCTCTGATTTCAGCCCGATCATGCAACGAATTAAGGATTCGGGTGCGGAAGCGGTGTTTGCCTTCCTCCCTTCGGGGCCTCCGACTTTGGCCTTTGCCAAATCGTTTATCGACAATGGAGTAAAAGAGCGCGGCATTCGCCTCCTTTCTCTTGGTGCAGTAACTCAGGAGTCCGATCTGCCATCGTTGGGTGATGCTGTGCTCGGAGTACAATCGACCTGGCACTATTCGACCGCTCATCCAGGAGCCGTGAATAAGGCCTTTCTTGATGCCATCCAGCGCAAGCTGGGTACTCTCGAAGAGATCACCTTTCCGGCGGTCGGCGCCTACGATGGCGTCCACATCATCTATGAGATGATCAAGGCAACGAAGGGTGAGCGTAAGCCGAAAGAGGCCGTAGAAGCGGTGAAAGGCATGTCCTGGGAAAGCCCGCGCGGACCAGTGAAGATTGACCCGGAAACGCGGCACATCCGCCAAAATGTATATCTCCGCGAGGTCGCGAAGCAGGACGGCCGCTACATCAACAAAGAAATACGGACATTCCCGGACCAGCCTGATTTCGGGTTGATGAAGTCAAACTGAGGCAATGTAGGACCCGCCGAGGCTGACTCTCGCGCTGCTAGAGTCAGCCTCGCTTTTATAAGATGTGAGTAATCTCATACATGCAAACCGCCTTCGGCATTGCATTCGACTCGCTCGCGCTGGGCATGGTCCTTTTTGTCATTTGCATCGGTCTTTCCGTGATGATGGGCCTAATGCGCGTCGTCAACCTGGCGCACGGCGCGTTTGCGATGCTCGGCGGGTATTTCGCTTCCGTTTTTACAACTCAACTCGGCTGGAATTATGCGGGCGCGATAATCGTATCTGTTGTTGCCGTAGTCGTGCTGGCAATGCCGCTAGAGCGATTTTTGTATCGATCCGTCTATGGAAGCGAAGCTGTGCTTCCACAAGTACTGATGACCACAGGGATCACATTCACTGCAATCGGAATGGCGAACTACATCTTTGGCAGCACGGTTAAGCCGATAAAAATTCCAGAGCTAATTTCCGGGCCGGTTGACCTAGGCATTCGCCATGTTCCGGCACACAGGCTGTTTGTCATCATCTGTGGTGTCGCTACCGCAGCCCTGATCTGGCTTTTGATGGAGAGGACGCGATTTGGCATCAAACTGCGCGCCGCTGTCGATAAGCCGGAAATGGCGGCTGCCCTCGGGATTCAAACCCAGAAAATATACGCCATAACCTTTGCGCTGGCCGTAGGCCTTGGTGCCTTTGGAGGAATTGTTGGAGCACAAATTCTTCCGATCGAACCATACTATGCGCTGCGTTACATGATGATTTTCTTGTTGGTTGTTTCGGTCGGCGGAGCTGGCTCTATCCAAGGCGCTTTGGGTGCAGCCCTTCTGTTGAGCTTCGTCGATACTCTCGGAAAATATCTCTTTCCGGAGTTTGGCGATTTCTTCTTTTATCTCGCAGTGATTCTGATTGTTCTGGCTCTCCCGAATGGCTTTTGGGGGAGAAATCAATGATCAGCAAGATACTCGCCTTAAATGCGATGGAGTCTCCGAAGTCGGGGGCAGGCGCATTTACTAGAGATCTCTCGGTTCTAAGCATCGTTGCGGTCTCCGGCGTCGCGGCATGGTTCGTCTTCCCACTTGATCTGCCGTTCTTGACTCGAATGATCACCACGGGGCTTTTGGTGTTGTCCCTGTTTCTCGTATTGGGACAATGCGGCATAGCTACTTTAGGGCACGCAGCTCTTTATGGGATGGGAGCCTATGCAGCTGCCATCAGTTGCTCTCACGGGGTTCTCAACCCGGTAGTGTTGCTGTTCATCGGCCTCTTTGCTGGAGCGATAGCCGGTGTTCTAACCGGTGTCATCATCGTGTCGGCCAGCGGTTTGCCGCAGTTAGTCTTGTCGATAGCGTTACTCCAGCTGTTCTACGAGCTTGCGAATCGGCTGCGGTGGCTGACGGGTGGAAGCGATGGCCTGCCCATAACACCAGACCCTCTTCTCGGGTTTGCGTGGGACCTCCAAGGACGAACCGGCTTCGTAGTTGCGCTTCTAACGTTGTTAGTCTGCCTCGCAGTGGTCCTGGCGGTCATTCGGTCTCCCTTTGGATTGGTCTGTCGAGCAATAAAGGTAGATCCGACTCGCGTCCGATCCCTCGGAATCGAGATACGGCCAGCCTTATTGAAGATGTACGGAATATCGGGAAGCATAGCCGGTTTGGCTGGGGCGCTCAGCGCTGTCACTAATGGAATTGTTGGCCTCGAAGCGCTCAGCTTCGAATTGTCGGCCAAAGTGCTGGTGATGTTGGTCCTGGGTGGCGTCACGAGCGTGGCGGGAGCTCTCTTCGGAACAGTGGTCTTCGTGAGTTTCGAGCACCTTGTCGCAATCGCGAACCCGTTTCATTGGTTCACTTTCCTGGGGGTGTTGCTCGTAGTCGTCGCGCGCTTCCTCCCCAACGGGCTTATTAGCCTGCCATCTGTTGTAATGCCTGCGCTACGGAAGCCGGAGAGGAGGCGGAGAGATGCGCGGGCTGCGAGTTGAGAACCTCAGCAAGACGTTTGGAGGGCTGACGGTAGCAAAAGATATCAATCTGAGCATCGAGCCGGGCGAGCGTGTCGCGTTGATCGGGCCAAACGGCGCTGGCAAGACAACTCTGGTAAATCTCATCACTGGCTTATTGTCCCCATCCTCCGGTCGCGTGAGTTTGGATGGTGCGGATATCACGGGGCAATCTACTCCGGCGCGTGCGCGACTCGGATTGATAAGAACATTTCAAGTCACTCGATTGTTTCCGGAGATGACTGCTCGCGAGCATCTCGCCCTTGCGCTTCTGCAGAAGGCAGGTCGGGTCGGCGTGCTGCATCGGGATCTCTGGGCAGACGAAAGGATTTCGGTCGAGGCGCAGCACATTCTGGAACGTATTGATTTAGGGGCTTTCGAAAATGTACCCGTTACAGAATTAGCCTACGGGCAGCAGCGCTTGTTGGAGTTTGGCATTTCGCTGGCGCTTGCGCCGAGGGTCTTATTGCTCGACGAACCAGCAGCTGGAGTGCCGAGCTCGGGAACCTCGATCATCCTCAGTGCGCTGGACAGCCTACCCGCCGATCTGGGCGTGCTGATGATCGATCACGATATGGATCTGGTATTCCGCTTTGCGCAAAGAATTATCGTGATGGAGCGCGGAAGCATCCTGCTCGATGGCGCTCCGCAAAGTGTCGCCGCTGACCCCTTGGTCCGGAAGGCATACCTAGGAAGCTGGGCAGATGCGCGCTGAAACCTTGGAGATCGTTGGCCTTGTGGCCGGATACGGCGCGACGACAATTATCGAAGATGTCTCGTTATCGCTACCAGCTGGCGGGAAGATCGCAATTTTGGGCCGGAACGGCGTAGGCAAAACGACGCTACTTGCCACCTTGGTAGGGCTTACAACGTTGCAATCCGGCTCAATCAAGCTCGGTGGTGTGGAGATCACAGGGCGTCCTAGTGCTTGGCGCGCCATGCACGGGCTCGGATATGTTCCTCAAAATCGTGACGTGTTCCCGTCGTTGACCGTTCAAGAGAATCTGATCGCCGGTCTCAAAGGCCGGCCAACCTCTGATTTGTCGATCGGTTACGGGCTATTCCCCAGGCTGAATGAGCGACGCTTAAATCTAGCCTCGCAGCTTTCGGGCGGTGAACAACAGATGCTGTCAATTGCGAGAGCGATCTTAGGCCGACCAACGGTGTTGCTATTGGACGAACCATTGGAGGGTTTGGCGCCCGCGATATGTGATGAAGTGATGACCGCGCTTGACGACCTCGCTCGAGATCGTTCGATGACCATCGTCCTGGTGGAACAACAAATTCAGCGTGCCATGCATTTCGCCGAAGAGACCATAATCTTGAACAGGGGCCGCGTCGCTTGGAAGGGGACGTCAGATGATCTTAAGCAACAGCCAGATCTAGTCGTTGCCCACTTAGGCGTAGGTGAATATCGGCCTGCTTTATAGCGGCATCCACGTAACGGAGTCCTGATCAGGCACTAGAAAGTGGGTAGAAAAAGAGAGAGTCCGCGAAGGTTGGCTGCCTACTGTGAATGTCGCGATATTCGCGGAGGGCTCGAATGATTGCGCATCGTCGTTGAAAAGTGGCGGCGTCGATAGCGCTTTGCCCGGCAACAGCGTGAGCTTGCTTAACAACAGCTGTCGTTCGCATGGGTAGAGGTATGCGCTATAAATCAATAGACTTATGGAAAAGACGATAGCACTATCGACAGTATCTAAATGAAAGAAAGAGTGAGGAAGTAGAAATGTACAAAGACATCACTTGTGAAATTAAGGAAGGGGTCGCAGTTCTGAGCCTCAACCTTCCAAAAACTCGCAATGCCATGAGTCTGACCGCAATGCAGGAGTTGCTCGATGGTTTGAACAAAGCAGAAGATAATCCTGACGTTGGTGCTGTGATGATAACCGGCTCTGGTGACAAAGCCTTCTGTTCAGGATTCCATCTTCGAGAGATTCCGTTGGATGACGGCGACAAGGGAATTCGAGAGCATTTTCGCGTGGCAGCCATGTGGTGGCATCAGCTGCTGCACAAGATTGTGCGTGTGCGGCTCCCAGTGCTCGCGGCCGTCAACGGTGTTGCTGCAGGCGGCGGCTTCGGCGTGTCCCTCGCGTGCGATATGGCGGTTTGTTCGGACGACGCGCGCTTCGTTTGCGCCTGGCACACTATTGGCATCGGAAACGACACAGCGACCAGCTACAGCTTAGCTCGCATTGTCGGGATGCGACGAGCCATGGATCTGATGCTGACCAACCGTACGCTCGGCGCAGAGGAGGCGGCCGAATGGGGTATCGTCAGCCGCATCTATCCATCGGCTTCGCTAAAGGAAAAGGCGTTCTCGATTGCCAAAGATCTTGCTAATGCCCCGACCCATCTTCAGGTCATGGCAAAGAATAGGTTCCATGCAGGGTGGACGCAGCCGATTGAAGAATGCACTGAGTATGAGATTCAGAACGTACTCTCCTCGGTCTCTCATCCCCACTTCCGGCCCCGTCTGCTCAGTTTTCTTCAAGGGAACAAGGCGGACAAGCCGCAGGTCGAATTTCCATCTTGAGATTTCCGATGCAAACCGCCTTTGAAGTCATTCGGCAAGCTGCGACGCGCTCGCCTACAAGGACCGCAATCGTCGATGTCGCGTCACGACGCAACATCGATTACCAAAGTCTCGTTTCAGCAGTTGTAGATACCGCTTCGGGTTTCTGCGGATGCGGCTTTGGCAACGGCAATCGCGTCGCAGTCGTTATGCCAAATTCGATGGAACTTGGCATTGTTGCCCTCGCCCTTCATCGGGCGGGGGCGGTACCGGCGATGATGAACCCGCGGTTGAAGCCTGCTGAGGTCGTAGCTCTAATCAAGGAGGGGGAGATAAGCGGTTGTGTGCTTGAACATACCGGGGCGCTGAGCGATCTCATTCGTCAGGAGTTTGGTACCCAGTTTCCTATTGTCTCTCTGAACGGATCCGGCTCGGCAGCGGTACAATTTCAAGATCTATCGAAGTTCAATAGGACTCTCCCGGACCACAATCCCGACCCGGAAGAGCCCGGCTTCATTTTCTACACGTCCGGCACCACCGGCCTGCCAAAAGCCGTCGTCATTCCGCAGCGAGCCACCGAGCCGCGGTTCCTGTTCATGTCAACGCAATGCGGCCACACCCATGGAGCCCACAATCGAATTTGCGGTCTAATGCCTATGTATCACGCCATTGGATTTTATGCAGTGTTCTTGATGGCGCTGGCTTTCAACGGGACCTTCTATTTATTTCGCGAATTTGTTCCTGCAGATGTCCTCAAAAGCATAAAGCAAAACCGATTGACTGGGCTTTTCGCGACACCAACCCATCTCGACGCGCTTACGCAAGCTATTGCGGAAGCTGATGACGTTTCTTCGCTAGAGATTGTGATCTTTGCTGGAGCAATGATGCCTGATCAGGTTTTGGCAAAGGTGCGGCGCACATTCGATGCCAAGCTTGTAAATATTTATGGCACCACCGAGGGGATGAATGCGTTGTACATGCCAAACCCGTCCTCCGGATCGCAATTCATTCCGGGTTATTACTCCGAAGCGCGAGTTATAAAGATTGGCGGAGGAGTTAATGACTTGGCCGATGTTGGGAAGGAGGGTGAACTAATCCTGTCGATCAAAAATGACGCATTCTTCACCAGCTATTATGCGCGGCCGGAAACCACCAGGGAAAAGGTCAAAGACGGCTGGTATCGAACTAGTGATGCCGCGGTGATGTGTGCAGACGGCACGATTGAGGTCAAAGGCCGCGTTGACGATACAATAATCTCGGGGGGCGAGAATATTCATCCTCAGGAAGTCGAGGATGTTCTGCTTGCTCATCCCGCAGTTAGCGATGCTGCGGTGCTGGGAATTCCGAATGAGCGATGGGGACAAATTGTCGTAGCTTGTGTCGTTTGCTCGACCATCGATTCGGAAGCACTCGAAGAGTATTTTCGTTCGAGCTCACTGGCAGATTTTAAGCGCCCGAGGGAGTACTATTTCTTTGAAGCGCTTCCCAGAAATGCTACCAATAAAATAATTCGCCGCGAGTTGATCGATCGAATAACGAAGCAGCGGCGATGAGATGCTAGTCGCCAGCCAAGGTGAACTGAAATCGATCACATGCCGGGAGCAGGAAAACGAGTCAAAAGGCCGATCGGTCGAACGCGAAAATTGAATGGTGTTGGCAAGCGAATTCGTGTGCTGAATCGGGGTGGGCTCGACGCAAAAGGTCGCAAACAGTTGCTAGCGCTCGCTAGTGAACATTCCCGGAGGCGTGTCCCTATCGGCAAGTATCGACTGCGTTACCTCGAAGTGTTGATGGCGGCCGCGAAGATTTTCTCCGAAAAGGGCTACCACTTAGCAACAACGACGGAAATCGCAGAGGAGTTGGGCGTTCATCAGTCCACACTTTATTACTACTTGAAATCTAAGGAACAAGCTCTTGAGCAGATCTGTGCGGTCGCGATCGAGGGATATGTAAGTTTTTCGGAAGAAATAAGAAAAAGAAAGGGGCCCGTATCAGTAAAGATCCGTGACGTAATGTTCCAACATATCATTACGATTAGAGACCGACCTAGTTTTTTTAAGGCATTTCAGAGCAACCGCAAAGATTTAGGTGCGGCCGCACGCCATGCTATCGGAAGACAAATTCGAAGATATGAGGCAAATATCGAGGCTATATTGAAGCAGGCTGCGGCCGCAGGGGTTATGCGGGCGAATGTCAATACGCTGCATGCTGCGATGGCGCTAATTGCTCTTTGCAACTCGGTTTCTATCTGGTGGCCAGCGCGATCCGCAGAGCCCATCGAGCGGATTGCAGATGAATTGGCAGAAATGTTTATGGCGGGCATATTTCTTGCTGCCAGCAAGAGCACGAAAAGTCGGCCGGCCAAACTAAGCTAGTCAGGCTCGGTTATCAACACTGAGTTTCGAACGCTATATTGCTGCGAGTGCGCGCGCGTTGTAGGAGGCCGATATGCGGTCTGGCCCCGCCCTTCCGTACAGTGTCGTGCGTTGTAGCGGTATCCGGCCGGCTGCTGTGATTAATTGCTCCATTTTGTCAGGTGGCATTTCCTGACCATGCGTTGCGCCGGCGGCTCGCGAAATGGACTCGTTCATCAAGGTGCCACCAGCATCATTGCAGCCAGACTGGAGGCAGGTGATTGCGCCGCTTCGGCCCATTTTCGGCCAAGAAGTTTGAATATTGTTGATGAGCGGGCTCAGTACCAATCTCGCGACTGCATGCATCAGGATTGCTTCGCGTGAAGTGGGACCCCGACGTGAACCGTCCCGCAAATAGATTGGCGCCTCCATCGGGACAAATGGTAGCGGCACGAATTCCGTGAATCCTCCTGTCCGCTCCTGAAGCCGTCTTACATGTAAAATGTGGCTCGCCCAATGCACTGGCTGCTCCACATGTCCAAACATTATTGTTGCCGTTGTGCGCAAGCCCGCTTTGTGAGCGTCCTCAATAATGGAAAGCCACTCTTCCGTGGTGAGCTTGTCCGGGCAAATGATGCGCCTGATGTCATCATGAAGAATTTCGGCCGCGGTCCCTGGCAGGCTAGCCAGGCCGACCTCCTTCAACATGCGTAGAAAAACGTCCGAAGAAACTCCCAAAGTCATTGCCCCATGGCGAATTTCCAATGGAGAAAACGCATGGATGTGAATCTCCGGAACCGCGCTCTTTATTGCGCGGCAGATCTCTAGGTAAGTGTTGCCTGTGTAGCTCGGATGGATGCCACCCTGTAAGCATACCTCTGTGGCGCCGCGGTCCCACGCTTCAACAGCACGACGGGATATCTCATCTAGGTCAAGCACATAAGGACGGCCTCGCAAATGATCGGCGACCTTGCCTTTGGAAAAGGCGCAGAAACTGCATCGGTAGCTGCATATGTTCGTATAGTTTATGTTCCTCGTTACGACGTAGGTAACGGAATCTCCGTTTACACGCCGGCGCTCGTCATCCGCAGCTTTGCATACAATATCGAAGTCCTGTCCCCTCGCGCCGAATAGGTCGATAATCTCACCTTCGTTCAATTCCTTGTGCGCGAGTGCGCGCGCAACAATACGCTCGATGCGAGAACTCACCATTGTGCGTAGGGTGGGCGATGCCTGAGATGTTCGAGCGCTGAACGGAGCCGAAGATCCTGGCGACCAGTGATCCGCCCGCGCATAACCCTCAGAATCCATCTGATCTTGCAATGCGCGTTGCAATCGCGAATCGACCCAAGTCGTGTAGCTCTGTGCGTAGCGCGGGTAGATCGTCAGGCGCGGCGTCAGGATCTTTCCTCTCTCCGCCGTGCGCTCTGCTAGAACTGTCACATGCGGCCATGCCGCTTCAGGATTTACGTGATCAGGCGTAACGGGCGATACGCCGCCCCAGTCGTTTATGCCGGCATCGATTAACTTGTGGAGCGCGGACGGGTTAAGATTTGGCGGCACCTGTATGCTCATGCCCGCGCCGAAGATGAGCCGCGCAACGCTCGTGGTCCAAAGGATTTCTTCGATGTCCGGCTCGAGGGATCGCGCCATACGTGTATCCGCTTTGGCGCGGAAATTCTGGATAATGACCTCCTGGATATGCCCGTACCTTTCATGAAGATCGCGAATTGCGACCATTGCGTCGACGCGCTCTTGGCGCGTCTCACCAATTCCTATCAACAATCCCGTGGTGAATGGGATTTGCTGTTCTCCGGCGTCCTCTAGGACTTTGAGACGAACTTTTGGTAGCTTGTCCGGGGAACCAAAGTGAGGTCCGCCTCGCTGGCAAAGACGCTCAGAGGTGCTTTCAAGCATAAGCCCCTGAGAGAAGCTGACCTTCCTCAGTGCACTCAGTTCGTCGGAATTGAGAACTCCGGCATTTATATGAGGAAGAAGGCCAGTCTCCTCGAAGACTAGCTTGGCCATATCGACGAGATACTGTGAGGTAGAACGATAGCCGCGCTGCTCCAACCATTCAGCGGCTACGGCATATCGAAGTTCAGGTTTGTCGCCGAGGGTAAACAGCGCCTCGAAGCAGCCATTTGCCTTTCCCGCTCGCGCGATTTGCAGCACCTGCTCCGGCTCAAGATAGCTTTGTCCGGCCTTCGAAGGAGCTTTCGCAAATGTGCAATACGCGCACGAATCTCGACACAGCGAAGTCAGCGGAATAAACACCTTTGGAGAATAAGTGACTATATTTCCGAAGCCTAGGTCTCGCAAAATAGAGGCGCGCTCCTGCAGTAAGGCTGCGGAACAATCGACGAGTGAGAGCAGCTCTTCATTGCTCCTAATGTTCATTTCATTCCTCCCGTCCCTTGAATGCGAGTCTCTCGGGCAAACGGATATGCATTAGATAGCTCCAAGTCGTTCCGGTCCTAGCTTTCTTCAGAAATTGGTCAATGTCGGCGGGCTCATCAATGTCCAGATCGAGACCAGGCACCGAGAGCGCGTGCGCATTCAATCCGTGCTCTTGCGCGCTTTCGACATGTCGAAGACCGCTCAAAGTACCGAAGCACACTGGGATGGATGCCGGGGGTGCCATAACAAGCCCATTTGTGCCAAAATCCTTTCGCGCGGTTGCCACCGTCAAATGGTCACCGCGTTCTAGATGTGTTGCAACCAAAGTTCTCAGATCTTCAGGCATCGCCAACGGAATATCCGTTGGTAGGATGAGGATGCGATCGCATTTCTCCGCAGCTAATCTCTTGGCAGAGAGATTCAACGTGCTGTTAAGATCGAGGTCGCAGGCTGGTATGAACGTCTCTAGGCCCGATCGTTCGGCGAAACGAAGGACCTCTGGGTCGCCACTTGCTACGAGAACATCGGTGACTATAGAGGTCGATTTTACGAGAGCGATCACATCTTGGAGCATCGACAAAGCCAGCTCGTGGCGCTCGGCGGGATCCAAAAGGCCAGAAAGTCGCTGTTTCGCGGACCTGAGCTGCTTGACCGGAATAAGGGCAGCGAGCCTTGTCATGGCAGGCGACCGCAGCAGGAGCGCGCCGCACGTAGCGCAATCTGGGCCAGCCGTTCCTTTGCTTCATCATTATCCATTAGAATTGAGACAGCCTCGGCCGCCAGGCCGAGCCCGTTGATTGCTTCGATTAAATGAGCATCGGTTTTGTCTACAATGTAGTGATCGACGAAGTCGCAATAATAACGAGCCAGTTCGTAGGCGCTGACTGGTATCCCGAGTTCGGTCATGATCTTTGTGGTGGGCCCTTTGAATGCGGACGATCCCATAATGGGGGCCATCGCAACCACAGGAATTGCCGCCGAGGACAATGAACTCCGGATGCCAGGAAGAGACAGGATCGGGTCAATGCTTAGAAATGGGTTGGAAGGCGCGATTATAACTGCATCGCAATTGCTGGAAATCGCCTCCACAACCTTATCGGTCGCTTTCGCATTTCCCGTCGCTTTGAAGCGTATCGATTTCAGCTTGGGCGCGCACAAATTTCTGACGAAATAGTGCTGAAAATCCAGTATCCCGGCTTCGGTCACCAGTTCTGTTCGGACAACGCCGTCCGTCATTGGTAGAATTGTTGGGCCGATACCGAGCCGTCGGGACAGCAGCTGGGTTACTTCGGTCAACGACATCCCGGACTTGAGAAGCGCTGTGCGCCTGAGATGCATCGCCAAGTCACGATCACCGAGCTTGAACCAAGTCTCCCCGCCCAGGTCAGCCAATATCTCCATACACCCCCAAGTCTCGTCGGCGCGGCCCCAGCCAAGAATGGGATTTGCAAGCCCTGCTAGGGTATAAATGACTGTGTCTATGTCTGGACTGATATGCAGGCCCAAATGCTCGAAATCATCCGCTGTATTGACAACAATCGTGAGGCAGTCCGGCTCGACGACATGTGACAGTCCCAAAGCCAGCTTAGCGCCGCCCACCCCTCCGCATAGCATGGTAATCCGCATTCTCGGACTCATCGGAAGGCGTCTCGATCGGGTGGCCTAACGAGAGTCGCGGCGGAATTATGGGGCGAGCGAGATTGAAAGCCGCGCACAAGAACAACGGGAATACCTTCGTCGGCTTGGCCCTGCAGCAATGAAGCGGCCGATGCGATCTGGTCAGCGGTAGCAACTTCCGTGGCAATAAGCGTTCTCCCGAAGAGGTCCGGATGGCCGCGCAAATCCTCAAATGAGGGAACACCAGCTGCCCCAATGGCAGTTCCAATAGTGCCTTGTCGCCAGGCCCTTCCGAAGCTGTCATTAATAATGACACCGGGAGCTACACCACACAGCCGGTGGATCTCGCCTCGAATATCAGCGGCTGATTGATCGGGATTCTCGGGTAGGAGCAAGACCAGTTCCTCCGAACTGTCCGTTACATTTGAAGCATCTACTCCAGCGTTTGCGATCACGAATCCAAGACGATGAACGACGACGAGTAAATTCGGCATGCATCGAAGCACCTGAGTTGATTCGTTCAGAACCGTCTCAACGAGCCTTGGGTCCTTCAGACAGCCTATTGCCAACGTCAAGGCTTGCTCGCTAGGACGGACGTCTGCGAGATTGACGAACCGGCCTTCTGCCTTAGAGACCACCTTCTGCGCGATAACTAAAATATCGCCATCGATTAAGCGCAAATCGTCCCGATCCAACGCGTCGGTGATCTGCTTAGCGATGTTATCGCTCTGTCGAACGATCGGAAAATCGCGAAACGGGATCAGTTCGATTGGTCGTGTCGGCTTCATGCTGAACACGATTGGGGTAAGCCGGTAAAACGGATGCCGGCACCGTGCGCCTTGTACCGCCGGTTAATTCCGATAAGCACGCTTGTCATGGCCTCGGCCGCGACAGAGTTACCAATGGGCCCCGCCCGCACACCACGAAGATCGAGATGCTCAATCAATGTCATGACTTCTGCACATGCCGCCTCGTCATTTCCAAATACCATAACGTCGCAATCGATCTCAGCATTGGGCTTCTGGAGCAACTCTGCCGAAACGTTGTGAAGAGCCGAGACAACCTTCGCTCTTTCACCGAGAAGGGACTGCGTGTGTGCAGCGAGTGAGCCGTGTAGCGGCAACTGCACGACGGAAACCTTTGGAGGCACGAGCGGAACGGTGGCTTCAATCACGATCCTGCCCTCAAGCGAGCTGCTCAAATCTATTAGTGTCGTTTCGTGGGCTGCATACGGCACCGCAATACATACGAACTCTGCGTCAAGTGCTGACTGCGGGTTGGAAGCACTCCGGATATTCACCAGGTCGTACTTGTGTGAGAGCAATTCAACGTGTTCACGTGCTTTCACAAGATCGCGAGACCCTATGATCACCTGATGGCCATATCGGGCCCATCGCACAGCCAGTCCGGTGCCGAGTGCACCCGTCCCACCAATGATCGCAATTCGTCGGTTCATAACATTCATCTTCTTTCTGTTTCAGTACTCGGCCAAGTCGCCGTCCGACATGATCCGGCGGCGAGTCTTTGGCATGCGATGCTGATTCCACCCTGCGTCGCAAGCTTGCTTGCGTTAAAAGCATGCAATTGCATGGATATTGACAGTCCATGCAGATGCATGCAATAGAATTGTTTCGGCAATCGAGCGCGGCTCTTGGCGCGCTAGGAATCTCACTGTTGTTCAGTGACGACGAGGAGGAAAAATGCCTGCCACCAAGCGATTTGGCAGCGACGTTATCGTCGGCGTATCGATCAATAACACGACTGGGATAACGGGAAAGGCCTATGAGCTGAGCGATCTCCTAAGAGCCGGTATAGAAGCTGAGGCTATGGGCTTCGATGCTGTATGGGTGCATGATGCTCCTTTAGGACGCCGGACTACTGCGGCCTACGATCCGGTGAATGTCCTGTCGCTGATTGCCGGCGCAACCAGGCATGTCGGTCTTGCTACTGGCATTTTGACCCCGCAACTTCGTAACCCCGTAATGTTGGCGCAGCAGTGGGCGACCCTTTTTGAAGGATCGGAAGGGCGTGCAATATTGGGCGTTGGAACCGGCGCCGGCACGGGGACTTTAGTGCGCCGGGAATTCGAGGCCTTGTCGGCACTTCGGCATGACAGCAATCTGGATCCTCAGAGGCTTTATGAAGCGCGCAGCAAGCTTTTTGATGAAACGATGGATATTATGCGTCGCCTCTGGAGCGAGGATAAGTTCTCGTACCATGGGGAGCTATTCAAGTTTAGTGAAGTGACTCTCGGGGGCGCGCGTCCCAGCGTTATGCCGCCGGTGCTAATCGCTGCTGGTATCTATTTTTCTAAAGAGCCTGGCGCGCCGTTACACCATGGGTGGCAAGAGAAGTACGCCGGCAAACATATCTTCGGGCCATACAAGCGCATCGTCGATTATGGGGATGGCTGGTTTGGCGTGCACGTTCCGCCAACGGAATATATTGAAAAGTGGGAGAGGGTCAAGAAATACGCTGCTGAGAAAGGTCGAACACAAAACCTGGTGAAGGCGTTCAACTGTTTCGTGAACGTCGACGATGATCCGCAGAAGGCGTGGCAATCCGTCAAAGATCAGTTAAGCGATTTTCATGGTCCCCCCGTCGGAGATGATATGGTGGACCGCTGGGCGGTTTCGGGTACTCCAACTGATGTCGCGCAGAAACTACAGGGATACATTGATGTGGGTGTAAGCGTATTTCAGCTTGTTATCGGGTCCCCCGACCAATTTGGGCAGATGAAGAGGCTGGCTGAGCAGGTCTTACCTCTGCTGCGGAGGTAGTTATCCAAGAAGAGGGGGATGCTCGATCGAACAAGAACGCTTCTCGGCCCTTATTCGGTGACCACAATGTTCTGGCATTTCGGCGACAGCGCATTCAAGGATACCCAAATTCCTCGACGGGCTGGATCCACGCACAAGGAAGCATAATGCCAAACCCCATCAGATAACTCGACAACGATGCGCAGGAAGGCACGTTCTATAACCGCTACGCTGATATCGTGGCGACTGGTCGGGAGCTGTTCCGGATAAAAGCTTGATATCTGCGCTCAGCTTGAACGTGGCCATTGCCGCGCTGTCGTTCGGGGAATTTAAGGGACTGATCGTCTACTGGTCGCACCTGATCTCGTATCGCTGCGCGATCCGCGAGGTGAAGATCGGCCTCGACTCGACCGTCAGACAAGAAGCTGGGGCCTGCCGATCCGAGCGACGCGTCCTCGATCCCTACATGAAGCTGCCGGCCGGCCCCTAGGCGATGTCGACCTAACTTACCTACAAAGCCGGCCCGCTGTCCGAGCCCAAGATCTTTTGCTCCGACACGAAGACCATGGTGAGCTGGATCGCTGAACGCATGGGCGCATCTATTTGGACAAATAGACGGTTTTTCCGGCAAATAGACCTTTGCCGAACTATCGATGGCGGCTAACAACCTCGGTCATTAAGACGAATACCGAGGAAATGCATGCGGACCCAAGTTGGAATTTTCGGGGCGGGCCCGGCGGGATTGATGCTATCGCATCTCCTGCATCTGGCCGGCATCGAATCGATCGTGATCGAGAATCGCAGTCGCGAATATATCGAGCAGCGCATCCGCGCCGGCCTGATCGAGCAATGGGCCACCGACATGCTCACCGAAACGGGCGTCGGCGAGCGCATGGAGCGCGAGGCGATGTTTCACGACGGCAGTCATCTCTGCTTCGACGGCTCCACCCATCAGGTGAACTTCCGAGAGCTGGTTGGCAAGGGCATCACCGTCTACGGTCAGCAGGAAGTGGTGAAAGACCTCGTCGACCGGCGGCTGGCCGATGGCGGACAGATCCTGTTCGAGGTCGACAATACGGCTGCGCACGACTGTCACACCGACAAGCCGTTCATCACCTTGACCCATGACGGCAAGGACCAGCGTATCGATTGCGACTTCATCGCCGGCTGCGATGGCTTCCACGGCATCTGCCGTCCGACCTTTCCGGAGGGCGCGCTTACCTTCTACGATCGCGAATATCCATTCGGCTGGCTCGGCATCCTTTCGGAGTCGCCACCGCCCGACGATGAGTTGATCTATGCTTATCACCCGACCGGCTTTGCGCTCTACACCATGCGAACGCCGACGCTGGCGCGGCTTTATCTCCAGGTCGATTACGACGAGGACGCGAACAATTGGTCAGACAATCGCATCTGGGAGCAGTTGCACGTTCGACTCGGGGGTACCCGCAAGCTACAGGAAGGAAAGATTCTGCAGAAGGGCGTAACTGCGATGCGCAGCTTCGTCTGCGAGCCGATGCGTTCGGGGCGATTGTTTCTCGCGGGGGACTCCGCCCATATCGTGCCGCCGACTGGTGCCAAGGGAATGAACCTGGCGCTCGCCGACGTGAAAATGCTGTCGCGCGCGATTGCGGATTTCTACCGGTCGCGCCGGACCGATTTACTCGATAGTTATTCCGATACTTGCCTGAAACGGGTCTGGAAGGCGCAGCGCTTCTCCTGGTGGATGACCCAGATCTTCCACGTCTTTCCAAACGAGGTGTCGTTCGATCGTCGCCGCCAGCTCGCCGAGCTCGACTATCTGGCGCATTCAACCGCCGCGCAGACCTCGCTCGCAGAGCAATATACCGGATTGCCCTTCGATTGACCGTGAATGGCGGCCGGATTTTGTTGCAAAAAAGTTCTGCTACCCGCGGCCCTGCCAAACCCGCTATGGTAAGAAAGTTGGTGTTTTTTGTCAAATCGCCTTGTATCGACACACTGCGTTTTCGATCGGCGATAGTTTGGGAGCGCTTTTCTTGCCCAAAGGCTTTTTGGATCAGTCGCTGCATTATTTGGCGGCGAGGGTCGCACATCGTATTGGCCGTCGCTATTATCATCGTCACCTGAAGACACGAGGAATTAAGGCTGCGGAGTGGTGGGTGCTGTCGTTGCTCGAAGAAAGAGACGATTTGACAGTTAGCACAATCGCTTCACACATCTTCTATGATCAGCCCACAACGGGGCGGCTATTAGACCGTATGGAGAAGCAGGGTCTTATAAGCCGGCGGCCTTCACCAGTTGATCGAAGGAAGACATTGGTTGATATCACGCGCGCCGGCAAGCGCAGGGTTACCAAGCTTCAGTTGCTCGCGACCGAGGATGAGCGGGAGGCGACGCGCAGCTTCAAAAAGACCGAACTAGAAAATTTGAAGGCAGCATTGCGTTTAGTGCTTAAAGACCTTGGCATGGAACAAACAATAGATTCTCCTGATTCGTAAGCTACAACTCATAATTATTCCGGTTCGTGGCCCAGTCTGCGTGAAATCTCGTTCGCGACGCGTCTGATAGACTTAGCGGTTGGAGCATCGAATTCGATGTTGAGTTCCTCCGATCTACCTAACGCTCCGATTACTGCCACAATTCGCAATCGATAGTCAAAAACCGGAGCCGCCAAAGCGCTAATGCCGGGAAGCAGATCGCCGGAAACACTTGCTAAGCCGTGGTGCTTCGTTTCTTCAATAAGTTCTGAAATTGAGCTTTCGGTCAGATGCATTACTGAGGGGGCCGGTGCTTCAAGTTCGCTTCGAACGAGAGGCCAAACGAGCTTACGCGGTTGATAAGCGAGGAATATGCGGCCTGCGGCGGTATTCAATAACGGTAGGGTCGATCCAATTCTTACATTCATAAAAACGGGACGGCTGCTCTCCTCAAATCGATAAATCATTGGACCCTGCTTGGTCCAAATGATGAGCATAACCGTTTCATCAATCTCGTCGCGGAGTTCTATCAGGGGCTCTGATGCAGCATGGATAACATCGATACCCCGCATCGCACTGAGTCCCATTGTGATGCTGAGCGGGCCGAAGCCATAGTGGCCTGATATGGTGTCCTGCGCGAACAATTCGACCCTGACGAGGCTTACGAGATATCGGTGAACCTTGCCCGCTGGCATGCCGGCTAATGCAGCAAGCTCCTTAAGAGGGACTGGCCGACCCGCCTTAACCAGCGCCCGAATAAGCTTCGTCGCGACTTCGACAGATTGGATTCCCAACCTGAGCTTTGCGCCCTTGGTCATTAGAGCCTGAACATTGTTGCATCTCGAAGGCCTTCCTTTCAGACGAAATTCGCCTGATTGCAAGGGGGATAATCTCCTGAAGTGGCGTATAAAAAAGTATCCCTCCAACGGCAGCTCGCCACCGTCTCGGAAAGACGGTGGCGCAGCAGTCTATATCTGCGGATGGGAGGACGAGTTATGCTCTTATCTCTCCCGCAACAAGGTCGGCCCGATCGCTCTCTCCGCAACTTCGCACCGAGAGCCGACTTATAACGAAGACAGCAATGGCAGCGAGTAAGGCAGTGACTGCGGTTACGCCAAAAATCATTTCTGTTGTCCAGTGTGCCGTTATCATAAGGCCACCCAAAAGCGGCCCAACGATTGAACCAATACGACCCATACCAAGAGCCCAACCGACACCTGTGGAACGCATTCGGGTCGGATAGTAGTTTGCGGCCAATGCGTTGATGCCAAATTGCGCGCCCAAAACACAAAACCCCGCGCATAGGATGACGGCGATAACGCCTCCAAATGATTCGATAAAGCCTATGGCTGCCACGAGTGGTGCGGCCGCGAGATAGGTCAAAGCTAGAACCATGTATGGCCCCACCTTGTCGATAATCTTTCCGAGCAATAGCCCGCCGATTATTCCGCCGGCATTTAGAGCGACTACACCAACGATCGCGCGGTCGATTGGCATGCCAGCTCTCTGCAACACGCTCGGGAGCCAATTAACCAAGAAATAGAGCAAAAGCAGGTTGCTGAAAAAGACAACCCAAAGTGCGATTGTCCCGGCTGCTCTGTTACGAGTGAAGAGGTGCTTAATCGGAGAGCCCACTAGGCGTTCTTCGTCCAATACGAAACTATGTTGCGGCGTGTAGACGCCTTCTCGATGAATTGCTTGGCAGATTTCGCACGCTGTTTTCGCTTCTGTGCCTCGCGTCACCACGTATCTGATCGATTCGGGCAGCCAGATTGCAAGAATAATCGCCATAGCGAGCGGAGCGAGGCCGCCAACTATAAACACCGACCCCCATCCGAATTCCGCGATCAATTTAACGCTGACAATGCCCCCCAACAACGCTCCCATCGGAAACCCGCAGAACATCAAAGTGACAAGGGTCGTGCATCGGTGACGGGGTGCGTACTCTGAAGTCAGGGCAATTATGTTTGGCATCGCTGCGCCCAGGCCCAGGCCTGTCAGGAATCTCACCAGTACTAGGGTTTGAATGTCCGTCACCCAAGCGGTGAGGAGCGAGCAAGCTCCGAACCATGCCGTGGCAAACACGATGATCTTCTTTCGTCCGAAACGATCTGCCACGGGACCCATAATCAAGGCTCCGAGCATTAGGCCGAAAAGACCAGCAGCAAAGACGGCGCCGAAAGTGGCGATATTGACCTTCCAGTCTTGCGCGATAGCCGAAGCGACAAAGGCGATCGCTTGGGTATCAAAGCCATCCAGCAGCGCCACAATGGCACAGAGCCCAATTGTGACCACTCTGAAGCGACCCAGGGGGTCGCGGTCTATAACGTCCAGTACGTTGACAACTCTATTTTCCATGACTTCCTCCCTACTCAATTCTATTTTGTAATATGTATATCACATATCAAGATGATTGAAAGCCAGGGAAATTGTGCCTTTTTCCGATACATCGTGAGGCGTTTTCAAAAAGATGTTGACAATATTGATAAGTAATATGCATCATACAATGTATAAAAAATGGAGGAGCGTTCGATGGACCAGTCTGTGGCCAGTGGGGAGCAGGCAAGCCTTTCCGAAAAATCGAGGCGGCTGCATTTGGTGGAGTTTTGGGCCGATCGGGACGATATCGAGAGCCTCAAAGCCAAGCCCGCTCCCGTTCCCTACATTTGGAAATGGCGTGACATTCATCCTCACCTGCTTTGGGCATCCAAGGTTGTGCCTGTTGACCAAGCGGAGCGAAGAGGTTTGATTTTCTCAAATCCGGGCCTTGGCCCGGAGCGCAAGTATCATGTCACTCAGACGCTCTTGGGTGCGTATCAGCTTTATAACCCAGGCGAGAAGGCTCCAGTGCATCGTCATACGCCGAGTGCCAGCCGTTTTGTGGTCAGCGGCAGCGGTGGGTACACCACGGTAGACGGCGAAAAATGCGTGATGGAGCGAGGTGATTTAATAATCACGCCCGCCGGGCTCTGGCATGATCACGGTAATGAGGGCACTGAGCCGATCATATGGATGGATGTACTGGATCTGCCGTTTGTGGAGAGCGTGAACTGCAGCTACTTTGAGTTCAACTACACAGAGCCGAAGGTCTTTGGTTCGAACTCAGGTGAGCGAGTCCCGAAAGCGACGCAGACACTCAAGGTGGAGCCTGGTCACTCAGACCGCAGTTATCGATCCGGTGGTCTCGTCCCACTGTTCGGTCAAGAAAACCGCCGCGGTAGCGCGCACACTCCAAAATATCATTACCAATGGACGCGGACTCTCGAAGCATTGCACGGCCTTCGTAAGCAGGCCGGCAGCCCGTACGAGGGTATCATACTTGAATATACCAATCCGACGAGCGGCGGACCCGTTATGCCGAACATGAGCTTTCGGGCCCAGTTGCTTAGGCCAGGAGAAAAGACGCTTCCGTATCGAACCACAACAAGCTCGCTTTTCTGCGCACTCGAAGGGTCGGGTTGCACCATAGTAGGCGATACGAAGCTGGAGTGGGAAAAGAATGACGTATTTGTCGTGCCAAATTGGATTTGGCGCGAGCATCACAACAACTCAAGCACAGAAGATGCCGTGCTCTATTCGGTGACGGACTTTCCGCTAATCGCCAAAGCTGGTCTGATCAGAGAACAAGCCAAGAATGGCGACGGCGATGTGATCGATCTAACGCCGTTTTGAGAGCGGGCGGTCGTCAGTCCCACTTCTCAATCTTCAACCATCTGCGGTCACGCAAGGCCGTGTAGATCAGATTCGCGCGACCTAAAATGGAGTCCGAAATGTCCGAACAGCAGCTCTCTGTCACCTCGAAGGGCGGACAGTCGTTCGACGCCTATATCGCAATGCCCAAAGCGTCTCCGACGACGAAATCTTGGCCAGCAATCGTGGTGATTCATGAAATATTTGGCATCAATAACGCCATGCGGTCGGTGGCCAAACGCTTTGCTGAGAGCGGGTTTATCGTTGCAGTCCCAGATTTATTCTGGCGGATCGAGCGCGGCGTTGATCTCGGTTACAGCGACGATGACCGAAAAAAAGCAATGGAGTTTATGGGTAAGTTTGATTTGAACCTCGGTGTCGCTGATATCGGTTCGGCCATCGAGGCGGTGCGTCGCCTTCCAGAATGCAATGGAAAGGTTGCGGTCGTGGGCTTCTGCCTGGGGGGAACGCTAGCTTATTTGGCTGCGGCGCAAGCCAAGCCTGATGCTGCGGTCAGTTATTATGGCACTGCCATTCATTCCCATCTCGATAAGGCGGAAAGCTCGTCATGTCCCATGCTTCTGCACTTCGCAGAAAAGGACAATTTTGTTCCCCCCGAGGCCGTCGCGAAGATCAAAGAGAGCCTGAATAAGAAGGCAACAGTGTTCACGTATCCAGACGTCGGCCACGCCTTCACAAACGTCGACCGAGGAGGTGTGTATGACGAAAAGTCTGCACAGCTGGCTCATTCTCGCACCCAAGATTTCTTGTCAGTCTTGCGGTGAGTCGCAATGAAACTTGGTCGCTTCGAAAATCACCGCTTAGGTGTGATCTCCGAAAATCGTGTGTTCGATGTTACCGATGTGCTTCAGGACATGCCTGAGTTCCGTTGGCCGCTGCCTCCGGGCGACCAGTTTGTTTCTCGACTTGACGTTATGGAAAAACTCATAAGCGAGAGGATAAAACGTGCCGACTCTCGGCCTATCGACTCTGTCCAGTTTGATAGCCCGATTGCAAATCCAACTAAAATCATAGCGGCACCGATAAACTACAAAGAGCACATAAAGGAAGCGCGAGAAGATCCTGAAATAAGACAAAATCGGAAAATCACATCGATCGGCGACTGGGGATTGTTCCTCAAGTCGACGACCTCGGTCATCGGATGCTCAGAAGAAATCCAAATCAGATTTCCTGAACGACGAACAGATCACGAAGTCGAGTTAGCCGTGGTAATTGGAAAGCACGCGGATCGAGTTTCGAGCGATGTCGCATTGGGCCATGTTGCGGGATACTGCATCGGACTTGATATGACATTGCGCGGTCCTGAGCTGCCAAGCTGGCGAAAGTCAATCGCGAGCTACACCGTGCTCGGACCATGGCTCGTGACAACATCCGAAATACCCTCCCCAGGAAATCTTGAATTTTCGCTGAAAGTTAATGGGGAGATTCGGCAAAAATCGTGCACTTCGGAGCTCGTGTACAGCATCCCACGGCTCATTGAATACGCATCAGCCATGTATCCACTTTTTCCCGGAGACGTGATCCTAACCGGAACTCCAGACGGCGTGGGCCCCGTGGCGGCAGGTGACGAAATCGAGGCAGAATTCGAGAATATTGGCTCGATGAAAGTTCGCGTCGCAAGTTTGGTTCAGAAGGACTAAGCGATGGACGGACAACACGAGTCGACGACAAGATTGATTCCGCGGATGCCGGCACCTGTGCTGCGTATCCCCCTTGTCGAAGGCGGCGAGTGGGATCTGCGTGACCAGATCGTCAGTGACTTTACCCTGATTGCTTTTTACAGGGGGTTACATTGCCCGATTTGTTCGCGGTACGTAGCGGAACTAGATAGTTCGGTCCCTCGCTTCGACACGTTAGGTACAAAGACATTCTGTGTCAGCATGGACTCGTTGGAAAGAGCGCGTGCGGCTAAGCAAGATTGGAAGTTGGCGCATCTACCATTGGGTTTCGGGCTTTCGGTGCGGACTGCCTTGGAGTGGGGCCTGTTTCTGTCTGCGGGCATGGGAAGCACTGCGGCGGGAATTGAGGAGCCTGCGGTCTTTACCGAGCCTGCCATTTTCATAATAAAGTCGAATGGCGAATTATATTACTCCTCAGTGCAAACGATGCCTTTTGCTAGACCTGACCTAACGGCACTGGCAGATGCCATCGATTTAGTGAAGCGAAGAAATTATCCGGCGCGAGGCAATTTTCTTCCCGAATTGCCTCATCTGGCGCCCGATTAGCTCGGCGCAAAATAGAGCGAGCGAATATCATGATTCACCTTTTCTACAGTCCCGGCGCGTGTTCGATGGCATCGCACATTACCTTGCAGGAGATTGGCGTACCATTTGAGAGAACTGCAGTAGATTTCAATCAGAATGCGCAGAAGAGTCCTGAATACCTCGCGATCAACCCCCGAGGAAAGGTGCCGGCTCTCCTTATCGACCATCAGGTCGTAACTGAAAATACTGCCATTCTCACATATCTTGCAAAGAGGTTCCCGGAGGCCAGGCTTTTGCCAGAAGACAGTCTGAGGGAGGCTCAATGCATCTCTCAGATGGCTTGGTTCTCAAATACCCCGCATATATCGCAGCGCGGAGTGATGCGGCCTTACGCTTTTGCATCGGACGAACGTCACCACGACGACGTGAAGCGCACGATGCGCGAAAACTTTTGGAAGAATCTATCGGAAATCGATGAACTGATAGGTGAGAAAACATGGTTTATGGGAGACACGTACTCTGTGGTAGATCCTTACGCGCTTGTATTTTATCGATGGGGCTTGCGAGCTAAGCTTCCTGTGCACGAGCTAAGATCTTTTACGGAGCTAAAAAACCGAATGCTTCAGAGGCAAGCCGTTAAGGCCGTACTCGAGCGAGAGAAAGACACATTGTTGTTGTGAATAGCCTCCATCGGAAATTCATTGAAAAATAAGGCGTCTTCGGACGACCGCGCGTCATGTTTCCGCGCCGATATAGCCACTTCATATACGGAGTACTTCAGTCAGGATTAACCTGCGCAGTTGCGTCAGCAATTACAACGTTCCAGTTGGTATCGTTTGAGCGGCACCTAGTTTCTTGGATTGCTTCGTGGTTTCTTTCCTGGCTCATGATGTTGCCAATTGTCGTGCTTGCAGCTCCGATCATCAAACTGCTAACTCTATAATTTTACTGATCAGAAGAAATAGCCTGCTGTATCGTGGCTTTCGCCAAGCATGGCGGGTCATCATGTCAGGCGTGGTTACACCCGGCTCAAAGTGCAGTTATAACCACTTTCCACCATCTTGGAGAGCTAGCCGAATGCTATCCACGACGTCGTCTGTACCGCGGGGTAGCTGACAAGATCCCTCTCGACTTGTGGCATGGTGTGGTAGTCGATCCTCCATGCTTCGATGATCTGCCGCGCTTCGCGCGGCTGCTAAACACGTGCTCGTTGAGGCATTCATCGCGTAGCCGGTCGTTGATGGGGTAGACGGCCCCTGCACCCGAAATCGGCGTGCCATGGTGGGCTCAATGTTGGTCCACTAAGGCAGGAGCCGTCCAAAATGCATATTTGCGTCATCGGGTTCGATATCGCCAAGCAAGTATTCCAGATGCACGCGGCGGGCGCGGAAGGTCGCATGGTCGCCCAGGCGAGGCTGCGGCGCGGCCAAGTGCTCGACTATTTCCACGATCTGCCTCCATGCCTCGTAGGCGGAGTCGTGCGCAACCGCCCACCACTGGGCGCGTGAGCTGGTCGCTGGGCCACGACATCAAGCTGATGCCGCCCGCTTACGTGAAGCCATAAGTCAAGCGCAACAAGACCGACGCAGCCGACGCCTAGGCTGTCGCCGATTCACTCTGTCGCAATCATCCCGGCTGCATCGGTGCCGGCGTCTCGCGCGCGGCGTGAACCCGCTTCCAGTCCAGACCCTCCAACAGCGCCGAGAACTCCGCAGCCGACAGCCGCATCACGCTGTCCTGCACGTTCGGCCAGCGGAACTTGCCATCTTCGAGCCGTTTGGCGAACAGACACACGCCCGTGCCGTCCCAATAGATCAACTTCACCCGGTCCGCGCGCTTTGCTCGGAACACGTAGACTGCACCCGAGAACGGATCGGCCTTCATCGTCTCGCGCACCAGCGCTGCCAGACCCTCGGAACCCTTGCGGAAGTCGACCGGCTTGGTTGCGACCAGCACTCGGACCGAGCCCGTCGGCCCGATCATGCGCTCGTCTTCAATGCGCGAAGCACTGCTGTCACGGTCTTCATATCGGCGCCGCGGCCGACCCGAACCGTCACTCCGTCGATCTCAACCTCAATGATCCCGGTCGTTCGCTCCGCACGGCGCGAACGCCTGCGTCCGCGTTGCGCTGTTCGGGCCGGCAGCGATGCTTCGACCACGGCGGGTACGAACTGCGGCTCCTCCGTCCCAGAAATTGACACCGCTGTCCGGCGGGCTTGTCGACGCCACGTGAATACCTGCTGCGGGGTGAGCCCGTGTCGCCGGGCAACCTCCGAAACAACGGCATCAGCAGCAAGCGTCTCCTCGACAATCGCCGCCTTGAAATCCTCGGAAAACTGACGCCGACGGCCTGTCCCGGTGATCACCTCCAGCCGACGTACCGTCGGCTCTGGCTTAAGCGTATGGTCAAGCGTAGACACAAGCCGATCTCCAGGTTCAGAGATCACCACACTCGCCCATCGCTGGCCTCAGAAGAAGGTGGGGTCAGGACAGCGCTTACTTTCTGATCGCGGTCAGTGGTGAAGAGTTCAAGCGTCGTTTGGATGCTAGGATCGATTGCGACCGATCAGATTGGATAGACTCGGCGTTTAGAGCCTTGAGCCAAGTGCCGACCGGGAGCTGCTTCCCTTGGTTCGTCAAGAAGCGTCGGATACCGGAACACCGATATCGCTCCTCTAAACACCGACAAAGTTGCGTAGGATTTCGGGTGAAGCATGCAATTCGTCGCTGCCGCCTTCAAACGCAACGGAACCTTTCACGAGAATCAAATTGCGATCCGCGAGCTTCGATACGGCGCTGACGTTCTTATCTACTACAATGACGCCGATTCCGTTTTGACGAATAACAGAGATGATAGACCAAATCTCCTTTGCTATTAGCGGCGCTAAGCCCTCAGTCGCTTCATCCAAAATCAAAAGGTCAGGATTTGTTACTAGCGCGCGACCAATGGAGAGCATCTGCTGCTCGCCTCCGGAGAGATCGTTCGCATTGTGGTTGATACGTTCAGCGAGTCGGGGAAAGGACGCGTAAACGCGCTCAGGGGTCCAATCTCGCTGCCCTCTTGCGCCTGGTCGCGCGGCCATCTCTAGGTGTTCGTACACCGACAGTTTCGTGAAAATGCCCCGACCCTCGGGCACATATCCAATTCCCTTCCGAGCAATCAAGTGCGGCGGAACTCCTTTTACTGACTGGCCATTAATTTCGATTTGTCCTCTGCTTGGAACAACTAATCCGAGGATGGAGCGCAAAAGCGTTGTTTTTCCCATGCCATTGCGCCCTAAAAGGCCAATTGTTTCCCCAAGCCGAATTTTCATATCAATCCCACGCAGTACGTGGCTCGTGCCATAATGCGTATGGAGTCCGCAGACTTCCAAGAAGGGCGCTGCGTCAGGAGTCGATTTAGTCTGTGCCAAGATAAGCCTCCTGCACGGCTCGGTTGGCCTTTACGGTTGCAGGATCTCCGCTTGCGATCACGCCGCCCTGGACCATCACGGTGAGTAAATTTGCCAGTCGAAAGACCGCATCCATGTCGTGCTCGACCAAAAGCACCGCGTGGTGCGGAGCGAGTTTCGAAATCAACTCAATCATCCGCATTGATTCTTCAGCACCCATGCCGGCCAGAGGTTCGTCCAGCAATAGAACCTCCGGTTGAGTTGCTAACGACATTGCAATTTCCAGCTGCCTGATTTCGCCATGCGAGAGTGTGGCAGCAATGCGGTCGAAGTGTTCCAGCCCTACTTGATCGAGTGCGTGAGCCGCTGCTTCATTCACCCCTTGGTACTTGTATGCAGGGCGAAAGAGACGCATCGAGCTTCCTAGCCTCGACTGAGCCGCAAGGCGACAGTTCTCGAAGGCTGAGAAGTGAAAGAAGACATTGCGGTGTTGGTAGGATCGCGCAACACCCAATTGCGATACTTCATGTAGAGGAAGCCCTGAAATATCTGCACCTTGAAGGTACACTCGACCAAATGTGGGTCTAGTGTCTCCAGAAATTAGATTTACCAGTGTGCTCTTGCCAGCGCCGTTGGGCCCTATCAGCGCGTGAACTTGTCCGCGAAACAATTTCATCGAAACGCTGTCAACTGCTAGCAGCCCGCCGAATCGCTTTGTTATTTGCTCGACTTGGAGCAGAGGCTCGGAAAAATCAGGCTTGAGCGTCATCTTGCGGAAGACCTCTGTCTAGCAAGCCCGGCGAGACCACGGGGCAAGGCTAGAGCGACCGCGATTATTAGTATGCCCATTGGGAGCAGCCAATGCTGAGTCAGATCGGCCAGATAATGTTGAAGAAGCGTGAACGCAAAAGCGCCCAGGACCGGACCATACAGAGTGCCCAACCCTCCGAGGATCACCATCATCAAAACGGTACCAGACTGGTGCCAGCTAAATAGTTCTGGAGCGACAAATCCAAACTGGGCGGCGTCGAGATAGCCCGCAATGCTGGCTAGCATACCCGCAATTACGAAAGCCGCTAACTTGAATCGGAAAGTCGGAAATCCCAACGCCAAAGCGCGGTGCTCATTTTCTCTGATTGCAAGCAGGACACGACCGAAAAGCGAAGCGGCTATGGCAGCTAGCAGAACAAACGTTGTTGCGGTGAGGACCAGACACAAAAAATAGAACTGGAGGCTGTCAGCGAGATTTACAGAGAACAGCCCGAGTAGATTCAACGTTGGTTTGACATGTACATATGCTCCGTCGGATCCACCAAGCGCTTTCGAGCGAGCAACGAAATAGTAAAACATCTGGGCAAAAGCGAGCGTTGCCATAATGAAGTAGATGCCAGAACTACGCAGTACTAGGATGCCTACGGCAAGCGCAGCTAGCCCGGAAACAGAGAGCGCTATGGGAAACGAAATAAGAAAGTTGATCGCGGCAAAGTTCGATGCCAGCACCATCAAAGTATAGGCGCCAATTCCGTAGAACGCTGCGTGGCCGAAGCTTACCAAACCAGCGAAGCCTACGAGTAGATTAAGGCTCATCGCGAAGATTGCCCAAATCAAACACTTCGTAACTAGTTGTAAGCCGAAGGTGTCTGCCCAAATGGGGTAAATTGCGAGCGCCACCAAAGGAGCGCAGCGCACCAAGA
>NZ_JBFWPA010000034.1:0-60654 GCF_050250235.1 Pseudorhodoplanes sp.
TTCTCCAAAGTGTTGATTCGACAACTTCACTTTAGAGATCTGCGGCCCGGCCCTGACCGCCTGCCTGCGTGATGAGCGCCGCAGTCGGTCAGGGCCTCCATCCGAACTGTTCCTGATGTGCTACGGCACCGAGTTCACCTGCAATGCCATGCTGGCCTGGTGCAAGGACACCGGCATCGACGGGCACTTCATCGCACCGGGCAAGCCGATCCAGAATGCCTTCGTCGAGAGCTTCAACGGGCGCATGCGCGATGAACCACTCAACGAGACCCTGTTCTTCGATCTCGACGACGCCAGGACAAAGATCGCGGTCTGGGTCACCGACTACAACGGTGACCGTCCGCACTCATCGCTGAAATACCTCACCCCGGCGGCCTACGCTGCCACATTCACCGCAACGGGAGATCGGCTGCGCAACCCCGACCAGCTCCGCCGATCGCCCGTTGCTCCACCTGTGCCACTCGGCATACAAAATCCCGAGACTCTAACCGCCGCTGGATGAAAGTTCAGTGGCAGGTCAAGGGCGACCTGTTTGGCGCCGACAAGATCGACGACGCCGAAGAGCGCGAGACGCCGACCTATTATCCCGATCCGGACGAAATCCGCGCCGAGTTGCAGAAAATCCTTGGCGAGATGCGGCGAGCGACGGTGATGCCGTGGGATACGCAGCGCGTTTCGCTCTATCGCACCATCTTCCCGCAGATGGCCAATGCGTTGCCGGAGGACGAAGCGGCGCAACTGCGCTTCGCCTTCATGCGCGAACTGGAGCGGCTCAAGGCGGCATAGCGGATTGATGGGCCCGATTTCCGCCTCATCGGATCGTGCCGGCGGGGATGATGGTGCTTGTGTCCCATCCCCAAAATCCCCTCCGCAACCCCAAAATCTCCCGTCAACACTGATTTTTCCGTGATTTCAGCCACTTGATGCGGCCCTTGGGGGAAACGCCCTTTTCGCCTTGCCCTTGGCACACGGCCTCCCCATTCTCCGGCCACTTCAGGGTGCGATTTTAGCGATTCGCCTCCTGTAACAATCGGGCGCCCGCCGGCGCCGGCACGGAAAGAAGAAGTCCAGCAATGAAGCTGACGCGACTGCGGCTGACCGGTTTCAAGTCCTTCGTCGAGCCCACCGATTTCCTGATCGAACCCGGCCTCACCGGCGTGGTCGGGCCGAATGGCTGCGGCAAGTCGAACCTTGTCGAGGCGTTGCGCTGGGTGATGGGCGAGAATTCCTACAAGTCCATGCGCGCCACCGACATGGACCAGGTGATTTTCGCCGGTTCCGGCAACCGGCCGGCGCGCAACAATGCCGAAGTGTCGATGGCGATCGACAATGCCGAGCGCCGGGCGCCTTCCGCCTATGCCGATGTCGACATGCTGGAAGTGGTGCGGCGGATCGAGCGCGACCAGGGCTCGACCTATCGCATCAACGGCCGCGAGGTCCGCGCCCGCGACGTGCAGATATTGTTTGCCGATGCGTCCACCGGCGCGCGCTCGCCCGCTTTGGTGCATCAGGGCCGGATCGGCGAGATCATCCAGGCCAAGCCCGAGCAGCGCCGCCGCGTGCTGGAAGAGGCCGCCGGCATTTCCGGTCTGCATGCGCGCCGGCACGAGGCCGAATTGCGGCTGCGCGCCGCGGAGCAGAATCTGCAGCGGCTGGAAGACGTGATCGGGCAGCTTGCCTCGCAGATGGAGGCGCTGAAGCGCCAGGCGCGCCAGGCTGTGCGCTATCGCAACGTGTCGGCGCAGGTGCGCAAGCAGGAAGCCACGCTGTTCCATCTGCGCTGGCTGAACGCCAATACCGAACTCGAAGCGGCCGAGCAGGCGCGTGCCGCAGGCATCCGCGAGGTGGCGGCGGCGACGCTGGCACAGACCGAGGCCGCGAAGGTGCAGGACGAGGCGTCGGCCGCGCTGCCCCCGTTGCGCGAGGCCGAGGCGCGGGCGGGCGCGGCGCTGCAGCGGCTCACGGCGGCGCGCGACACGCTCGATCGCGAGGAGACCCGCGCCCGGGAGCGCCTCGCCGAACTGGCGCAGCGGCTGCTGCAGTTCAATGACGATATCGCGCGCGAGCGAAAGCTTGCATCGGATTCGGAGAACGCGCTGGCGCGGCTCGCGGACGAGGCCGCGGGATTGCGGCGCGATCTGGAAGCCGGCGAAAGCAGGCGGGTCAGCGCCGATGAGCGCGTTGCGCTGGCCGATGCGGAGCTTGCGGATTCGGAGAAGAATTTCAGCGAGGCCACCGGCGCACTGGCCGATCTGACGGCGCGCAGGAACACGCTGGAGCGGGCCGCGCGCGAGCAGACCGAGCGGCTGACGCGGCTCGATCGCGATATCGCGGACGTGGTCGCGGAATTCGCCAAGATCGATGCGGCGAGCGAGGGCGGGCCGGATCTTGCGGCGCTGCTGCAGGCGGCCGAGACGGCGCAGCAGGCGGTTGCCGATGGTGAAGCCGTGGCCTTGCGCGCGGAGGCGGCCCATTCCGCCGCGCGTCAGGCGCTCGACGTGGAGCGCAAGCCGCTGGCCGAAGCCGAGCGCCGGGCCGGGCGGCTCGAGACCGAGGCGCGCACGCTGCGCAAGGTGCTGCATGTCGATTCGGGCAGTCTGTGGCCGTCGGTGATCGACAATCTCAATGTGGCGAAAGGCTACGAGACCGCGCTGGGCGCGGCTCTGGGCGACGATCTCGAAGCGCCGGCCGATCCGCGCGCGCCGATGCGCTGGGCCGGCGCGGCCGTCGATCCGTCCGATCCCATGCTGCCGGAGGGCGTCGAGCCGCTCACCGATCATGTCAATGCGCCGCCGGAGCTGGATCGCCGGTTGCGGCAGATCGGGCTGGTCGAGCGTGCCGAAGCCGAGCGCTTCGTGCCGCTGCTGAAGCCCGGCCAGCGACTGGTCTCGCGCGAGGGCGACCTGTGGCGCTGGGACGGTTTTGCGGTGGCCGCCAATGCGCCGACCGGTGCGGCACGGCGCCTCGCCGAGCGCAATCGGCTGGCCGAAATCGAAGCGGAACTGGACCAGGCGCGCGCGCAGGTGGAGGCGAAGCGCGAGATCGTCAGCAAGGCCGAGGCGGAAACCACGGCGGCCAGTGCCGCCGAGACCGAAGCGCGCAACCGCTGGCGCGAATTGCAGCGCGAGGCGGAAGCCGCGCGCGGCCGGCACAGCAACGCCGAGCGTGAGCTGACGCATATCACCACGCGGCGTGCGGCGCTGACCGAAGCGCAGACAAGGCTCGGCACGAGTCGCGACGAGGCGGCGGCGGCACAGGCTGAAGCGCAGCGGGCCTTGTCCGAATTGCAGCCGACCGCGGAACTGGAATCGCGGCTGGAGACGATCCGTTGCGACATCACCACCCGCAGGGTCAGCGTTGCCGAATTGCGGGCCGAGGCCCAGGCGCTGGCGCGCGAAGCCGACATCGCCAGGAAACGGCTCGAAGGCATCGCGGGCGAGCAACAGGCCTGGCTTGAGACGCAGGAGCGCACGTCGAAGCAGATCGCCGCGCTGGAGACCCGGCTTGCGGAGGCGACAGCCGAGCGCGACGGTCTTGTGGATGCTCCGCAATTGTTCGAGGAGAAGCGGATCGCGTTGCTCGGCGAGGTGCAGGCCGCGGAAGCCGCGTTGCGCGAGGCGAGCGACAGGCTGGCCGAGGGCGAGAGTGCCTCGTCGCGGGCGAACGGCGCGGTGCGGGCCGCCCTTGATGAGCTGAGTGCGGCGCGCGAACAACTCGGTCGGTCGGAGGAACGCGGCGAAGGCGCCAAGCGCCGCCTCTCGGACATCGAGCACGAAATCCGCGAGATGCTGGAAGTCGAGCCGCAGGGCGTCGCGGCGCTCGCCGAGATCGCCGAGGGCGCGGTGCTGCCCGATGTGACGGAGGTCGAGGCCGATCTCGAAAAGCTGCGGCGCGAACGCGAGCGGCTCGGCGCGGTCAATCTTCGCGCGGAGGAGGAATTGCGGGAGGTCGAGACCCAGCATACCTCGCTCGTGACCGAGCGCGACGACCTGGTCGAAGCGATCAAGCGGCTGCGGCAGGGCATCCAGAACCTGAACCGCGAGGCCCGCGAGCGGCTGGTGTCCTCGTTCGAAGTGGTGAACGCCCATTTCAAGGATCTGTTCACCAAGCTGTTCGGCGGCGGCGAGGCCGAACTGCAACTGATCGAAAGCGACGATCCGCTCGAAGCCGGCCTCGAAATCATGGCGAAGCCTCCGGGCAAGAAGCTGCAATCGCTGTCGCTGCTGTCGGGCGGCGAGCAGGCGCTGACCGCGATGGCGCTGATTTTCGCGGTGTTCCGTACCAATCCCGCGCCGATCTGCGTGCTGGACGAAGTGGACGCGCCGCTCGACGACCACAATGTCGAGCGGTTCTGCGACCTGCTCGACGAGATGACGCGCTCGACCGATACCCGCTTCGTGATCATCACGCACAACCCGATCACCATGGCGCGGATGAGCCGGCTCTACGGCGTGACCATGGCCGAGCGCGGCGTCTCCCAGCTGGTCTCGGTGGACCTCGAAGCCGCGGTTGCGATCCGCGACCAGCAGGCCGGGGCGGCCTGATCTATCGCGTGCACAGCCCTCTTTTCCCTCCTCCCGCGAAACGGTGGGGAGGGTCGGGCCGCATCGCATAGCGAGGCGAACCGGTGTGGGGGCTTTTTCGGATTCAGCAAGAACGCCCCCCACCCCCGACCCCTCCCCACCGCTTCGCGGGGGGAGGGGGACCGGCCGCCGGGCGTCTACCGCGCTCCTGTTGACGCCTTGGCTCCGCCGCGCCATCACGGCGCGATGCCGATCCGACTCGATACCCGAAGCCCCGATTTTGCGGCGCGGTTTGCTCAATTCCTCGCCACCAAGCGCGAGGTCTCGGCCGACGTGGACGCGGCGGTACGGGGCATCGTGGCGGACGTGGCGGCGCGGGGCGATGAAGCCCTGATCGAACTGTCGCGCAAATTCGACCGGGTCGATCTGAGCAGGCTCGGCCTGCGGGTCAGCCCGGCGGAGATCGATGCGGCCGAAAAGGCCTGCGCGACAGCGGCGGTCGATGCGCTGCAATTCGCGCGCGGGCGGATCGAGGCGTTCCACCTGCGCCAGAAGCCGGCGGACGATCGCTTCACCGATGCGCTGGGGGTCGAACTCGGCCATCGCTGGACCGCGATCGAAGCGGTCGGGCTGTATGTGCCGGGCGGGACCGCCGCCTATCCGTCATCGGTGCTGATGAATGCGGTACCGGCCAAGGTCGCGGGCGTGCCGCGCATTGTCATGGTGGTGCCGGCGCCGGACGGCGTCATCAATCCGCTGGTGCTGGCGGCAGCCAGGCTCGGCGGGGTCGACGAGGTCTACCGCGTCGGCGGGGCACAGGGCGTGGCGGCGCTTGCCTATGGCACGCAGACGATCAAGCCGGTGTCGAAGATCGTCGGTCCCGGCAACGCCTATGTCGCGGCCGCCAAGCGCCAGGTGTTCGGCAAGGTCGGCATCGACATGATCGCCGGGCCGTCCGAAGTGCTGGTGCTGGCGGACGCAAGCGCCAATCCGGACTGGATCGCGGCCGATCTTCTGGCTCAGGCCGAACATGACGAGGCGGCGCAATCGATCCTGATCACCAATGACGCGCGGCTCGCCGATGATGTGGAGGCGGCGGTCACATCGCAACTCAAGACGCTCCCGCGGGCCAACATCGCCGGCGCGTCGTGGCGCGACTACGGTGCGACGATCATCACCCAAAGCCTCGACGAGGCGATTCCGCTGGTGGACGCGCTCGCGCCCGAACATCTCGAACTGATTGCCGCCGACCCGGAAAGCCTGATCGGCAAGATCCGCAATGCGGGCGCGATCTTTGTCGGTTCCTACACGCCGGAAGCGATCGGCGATTATGTCGGCGGCTCGAATCATGTGCTGCCGACCGCGCGCTCGGCGCGATTCTCGTCGGGGCTCGGCGTGCTGGATTTCGTCAAGCGCACCTCGATCCTGAAATGCGGGCCGGACCAACTCGCGGCGCTGGGACCGGCCGCGATCGCGCTCGGCGAGGCAGAGGGGCTCGGTGCGCATGCGCGCTCGGTCGCGATACGGTTGAACAGACGATGAGGGCGGCACGGCGAACACCATTCTCTCTTCACCTGCCCCTGGAAGAGGGGCAATCGCGTGAGGTCGCGCCGGTTGTTACCCTCCCCCTTGTGGGGAGGGTCGCCTGCGAAGCGCAGCGACGCAGGCGCGGTGGGGGTAATTGTTTGGCCCTGAGCTATCGCCTCGGTTTCATCGCAACCACCCCCACCCCGATCTCCTTCGCTGCGCTCAGTCGATCGACCCTCCCCACAAGGGGGAGGGCAAAGAGGACCGCGTCCGGGACGCGAGGCCTATGGTGACCGACGCGCCCTCCGCATCGAAACTCGTGGCGGTGACGCTCGATGAGGAATCGATCGGGCGGTCCGGACCGGATATCGAGCATGAGCGTGCGGTCGCGATCTACGACCTGATCGAAGAGAATGTGTTCCAGCCGGCCGATCAGGGTATCGGGCAATATGCGCTGCATCTGAGCATGTCTGAAAATCGGCTGGTCTTCGACATCCGAACGCCGGACGGCGCCCCGGTGGTGGCCCATCTTCTCTCGCTGTCGCCGCTGCGCAAGATCGTGCGCGACTATTTCATGATCTGCGACAGTTATTATGCGGCGATCCGCACCGCCACGCCGGACCGCATCGAGGCGATCGACATGGGCCGGCGCGGCCTGCATGACGAAGGCTCGAAGATTCTGCAGGAGCGGCTGGGCGGCAAGGTGGACATGGACTTCGCCACGGCGCGCCGCCTGTTCACGCTGATCTGCGTCCTGCACTGGAAGGGCTGATCGCGCGATGCAGCCCGGCAGACGACCGCAGTCGGTGCTGTTCGCCTGCGGCCTGAACTCGATCCGTTCGCCGATGGCCATGGGGCTGTTCCGCCACCTGTTCGGCAAGAGCATGTATACCGGGTCCGCCGGGGTGAAGCCCGGCGAGCAGGATGCCTTTGCGATCGCCGTCATGGATGAGATCGGGCTCGATATTTCCAAGCACAAGCCGCAGACCTTCGAACAGCTCGAGGACTGGGAGGGGCTGAATTTTGATCTGATCGTGACACTGTCGCCGGAGGCGCATCACAAGGCGCTGGAACTCACCCGAATGCTCGCCGCGGAGGTGGAATACTGGCCGACACCGGATCCGAGCGACATCGGCGAGACCCGCGGGCAGAAGCTCGATGCCTACCGGACGGTGCGCGACCAGTTGATGGACAAGATCCGGGCAAGGTTCGGGGGGACAGCCCGGGTGGGGGATTGAGCCCCGTTGTCATCGCGGGCGCGACTGCCAGGGTCGCGCACCCGGAATCCATGCTCACGGGTCGTCTCTATGGATTCCGGGTTCGCCGCTTCGCGACGCCCCGGAATGACGGAGGAACACCCTCAGTCCAGTTGTGAAAGCCGCCCGATTCCGATAGGTCTTGCGCCCCATTTCGGGCGCGTATCCGCGCGCCTTTCGGGCGCCCCTGAAACCGCGCAGCACTCATGATCGGCCGGCCCAAACTCGTTCTCGCTTCCGGTTCGCCCCGCAGGCTCACCCTGATCAACCAGGCCGGCATCGAGCCGGACGCCCTGCAACCCGCGGATGTCGACGAGATGCCGTACAAAGGCGAACTGCCTCGCGCCTGCGCGACCCGGCTGGCCCGGGCCAAGGCCGAGGCTGCGCTCGAAGCCGTGCGCCTCAACGAGGAATTGCGCGGAGCCTTCATTATCGCCGCCGACACCGTGGTCGCGGTCGGACGGCGAATCCTGCCGAAGGCCGAACTGCTCGACGAGGCCGGGCAATGCCTGCGTCTTCTGTCCGGCCGCAACCACCGCGTCCATACCTCCGTCTGCATGGTCACGCCGAATGAAAGCTTCCGCCAGCGCATGGTCGAGACGCGGGTGCGGTTCAAGCGGCTGTCGGGAGAGGATATCGAGGCCTATCTCGCCTCCGGCGAATGGCGCGGCAAGGCCGGGGGCTACGCAATCCAGGGCCTCGCCGGCGCATTCGTGGTGAAGATCGTGGGCTCCTACACCAACGTGGTTGGATTGCCGCTCTACGAGACCCTGGCCCTCCTTTCCGGCGAGGGCTTCCCGATCCATTTCGGGTGGCTGAATACCTGATCCCATGGCGTCCGCCCTGGGCCCCGTCATTCGCCACATCCTTCGAGGCTCGCTGCGCTGCACCCCGCAATGACGGTTCACCGGCTCCACCGGATCATCGCCTTGGCAAGGACAAGCTTTCGCGGGACGAATTGCCGATGAATCTCGCGCATCATCTCGACGCATCGGCCCAGAGCTACCCGCATCGGCCCGCGATCGGATTCGGTGATCACGTTCTTTATGATTATGGCGGCCTGGCGGAACGCGTGGCGCGGGTTGCGGGTGCGCTGCGCGAATATTTTGGTCTCTCGTCGGGCGACCGCGTCGCTATCGTTTCGAGCAATGCGCCTGATTATGTGACGGCACTCTATGGCATCTGGCATGCAGGTCTCGTGGGGGTACCCGCGAATGCGAAGCTGCATGGCGCCGAACTGAACTACATCCTTGAACATTCCGGGGCCCGCGTCTGCTTTGCCTCGCCCGATCTTGCGACCGTGATCGAGGCGCATGCGCCGCCTGCGCTCGAACAGATCGTGGTGTTCGGCGGACGGTCGTTCGAGGCACTGCTGATGGCCGATCCGGTCGCCGTGGTGCAACGCGAGCCGGACGACCTTGCCTGGCTGTTCTACACCTCGGGCACCACCGGGCGGCCGAAGGGGGCGATGTTGACGCATCGCAATCTCGCTGTGATGGCGGAGTCCTATGTTTCCGAGGTGGATGCGACGACGCCGGGCGACCCGCTTCTGCACGCGGCGCCGATGAGCCACGGCTCGGGACTCTACATGATCCCCTATGTCATGCGCGCCGCTGTCAACGTGATCCCGGAATCCGGCGGCTTCGATGCCGACGAAATATTCCATCTGGTCGAGACATGGCGGCGTGCGTCGCTGTTCGCCGCTCCCACGATGATCCGGCGGCTGGTCGAACATCCGGCGGACTGCCGCGTGGACAATCTGCGGACCATCATCTGGGGCGGCGCGCCCATGTATGCCGAGGATACCTTGCGCGCGCTCGACCGGTTCGGCCCACGCCTTGCGCAGATTTACGGGCAGGGTGAAAGCCCGATGACCATTGCCGTTCTGCCGAAGCGGGATATTGCCGACCGCCGGCATCCGCGCTGGCGCGAACGGCTCGAATCGGCGGGTCGCCCGTTCGCATGCATCGAGCTTGCGATCACGAACGAGCGCGGGCTTGCCTTCCCCCATGGCGAGCCCGGTGAAATCCTGTGCCGCGGCGAAACCGTGATGGCGGGCTATTGGCAGGATGAGGAAGCGAGCGCGGCGGCCCTGCGCGGCGGCTTTCTCCATACCGGCGATGTCGGCGCGTGCGACGCGGACGGCTATCTGTTCCTGAAGGACCGCTCCAAGGACGCGATCATATCCGGCGGCTCCAACATCTATCCGCGCGAGGTCGAGGAGGTGCTGCTCCGGCATCCGGGCATTCGCGAGGTTTCGGTGATCGGCAGGCCCGACCCCGAATGGGGCGAAGTGGTGGTGGCGTATGTCGTCGGCGAGGCGGACAGCGCCGATCTTGATACGCTCTGCCTTAACGCGATCGCGCGCTTCAAGCGCCCGCGCGACTATCGGTTCGTCGATGCATTGCCGAAGAACAATTATGGAAAGGTGCTCAAGACCGAGTTGCGGGAGCGGGATTCGGATGCCGCGCCGCAGCGGGCCGCCGACCCTCCCGCCGCGGGGGCGGACCCGGAACCGGATGTGGCGCGGGATTGAACCGCGGGCGCGGGTGCGCCTTCAATCCCGGCATGCGTTTCCTATCTCTGTGCCATGACCAGCCCGTCCCTTGCCCCCGACAAGCCCTGCCCGATCTGCGGCAAGCCCTCGCTGGAAAAGTTTCGGCCGTTCTGCTCCGGCCGATGCGCAGACGTCGACCTGAACCGCTGGCTGAGCGGGGGCTACGCGATCCCGACGCGGGAGACCGATGATGATCCGGACCGGCCGCCCATGCGGGATCCGGACGCCGAGCCGTGAGGCAAAAGCCGGGTGGACAGCGCCGAACCCGGCCTCTATAACGCGGCGCTCTTGCCAAGGCCCCCTCGGGGCGCCGGCGCCCAGGTAGCTCAGTTGGTAGAGCATGCGACTGAAAATCGCAGTGTCGGTGGTTCGATTCCGCCCCTGGGCACCATCTTGTCTTGCCGGATGCGACTGCCCGTACGTCCTTTCAGCGTGAACCGACCAGGCCGTTCGCCCACTCGGCCATCACATCCAGAATCTCCTCCATCACCTGCGCGTCCTTGCGGCCGGATCGCGCCGGCACGTGGAAGGAATGATCTGCATCCCGGACCAGATGCAGCGTCGCACGCTGACCGAGCGAGGCAACCAGCGGCTGGATCAGGCTGAGCTCGGCGAGCGCATCACGGGTGCCCTGCAGGAACAGCATCGGCACCGTGATCTGCGACAGATGCGCGCCTCGCTCGGTTGCGGGCTTGCCGGCCGGATGCAGCGGGAAGCCGAAGAAGCAAAGTCCGCGCACGCCGGGCAGCGCCTGTTTCGCCTGAGCCTGCGAGGTCATCCGCCCGCCGAATGATTTTCCGCCGGCGACCAGCGGCAGGCCCGGCCAATGCGCCGCCGCGGTAGCAATCGCGGCACGCACGGTTTCATGCGCGACGGCCGGTGTATCGGGCCTGCGGGCGCCGTGCTGCATGTAGGGGAACTGATAGCGCAAGGTCGCGATGCCGCGCGCGGCGAGGCCCGCGGCGACCGCCTCCATGAATTTGTGAGTCATGCCGGCACCCGCGCCGTGGGCGAATACGAAAGCCGCCGTCGGTTGTGCGGGGCCTGTCGGCAGCGCGGAGATCGCGCCGCTGCCGGGAACGTCAAAGGTGATCGAACTCATCATTTCAATCGCTCAGCGGCCGAGACTTGGCATGATAATGCATGTTGCGGCGGCCCCGTCCGCTTGACTAACCCTCCGCCTCCGATATCAATAATGAAACAGCATTCCGAATAACGGAACGTCATGCCGGCGATCGGGCCGCCAGCAGCGCGCCGGCCGGCGAGGGCAGGAACACATGGCCGAAGCTTTGATCTACGATTCCTTGCGCACGCCGCGCGGATCGGGCCGCGCGACCGGAAGCCTGCACACGCTATCGCCGATCGATCTCGGCGCCACGGTGCTGAAGGCGCTGGATCAGCGCACCGGCTGCACCCGCACCACCATCGACGACATCGTGTTCGGCTGCGGCGACGCGGTGGACGACCAGGGCGCCGACATCGCGCGCTCCTCGCTGCTGCGTGCCGGCTTCGACGATCGCATATCCGGTTCGGTGGTCAGCCGGTTCTGCTCATCCGGGCTGGATGCCGCGAATGCGGCTGCCGCGCGCGTGATGGCCGGGCAGGCGGATTGCATGATCGCGGGCGGCGTCGAGATGATGTCGCTGATCTCCATGGGCGGCACCGGCGGACCATGGGGGAGCGATGCCGAGTTCAACACGATCACGAATTTCACCCCGCTCGGCGTTGCTGCCGATCTGGTCGCGACCCTCGACGGCCACAGCCGTGACGATGTCGACGCCTATGCCGTGGAATCGCAGAAGCGCGCCGCTCGCGCCTGGGACGAGGGGCGTTTCGCGCGCTCAGTCATCACGGTGAACGACTTCAACGGCACGCCATGCCTGTCGCGCGACGAGCATATGCGGCCGGGGACCGACATGCAGACCCTCGGCAAGCTGAAGCCTGCCTTTGAGACCATGGCGGTGAAAGGCGGCTTCGGCGACATCGTACGCCACCGCTATCCGCAGGTGAACCGGCTGAACCACGTTCATACTGCGGGCAATTCATCCGGCGTGGTGGACGGCGCCGCCGCCATGCTGATCGGCTCGCCTGCGCTGGGCGAGGAACTCGGTCTGAAGCCGCGCGCCCGCTTCGTCAGCTTCGCCACCGTCGGCTGCGAACCCTGCCTGATGTTGACCGCGCCGGGCGAAGCGGCGCGCAAGGCGGTCGCGCGCGCCGGGCTGACGCTCGACGATGTTGATCTGTTCGAGGTGAACGAGGCATTTGCCTCGGTGGTGCTGCATTTCATGGAGGAGACCGGCGTCCCGCATGACCGCGTCAACGTCAATGGCGGCGCCATCGCGATGGGTCATCCGATCGGTGCGACCGGCAATATCATGATCGGCACGCTGGTCGATGAACTGGAGCGCACCGGCGCCAAGCGCGGGGTTGCCACGCTGTGCGTCGGGCTCGGCATGGGCGTCGCCACGCTGATCGAACGGGTCTGAGAGAACAGGAACATGATCCGGCAGGAAGACCTCGGCGATGGCGTCGCGCTTCTTGTGTTCGACAGTCCCGGTCCGGTGAATACGCTGGGCGCACAGGACAATGTCGAATTCGCGAACCTGATCGACCGCCTGCTTGCGGACGATTCGGTGAAAGGCATCGTGCTCACCTCCGCCAAGCGCGATTTCCTCGCCGGCGGCGACCTCGACCAGTTGCGGCGCGTGCAGACGCCGGCCGACGCGATCGCGATCGTGACGCCGTTCCTGAAGGCAATCCGCAAGCTCGAAACCGGCGGCAAGCCGGTGGTCGCGGCTCTGAACGGCACGGCTTTGGGCGGCGGCTTCGAACTGGCGCTCGCCTGCCATCGCAGGATCGCCGCCGACGTGCCGTCGGCGCGGTTCGGCCTGCCCGAAGTCACACTCGGGCTGATGCCGGGCGGCGGCGGCACGCAGCGGCTGCCGCGGCTGGTCGGGATCGCTGCTGCGGCGCCGCTCCTGCTCGAAGGCAAGCGGTTGAAGCCGGCGGACGCGCTGGCGGCCGGTATCGTTGATGCGGTGGTTGCGCCCGAAATGTTGCGCGACGAGGCGAAGGCCTGGGCGCTCGCCAATCCCGAAGCGTCACAGCCCTGGGACGTGAAGGGCTACAAGCTGCCGGGCTTCGCGCCGCAATCGGCGGAAGGCCGAATGTTCTTCATGGGAAGCTGGACGCGGCTGCACAAACGCAGCGCCGGATGCGATCTCGCCAGCGAAGCGATCCTGCAGGTGCTGCATCACGGGCTGGAGCGCGGGCTCGATGCGGGCATTGCGATCGAGACCCGGTATTTCGCCCGGCTGGCGGCATCGGCGGATGCCAAGGCAAAAATCCGCACGCTGTTCGTCGGCGCGACCGACGCCAAGGCGATGAAGATGCGGCCGAAGGACGTGCCACCGTCAAAGCCCGCGCGCGTCGCGGTGATCGGCGGCGGCGTGATGGGTCGCGGCATCGCCTATGTCGCCGCTCAGGCCGGGATGCAGGTCGATCTGATCGACGTGTCGGATGACGTGGCATCAAAGAGCCGAGAGTCGATCGCCAAGAATGCGGAGCGCGATGCCGGGCGTGGGCGTTTGCGCGGCACCCATGCCGATGTGATCGGACGCATCCGCGCAACGTCCTCGTATGAAGGGATCGGCACCAGCGATATCGTGGTCGAAGCGGTGTTCGAGCGTGCCGATTTGAAGCGCGAGGTGCTGAAAAAGGCCGCCGCGATGGTGCGGCCCGGCACGCCGATTGCGAGCAACACGTCCAGCATTCCGATCACCGAACTGGCAGGCGCGATTCCCGACCCATCCTTGATGCTTGGCCTGCATTTCTTCTCGCCGGTCGAGCGCATGCCACTGGTCGAGGTGATCCGCACCGCGTCCACATCGGACGAAACGCTGGCACGTGCGCTGGATTTCCTGAAGGCCATCGATAAGACGCCGGTTGTGGTACGCGATGGGCTCGGCTTCTTCACCAGCCGCATCGTCACCACCTATTCCAGCGAGACCATGAACCTCTTGGCCGAAGGCGTCGCGCCGCAACTGATCGACAATGCCGCGGTCAATGCTGGCTTTACGCTCGGACCGGTGTCGCTCTGCGATCTCACCACCATGCCGCTGCTGAAGGACATCTTCGCCTCCATGCGCGGTGACGGCAATCGTGTCGCCGACCGCGGCAGCGTGGCGCGCGAGACTGTCGGCAAGCTTGCCGATGCCGGCCGCGTCGGCAAAGTCAAAGGCAATGGCGTCTACACGTATTACGGAGATGCGCGCGACCCATGGGACGGGCTTGCCGCCTGTCTCGGCACCAGTCCGTCCTCGCTCGATGAAGACACCGTGCGCAACCGGCTTCTGTACGTGCAGTCGCTGGAAGCCATCCGCACGCTGGAGGACGGCGTGGTGACGCGGCCGATCGACGGCGACCTCGCCTCCGTGCTCGGCTGGGGCTACCCCGCGCATCTCGGCGGCGTGTTCTCCTATGTCGATCGAGTGGGCGCGGACGAATTTGCGAAGCGCACAAAGGACTATGCCGGCCGCTTCGGCGGGCGCTTCGAGCCGCCGGCCACGCTGCTTGAGATGGCGAAGGACAATCGCAGGTTTCACGAATTGTGAGCGGCGCCGCGGCACCTGCGTAAAAGGAGACGACCCGATGAAGGCCATGGTGATGGGCAGCTTGGAGATGGCCAATCTCGCATTGCGCGACGTCCCGGATCCCAAGCCCGGTCCGGGCCAGGTGCTGGTGCGCATGAAAGCGGCTTCGCTGAATTTCCGCGATCTGCTCACGCTCGACGGCAAGTATGGCGGGATGCAGAAGCGCGAAAACCTGATCCTGTTGTCCGACGGCGCGGGCGAGATCGCCGAGGTCGGCAGCGGCCTGAAGGAGTGGAAGACGGGCGATCGGGTGGTCGGATGCTTCTTTCCGTTCTGGCAGGATGGCGAGCCGCAGGAATATCTGCTGCGCGACGCGCCGGGCGGGCTGGCCGAAGGGGTCGCGTCGCAGTACCGCGTATTCAACAGCGATGCGATCCTGCCGATTCCGTCAAACCTGAGTTTCGTCGAGGCGGCGACATTGCCCTGCGCCGCGATCACCGCCTGGAGCGCGGTGCGGGTCGCCCACAAGACCGGGCCGGAACATACCGTGCTGACCCAGGGCACCGGCGGCGTCTCGCTGTTCGCGCTGCAATTCGCCAAGGCGGCCGGCGCCACCGTGATCGCGACCTCGTCGAGCGAGGCCAAGCTGCAGCGCTTGCGCGCCCTCGGTGCCGATCACGTGATCAATTACCGCGAGGACGCGGAATGGGGAAAGACCGCGCGCAAGCTCACGAACGGCCGCGGAGTCGATCTCGTGGTCGAGGTCGGCGGCGCCGGCACCATCAAGCAGTCGATCCGCGCATCGAAACTCGGCGGGACTGTTGCGGTGATCGGGGTGGTCGCCGGGCCCTCGCTCGATTTCCCGCTGCCGCTGATCACCATGAACATGCTCAATGTGGTGGGCGTGGCTCTCGGCAACCGTCGGCAATTCGCCGACATGCTGCGCGCGATCGGCCATCACGGCATCAGGCCGGTGGTAGACAAGGTCTTTCCGCTGGCTGAACTTTCCGACGCGCTGGCCTGGATGCAGGGCGGTCATCATGTCGGCAAGGTCTGCATCGAGATCGACTGAGCGCAGGGTCGGCATGACGGCGAACAACCCGGATCGCGAACGCATTCGCACCTTCCTCGATGGCCCGGGCGCGCCGCTTGCGTTCAATTCCTCGCCGCTGCTCAGGGCGCTCGGGACGACGATCCTGTCCGCGCAGGCCGGACGCATCACGCTGCGGTTCGAGCCCGAGCCACTGTTCCTGCAGGGCGCCAGCGTGGTGCAGGGCGGCGCGGTCTCGGCCATGCTCGACTTCGCGATGGCTGCCGCCATCATGACCGCGGTGGACGACAACGTGCATTTCGCCACCGCGAGTTTGACCGTCTCGTTCCTATCGGCCGTGAAGCCCGGGTCATTGATTGCCGAGGGCGAGATCGACCGGCTTGGCAGGCGTAACGGCTTCGCACGGGCGCTCTTGCGCGCCGAGGATGGCGATACAAGTCTGGCGACGGCGTCGTCGGTGGTTACGCTGCTCGCGCCGCAACCCTAGAACCGAGGCCAGTCCATGGGCCGCATCGTCGTCGACATTGCAGATGCCGTCGCGGCCGTCACGATCTCGGCGCCGCCGATGAATGCGCTCGACTCCGCGATGCGCGCCGAACTCGCGGAGCGGCTGCTGGGTCTGGAGCGCGATGGCAGCGTGCGTGCAATCCTGCTGCGCGGCGACGGGCCGAAGGCGTTCTGTGCCGGCTTCGACATCCATGAGATCACGTCGAGCCTCGGATCGCCGGAGCGCACGCTCGCCCAATTTGAGAGAGATGCCGTGCTGTTCGACCGGCTGGCGCATTGTCCGAAGCCCACGCTCGCGGTCGTCGAAGGCGTCGCGCTCGGCGGCGGACTGGAGCTCGCGGTCTGTTGCGACTTCATTCTGGCCGGTGAACGTGCGCGCTTCGGCCTGCCGGAGATCAAGCTCGGCGCGATCCCCGCGGCCGGTGGTACCTTGCGGGTTACCCGGCACATCGGATCAGCCCGCGCGCGGCAACTGATCTTGCTGGGTGATCCGATCGACGCCAGCACCGCGCTCGCCTGGGGACTGATCGCATGCGTGCTGCCACAGGAGCACCTTGTGCAACACAGCTTCGACTTCGCGCGGCGCCTTGCGGCTGCGCCGGCGCGTGCAATGCAATATGCGAAACGTGCGATCACCGCCGCGCAGGAGGTGAGTGAGCAGGCGGCACTTTCAATGGCGCGGGAAGATGCGGCGCGGCTTTCGGCTTCGACGGATCTTGCGGAAGGCGTGCGCTCATTTCTTGAGCGGCGCAGTCCGGTCTTCAGCGACAGCATCGACGATGAGCATTGACGGCCGCTGCTTTGCATTGACGCGGCATCTGGTGGCGTTAGACTCCACTGTAAGGAAAGAGGTTCCGATAAACGGAACGGCGATCGGAATGCGCAAAGCAACGATTCGCACGACAAGGGAGGTTTCTGATGGGACGTATCGCTCGTATTGCGCAAGGTCTTGCCTGCATCGCGATCGCCGGCAGCATTGCGACCGCAGCCCTCGCCGAAACGCCGAAGCGCGGCGGCGTGCTGAGGCACGTCATTGAAGGCGAGCCCGCAAGTTTCGATTGTCACTCCGCCGCGACCTCGTTTGCACTGCAGGTGCTGGCGCCGCATTATTCGACGCTGCTGAAATACGACATCAACGACTATTCCAGGATTGTCGGCGATCTTGCGGAATCGTGGATGGTATCGCCCGACCGTCTCACCTATACTTTCAAGCTGAAGCCGGGCGTCAAATTCCACGACGGCAGTGAATTTTCGTCGGCCGACATCAAGGCGACGTTCGACCGGCTGCGCGATCCGCCGAAAGGCATCACCTCCGCTCGCCGCGGCCAGTTCTCCAGCATCGACACCATCGAGACGCCGTCGGCCGATACGGTGGTGTTCAAGCTGAAGCACGTCAATCCTGCCGCGCTCTACATGTTCGCCAATCCTTGGAACTGCGTCTATTCGGCGAAGAAGCTCGGCGAGGATCAGGCCTTCTACAACACCAATGTGATGGGAACCGGTCCTTACGTATTCGAGGAATACGTCAAGGGTTCGCACTGGTCGGCGAAGCGCTTCGACAATTATTTCCAGAAGGGCAAGCCCTATCTCGATGGCATCCGCGCATTCTTTATCAACGGCCCCGGCGTCATCAATGCGCTCGCGGGCGATCAGGTCGATGCGCTGCTGTTCATGGTGGCTCCGCCCGATCGGACGCGCCTGAAGAACCTGCGCGGCGACGCGGTGGTGTTCCATGAAAACTCGTTCAACATCACGAACTTTCTAACCGTCAATGTAAAGAAGCCGCCGTTCAACGATCCGAAGGTGCGCAAGGCGCTGAGTCTTGCGATCGACCGCTGGGGCGGCATCCCGAGCCTGTCCAAGCTTGCCACGCTCGAATTCCCGACGGTGTTCGTGCCGGCGGCGAGTCCGGTCGCCTACAGCGCGGAGGAAATGATGAAGCTTCCGGGTTACAGCAAGGACATGGACAAGCAGCGCGCGGAGGCCAAGAAACTGCTCGCGGAAGCCGGCGTGCCCAACCTGAAGCTCACGTTGCTCAATCGCAATGTCCGGCTGCCGTGGCAGCCGCTCGGAATCTACATCATGGACCAGTGGCGCCAGATCGGCATCGAGGTCGACCAGATCCCGGCCGAGACGCCGCCGTATTTCGCGGCGCTCACCAGCGGCAATTATGATGTCGCAATCGACTTCAACAACACCGTAAGCGTCGATCCGAACGAGGTGCTGGTGAAGTTCATCCCGGGCAGCCCGAACAACTATTCCGGCGCCGACGACAAGGTGCTGGTGGAGCTGTTCAACAAGCAGGCCGACATCTCCGACCCGGCCGAGCGCAAGAAGGTGGTGCGGCAATTCCTCGAGCGGCTGGTGGAACAGGGCTACAACATTCCGCTGTTCGGCAACAACCGGGCGACCGCGGCGGTGAAGGAGTTCAAGGGCTGGAAGCTCGCCCCTACCACCGTGCTCAACCTCGACATGTCGGAAGTGTGGTTCGACAGGTAGGGAAAGACGGTTGCAAGACGATGATCCGCTCGTCCCCGCGAAGGCGGGGACCCAGCGCCAGGAAGGCTGGATTCCCGCTTGCGCGGGAATGAGCGGATTTCATCTGCACCGATATGCAACGCGTTGAAGCTGACTTCATCGTCGTCGGCGCGGGCTCCGCGGGCTGCGTGGTGGCCGCGCGGCTGTCCGAAGATGGCCACCGCGTGCTGCTGCTGGAAGCCGGCCCCAGCGACTGGCGGCCGATGATCCATATCCCTGCCGGCATGGTCACGCTGCTGCGCCACCCGGTGGTGAACTGGAATTACACCGCCGAGCCGGAGCCCGGCATCGGCAATCGTGCGCTCGGCTGGCCGCGCGGCAAGGTGCTGGGTGGTTCGAGCGCGATCAACGGCATGCTGTATCTGCGCGGTCACCCTGCCGACTATGATGGCTGGGCGCAGATGGGCTGCACCGGCTGGAGCGCGTCCGACGTGCTGCCGTTCTTTCGCAAGTCGGAGCGGCGGATCGGTGGCGATGACGGCTATCGCGGCCGCGACGGCGAAATGGCGGTCGAGGACTACCGCACCATCCTGCCGCTGACGCATCGCTTCGTGAAAGCGGCGGTCGAAGCCGGCGTACCGTTCTCGCCCGATCTCAACGGATCGCAGCCGGAAGGCGTCGGCTATTCGCAGATGAGCCGCGCGCGGCGCATCCGCCATTCCACCGCGCGTGCATTCCTGCGGCCGGCGCGGCGGCGGGCCAATCTGCGGGTCGAGACCGAAGCGCTGGCGCGCCGCATCCTGTTCGACGGCAGGCGAGCGGCGGGCGTGGAATACGAGCGCGGCGGCGCCGTCATCCAGGCGCGTGCAAACCGCGAGGTGATCGTGTGCGGCGGCGCGGTGAATTCACCACAACTGCTGCAACTCTCCGGCATCGGGCCGGCGGCGCATCTGCAGGCGACCGGCATACCGGTGGTGCACGATCTCCCGGGTGTCGGCGCGAACCTGATCGACCATCTCGCGGCGCTGCTGGCCTATCGCGTGCGCGGCGAGATCTCGGTCAATCAGCTCCGTCGCGGGGCGTTGCTTGCGCGCGAGGTGGCGCGCTGGTGCCTGTTCGGAACCGGGGCGCTGACCTTCGGTGTGTCGACCGCCAGCGTGTTCGCACGCATGCGCGAGGGCCGCATCAGTCCGGATCTGCAGATACTCTTCACGCCCGGCAGCTATGACCGCAGCCGCTTCGGCGAACTGGAGCGCGAGCCCGGCATGACGGCCGCGATCTGCGCGGTCAATCCGGAAAGCCGCGGCACCATCATGGCGGTGTCGCCCGATCCGAAACGCGCGCCCGAAATCCGGCCGAATTACTTCTCCGTGCCGCAGGATATGGAGGTGACTCTGGCGGGCATCCGCCTGGCGCGCCGCATCTTCGCGCAGCCGGCGATTGCGGATGCGGTGGTTGCCGAGACCGTTCCGGGCCTCGACGCGCAGGACGATGAGGCGCTCAAGGATTTTTCCCGCAACCATTGCTCGACGGTGTTTCACCCGGTCGGCACCTGCCGGATGGGCCTCGATCCGCACGCCGTGACCGATCCGCGGCTGCGCGTGCATGGCGTCGAGGCGTTGCGCGTGGTCGACGCATCGGTCATGCCGACGATCACCACCGGCAACACCAATGCGCCGACCATCATGATCGGCGAGAAGGGCGCGGCGATGATCCGCGAGGATGCGCGGGGGTGATCGAGTGCCCTGAGAACAAATCACCTTCCCTTCAGATTAGAATATCCACCCGATGAGTGGCCCAAGCTTTTCGAGGACATACTCGGCGGCCTTTCCCACGGTCGAATCAAAGAATGTTCTGGCAAGATAGAGGATACCGCTGCTCGCCAATGTGACGACGATCATGACTTTCACTTTGGTCGCTTGTAGTATGCGGCGCAGCGCGGAAACTTCCGCTACATGTTGGCTCTTGTCACCTTCATCCGCGTAAATCCCATTGTTGCCGACTATGGCCCGCTCAAGTGTTTCTAATGCCTTCAATGCTTCTGCGTAGCCGGCACTATTATGGTTTAGCGCAACGATGCGGTCTGATGCAGGTGCTGCTTGGAGTTGTCCGCTACTTTCCAGTGTTTCAAGGTGGCGGCGAAACTCACGCGCGAATGGCAAGAATATTTGATCGATCACGTTCGACGTGAGTACGTTCAGGTCGCCGCGCGTATAGACGAACGAGTGAGCGAAGCGCCATGGCTCAATCCGGCCACTGGCCATTTCGCGAAACAATAGCAGTCTCATCCCAAGGCTTTTGTCCTTTTCTGCCGGAAACGTGAGCTTGCCGCTACCGACCATGCCGCGGACTGTCTTTTCGCACCCCTCGTACCAGCTTCTGAAATCCAGACCCTCTTGCAGTCGTGTGATCGCAGCTGCAACGCTAGGTGTCTCGTCAAGCAGAGCGAACCAGTTTGAAAAATGCGCGGCGACAAATTGGTACGAGGAGCGCGCAACTTCGTCAGTCAATTCGTCATACACCGCACGGAAGTTGCTAAAATCGTTCATTTTACCCCCTCGGCGCTGCGGTAATCCACCCTCACGTCTTGAACTTCGGATCGAGCCAGTCGCGCAGCGCGTCGCCGAGCAGATTGAACGCAAACACCGCGAGGCTGATGGCGAGCCCCGGGAAGATCACGATCCAGGGCGCTTCCTCGAAGAAATCCGATGCGCTGCCCGACAGCATCAGGCCCCAGGCCGGCACCGGCTCGGCGACACCCAGCCCGAGGAACGACAGCACCGCTTCGAGCAGGATCGCCTGCGCGATATAGGCGGTCAGCATGATCAAAAACGGCGCCATGAGGTTGGGGATCATGTGCCGCATGACGATCCGGGTGTTGGAATAGCCCGCGATCCGCGCCGCATCGATATAGGGCAGGTTGCGGACCACCAGTGCGGAGGAGCGGATCACGCGCGCGACCTGCGGCACGATCGGGATCGCGATCGCGATAATGAGGTTGATGTCGATGCCGAACACCAGATTGCGGCCCAGCACGGCAACGACCACGAGCGCCAGAACGATCAGCGGGAACGACAGCATGAGGTCGATGGCGCGCTGGATCGCGTTGTCGATCTTGCCGCCGAAATAGGCCGAACCGGCGCCGATGATTGCGCCCAGCGTGCAGCCGAGGAACGCGGATGACAGGCCGATGATCAGCGCGGTGCGCGCGCCGTAGATGATGCGCGAGAAGATGTCGCGGCCGAACGGATCGGTGCCGAGCAGATGTTTCCAGCTAGGCGGCTGCAGCATGCTGGCCATGTTGTTGCGGACCGGATCGTAAGGTGCGATGTGCTCGGCAAAGACGCCGGCGAACAGCATGACCAGCAGCACCAGCAGCGCGACCATGCCGGCCGGCTGCTTGATGCAGAAATCGACGATCGGATTGCGCAGCCAGGACGGACGCTGGGCGGGGCGGGCGGCGGTATCGGTCATGGCGGCCTCAATTGTAGCGGACGCGCGGATCGAGCGCGGCGTAGATGAGGTCGATCACCAGATTGGTGACGATGTAGAAGGTCGCGAACAGCATCACCATGCCCTGGATGAGGGTGTAGTCATGGCGCGTCACGCTCTGGATGAACAGCTTGCCGAGGCCGTTGAGGCTGAACACCTGCTCGGTGACCACCAGCCCGCCGAGCAGGAAGGCGAATTCCAGTCCGATGACCGTGACCGCCGGAAGCAGCGCGTTGCGCAGGGCGTGCCGGCGCACGATCACCGATTCGATGACGCCCTTGGCTCGCGCGGTGCGGATGTAGTCCTCGCCCAGCACCTCCAGCAGCGATGAGCGCACGATGCGGGTCAGCACCGCCGCGAAACGGTATCCGACCGCAAGCGCAGGCCAGATCAGTTGCCAGAGATTGGCGCCTGGGTTCTTCCAGATCGGCGTGAATGTCAGCGGCGGCAGGGTGCCGATCGACCACAGCATCGCGAGGATGATCAGCATGCCAAGCCAGAAGCTCGGCACCGCAAGCCCCGCGACCGCGAAAATGCGTACCGCGGTATCGACCCAGGTGCCGCGATACAGCGCCGCCATCGTTCCGAGCGGGATCGCAATCAGGCAGCCGATCAGGGTGGCCATCAGCGCGATCTGGAAGGTGATCTCGAACCGCGCCGCCACTTCCTCGATCACCGGGCGGCCGGTCCACATCGAATTGCCGAGATCGAGTGTGGCGAGGCCCTTCATCCAGTTGACGAATTGCTCGGAGCGCGGCTTGTCGAGACCGAGCCTGGCGCGCTCGCGTTCGATCACGTCGGTCGTCACCATGGCGCCGTCGCCACGCAGCTTGGCCTCCACGATGTCGCCGGGCACCACGCGCAGCACGAAGAAAGTGATGACCGCAACGCCGATCAGCGTCGGGATCGCGAGCAGGAGGCGGTTGGTCACATAGCGCAACATCGCTCGGCTCCTCCTTTCAGACCTTGATGCAGGCCACGGAATGGCCGGGGCGTAGGTTGCGAAGCGCCGGGATTTCCGCGCGGCATTCGGCGGTGGCGATCGGACAGCGGGTGTGGAACACGCAGCCTGACGGCGGCGACAGGGGGCTCGGCAATTCGCCCTGGATCAGCCGCGGTGCCCGTGCCTTTTCGATCGCCGGATCGGGAATCGGAGCTGCATCGAGCAGGAGCCTGGTATAGGGGTGAAGCGGCCGGTCGCAGAGTTCGTCGCGGTCTGCGGTCTCCATCACACGGCCCAGATACATCACCACGATGCGCGACGAGATATGGCGCACGACCGCGAGATCATGCGCGATGAACAGATAGGACAAGCCGCGTTTGCGCTGCAGCGATTCCAGCAGATTGACGATCTGTCCCTGGATCGACACGTCGAGCGCCGACACCGCCTCGTCGCAGACGATGAATTGCGGCTCGATTGCTAGCGCACGCGCAATGCCGACGCGCTGGCGCTGGCCGCCGGAAAGCTGGTGTGGGTAGCGGTCGGCCATTTCCGGGCGCAGGCCGACTTCGTTGAGCAGAGTCGCGACCCGCTCGCGCGCCGCGGCGGTGCCGGGCGCGAGATCGTAGACGGTCAGCGGCTCGGCGATGATCTGACCGGTGGTCATGCGCGGATTGAGCGAGGAATAGGGATCCTGGAACACCGCCTGGATCTTGCGGCGCATGGTCTTGAACTCGGCGCGGCTTGCATCCGCGAAGTTGCGCCCTTCGAATGCGATCGAGCCTGAGGTCGGTGTGTCCAGCCGCAGGATCAGCCGGCCGACCGTGCTCTTGCCGCAGCCGGATTCGCCGACAAGCCCGACCGTCTCGCCGGGCCGCACGTCGAAGCTCACATCCTCCACCGCGCGCACCTGATGCGTCCGCGCCAGCATGCCGGTCTTGACCGGGAAATGTTTGGTAAGATCGCGCACCGAGATGACGGGCACCGGCGAATCCTGCCGCGCGCCATCCGCGGCCGCAATGCCGGCCTTGCTCCAGGCCAGCTTCCCGGCGGCGATCTCCGGCGCGCGCACACACGCGGAGAGGCCGCCGGTATCGGTCGGGGCGAGCGGCGGTGGGGTGTCGCAGACCGGCAGATGGAACGGGCAGCGCGGCGCAAAACGGCAGCCCGGCAATGGATCGGCGGCCGAGGGTGGCAGCCCCTCGATGGTGGCGAGCAGCCCGGTGCGCGGCCGGTCGAGCCGCGGCACCGAGCGCAGCAATCCCATCGTGTAGGGATGGCGCGGCCGGTGAAAGACCGGATCGGCTTCACCCTGTTCCGCCACGCGGCCGGAATACATCACCACAACCCGATGCGCGTAGCGGGCCACGATGCCGAGATTGTGGGTGATGATGATCAGCGCGATGCCGAGGTCACGCGACAGCGATTTCATCAGCTCGAGAATTTGCGCCTGGATGGTGACGTCGAGCGCGGTGGTCGGTTCGTCGGCGATGATGAGCTTCGGATTGCAGGCGAGCCCGATGGCGATCATCACCCGCTGCCGCATGCCGCCGGAGAATTGATGCGGATACTGCTTCAGCCTCTGCTCGGGGTCGGTGATACCCACCAGCCGCAGCAATTCCGCCGCGCGAGCATTGGCATCGCGGGTATTCATCTTGAGATGAAATTGCAGCGGCTCGATGATCTGCAGCCCGATCGGAAGCACCGGGTTGAGCGAGGTCATCGGCTCCTGAAAGATCATCGAAATCTGGCGGCCGCGGATATCCCGCATCTGCTCCTCGGGAAGCTCGAGCAGGTTGCGGCCCTCGAACAGGATACGGCCCCTGGTACGGCCGGTGCGCGGCAACAGCCGCATGATCGAATGGGCGGATACCGATTTGCCGGAGCCGGATTCGCCGACCAGTGCGACGATCTCGCCCGGGCGAACCTGCAGGCTGAAGCCCTCCACCGCGCGCACGGTGACGGTGTCGGTGGCGAAGCTGACATGCAGGTCTTCGACGCTGAGCAGCGGTTCGGGCGAGAGATCGGGCGCAGGCATACCTTCGCCGGCCCGCGCCGCAGCGCCCGACATCGGCGAGGCTGGCGCATCCCGGGCGTCCACGGCGGCCGGTTGTTGCCGACGCTCCGTCATTCCTCCCACCGGTGTCATTCCTTCTAGCGGAATGCTCTTCCACTCAGTAGGATAGAGACAGCGGATCAGCCTGACAAGCCGCGATCGGTTTCGGACGCACACTGAAAAGGACAGCAAAGTGTCGGATGAAGCAACCAGCACGGTGGTCCGCGTGGTGCGGGTTCTGCAATGCGTCGCCGAGATGGGCGGCGAAATCTCTGTCAAGGAATTCGCTCAGCGCCTGTCGCTCCCGCCAAGCACGGTGCACCGGCTGCTCAAGCTCCTTATGACACAGGGGCTGATCGAGCAGCGCGCCACGACGCAGCGCTATCGCGCCGGCCGCGAATTGTTCCGCGTCGCATCGCTCATTACCCGCCAGATCGATATCGAGGAAATCGCACGCCCGATTCTCAACGCGCTGCGCGATGCATGTCATGAGACCTGCTATTTCGCGATGTATCTGCCGGCTTCGCGCCGCTTCGTCGGCACCGTGGTGGCGCGCTCGCCGCACCCGCTCGGCTATCATTTCGAGCCGTTGATGGAGCAGAAGGTGGCATGGGGCGCGGTCGGACGCTGCATGCTGGCCTATCTGCCGGAGGATGTCGTTGCGAAGGCGGTGGCGGAGGCGGGGCCGTCGCCGGCGGGAAATCCGCCGCCGAAACTGGCCGACATGAAGACCGCCCTCAAGGATATCCGAGAACGCGGCTATGCATCGGCGGAAGGCGAAATCTTCCCCGAGGCGATCGGCTTCGCTCGCGTGGTGTTCGATGCCGACGGCAATGTGATGGGTTCGCTTGGCATCACCATGCCGATGATCCGCTACCGGCCGGCGATGCACAAGCAGCTTGCGGAACTGGTGATCGGCAAGGCGAAGGAGCTGAGCAAGGCGCTGGGTCATCGCGAGCCGGCGCAGCCGCAGGCGCTTGAGGCGGCCACACCGCGGAGGGTGCGGCGATGAGTGACGCGTTCCGGCTGATTGATCAAGGAGCGGCGCTGGTGCTCGAAATCGACCGCCCGCAGACGAAGAACAGTCTGAAACTCGTCGAAATGGAATTTTTGGGAGAGATGCTCGCGAGCGAGCGCGTGCGGAGCGCGCGCTGCCTGGTGATCCGTGGTGCCGGCACAAGCTTCTGCTCGGGGCGAGACGTGCGGGAGATCGACCCGCATGGCGAGGATGCCGAGGAAATCCTGCGCGACCGGATCGGTCCGATCCTGCAGAGGCTGTACGCGCTGCCGGCGCCGACGATTTCGTCGGTGCGGGGCGCTGCGCTCGGCTTCGGGCTGGGGCTCGCGCTCGCCTGCGACATTACGATTGCGTCCGATGACGCAGTCTTCGGCAGTCCGTTCCGGCGTATCGGTGCGGTGCTGGATTCCGGCGGGCATTATTTTTTTCAGCGGCGGCTCGGGCGCCATCGCGCGGCCGAACTGGTATTCACCGGCCGCATGCTGAGCGGCGGCGATGCCGCCGCCATCGGGCTGATCAACGAGGCGGTGCCTGCCGAGGCGCTGGCCGCGCGCACGGCGGAGCTTGCAGCGTTCATCGCAAACGGACCCACAGCGGCGTTTCGCGCGACCAAGGCGATACTCGCGCAGGATCGCGGCTTCGACGACGTGCTGGCGCTTGAAGCGCGCTATCAGAAGCAGGTGACGCGCGGGCCGGACGGGCAGGAGGGGCTTGCGGCGTTCCGTGAGCGGCGGGCTCCGGTGTTTCGGGGCGTGTGAGGTCTGCGCTCTCACCCGCTCGTCCCCGCGAACGCGGGGACCCAGAGTCCTTGCGCTCATTCCCGCTTTCGCGGGAATGAGCGGAGAAGATATCACCCCGCCTTCTTCTCCCAGAAGGTGTCGAGAAACTTGTAGAGGTTGGTGAAGTCGACATCGCGACCGAGCGTCTTCTCGGCGTCGGCGAACAACGCCGTAACATCCTGCGGCAGCGGCGCGGAAAAGCCGACATGCCGCGCGGTCTCGGCCATCACGCGCGCATCCTTCGCCGCAAGCCACAGCTTGAAATTGGCGGCGAACTTGCCCGACGTGACCTGCTGCTTCAGCACGAATTCGGTCGCGGCATTGCGCCCGTAGGATGCGTTGATGATGTCAACCATCTGCTCGGGATCGAGCCCGTATTTCTGTCCGACCAGTATTCCCTGCAACGCCGAGATCAGATTGAGTGCGGCGACATAGTTGTTGATGGTCTTCATCGCATGGCCGGAGCCCAGCGGCCCGGTATGGAAGATCGCCTTGCCCATCGCATGTAGAATTGCGTCGGCCCGTTTCACGAGGTCAGGGTCGCCGCCCACCATCAGCGTGAGCGTGCCGTCATCCGCGCCCTTCTGTGCGCCCGAGACCGGCGAGTCGATCAGGCCGATGCCGCGCGCGGCCAGCTCGGCACCGAGGCTGAGCGTGTCCGGCGGCGAGGACGACGAACAATCGATCACGATGGTGACCGCTCTCGCAGCCGCGATCGGGGCGTCGCCGCCGAGCAGGGCCGCCCGCACCACCTTGCCGTCGCCCAGCATGGTGACGACCGCGTCCTGGTTCTCGCAGGCTTCGCGTGGCGTCGCGACCGCCCTGGCGCCGCTGCGGCTCTCAAAATTTCTGCGCGCGTCTTCCGAAGGATCATAGGCCGACACCGTGAACCCGGCCTTCACGAGGTTGACCGCCATGCCGCAGCCCATGGCGCCCATTCCGAAAAAGCCGACGCGGGCCGGCGGAGCGATCGGGATATCCGACATCATGACCTCCCATTTTTTTCTGCCACTGTTCTGGTGTTGATCCGCGGCTCGCCTGAAATTGCGGTCAGTTCACCCGCTTCTCCTTCTCGCGCCAGAAGGGCTCGCGCAGCACGTTCTTCTGGATCTTGCCGGCGGCGGAAACCGGCAGCGGTTCGGTGCGCAGTTCGACGCTGCGCGGGCACTTGTAGCCGGCGATCAGATTGCGGCAATGCGCTTGCACCGCCTCGGCCGTCACGGTCGCGCCATTGCGCGGCACGACGATGGCATGCACCGCCTCGCCCCATTTCGGATCGGGAATGCCGATGACGGAGACCTCGGCCACCTCAGGCATGACCGAAATCGCATTCTCCACCTCGGTCGAGTAGACATTCTCGCCGCCCGAGATGATCATGTCCTTCAGCCGGTCGACGATGTAGATCAGCCCTTCGTCGTCCATGATCGCGGCGTCGCCGGTATGCAGCCAGCCGCCGCGCAGCGCCTTCGCGGTTTCTTCCGGCTTGTTCCAGTAGCCCTGCATCACGATAGGACCGCGCACCAGAATTTCGCCGATGGTGCCGCGCGGGACTTCGCGTCCTTCCTCGTCGGCAATGATGACCTCGACATTGGGCGGCGCCACACCGCAGGATTTCAGCCGGTCGCCCGCCACCTTCGGATCGCGCAGGTGGTGCGGGATCATGCTGCCGATCGGAGAGAGTTCGGTCATGCCCCAGCCGTGCAGGAATTTCATGTCCGGCCAGAGTTCGACCGCGCGCTTCAGCGTGCCTTCGGTGATCGGCGAGGACCCGAACATGAATTGCCGCAGGTGCGACAGATCGCGTTTTTCGATGCCGGGCGAATTCACGATCATGCCGATCATGGTCGGGACCAGCGCAATATTGGTCACCCCATGCTCGGTCATTGCGTCGAGGCAGGCCTCGACCTCGAAACGCGGGATGAAGACATGTGTGCCGGCCGCCATCGTGATCGACAGCGTCGACATGCCGTCGGTGAGGTAGCACATCGGCGCGGCGTGCAGATACACGCTGGTCGGATCGTATCCGATCATGTAGCAGCCGTTCACCGCATTGGTGACGAGATTGTCGTGACTGAGCATCACGCCTTTCGCCTTGCCGGTGCTGCCGCCGGTATAGAAAATGCCGGCAAGGTCGCTGCCGTGGCGCTCGGCGTCTTGCGCCGGTTTGCCTGCCGCGATCAGTGCTTCGTAGCCGGAAAAGCCATTCGGCGCGGGCGTGTCTGCGATGTGCAGCAACATGCGGAGCGCCGGAACGCGTTCGCGGATCGTGCGCGCGGCATCGACGAAATGCTCATCGACGACGAGAATCTCGGCGCCGGAATCCTCAAGGATGTATTGCAGTTCCGGCAGCGCGAGCCGGGTGTTCAGCGGCACGATGGCGCCGCCCGCCCACGGGATCGCATAATAGATCTCGAAATAGCGATGGCTGTTGAGTGCGAGAATGGCGACGCGTCCGCCGGTCGATAACCCGGCCTCACGAAGTACGCCCGCGGCGCGCGCGACCCGCGACACCGTCTCGCTCCATGTATGGTGATGCGCGCCGTCGATCGCGGCGACGCCGGCAGGCTTGACCTGCGCCGCGCGGCGCAGTCCCTGGGTGAGCCGTCCTCCCGTCATGCCTGATTTCGTTTATCGGAATGGCATATCACTGGATGGCACAATATCGGCTTGCTAGTTTGCGCGCAACAAACGCAAAGGGCTCGCGAATTGCGAGGGCGACGCCGGGGAAACGTCATGACCGATGCGCCTGAAATCTCGGCGACCCTTGCCCGCCATGTCAGGTCAGGCGCCGTGCCTCCCGGCGCGCGCGCAGTGACGCGCAGCGCCGTGGCCGATGCGATCGGCGTGATGACGGCCGCGAGCGGCCTCGGCGAAGGCTGTGACGCTTTCGTTGCGCTTGCCAGGGAGGGCGGGGAAGGGGGCGCGTGTACCGTGCTTGGCTTCGATTTCCGGGCCTCACCGATCATGGCCGCCTTCGCCAATGGCGCGATGGCCCATGCTCTCGATTTCGAGGATACCCACGATGCGACACTGGTGCATCCGCATGCGGCCGTGGTGCCGGCCGCGCTGGCGGTTGCGGAATTTGCCGGCGGTGTGAGCGGACGCGACTTCCTCGATGCGGTCACGATCGGCGCCGACATCTCGTGCCGCCTGGCGCTCGGCCTGACTGAAAGCGCCGAGAAGCGCGGCTTCTATTTCATCCCGATGCTGAGCGCCTATGGTGCGGCGGCGGCGGCCGCGCGGCTGCTCAAACTCTCCGAGCAGGAGATTGTCCAGAGCCTCGCGCTCGCTTCCTGCCAGGCCGTGTTCAGCGATGCGCTGGTGTCCTATCCGCCATCACATCTGCGCGCCGTGCGCGACGGCTTCAGTGCACGTGCCGGGGTGACCGCGGCGCTGCTGGCGCGCCGCGGCTTGCGGGCGTTCGACCGTCCGATCGAGGGGCCGGGCGGGCTTTATGCAAACTATGCGCGCGGCAGGTTCGATGCGGTGCGCATGCTGCATGCGCTCGGTGACGAGTATGAAGGCGCGAAGGTGAGCTTCAAGCCCTGGCCGTCCTGTCGTGGCACGCATGCTTTCGTCGAGGCGGCGCTGTCGCTCGCGCGCGACCACTCTGTCGATATCGAGCGCATCGCCCGGGTCGATGTCACCGTGAGTCCGTTCTTTGCGATACTGTGCGAGCCGCCGCAGCAGAAACGCCGTCCCAAGACGGCGATCGATGCGAAATTCTCCATTCCCTTCACGGTCGCGCTGGCGCTCAGGCAGGGCGATGTGACATTGCGGGATTTTTCACCGGAGCGGCTCGCCGACCCGGAACTGCACGTGCTCGCCGACAAGGTACACCACGTCGTGGAGCCGGGCTGGACCCTGGAGCAGTCGACGCGCGGCGCGCTGACGCTGTCGCTCGCGGACGGCAGGAGGCTGGCGCGTGAAGTGATCGATCCGCTCGGCCACCCGCTCAATCCGATGGACGAGCGCGCGATGAGGCGGAAATTCGAGGATTGTATCGCAAGCGCACGTCATTCGCGCGATCCGGCGATCGCCCGGCAACTCGCCGAACGTCTCGACCGGATCGAGAAGATTGCAGATATGCGGGAGTTATTTTTTCAAAGCACCGCGTAATAGTCGAAGATCGAATGATCGGTGCGCCGCTCGGCCGAGCCGACGATGATCGTGCGCGTCAGCCAGTCGTGCTTTCCGACCGGCGTCTCGAAGCTGGGTGCAACCCGCATGTAATATTCCGACGGCTCGACCGGCTCGAGCGCCTCCTGGCGCGCGGCGACATCCGGCGGCGCATGACGGAACCCGCGATTGATCATGTAGATCGGGGTGCCGTCGTCGGCTTCCAGCATGTAGCGCGCATCGAAACCCACGGTGTGGTCGTCGCGATATAGCGCCCAGTCGCCGCCGCTGTTCGGCACCACGCGACCGTTCAGCCGCGGTCCTTCGACGGTGCCGCCCGCCGCCGAGACGAAGCCGCGGGTGCTGCCCTGTGGCAGCGGACCGAACTTCTGCCGGATGCCGAGCAGCATCTTGATCCTGAACACGAACTCGAGTCTGGGCGTGACGGGCGCCATGTTTTCCTCCGGTTGTCGTTCTTGCCCTGCGGACTTGGCGCGAGGGTGCCGGCCGTTGCCAGCTCGAATTTGGAATGTCATTCTGCTGAACGAAACGTCGTGCTGTCAACGCCAGGTGGGGAGGAGGTATGTCCGCAGCCCGTCCATCGCCGGACGACACCTTCGACGCCGTGATCGTGGGCGGCGGTTCGGCGGGTTGCGTGCTGGCCGGCCGGCTCAGCGAAGACCCGTCTGTCCGCGTCTGTCTGATCGAGGCAGGGCCACGCGATCGCCATCCCCTGATCCATGTTCCGCTCGGCGTGACCTGGCTGATTAAGCATCCGAGGCTGAACTGGCGCTATTGGTCGCAGCCGCAGCAGCACGTCGCCGGCCGCAAGATATTCCTGCCGCGCGGGCGCGTGCTTGGCGGATCGAGCGCGATCAACGGCTCGATCTATATGCGCGGGCACCGGTCCGATTATGACGACTGGGCGGCGTGGGGAAATTCGGGCTGGTCCTATGCAGAGGTACTGCCCTATTTCAAAAAGTCCGAGAACAACGAGCAGTTCACCGCCTCGCCCTATCACGGCATCGGCGGCCCGCTGAATGTCGCCGACTGCGAGAGCTACAATCCGCTTACCGACATGATGCTGGACGCGGCGGCTTCGCTGCAGCTTCCACGCACGGAAGACTTCAACGGCCGCAAGCAGGAGGGCTTCGGCCGCAGGCAGGTCACGGTTCGCGACGGGCGGCGTGAATCCGCAGCGACCGCGTTTCTGCGCGATGCGAAAGCGCGCAAGAACCTGACCATCCTCTGTGATGCGCTGGCGTCGCATGTCACCTTCGAGGGACGGCGTGCGACCGGTGTCGAGATCGTGCAGGCCGGACAACGGCGCAGCATCAACGCGCGCCGCGAAGTTATTCTCTCCGCCGGTGCGTTTGCCTCGCCCGCAATCCTGATGCGCTCGGGCATCGGCGATGGCGCGCAACTGCAAGAGCAGGGCATCGGCGTCGTGCATCACGCACCGCAGGTCGGACGCAATCTGCAGGATCACATTTCGTCGCCGGTGCAATATTCCACTCCGACCACCATCCCCTACGGTATCTCCTGGCGAACGTTGCCATGGCTGACCGGAACCATCGTGAATTACGCGCTGTTCCGGCGCGGCATTCTCGCCAATACCGGTCTGCAGGCTGGCGGCTTCGTGCGTTCCAAACCGGGGCTTGAGCGGCCGGATATCCAGTTCATCCTGATGCCGGCCGAGCGCACGCCCGACGGCCGGATGGGCATCGGTCACGGCTACGGTCTGATCACCCTTTTGCTTCGCCCGAAAAGCAGTGGCACCGTGAAGCTGGCGGGGTGCGCTCCCGATCTTGCGCCGGTGATCGACCCGGCCTTCTACAGCGAGCCGGACGATCTCGACGACATGCTGCGGGGTCTGCGGCTGGCGCGCCGCATCATGGAAGCCCCGGCATGGGAGCGTGTGCGCGGCGCGGAAATCCGGCCCGGTCCGCAGGCGCAAAGCGACGAGGCGCTGAAGGACTATATCCGCGCCTCGTCGCAGACCTGTTTCCATCCGGTCGGCACCTGCGCGATGGGCAAGGACGCGAGCGACGTTGTCGATGCGGAACTTCGCGTCCGCGGTGTCGAGGGACTGCGCGTGGTCGATGCAGCGATCATCCCGCGCATGATCGGCGGCAATACCAATGCGCCGGTGATCATGATCGCGGAAAAGGCTGCCGACATGATCCGCGGGCGGCCGCCCTTGCCGGCCATGGTGGACGTTTGATCGACCGTTGAGGCAGGACGACGATTGCGATCAAGCCAATGTGACACGTAGCCGACGCAGTGAATTCTCCGCAAACTTGTTCACCCGCATCTTTGACTTTAGGATCGACTGGAGATGTTCCTTCCGGAGGTTCGACAGATGGCGTCCGTTTCGAGGCTTGCCGTCGCCACCGTGTGCTCGGCAATCGCGGGAGGGACCGCAGCGCAAGCGCAAACGCCGCTTCGCCTTCACGACGCGGTCGCTGTGGCGCAACGTCCGCTGCTCTGCCCCGATCGCGGCAGTGCCAGTCTGGTTTTTCCGGTGATGACGCGCGCCGCCAATGCGCGTGCCGAACGTGATCCCGACAAGGCGCAGCGCCTGACCGAGATCGCCACGCGTCTGCAGGGCGAAATTTGCCGCAAGGCCGCGGACGACGATGTGGTGATCCTGCGCTGCAAGCTTGGGCAGGCCGACGCCGGCGGCGCGCCGCTTGCCCTGGTGAAGGTCAGTGCGGTGATCCGAAGCGAGGCGGCGAAAGGCGAGCAGCCATTCTATGCGGTGACGAACCTGCAGATTGAAGACGCCACGGCCGGGCCGACGACGCAGGAAGCCAATACGCGCTGGTGCGGCGACGAGCGCGCCGCCCGGCGGATCGAGGACGCGGCCGGCGGTACGGAGCGAAAATCCGAGGAGCCGTTTGATGCGACCGCGGACATCGTGTTGCGGGTGCAGCAGCGGCTGTTCGATTTCGGCCTGCGCACCGAGAATCTGGACGGCAATCTCAACCAGGAGACGGTGCGCAATCTCGTCCAGTTCCAGAAATTCGCGGGCCTGAACGCGGACGGGCGCCTGACCCGCCCGACCATCGAAAGGCTGATGACCACGCCCGCGCCGTCTCCATGGGTGACGATTGCGTTCGACGGCTTCGGCAACTTTGCCGCCGAGACCGGGCGCACGCGGCGCGATACCGAGCTGATGGCGCTCGAGCGAATGCAGCGGCGCTCGAGTCGCGACGTCAAGATATCCTCGGTTGCGGCGCCCAACTGCCTCGGCCTTGCGATAACGCGCTACACCGAGAGGGGTCGGCGCCAGCGCACCAATTTCACGCAGGCGTTCACCAGCGGCGGCGATTCCGCGGATGTGGCCGCGCGCAATGCGCGCGATTATTGCGAGCGGGAAAAAGGCGGCGGACAATGTCAGGTCCGCTACGCGCTGTGCGCGGACGGCAGCGGCGGCAATCGCGCACCCGACGAAGGCGACCGTCGTCGGAACAGGAACGACCAGCAGGACGAGGTTCGCCGGCATGATCGCAATTCGCCACCGGTGAATTCGCCCCCGCCGCAGCAACGGTTCGATCCGAAAGATGTCACGGTCAACTCGCAGATCGGTCCGAAACCGCGCTTCGATCCGGACTCGCTGTCGATCAATGCGCCGCCCTCGCAGGAACGGCCATCCGCTCCAGGCCAGCGCTTCGATCCAAAGGACATGCCGGCGAATTCGCCGAATCCGAACCTGCGCTGACCGTCAGCGCCGCGGCAACGGCGCGTTGACCGGAATCGTGGTGGCGTCGAAGCGCTCCTTCGGCACGTCGCCGCCTGGCGTCGGCGCAAAGGGGAGGTCCTTGACGCGGCGCAGCGCGCCTTCCATGGCCGGGCCCAGCGCCCCGTTGATCGGCCCGTCATAAGCGCCCGCGCGTTGCAGCAGGCGCTGCAGCTCGATGCGAAAATCCCGGGTCCAGGCATTCGGACGCTCGACCATCATCCGGATCGAATAGTCGTGGCCAAGCCGGATTGCGGCATAGAGCCAGCGCGCCGCCCGCGCCGGGTCGTAGGGTAGGCCCTCGCCGGTATCGTAGGCCATGGCGGTGTTGAACATGCCGAAATTATCGCCCTGATGCGCCGCCAGCAGATAGAAATGCACGGCCGCCTTCTGATCCTTCGGAACGCCAAGGCCATTGTTCAGCATCCAGCCGTAATTGGTCAGCGCGGCGAAATAGCCGCGCTCGACCAGACTGCGATAGAGCGCCGCCGATTCCTCGTTTGCCTTGGTCTTCTGCAGCGAACGTGCAAGCTGAAACTCAAAGCGTGGCGTGTTTGGATATTGTGCGAGCGCGGCACGGCAGGCCGTGACCCCCTCGCCGCCGTTCAACTGGCCAATCGTCACGCCCGGCGTCACCCGTTCCGGGTCGCTCGCGCTGCCGGCGATGACATCGCAGGGATGCACGGGAGGCTTGCCGGTGCGGACCGCGTTGCGGTCGGGCGGAATGAGGATCGCGGTCTGATCCTTCGGCGGCTTGCGGTCGCGTCCGGGGTCAGGGTGCGGTGTCGCGTTCTTGTTCTTGCCCGCCGATGTCCGGAAAAAGAAGTCCTCGACCATGGCGTGGCTGTCCCACGGCAATTGCTCCTTGTTGGTGGCGTCCTGGACGTCCTTGCGCACGCGCTTGAGCATGTCGATCACGTCGATATCCGGTGTGCTGATATGGCGGGCGAGCGAACCGGAATAGATGCTGTTGTCGCCGTCGCCGTCGAGCGCGACGTGATAAGGCTGCGTCGAGTACGAAATCAGCGTGCCGGCACCCGCATAGACGCTGGCAAGCCCGGTGCCCACCGCATTGCTGCGCTCGCCGAGCGCCCTGGACAGCTTGTCGCCGAGCGGATTGTCGCGGCAGGCATCCATGATCACGATGTTGGTGATGCGGTGATGCACCAGCTTGTTCAGCACGATGTCCATCGCCACCAGCTGAAACGGCAGGTCGGCTTCGTCCGAAAGCTTCGCATCGACAGGGACCATGTAGTTGCGGCCGTCGACCTGCAGGCCGTGTCCGGCATAGTAGAACACCGCGGCCTGCGCGCCGTGGAGCGTTTCGGAGAAATCGAGAACGCTCTTCTCGAATCCGGACTTGCCGAGGTCGGTGCCCAGCATCACGCTGAACCCCAGCTCGCGCAGCGACTGCGCAACCGCCTTCGCGTCGTTGACCGGATTTTTCAGCGGCGTGACCGTGCCGTAATTCCCGTTTCCGATCACCAGCGCGACGCGCTTCTGTGCAACCGCAGGGACGGCCAGGCCGATCAGGATCAGCAGGCAGAGGGGAAAAATGCGGGGGCGGACCATGTCGCAATCCGAGGGTTCAGGTGCGGACGTGTGAAAAGTCTAATGAAACGGCTCACCCGCCGCCAGTACGCGGTTCCCGGGGCCCGGTCACGAAGCTGCGAACCGCGGTAGCGCGCCCCTTGCGCCTGCGCTAGAAGGCGGCCATGACGACCTATGACCGCAAGCCACTGACACCTCCCGGCGGGCACCGGCGAGTGCTGCTGCATTCCTGCTGCGCGCCCTGCTCCGGAGAGGTGATGGAAGCGATGCTGGCGTCGGGGATCGACTACACGATCTTCTTCTACAATCCGAATATCCATCCCGAGCGCGAATATCTGCTGCGCAAGGACGAGAATGTCCGCTTTGCCGAACAGCACGGCGTGCCGTTCGTTGATGCCGATTACGACAAGGACAACTGGTTTGCCCGTGCCAAGGGCATGGAATGGGAGCCGGAGCGGGGCATCCGCTGCACCATGTGCTTCGACATGCGCTTCGAGCGCACTGCGCTCTACGCTCACGAGCATGGCTTCCCGGTAATGACCTCCTCGCTCGGGATTTCGCGCTGGAAGAACATGGCGCAGATCAATGATTGCGGTATCCGCGCCGCCGGCCGCTATGAGGGACTGAGCTACTGGGATTTCAACTGGCGCAAGGGCGGCGGCGCCGCGCGCATGATCGAGATTTCCAAGCGCGAGGAGTTCTACCAGCAGGAATATTGCGGCTGCGTCTATTCGCTGCGCGACACCAACCAGCATCGCCGCAGCCAGGGCCGCGAACCGATCGAGATCGGCACCAAGTTTTACGGGCGGGATGAGGATTAGAACCGCTTCGTAGCCCGCATAAGCGAAGCGATATGCGGGACAAGTGCCCGGATTTCGCTTCGCTCCATCCGGGCTACAAAGCCGTCAGGCCGCGCTGCGGCGAAGGATTCCGCCTTTCGGCGCGAACAGAAAGGCCAGTGCAAAGAACAGCGCCTGGACCAGCACGATGCAGGCGCCGGTCGCTCCGTCGATATGGAAGCTGACGACGGTGCCGATGAATGCCGACGTCAGCGCGACCGCGGCGGCGATCACGAGCATCCGTTCGAAGCTGTCGGTGAGGAGATAGGCGGTAGCGCCCGGCCCGATCAGCATCGCGATCACGAGGATGATGCCGACCGCCTTCAGCGAAGCCACGATGGTGAGCGCGAGCAGTACCAGCAGGCCGTAATGCAGCACCCTTACGGGCAGGCCGATGGAGCGGGCATGGTTCGGATCGAAGCAATAGAGCAGAAGATCGCGCCACTTGAGAAGAACGATCAGCAGCGTCCCGCCGGCGACGATCCCGGTCTCGATCAGATCGCGCGTGGTGACGCCTAGCACATTGCCGAACAGAATATGATTGAGATGCTGCTCGGTTTCGACCTTGGTGAACAGCACCAGCCCGAAGCCGAACATGCCCGAAAACACGATGCCCATCACCGTGTCTTCCTTGATCCGGCTGTTCTCCTTGAGATAGCCGGTAAATAGCGCGCAGCTCAGTCCCGCCGCGAACGCGCCGATCGCCAGCGGAATGCTCAGCAAATAGGCGATCACGATGCCCGGCAGCACCGCATGCGAAATGGCGTCGCCCATCAGCGACCAGCCCTTCAGCACGAGATAGCAGGAAAGAACGGCGCAGACCGCGGCGACGAGCAGCGATACCACCAATGCGCGCTGCATGAACGGATAGGATAGCGGCAACGCCACGAAATCGTAGAGCGTGGTCATGCCGCGAGCTCCGCGCCGCTGACGCGCCGCCTGCGCGCGGCCAGCAGGCCGTGCCTCGGGGCGAAGATGAAGGCCGCAAGGAAGACCAGCGTTTGCAGCGTCACGATCACGCCGCCGGTCGCGCCGTCGACGAAATAGCTGATATAGGCGCCGAGGAAGCTCGTGCCGGTGCCGAGCGCGATCGAAATCAGGATCAGCCGTCCGAAGCGGTCGGTCAGGAGATAGGCGGTGGCTCCGGGCGTCACCACCATCGCGATCACCAGGCAGGCGCCGACGGTCTGCAGAGCCGCCACCGTGCAGGCGGACAGCAGGGTGAAGAACAATATCTTCAGAAAGCCGGCATTGATGCCGATCGAGCGTGCGTGGTTCTCATCAAAGAACGTGACCATGAGGTCCTTCCAGATCAGGGCGAGGACCGCCAGCGAAACTGCCGCGATGATCGCGACCTGCATCACATCCTCGTCGGATATGGCGAGAATGTTGCCGAGCACGATGGTCTGGATCGATACGGATGTCGGCCAGATCGAGGCCATCAGCAGACCGAGCGCGAACAGCGCGGTGAAGACTAGGCCGATCACGGCATCCTCCCGCAGCCGCGAATTGCGCTTGACGAATTGCATCGCGAACGATGCCAGAATGCCGGCAAAGAAGGCGCCGACGGCGAACGGCGCGCCGAGGATATAGGCGCCTGCCACCCCCGGGACGATCGAATGGGCGAGCGCGTCGCCCATCAGCGACCATCCCTTCAGCATCAGATAGGCCGACAGGAAGGCGCAGACGCCACCGACCAGCGCGCTCACCCACATCGCCTTCAGCATGTAATTGTAGCTGAACGGCACCAGCAATTCGGCGAGAAGGTCGGTCATGCGCTTGATCTGGAACCGCTCGTCCCCGCGAAGGCGGGGACCCAGCGCAAGAAAGACTGGATTCCCGCTTTCGCGGGAATGAGCGGAGAGATGTTGCGCGCCTCAATTCGGTCGGACACAGCCCTATTCCTTCGTCCCTTCGGCCTTGTCGCCGTAAAACACCAGCGGGCGTTCATCGTCGGTCAGAACGGTGACGCTGCGCGCATCATCGTCGTCATGCAGATCGCGCCCGCCAAGCTGGAAGTTGCGCAGCACGCCGCCAAAGGCGCGTTCGAGATTGTGTTGCGTGAACACTTCGGATGTCGGACCTGCAGCCAGCACGGTGCGGTTGATCAGCACGACCCGGTCGCAGAAATCCGGCACGCTGCCGAGGTTGTGCGTGGAGACGAGGATCAGGTGACCGGAATCGCGCAATTCGCGCAGGAGACCGATGATCGATGTCTCGGTCTTCACGTCGACGCCGGTGAAGGGCTCGTCGAGGAGAATGATCTTTCCTTCCTGCGCAAGCGAGCGGGCGAGGAAGACGCGCTTTTTCTGTCCGCCTGACAATTCGCCGATCTGGCGGTGCCGATAGGCGCTCATGCCGACGCGCTCCAGAGCCTGATCGACCTTGTAACGGTCGGCGCGCGAGGGCATGCGCAGGAAATTCATGTGGCCGTAGCGGCCCATCATCACCACGGTCTCGACCAGCACCGGGAAATTCCAGTCGACGTCCTCGCTTTGCGGGACATAGGCAACGATGTTCTTCCTGATCGCCTCGTCGACCGGCAGGCCGCACAGCCGTACCTCGCCCGCGGACGGGCGCACGAAGCCCATGATCGCCTTGAAGATGGTCGACTTGCCGCTGCCATTGACACCGACCAGTGCGCAGATGGTTCCGGGATCGAGGTCGAAGCTCGCGTCACGAACCGCAGTATAGCCGTTCGGATAGGTGACGCTCAGGTTTCGTACCGAAACGCTGGCACCCAGCGACGGATCGCCCGGGCGGACCAGGCCCTGCACCGGTGCGGTCATTGGCGCGCGCCGTTCATTTTCCGAATCCCATCATTTTCCGAAGCCCTTGGCGATGGTATCGACCGTCACGTTCAGGAGATCGAGATAGGACGGCACCGGCCCGTTCTCGGCGCTGAGCGAATCGACATAGAGCACGCCGCCATATTTTGCGCCGGTCTCGCGCGCGACCTGCTTGGCGGCGCGGTCGGAAATCGTGCTTTCGCTGAATACCACAGGAATTTTGTTCTTGCGGACGAGGTCGATCACCCGGCGGACCTGCTTGGGCGTCCCCTGTTCGTCGGCGTTGATCGGCCACAGATAGGCTTCCTTCATCTTGTAGTCGCGCGTCAGGTAGCTGAAGGCGCCTTCGCTGGTGACCAGCCAGCGCTGGTTTTCCGGGATCGCCGCGAGCCGCTTGCGCAGCGGCTCGTCCAGCGCCCTGATCTTCGCGGAATAGTCGGCGGCATTCTTGTTGTAGGCGTCGGCGTTCTTGGGATCGAACTTCACCAGCGCTTTCCGGATATTCTCGACATAGATCAGTGCGTTCGACGGTGACATCCAGGCATGCGGATTGGGCTTGCCGGTATAGGGCCCTTCGCCAATCCCCACCGGCTCGATGCCCTCGGTCACGATGACGCCCGGCACGTCCTTGATATTGTCGAAAAAGCGTTCAAACCAGCGTTCGAGATTGAAGCCATTCCACAGCACGAGATCGGCGGCCTGCGCCTTTACGATATCGAGGGGAGTCGGCTGGTAGTCGTGAATTTCCGCGCCCGGCTTGGTGATCGATTCCACGATGGCTTTGTCGCCCGCGACGTTCTGCGCGATATCCTGGATCACCGTGAAGGTTGTCACCACCCGGAACGGCTTGCCCGGCGCCTGCGCGCCCGCAGGGCCGGACAGAACCAGCGCAGCGATCAGCGCCCCGGCAAGGGCTCGAACGGAATTCATGTCGCGACTATCTCCAAAAAAGGTCTGCAATTGCGAATTATTTGCAAGATAAGCGTGTATGGGAACAGCGTCAACCCAGTTGCGAATGATTTGCAAAATGGCCGGCGGTGATGCCGAGGATCCGCTTGTCGGAAATGGCGGCGCCGGGCGCATAGGCTGGACCCGCTTTCCTCGCGCGAACCGGGGACCGGCTGCGCTCGAAACAGAGTTCAGGGCAGCGCGAAGGCGATCACCTCGTCACCGACCTTGCGGGCCAGCATCGCGTTTCCGCCGGCCGCGAATGCCACATATTGCCTGCCCTTGTACTGATAGATTGCGGGCATCGCCGCGGCCGGCGCCGCCACAAGGTGCTTCCACAAGACCTCGCCGGATTTCAGGTCGATCGCGCGGACGCGCGAATCCATCGAGGCGCCAATGAAAATCAGTCCGCTCGCGGTGATTGCGGGTGCGCCAACCGTCACCGAGCCCCAGGATTCGGGCATGTAGAAGCCCCAATGCTGCACCTGTCCGAACGGCTTGCGCCACAGCAGCGTGCCGGTGCGAAGGTCGTAGGATGACAGCGTGCCGAAGGGCGGGTTCCAGCACGGCATGCCGATCGGGTTGAGAAACGCCGTCAGTTGAACCCCGTAAGGGGTGCCGCGCATCGGGAACAGCCCGCCGGCGGTCTCCGTGCTGCTGACCAGGTTGTTGTAATCCGCGCGCCGCCACAACCGGTAGATCTGGGCAACACTTGACGCGTTCACCACGAAGGTCTGGCTGCGCGGATCCAGCGCACCGCCGCCCCATTCGACGCCGCCCATCGATCCCGGATAGACCAGCGTCCCCTGCAGGCTCGGCGGGGTGAAGCGGCCTTCGTCCCTCAGGCCTGCGGCCGTGCGGCTGCATTGGCCGAGGCCCACCCAATCGGCGAGCCTGAAGATGCCCGGCCATTTGCCGCCGGTGGTGGGCTGCGGCAGGTCCACGAACGGCTGCGTCGGCGCTGCGACTTCGCCCGGGACATTGGACTTCGGGACCGGACGTTCCTCGACCGGATAGACCGGTTCGCCGGTATGGCGGTTCAGCACATACAGAAAGCCCTGCTTCGAGGTCTGCACCAGCGCGGGGATGGTCGCGCCATCCTTGACGATATCGACCAGAACCGGCGTTGCGTTGGTGTCGTAGTCCCAGAGATCGTGGTGAACGAGCTGGCGGCTCCACACCACCTTTCCGGTTTCGACATCAAGCGCGGTCACCGATGTGGCGTAGGGAATCTCGTCCAGCCGGTTGCCGCCGAAATAATCCGGGCTCGGCGAATTGACCGGGACGTAGAGCACGTTCCGGGCCGCATCGACCGCAAGCGCGGCCGTGACATTCGCCATGCCCGTCTTGGCCGCAAGGTCTTCCGGGATTGTTTCAAACGTCCATCGCAGCGCACCGGTGCGCGCATCGAGCGCAAACAACGTTCCGGGCGAGACCTCCGCATCGGCGAGGCCATTGCCGGCCCAGCCGAGGAACAGGGTGTCCTTGAACACGGTCGGCGGCTGCACGAGAGCGAACGGCCATTTCCGGTTCATGGTGTTCCACTGACCGGTATCCAGTATGCCGCTATCGCCGAAATCGCTGCAGGGCTTTCCGGAGTCGGCGTCGACGGAATGCAGCTTGCCGTCCACGGTGCCGATATAGACGCGCTTCTGGCACGGCTCGCCAGCTGCCATCGGGTCCGCCTGCCAATATGAGACGCCGCGGTTGGTCAGATTGCGCTGCGTCGTGGCGGCACGGTCGGGCTTCGCGTCGTAGCTCCATTTCACCGTTCCGGTGTCCGGTTGAAGCGCGAGAATCCGCGAGGATGGCGTACCGAGATAGAGCGTGTCATTCGCAAAGAGCGGGGTCGTGGACCATCCGGCCACGGTGCGCCCGTGGAAGGCGGCAGCGACAGGCATGTCGCCGGTACGCATTCGCCAGGCGACGCGCAGCTTGCCGACATTGGCGGGTGTGATCTGGGTGAGCGGCGAATATTTCTGCGCGCGAAGATCGTCGGTCGCTGGCAGAGAAGTCTGGCCCAGAGCCGGTGTCACCACGGCGAAGACAATCGTAGCGAATGCGGCAGTCGGGATCGTGGGCACGTATCTCATTTCATCACCGGAATCGGTCGTCAAATCGGGCGCCGCTGGAACAGCCGCAGCACCCAGCCGAAAAGGCACAGCGCCATGGCGGCCACCAGCGTGGTACTTTCGAGCAGATAGCCCGCAAAGCCGGTACCCAGAATGCCCAGAAAGCACAGCGCCGCGAGGACGGTCCGCAATCCGTCGCCGCCCATGTCACGGCCAAGAATGAAGCCGGCGAACAGCAGCAGAAAGGTGGAGACGATTACCAGCAGGGCGCCCGGTGTGCCGGCGATGCCGCTATCGGCCGAATTGTAATTGAAGCTCGATGCGATGAGACCGACGACCGACGCGATCACGATCAGCCAGGCGCCGTAGTCGCTGCGCTTGTATTCCTCAATGGCCATCGGTCTTCCCCGAGGCAAATCTACTCTGCCGGTACCGGCATGCGCAAACGAACGCCGCTGATTTGCGAAAGGCCAAGGCGGGGCGCCGAAACCGGATTTCTATTGGAAGACCTGATAGCGGATCGACGGCGGGGGCCGCCGCTGATCCGGCGCGAGAGTCGTCGTATCCATCGCCTCCGGCAGCGCGGCCTTCGGCGCTTGGGTCACGGCCGGGCGGCGTGGTGGCGGATTGTCCAGCGCCAGCGTCGACGTGGTCCCGAACAGCGAAAAGACCAGAGCAAGCAGCCACATCGCGATCGAGATCATCGAGGTCCACATCGCGAAGGTGAGATAGGTGTCGCGCAGGACGGTCGCGCTTGCCCATTGCGCATAGGATTCCGGCGGCCGAAAATCCTTGTCGATATAGAGCCACATCTCGGTCTTGCGATAGTCCTTGGTGAGCGCCTCGCGCGCCTTCAGCACCAGAACGAATGCCATGATGGTGGTGAGAAATCCGCCGGTCTGGAACGCCATCTTGGGATTGAAGGACATCCCGGTCATCACGCAGAAAATTCCGAGCGAGGCGAAGCCGCAGGCCCGCAAGACGGTCTCGTACGCAACGCGGCGCATATGCTCCATGGTCGCCCCTTAAGGACCTTACGTCACATCTCTAGCAAGGGGCGAGTTCCACCGCCGCTCACGAACCGGTGTGTGAAGCGTGTCTGCGCCACAAAACGGGTCCTCGGTCAGGCCCACGAGGTCAGCAGGCCCAGCCCGAACATGACGGAAGCAATTCCGGCCGCGTTCTTGGCGGCCCCGAGCAGCATGGTTTCGAGCCGTTCGCAGGCCACGGCCCGCCCATCATCACCGACCGGCCGCTGCTCCGGCTCCATGACCTGCCACGGCTCGGTCGACACCACCCGGTCCTCGGACAGCATTAGGGCCCGGAACAGCATGACGCCCGCAAAAAACATCGCCACGGAGGCCCCGAGGACGAGAGCAAGCGGGGGATTGAAGCTGTACGCGATCATCAGAATTCCCGCGGCGAATGCAGAAACTCCGGCATCGCGGGCAATTGTGAAGAACGCAAAGCGCGCAAATGCATCCATGGGGGTCTCCGTTAAGACGGACATCTGCCGTTTCGAACTCTCCCCTCCCGATACTCCATTTCGAAAATGCAAGCGCCGTGCCGCCTGATCCTGTCCGTCGCCAGAACGCGGCCGATATCAGGCTGGTTCCGGAAAGCGGCAGGAAAACGTCATGGATCCCGGCCGGCGACCGCGCCTGACGAAAATAGCCGGTTTTGGCAGCCTAGAGGCCGATTTTTAGAAAATTCCCGATCGCCGGGATGGTCAGGATGGCGGTGCCGGCGAGCCAGATCCAGAGCGAGGTCACGGTCGAATCGTCCTCGGCTCCGATATAGCGCTCGTACAGGGCCGCCGGGATGCCGCCCAGGATCACGGTCGCGGTCGACAGCATCAGCGAGGCGAAATAGGCGATCGCCGCGGTCGAGCCGAACAGCGGCTCCGACATCAGGTAGGCCGATATCTGGAAAACGAAGAAGAAGAACGGATTGAAGATGCCGTTGATCATGCCGAAGAAGGCGATGCCGATATAATAGAAACTGCGTTCGTTCATGCGCCGCCCACCTTCAACATTCCGGTGGCGAAGAAGACGATGAACAGCAACAGGCGAAGCCAGAACATCCAGACGAATCCGAACAGCCACAGCACGACGGGCGCCGTGGCCTTCGGCGTCACGACGGCAATGACCTTCAGGAAGGGATCGGTGATCGCGCAGAAGGCGCGCCAGATGTAGTTTTTCGAATCGGAATCGACGAACAGCCCGAGCACCGCGCGGCCGAGCATGGTGTACATGACGACTGCCAGAACGAAATTCGGCAGGCTGATGTACCAGACGCTCCAGAAGGAAGATTGCACGCACGGTCTCCGGCCGGTCCGGTGATTTAGCGCAAAGCCCTCGGCGGGTCTCGCAAAAAAGCGGGGCCCGGATGACCGGGCCCCGCCGTGTTTGACGCCTTCTTGAAGAGGCTCAGTCCTTCTCTTGCAGCACCGTGCGACCGCGCGGCTTGCGGATTTCGTCCACGAAGGCCTGCAGTTCCTTCGACGGCTCCTTGGTCATCAGGCTCACCACATAGATCAGCGCAAAGCCGACCGGCATCCCGATCAGGCCCGCTGCGATGTTGGTGATCCCGAACCAGCCGACCTTGCTGGCCAGCGGATGCGCCAGGGTAACCCAGGTGTCCATCGCATTCGGAGCCGCCATCGCCTTGGCCATGTCCGCAATCAGCGGAGCACCGGCCGGGTTGGTCAGGGACGACATCCCGAAATACGCCACGCCATAGCCCGGGAAGTAGCGGGTGCAGACGAGGTAGAAGATGGCGATGCCGAAGCCGCCGATGATGCCGGCAATGGCGCCCGCAGTCGTGGCCCGTTTCCACCAGATGCCCATGATGAGCGCCGGGAAGTTGCCGGCCATCGCCAGCGAGAACGCCCAGCCCACCATCGCCAGGATGTCGCCTGGTCTGGTGGACGCTGTTGCCGCGGCCGCGACGGCCACGATCAGCAGCAGGATGCGGGCGACCATCAGCCGCTTCACCGTCGGCGCGTTCGGATCGATCATCTTGTAGTAGATGTCGTGCGACAGCGCGTTGGCGATGGCGAGCAGAAGTCCGTCCGCGGTCGAGAGCGCGGCGGCGAGACCGCCGGCGGCGACCAGGCCGGAGATCACGTACGGCAGACCCGCGATTTCCGGAGTCGACAGCACGATCACGTCGGTATTGATCACGAAGTCCTGCAGGCGAACGACTTCGGTGCCGGCAGCCTTACACGCATCGATCACGGCCTGCAGGCTGGCGGCGTTCTTGCCGCAGACCTGGATCAGGCCGAGTTCGCCCCATGTGAACATCCAGGGCCGGATGTCCGCCACGTTGCGCCCGATGATGTTGGTATAGACCTCCAGCTTCGAGAACGCCGCATAGGCCGGCGCCGAGAAGTACAGGAGGAAGATGAAGAACAGCGACCACGCCACCGACTGGCGGGCTTCACGCACCGAAGGAGTGGTGAAGTAGCGCATCAGGATGTGCGGCAGAGACGCCGTGCCCACCATCATGCAAAGGATGATGGCGAAGAAGTTGAGCGGCGTGTAGGTGGTCCAGGGCTGGATATGCGGCTTGAGATTGGCCGCGGTCGCCAGGCCGTCCTTCAACATCTGTCCCTCGCGGGCCGTGATGTCCGCGATGGCCTGACCGTAGGTCAGTTCCGGGATCGGAATGCCGTACTTCTTGGTGGACAGGATGATGATCGGAGTGAGGTAAGCGACGATCAGCACGATGTACTGGGCGATCTGCGTCCAGGTCACCGCGCGCATGCCGCCCAGCATCGAGCACAGCAGGATGCCGACCAGGCCGACGAACACCGCAACCTCGAACGGCATGCCCAGGAAGCGGGAGGCGATGATGCCGGTGCCGAAAATCTGCGCCGTCACATAGGTGAAGGAGCAGCAGACCAGCACGATCACCGCGAGGAAGCGGGCGAAGTTGCCGCCGAACCGGAACGACATGAAGTCCGGAACCGTATAGGCGCCGAACTTGCGCAGATACGGGCCGACCAGCACCGAGACGAGCACATAGCCGCCGGTCCAGCCAAGTACCCAGGCCAGGCCGTCATAGCCGAGCAGGAACAGCGTGCCGGCCATGCCGACGAACGAGGCCGCCGACATCCAGTCCGCGCCGGTCGCCATGCCGTTATAGAAGGCCGGGACGCGCCGGCCCGCGACGTAATATTCGGAGACCTGCGCCGTGCGCGAGAGCACGCCGATGATCGCGTAGACCGCGATGGTGAAGAACACGAACAGATAGCCGAGGATCTTGTTGGGAACGCCGACCTGTTCGAGAATCGCGAGGAACACCACGAAGGCGAGGAAGCCGCCCGCATAGAGCCCGTAAATCTTGCCGAGATTTTTGATGAAGTCGTCGGCGCCTGACGTTTGAGCAGGAGTAGCCATTGTTGTTTTCTCCCTCAGTCGTCTTCAGCCACGCCGAATTCGCGGTCGATGTTGTCCTGCTGCTTCGCAAACACGAAGAGCTGGACCACGAACGCGATCAGCGAGCCTTGCGCGGCCATGTAGAAGCCGAGCGGAAAACCGGCGATGACGATCTTGTTCAACTGCGGCGCGAAGAAGTGGATAAAGAAGCCGAAGAAGAACCAGATCCCCAGATGGATCCACATCAGGTTGGTCGTCTTTTTCCAATGAGCCTCGTCATTGGCAGACGTGGTGGAATTTGTTGTCTGCTGTGACATGGGTCGGATGCCCTCCCTCTTGAGTAGCCGGACGCGCGCGCACCCGGCGTGTATGTGCGGGGAGAGCCGGTAAACCCCGGCGGCGTGCGGCCCCTCCCCATTGCCGCTGTCTGTGACGCGATCTTGTCGCCGCGCTTGCAGAACGTAACGAAAAATTAACATCGACCGGCTTGCGGGCCTTATAAGACTTTCGGCCAAAATTGGGCTTTTGCCCCTTGGACTTGCTAGTCTTTGGTCGCACACCCTGTTTCGCAAATGCGAGATGATGACTGCAATGCAGCGAAGATCGTGCGATCGAGGTGAGTGAATGGGGCTCTTTGATTTCTTGCGGCGTCGCAAACCGGCGATCCGCACGCCGCAGGAGCTCGCCGACTTTATCGACGAGCAGGCGGCGTTTCTCGTGCAGAAGGGCATCTTCGACTACACACGCGCCCGGTCCGGACATTTCTCGAAAGTCATGCTGGCCGATCCCGGATTCCAGGCCTCGCTCAACCGCTCCCGCTGGCGGGCATTTCCGCTCGGCCTTGCCATGGTCGGCGAGACGGTCGAGACCGTGCTGGCGCCACAGGCCCCCGGCGACCGCCGCGGCGAGCTCGATCCGCTGATCCGGCTGATCCTGTCCGTCCACGATCGCTATCCGCGTCCCCCCGAACTCACCGACGAGGAATGGACCGCCGGACGGGCCGATCTCGTCCTGCATCTGGAGCGGCTTTCGACGCATCCGCCCAAGCGCATCATCGATATTCCGGTGCCCTTCGCCGAGCGCTATTTTTCGCTGATGCCCTTCGACAAGCCGTTCCTCACCCCGGATGCTCCAACCGCGCGCAGTTTCATGCAGCTCCACCTCATCAAGGTCCAGGAGGAGCTTCTGAACCGCATGGACGCCGGCGAAATGGTGACGCAATTGCAGAGCGCGATATAGTTCCGCACCAGCACCGGACATTTGCATGGCCGCCGTTACCAACGCCACGCCGCTGATCTCGCTCGACGCGGTGGTCATCGATACCGAGACGACCGGTCTCGATCCGCGCAAGGCGCGGGTGATCGAGGCGGCGGCGGTACGCATCGTCGCCGGGCAGATCGCCGAAAAGCGTGCGTTTCAGAGCTACGTCAATCCGCGCGAACCCATTCCGGCCTTCTCCACCGCGGTGCATGGCATCGACAACGAAAAGGTCGCGACGGCGCCTGCGTTCGGCTCGATGTGGCCGGCTTTTCGGGACTATATCGGGAGTGCCGTCGTGATCGGCCACACGCTTGGTTTCGATCTTGCGATCCTGCAGCAGGAATGCCGGCGGGCGGGCGTTTCCTGGGAGGCGCCGCGTGCGCTCGACACCCAGCATCTCGCCCAGCTCGTCGATCCGCGACGCGCCGGCAATTCGCTGGAGGAACTCGCCGCCTGGCTTGGCGTGACCGTCGGCAAACGCCATTCCGCGCTTGGCGATGCGATCACCACGGCGGAAGTGTTTCGCGCACTGCTGCCGAAACTGCGCGACAGCGGAATCCGCACTTATGCGGAAGCAGCACAGGCCTGCCGCACATTGACCAACGCGCTCGACCGTCAATTTCGTGCGGGCTGGGTTACGCCCGATGCAATCGTCGATCGCGACAGCGCAGCGCGGATGCTCGACCGGATCGACAGCTACCCGTATCGTCATCGCATTCGCGATGTGATGTCGACGCCACCGAAGGTCATTGCTTCGGACCGCACGCTGGGCGAGGCCTTGAGCGAACTGATCCGAGGCCGCATCTCCTCGCTCTACGTAGCGCCGCCTGGCGTCGCGCGCGAGCGGCTTCCCGCCTTCGCCGCGGGCATCATCACCGAACGCGATATCTTGCGGGCGCTGGCGATCGAGGGCGAGGGCGCGCTCAAGCTCGGGATCGAGCAATTCATGAGCCGGCCGTTGCGGACGATTGCGTCGGACGCCTTTGTCTATCGTGCGATCGGCCGCATGAGCCGGCTCAAGATCCGACACCTCGGCGTCATCGACGAAAGCGGGTTCCTGACCGGGGCCGTGTCGGCACGCGATCTGCTGCGGCTGCGTGCGGAGGAGGCAGTCTCGCTTGGCGACGAGATCGACGAGGCCGACACCGTGCCTGCGCTCGGCGCCGCCTGGGCAAAGTTGCCGCATGTGTCGGCTTCGCTGCTGACCGAAGGCCTGTCCGCACGCGATGTCGCAGCGATCATTTCGCGCGAACTCGGCGCGCTGACCCGTCAGGCCGCGGTGATCGCCGAACGGCGCATGGTGGAAGCGGGCGACGGCGATCCGCCGTGTCCTTACGTCGTCACCGTGCTCGGCTCGGCCGGTCGCGGCGAGAGCCTGCTGGCGATGGATCAGGACAACGCGATCGTGTTTGCGGACGGGGAGCCAGACGGCGCCGAGGACAAATGGTTCGCGCGCCTTGGCAAGCACGTCGCCGACATTTTGGACGAAGTCGGCGTGCCCTATTGCAAGGGCGGCGTGATGGCCAGCAATGCGCAATGGCGCGGGTCGGTTGCGACCTGGCAATCGCGGATCGCGGAATGGATCACGCGCTCTCGGCCGCAAGACCTTCTTTCGGTAGACATCTTCTTCGACATGCGCGGCGTGTACGGCCAGCTCGGGCTTGCCGATGCGCTGTGGCGGGCCGCATTCGATGCGGCAAAGGGACAGAGCGGCTTTGCCAAGCTGCTCGCCGACGCGGCCGGGCAGGTGGAGCGCGGGCTGGGGCTATTCGGCCGCATTCGTACGAAGAAGGGGCGGATCGACCTGAAGCGGGCGGGATTGTTCGGAATCGTGTCGACGGCGCGTGTGCTGGCCATCCAGCATCATGTGCTCGAGCGCGCGACGCCGGCTCGCCTTGCCGGCGTGCGTGCGCTCGACATCGGCGGTGACGCCGATATCGATGCGCTGATCGAGGCGCAGGCGACGTTCCTCGAACTGATCCTGTCGCAGCAGCTCGATGACATCGAGCAGGGTCGTCCCGCGACCAATACCGTCGCAGTCAAGGCGCTGACGGGCCGCGAGCGGGAGCGGCTGCAATCGGCGCTGCAGGCGGTCCGTCATCTGGACGCGCTCACGCGCGAATTGCTGTTCCGGCACTGACTTGCCGGTCTGCGCTAGACCTTGAAGCGCGGATCGAGGAAATCCCGCAGCGAATCACCGAACAGGTTGAAGGCGAACACCGCAAGCGAGATCGCAGCGCCGGGGAACAGGATCATCCACGGCGCCTCCCGATAGAAATCGGCGGCATTGCCCGACAGCATCAGCCCCCAGGCGGCGGTCGGCTCGGCCACGCCGAGCCCGAGGAACGAGAGCGAGGCTTCGGCAAGGATCGCTTGCGCGATGAAGGCGGTCAGCATGATGAGGTAGGGCGCGACCACGTTCGGCGCCATGTGCCGGAAGATGATGCGTCCGTTCGAATAGCCCGCCGCGCGCGCGGCATCGACATAGGGCATGACCCGCACCGAAAGCGCGGCGGCGCGCACGACGCGTGCCACCCGCGGGATGATCGGGATCGCAATCGCGAAGATCAGGTTGACGTCGACCCCGCCGATCACGAAGCGGCGCAACGCCGCGACCACGACCAGCGCCAGTACGATCAGCGGAAAGGCCAGCAGGATGTCCATCACGCGCTGGATGATGTTGTCGATGCGCCCGCCGAAATAGGCTGACGCCACACCGAGAACGGCGCCGATGGTCGAGCCGACGAAGGACGAGGTGAAGCCGATGACAAGCGCCGTGCGCGAGCCGTAGATCAGGCGCGAGCAGATATCGCGGCCATAGGCGTCGGTGCCGCACCAATGCTCCCAGGACGGCGCCGCCAGAATCGACGCGAAGTCGATCGCCAGTGGATCGTAGGGCGCCACCAGCGGCGAGAAAATGCCGGCGAACATCATGACGACGATGATGACGAAACTGACCGCGCCGAGCGGCTGCTGGACCACGAATTCGGCGATCGCGCCGCGTGGCTTTCGAGCTGCCGGCTGGGTATCGAGTGTGACGACGGCCATGGTCTTTATCCGTAGCGGATGCGCGGGTCGAACACCGCATAGAGCAGGTCGACGATCAGGTTCACGAACACGTAGAATGCGGCGATCAGCATCACCATGCCCTGGATCAGCATGAAATCGTTGCGCGCTACGCTCTGCACGAACAACTGGCCGATGCCGTTGAGATTGAACACCTGCTCGGTGACCACGAGGCCGCCGATCAGGAAGGTGAATTCCAGCCCGATGACGGTAATGGCGGGCAGCAGCGCATTGCGCAGCGCATGCCGCGAGATCACCAGCTTCTCGTAAACGCCCTTGGCGCGCGCCGTGCGGATATAGTCCTCGTTCAGGACTTCGAGCAGCGACGAACGGATCATCCGCGCCACCACGGCGCAATAGCGGTAGCCGACCGCCATCGCCGGCCAGATCAGCTGTGTGAAATTGGCCCAGGGGTCGACATAGAACGGCGTGAAGGTGATCGGCGGCAGCCAGTTGAAGAAGGCCAGCAGGCTCAGCATGATCAGCATGCCGAACCAGAACGACGGAATTGACAGGCCGCCGATCGTGAGAATTCTGACCGTGTAGTCGACCCATGTGTCGCGGAACAACGCCGCCAGGGTGCCCATCGGTATGGCAAGCAGGACCGCGATGATGGTCGCCATCAGCGCCACCTGAAGCGACAGTTCGAGGCGAAGCGATATCTCCTCCATCACCGGCCGCTCGGTCCACATCGAGATGCCGAGGTCGCCCTTCGCCATATTGACCATCCACTCGCCGAACTGGGTGAGCAATGGCCGGTCGAGCCCGAGACGCTTGCGCTCCGCCTCCACCACTTCCTGCGTGACGTTGCCGCCATCGCCGCGAAGCTTCACCTCCACGATGTCGCCCGGCACCACCCGCAACATGAAGAACACGAGCACCGCGACCCCGATCAGGGTCGGGATCATCATCAGCACGCGGTTGACGGTGTAGCGGAGCATCGGTCGAATTTTCCGTGTCGGGTGGCGAGCGCGCGGCGTGAGCGGGTGAGGGGTTGCGAACACGAAAGAACCCCTCACCCGGCTCCTCGCTTGGCTCGGAACCACCCTCTCCCGCAAGGGAGAGGGTGTCCGAGCCGCAAGGGTCTAGGTATCCAGCCACACGCCTTCGAGTTGGGCGCCGAGATTGTGGCTGGGCGACATCTGCCACCCCATCAGGTTCTTGTGCGTCAGCACGATCCGATGCCACCAGAACAGCGGCTGCTGGTAGGCCTGCTCGAACAGCCGCTTCTCCAGCGCCTGAATGTGGGCCTTGCGCTTTTGCGGGTCGCGCTCGCGCAATTGCATCTCGTAGAGCTTGTCGATCTCCGGATCGTTGGAGCGCGACATGTTGAGCGGGTTCTTGTCGCGGGACAGGAACTTGGTCATCGACAGCGTCGGATCGTCGTTGAAGAGGTTGGAGAAGTCGACCGCCACCTCGTAGTTTCCGCTGTTCATCGCCGCGATATACGGCGCGGTGTCGGACTGCTTGTGTTCGGCGGTGACGCCGATCTGCCGCCACTGATCGACCAGGAAAATGCCGGCCGGGGTGTAGGGCATCGCGAGGTTGCGGTTCCAGAGCACGAATTTGAGGTTTTCCTGGCCCGCCTCCTTGAGCAGTTTGCGCGCTTCTTCGCGGGACTTGTTGATGTCCTTGGAGAAGCCCGGCAGTTTCACCAGTTCAGCCTCCGGTGTCGCCATCGGGGAGCCGGGCCGGACCACGCCGCCGACCGAGCGCAGCGTGGAAATCCGCGACAATCCTTTGCTGCCGCCCCAGCGGTCGATTGCCATCAGCAAGGCGCGGCGGACACGCACGTCGTCGAACGGCGGCTTCTCGACGTTGAACGCGACCAGCAGATTGAGCGTCCAGCTCGATTCCTCGACGCGCAGCTTGTCGCCCATGGCCGCGACCAGCCGATCGCGTTCCGCCGGCGAAACGCCGCGGAATTCACCGAGCACCTGCCCGCCTTGCAGGGCGTTGAGCATCGCCGCCGCCTGCAGCGTGAAAATGCCGCGATAGGTGTCGAGATAGGGCAGGTCTTTCTTGAAGTAGTTCTCGTTCTTCTTGCCGGAGACATGGCTGCCCTTGACGTGCTCGACAAAGGTGAAGGGCCCGGTGCCGTTGATCTTGGTACGCGGGAGCGCCGGGTTCTCGGCAAGGTCTTTGGCCGAATAAACCACGTTCCACGGGCTCGCGAAGTGATCGAGCATGGAGGAGTTGGATTCCTTCATCTTGAACACGACCGTGAGGGGATCCGGCGTTTCGATCGTGTCGATGTCGGCAAAGGTCGCACGCCGGTTCGAAACCACGCCCTTCGGCGGGTTGCGGAGGCGATCGTAGGTTGCCTTGATGTCGGCGGAGGTGAGCGTGGTGCCGTCCTGGAACTTGACGTTCGGCTTGAGCTTGAAGGTGTAGCTCATCTGGTCGGGCGCAACCTGCCAGGACTCGACAAGGTCGCCCTCGATTTCGGGGAATTTCTCGAGATTGTAGCGCAACAGCGTCGAATAGAACGGCGCCACGAGATGCAGCGTCGCATAGGTGTCGCTGGCATGCGGATCGTAATGCGGCGCTTCCGCGCTGATCGCGAAATTCAGGTTGCCGCCGCGCTTGACCTTGTCGGCCTGGGCGTAGGCGCGGGTGAAATCGAAATTCAGCCCGCCCATGCCGAGCGCGAGTGCGCCGGCGGTCCCTTTCAATGCAGCACGTCTCGAGATTTTCATCCTTTTTCCTCCCTTGCGTCGGCATTCTTGCCGTTCGTCACGTGTCGTCCCACTTGTCGTCAGCGTCGTTCTGTTCGCGGTCTCCGTTGCCGTCACACCTTGATGCAGGCCGCGAAATGGCCGGGCCGCTTTTCCTCGAGCGGCGGCACCACCTGCCGGCATTCGTCGCTTGCCATCGGGCAGCGGGTATTGAACACGCAACCCGAGGGCGGCGACAAGTGTGACGGCAATTCGCCCTTGATCAGCCGTGGTTCCCGGCCCTTCTCTACCGTGGGGTCGGGAATCGGCGCCGCATCCAGCAGCACCCTGGTGTAGGGATGCAGCGGCTCGCGATAGATCGTGTCACGGTCGGCGACCTCCATGACGCGGCCGAAATACATCACCACCACCCGCATCGAAATGTGCCGGACCACCGCGAGATCGTGGGCGATGAAGAGATAGGCCAGACCGAGCCGGCTCTGCAGCTCTTCGAGCAGATTGATGATCTGCCCCTGAATCGACACGTCGAGTGCCGAGACCGCCTCGTCGCAGACGATGAAGGACGGCTCCATGGCAAGCGCGCGTGCAATGCCGACGCGCTGCCGCTGCCCGCCGGACAATTGATGCGGATAGCGCGCCGACATTTCCGGTCGCAGGCCGACCTGTTCCAGCAACTGCGCGATGCGCGACTGCTCTTCTTTGCGGTCCGGCACAAGCTTGTAGACGTGCAGAGGCTCGCCGATGATCTGGCCGACTGTCATGCGCGGGTTTAGCGACGAATAGGGGTCCTGGAAGATGACCTGGATTTTGCGGCGCACCGCCTTCATGTCGGCCGCGCTTGCGGCCGACAGGTCCAATCCCTCGAACCGCAACTCGCCGCTGGTCTTGTCTTCGAGCCGCAGGATCAGCCGCCCGACGGTGGTCTTGCCGCAGCCGGATTCGCCGACCAGCCCCAGCGTCTCGCCCGGATAGATATCGAACGAGACATCCTGCACCGCGCGAACCGTACCGCTCGCGCCGCGAAATCCGCCTCGCACTTCGAAATGCTTCGTAAGGTTGCGAACCGAGAGCAGCGGCTGGCCGGACTTGGCTTCGGTCGCCTGCGTGCCGGCGGTCGCCGCCGACCAGTTTAGTCTCCCTTCGGCGATCTCCGCGATGCGGTGACAGCGCGACAACCCGCCGGTATCGGTGCGCAGGAGTTCGGGTTCGGTTTCGCAGATATCGATCCGGAACGGACAACGGGGCGCGAAACGGCATCCGGGCGGCGGAGCGGCGGCGTTCGGGGGCAGCCCTTCGATGGTTTCGAGCTTGGCGCCGCGTGGCCGGTCGAGCCGCGGCACCGAGCGCAGCAGCCCCATCGAATAGGGATGACGCGGGCGGTGGAACACGTCGTCGGCGTCGCCTTCCTCGACCAGGCGCGAGGCATACATCACGATGACTCGGTCGGCATAGCGCGCCACCACACCGAGATTGTGGGTGATGACGATCAGCGCGATGTTCAGCTTGCGCGACAGATCCTTCATCAGTTCGAGAATCTGCGCCTGGATCGTCACGTCGAGGGCGGTCGTGGGCTCGTCGGCGATGATCAGCTTCGGATTACAGGCAAGCCCGATCGCGATCATGACGCGCTGGCGCATGCCGCCGGAGAATTGATGCGGATATTGTTCGAGTCGCCGCTCCGGATCGGGAATGCCGACCAGCCCCAGCAGCTCAGCTGCGCGTGCGCGCGCCTCGCTTGCGCTCATTCCGAGATGGATGCGCAACGGCTCGGTGATCTGCAACCCGATGGTCAGGATCGGATTGAGCGAGGTCATCGGCTCCTGGAAGATCATCGAGATGTCGCGGCCGCGGATTTCGCGCATCTCCTCCTCGGAGAGGTCGAGCAGGTTGCGGCCCTCGAACGTCACGCGCCCTTTCGGGATGCGCCCCGTCAATCTCGGCAGAAGCCGCATGATCGACAGCGCGGAGACCGACTTGCCCGACCCGGACTCGCCAACGATCGCCACCACCTCGCCGGGGTCGATGTGAAACGACAGACCTTCCACCGCCCGGACGATGCCGCGCGAGGTCAGGAACTGGACGTGGAGGTCGTCGACCTCGAGCAGGGACGATGCGGCTACGACGCCCCCCTGGTCCCGCGTTTCCACCCGCTGTTCGATGGTACCCACCGATTATTTATTATTATCCCAATAACAGCCTATAGCTGATCGAGGAATTGACGACTACCTCGAAAAGCGTCCCCGGAATCGCCGGCAATCTGCTATGAGCCGGGGCAACCTGCGGGAAATCGCCGCAGAACCTGCGGAAAATTTCGGACCTTGCGATGAACGGCGCTTTTTTCGGCGACTTGCTGCAAACCATTTCAGATCGTGGAAGAAAGCTGCTGACGCGGCGCACAAATGCTGTGACGCGTTCGGCCGATTTCGTCGTCCTTTGCGAGGATCTGCTGTCCGGACGCGGCGAGGCCTCCGGGGTCGCGTTGGCGCGGGAAATCCTCAACCGGTACGCGGCCCTGACCATCGGCCCGCGTACGGCCTTCTTCGAAGCGCTGGCGCAGCAATTCGGCCCCGACCAGGCGCGGATGGAAAAGGCCATCGCGGCCTGGCAGGCCAACCCGAACGACACCACCGCGGCCGAGGTCCACCAGGCCGCCGAGCCGCGGCGGCAGGAGCTGTTTCGCCGGCTCAACCTCGCACCGGGTGGCACCGCCGCGCTGGTCCGCATGCGCGAGCAATTGCTCGACGCGATGGCGCATCGCGGGGATCTGGCCGTGGTCGACGCCGATTTCGTGCATCTGTTTTCGTCCTGGTTCAACCGCGGCTTTCTGGTGCTGCGGGACATCGACTGGTCGACGCCGGCCAACATTCTGGAAAAGATCATCAGGCACGAGGCCGTCCACAAGATAGACAGCTGGGACGACCTGCGGCGGCGGATTGATCCGGACGATCGCTGCTGCTTTGCCTTTTTTCATCCCGCGCTCAACGACGAGCCGCTGATCTTCGTCGAGGTCGCCTTGACCGAAGGCATCCCCGGCGCGATCGAGCCGATACTCGCGGAAATCCGCGAGCCGCTCGATGCCGGCGAGGTCGATACCGCGGCTTTCTACTCGATCTCCAATTGCCAGCGCGGTCTTGCGGGCGTGTCGTTCGGCAATTTTCTGATCAAGCAGGTGGTCGAGGAGATTTCGAAAATCAATCCGCGTCTCAAGACCTTCGTGACGCTGTCGCCGGTCCCTGGCTTTGCAAGCTGGCTGAAGCGCGAGCGTCAATCCGGCTCCTCGCGCGCGCTCACGCAGGAGGACATCGACGCATTGTCTCGCCTCGATGGCGTAGACTGGTGGCGGTCGGATGAGACCCGCGAACTTGTCGAGGAGCCGTTGCGGCGGGCGGCGGCCTGGTATCTGCTGCATGCACGCAATGCCCGGGGGCTGCCGGCCGATGCCGTCGCGCGCTTCCATCTCGGCAATGGGGCTCGGCTGGAGAAAATTCATTTTCTCGCCGACAATTCCGAGAACGGTCTGAAACAGGCTTACGGCATCATGGTCAATTACCTGTACGATCTCGACGACATCGAAAAGAATCACGAGGCCTATGCGGAGAATCGCACGGTGGTGGCCGCCAATGCGGTGAAGAAGCTTGCGCGTCCGGGCCCGGCCGGCGATCTCATTCCGGTTTCAAACAAGGCCTAAGTTCATCATCATGAATCTGTTCGAAACGATCCGTTCGCGTATCGCCACGCCGGCGCGTCCTTTCATCATCAGGGGCGACGGCACGACGCTGTCTTATGGCGACATGCTCGATCGAACGGGACAGCTTGCAAATGCGCTGGTGCTGGCGGGCGTCGAGCCGGGCGACCGGGTCGCAGCCCAGGTGGAAAAGACCGTCGAGAATTTCCTGCTCTATCTTGCGACGCTTCGCGCCGGCGCGGTCTATCTGCCGCTCAACACGGCCTATACGCTCGCCGAACTGGACTATTTCATCGGAGACGCCGAGCCCAGGCTCGTGGTCTGCGATCCGGGCAAGCGCGGCGGCGTTGCAGATATCGCGAAGGCGCGCGGCGTTGCGTCGGTGGAAACGCTGGACGCGAACGGGCAGGGCAGCCTGATCGACGTCGCCATGAAAGCACCCAGGGATTTTGCCGATGTGCCGCGGGATGACGACGATCTCGCAGCGATCCTGTACACCTCCGGCACCACCGGCCGTTCCAAGGGGGCGATGCTGACGCACCGCAATCTGTCCTCCAATGCGGAGACGCTGAGGGAATACTGGCGCTTCACCGAAAACGACATCCTGCTGCACGCGTTGCCGATCTATCACACGCATGGCCTGTTCGTGGCCGGCAATACCGTGATGCTTGCGGGCGGGGCGATGATCTTCCTGCCGAAATTCGATGCCGACGAGGTGATGCGGCATCTGCCTGGGGCGACCACGATGATGGGCGTGCCGACCTTCTACACGCGGCTTCTCAGGCATCCCGGCCTCACCAGGGAGGCCTGTGCGCATATGCGGCTGTTCACATCGGGCTCCGCGCCGCTGCTGGCGGAAACGCATGACGAGTTTCGTCTGAAGACCGGTCACGCCATTCTTGAGCGCTACGGCATGACCGAGACCAACATGAACACCTCGAATCCCTATGACGGAGACCGCATCGCTGGTACCGTCGGTTTCCCGCTTCCGGGCGTGGATGTACGCATTGCAGAGCCGGAGAGCGGGGCGGTCTTGCCGCAGGGCGAGATCGGCGTGATCGAAGTGCGGGGACCGAACGTGTTTCCGGGATATTGGCGGATGCCGGAAAAAACCAGTGCGGAGTTCCGCCCCGACGGCTTCTTCATCACGGGCGATGTCGGCAAGATCGATGAGCGCGGCTATGTGCATATCGTTGGGCGTGCCAAGGACCTGATCATTACCGGCGGGTTCAACGTTTATCCGAAGGAGGTCGAGAGCGAAATCGACGCCTTGCCGGATGTGGTCGAATCAGCGGTGATCGGCTGCCCTCATCCGGATTTCGGGGAAGGTGTTACCGCCGTGGTGGTCCTGAAAAAGGACTCAATCGCCGACGAGAAGGCATTGATTGCGAATCTCGAAGGACGGCTCGCCAGGTTCAAGTTGCCCAAGCGCGTGATTTTCGTCGACGACCTGCCGCGCAACACCATGGGCAAGGTGCAGAAGAACGTCTTGCGGGAGCGCAACGCCAAACTCTACACCTGAGGAGACGAAGACTGGATGCGCCATCTGCTTCTCGGAGTAGGAATCGCAGCGTTTTCCGTCCACGGCGCGATCGCGCAGGACAAGCCCGCCAAGCCCACACCCGAGGCAATGGCGGAATACCGCAAGAACATCAAGGTCTGCAGCGAGGCGCGCGCGAAACACGAGGCGGTCGCGGTTCCGTATTGGTCGCGTGTCGGTGAAAAGCGCAAGGCCCGCTTCGCAAAACGGCGTGCCGGCGAGTCCGTAACGCTCGCCGATTACGTGCTCGAACAGCCCCCGGTCTATTCCGGGCCGCCCTGTCCGCGCGATCCGTCCGTCCGACAGGAGGATCAGCCGGAAGACAAGCTTGAATTGCCGGTGGTGGCCGACTTTCTGCATAATGCGAGAGAACATTTCGGATTTGAGCCCGAGCAGGCGAACGAGATCGACTTCAAGCAGGCCTATGTCGCAGTCGCGACTGCCGCCGGCATCACGCGCGACCAGGTGGTGCGCATCTACAGTTTCGAAACCGGCGGCAACGGCCGGTTCGACGCGCAGGCGGGGCTGATCTTTCAGCGGCCCAATGCGCGTCCGATTTCGACCGCGCTTGGCTATAACCAGCTTCTGACCGCAAACACGACGAGTCTGCTCGCCGGCAAGGGGGACCGTTTCGTGAAGGTGCTGCAGGGTCGCGCGGCCGAGTTGTCCGGAGAGCCGCGCAAGACACTGGAGCGCAAGATCGAAACGCTGAGGCGGATGGTGGCATTCAGCAGGACCGTCCCGGAGCGATGGAGCGATCACGTCAGGCTGGCGCGCACCCCAAAGGGACTGGCGCTGCACGCTCTCAACCTGGATATCGACATCGGGCCGCTGCTTCAGACCCAGAAGCTGCTGGACTCCGTTCGGTACGCGAAGATCAAGGGCATCGAGCAGCTGACCGCAGCCGAACTCGAAATGATGAATCTGACGGGCGACGGCAACGGCTTCGACATGCTGTCACTGTCGCCGGAGATGCGTGCACAGGTGCCGACGTCGAACTTCTTCCAGCGTCTCGGTTATGAGCGCAATCCGATCGCCGTCCGCACCCGAGTGGTCGAGAAACTGATCGCGGAAACCGACGCCGTCATGGACAAAAGGAGCGCGTCCGAAGGCGCCAGGGACCTTGCGCGTCTGATGGACTAGTCGGGTCGGTCGCTCCGGCGCGCGTGCGGGGGGCTCGCACGAATCATCCATGTCAGCCACCGTG
>NZ_JBFWPA010000035.1:0-60471 GCF_050250235.1 Pseudorhodoplanes sp.
ACTTGCGGGATGTGGTCAGGTGATCGCCTCACCGGCTTTCGACGACGCAGCAAGGAGCGTTGCCCACACCAATATCGGCGAGCTTCGGACCCAGGCGGGAGCGCTGAAGGAGGCCATCTATCACTTCGGCCGGGCGATCCGACTGGATGGCGACAACGCGCGCGCCTATGCCGGACGCGCGGAGGCGCAAGCCGCTTCCGGCAATTCCGACGCGGCGATTCAGGACTACGACAAGGCCATTGCCATCGCGCCATCCGACAGCACGAATTTCGTCGGACGCGGTCACGCGCATTTCGTGCGGGGAGATAGCGACGCCGCGATCCGCGATCTGACCGAAGCATTGCGGTTGCAGCCGGGCAGCGCGGTCGCTTTCAACAACCGCGGTCTGGCCTATCGCAAGAAGCGCGATCTCGCGGCGGCGCTGGCCGACTATGATGCGGCAATCGCACTGAACCCGGTCTACGCACTTGCATACGCCAATCGCGGCCGGCTGCTCGACAGCCAGGGCAGGAAGGATGACGCAATCCGCGACCTCTCTTTATCCTTGCAACTCGACCCGTCGCAGGCTTCGGTCCGCGCCGCGCTGAAGAGGCTTGGTGCAATCGGTCCCGCCGAGCGCGAAAGCGATGCACGCGTCCGGGCGGGCCGGCTGCTGGTTGAAACCAATTGCGCTCCCTGTCACGCAACCGGTTCACGCGGCGCGAGCCCGAACGCCAGGGCGCCGGCGTTTCGCGAATTGCAGAGGCGCTACGACATGCTCTCGCTGCGCACTCCGATCACGCGGGGACTTGCGGCGCCACATGACGAGATGCCCCGGTTCAGGCCGACACCGGATGAACTCGACGCCATCGTGGCGTACATCAACGGCCTTTCCCCGACTCGCTAGGTAAGACGCTGCTCCCGCCACGTTACGGCATGCGTCCCGACGTCCACCTGACAGGCTGGACGTACTTGTCAGCGTGAGCGCCGGCCTGGCTCGGGGTGTCGAGCTTTGCGTCTCGCTGGCGTGCGACTGGCTTGGCGCATGGCGGAAGTTGCGACACAGTCTGCCTGCTGGCGCTTGCGAGGAACTGATGACCGCCGAGGCTGCATCTGCGAAGTCACCGCAACTGTTCGGGCACCCGAAGGGCCTCACTTTCCTGTTCGCAACCGAGATGTGGGAGCGCTTCTCGTATTACGGGATGCGCGCGCTGCTCGTCCTTTACATGGTGAAGCACCTGCTGCAGCCCGAGCGGGCGGAGACGGTGATCGGGTATGGCGCGCTGAAAAGTGGTCTGGAATTCCTGTTCGGACCGCTCGGGATTCAGCCGCTCTCCTCGCATATCTACGGCCTCTACACCGCCTTGGTATATCTCACGCCGGTGCTGGGCGGACTCATTGCGGACCGGTGGCTGGGCCAGCGCCGCAGCGTGATCGTCGGCGCGGTGTTGATGGCGATCGGCCATTTCATGATGGCGTTCGAATCCCTGTTCCTGTTTGCGCTTGCCGCGCTGATCCTCGGCAACGGCGCCTTCAAGCCGAACATTTCCACGCAGGTCGGCGGCCTCTACGCGCCGGGTGACCCGCGGCGCGATCGCGCCTTTTCGATTTTCTACGTCGGCATCAATATCGGCGCGTTCTTTTCGCCGCTCGTGTGCGGCACACTCGGCGAAATCTATGGCTGGCATTATGGCTTCGCGGCCGCCGGGATCGGAATGCTGGTCGGGACGCTGATCTATGTCGCCGGATGGCATACGCTGCCGCCGGACGAACGCATGAGGCGCGCGGGCAAACCAGGAGCGCCGCTTGACCGCGAGGAGTGGCGGCGAATTCTTGCGCTGGCCACGCTCTTCGTTCCGGTGAGCCTGTTCTGGGCGACTTATGAGCAGCAGGGAAACACGATTGCTCTGTTCGCCGACACGCAGACCGACCGCACGCTGAATCTCCTGATTTGGCAGGGGCAGATTCCGATCACCTGGTTTCAGGCCTTCAACCCGTTGATGATTTTTGCTTTCACCCCGTTGGTCATTGCGCTCTGGGCCTGGCAGGCGCGGCGGAGGAACGAACCTTCCACGGTGGTCAAGATGGCACTCGGATGCTTCGGGGTCGCGCTGGCCAATCTCGTTCTGCTGGCCGCCGTCTGGCAGGCCGGCGGCGGCAAGGCGAGCTGGCTTTGGCTTGTCGGCTATTTCGCGATCATCACCATCGGCGAACTTTATCTTTCGCCGATCGGGCTGTCGCTTGTCACCAAGGTGGCGCCGGCGCGCGTGGTCTCGCTGGTCATGGGCCTGTGGCTGGCGACAAGCTTTGTCGGCAATCTTATCGGCGGCTTTCTTGGCAGTTTCTGGAGCGTGGTCGAAACCGGCCAGTTCTTCATGATGATTGCGGTTGTCGCGGCGTTTGCAGGTGCGGCGATCCTCGCCTTCAGCCGGCCGCTGCAACCGATCCTGAAAACGTGACGCACGAAGAAAAGCATCGCGCGGACCGATCATCTGCGCGGAGAAAGTCGAAGAATGAACTGCAGGCAGCGCACGGTCCGACCTTGCGCGTCATGCAGCGAGGCCACGCTGCGGCCCGACCGCTCAAAGGTCATCCCCCATTTGGGATATGCGGACAAAAAAATTGCGGCGGCCTATTCCGCAGCGACGAGCTTGCGTCCCACGCTCTTGCCCACCCGCGCGCTCGGTCGTTCCGGCATTTTGGTCGCGCGCGACGCCTCGCCGGCCAGGTGCCGACGCTCGTACCAGCCTTCGCGCCGGCCAAACATGACGCTGGAATGCCGTTCGAGCTTGCTCAGCGAGGACAACAATGTCCTGCTCTCCTCGCCCGTCAGCACGCTCAGGAACTCGGCCTCCATCGCGTTCGCGACACGTTCGATTTTCTCATGGACCCGTCTGCCCTTTGCCGAGAGCGTAAGCACCACCCTGCGGCGGTCAGCCTCATCGTCCCTGCGAATGACGTAGCTGCGGTCCACCAGCGTATCTACCGCCCGTGTGGTCTTGTCGGGGTCGAGGCCGGTGCGTCCGCCAAGCTCCGTCGCCGAAAGCGGGCCGAAGAACGCGATGACACGCATGATCTTCCAGTTGTTCACGGAAATTCCGAACTTTTTCGAATGCACCGCCGCCAGCCGCTGATCCAGCCGCTTGGCGATCACGGAAAACCGATAGCTGACCCGCTCGTCGAGCGGCACGACACGGACTTTTGGTGCTTTGCCCTTCATTTCACGCCCCATCCTGTCGCTGCGCGGGAAGGTTCCGGCTTCGACGCCCATGCAGCAAGCCGCCTGATGCTTGTGACCCATTATATTTGCGAATTGCAAGGAAAACGGCTGGCGCCGATCACTTCTTGTACGAATAAGTGCGGGAACATTTGTACCTTTTGCAATATACTGTATCCGCCACATTGGACCTGACCGCACCGAAGCCCCGGATCGGACTCGATCTGGCGAAATAGATTTCGCTGTAGCGAACGCGCATCCTCCGATCGCCCTTCGGATGGTCACGAGAAATCGACAAGTCCCAGCACAGCCCGCGAAGCTTCGCTTGCAAATCCCGTGCATGGAAGGCCGCATCGCGATAGATTGCGACTCTTGACGAATGTCCGGAGGAACGCATGCGTTTGACGCGCATTGTGTGGCTATTTTCTTTCGTTGCCGCACTCTTTCCCGGCATTTCTCCGCCCCCGGCTGCAGCGAAAACGCCTGCGCCGTCGATTGTCGCGAACTTCTTCGATCTGCAATATGCGGATGACGCCATCTTCTCGCCCGACGCGCGAATACTGGCGGTGGCGACCGCCAGCGGCGGTGTCACATTGTGGGATCTGTCTTCCGGTCTTCCGCTCCGCACCTTGATGCCGCGCGCCTATCTCACCGGCACCGCGTTCACCAGAGACGGCAAGCGCGTCGTGACCGCGCACAAGGATGGCGCCGTTCGGCTATGGGACGCGGAATCGGGCGCGGTGCTGCATGCCATGCGCGCTCCGCCGCGCGCGGAAGGCTCCGAACCGGAGGCCATTATCGGACTCACCATGGACCGGTCGGGCGAGCATATCATCACCTCGGAATTCGGACCGGCTGCAACGGTGTGGAGCATCTCCGGCCGCAAGCAGCTTCTCGCTCTGCCCCATGCCGAGACCGACCGCCTCGCCAAAGCGCAACAGATCAAATCGGGGCGCATCACCGCGGACGGCAGCAAACTGATTCTGCTGGTGAGCCGGAATTTCAACGAAACCGATGCCGTCAGCATCCACGACGCAAAGACCGGCGCGGAGATCGCCTTTTTCGACCTGCCGGAAAACCACATCGTGGTTGATAACGGCTTCGTTGGCGATGACGAATTGGTGGTGCTGGTCTCGGGCGCCGACTGCGAGGTCGGCGAGCTCAAGCTGTTCAGCCTGAAGGAGCGCGCCGTCACGGCAGCGATCCACAAACCCGCCCTCTGCACCAAGCCCAAGGACGATGAAGACCGCAAGCCGCTGAGACTGCATGCGAGTCCTGACTCGGGCCGCGTTCTGATTTCGCAGGAGAGCGATCCGAATTTGCGCATCTTCGATGTCGCCACCCGCAAGATGGAGCGCACGGTTCGCCTCCCGGACGGCGCCGGCACGCGCGTGCTCGGAGTCTCGCGCGACCTCGGGATGGTCGCCATCGGCGAGGAAGGGTCCATCGCGATCCGCGCGCTCGATACCGGCGCCCTGGTGAAGACCTTGCGCAGCTTCGGGGTCGCGGCCGACCTGATGGCTTTCAGTGCCGATGGAACCCGCGTCATGATCCAGGCGGAGCGGCGCGGCACCGACGATGCGGTTTCGATCGGCATCCGCCCACTCGACGCCTTGCAGGGAAGCGCCTTCACCATCGACCTGCCGGCCGCAGTCAGGCTGGAGGATTTCGCCGCCGCTCCGCTGCTGGCGCTGGGCAGCAAGGATGGCGAGATACTGCTGCTGTCACTCGAGGGCAAGCACGCGCCGCGCCGATTTTCGATCGCTCCCCTGACGTCAGCGAAGTTCGCCCGCCTCTCAGCGGACGGCAAAACAGCAATCGTCAACGGAACCATTGGGGCCGATGACGGTCCGGAACGCACGTTCGTCATCGATCTCGCGTCCGGTGCGATGCACGAACTCCCGGTCGCTTCCACCGAAAGCGAAATGACCGGTCTCGTCGTTTCCCCGGACGGCGGGCGCATCGCGGCCGGATTTCGCGACGGGTCGGCACAAATCCTGGATATCGCGTCGGCGCGGCTTCTGAAAAAACTGCCGCCCTACAAGCAGGAGGATGGTGACAGCCGCCCGCTGGCCTTCTCGCCCGATGGCACCCTGCTTGCCGGCGGATCGACATTCGACGACAGCGTGTTCGTCTGGAATCTGGGCACCGGAAAGCTGATGCGCACGATCACCTTGCCGGACTCGCTGGCCGGATATCGAGTCGTCACCGCCGTCGCGCTGTCGCACGATCGCAAGATGCTCGCGGCCGGTCTTGGTCAGCGCGCGCTCTCCTCCGGCGACATCGGCACGGAGACCGGCGGGATTCTGGTGTTCGATCTCGGCAGCGGCAAGCTCCGCTTCACACTGCGCGGCCATCGCGGCGCGATCACCGCACTCGCCTTTTCGAAGGACGGCAAGTCCATCCTGTCCGGCAGTTATGACGGGACCCTACGCAGCTGGGACCGCGCCAGCGGAAAGCCGCTGGCAACGGCCGCGATGGACCCGCAGGGGCGCTGGCTGGTGCTGACGGAGGCCGGCTTCTATTCCGGCCCCGAAAACAGCGACCATGCCGTGAGCCTCGTCCGCGGCATGAAGGCGGTTCCCGCCGCCACGGCGCAGAAGCTGCTGTCGCGGGCCGATCTTGTCTCGGAATTGCTCAAGGGTGACCCGGCAGGACAATACCGCGCCGCAGCCCGCAGGCTCGATCTGTCGAAGCACGGCCCGGCGAAATAGGCTGACCGGCTGCGCACAAATTTTCGCCTCTCCAGCCTTTGGCCGGCGGCAGCGTGTGGGAACTGAAATGCTCGGTCTTTGGCACGGATGCCATGCACATCGTCTGGGGATGAAACCGATTTGGCCATGCCCGCGGCACTTCGATCACGCTGATGCCGCATTCCCGCCATTCGATAGGGTCCGATGATGGGGGAGCATGGCGGACCGGTTCTGGCAATCGCCGCGGCGACGCTGCTGGCGCTCTTGTCGCTTGGCTCGCCGGCGCGGGCCTGCGGCGCCGAAGCGCTGGGCGAAGGCCATGTCGCGGCGATCTCCGACAGCCGGACCCTGCTTCTGTCGGATGGCCGGAGCATTCGCCTGGCCGGCATCGAATGGGCGGTTCCGCCCGCGACCGCCCGGGCTCATCTTGCAAGGCTGCTTGGAAACCGCACCGTCACCCTGAGGGGCGTCCCGGCAGAGGATCGCTACCGCAGGATTCATGCTTTCCCATCCGTTAGCGGCTCGGAAACCCCGATCCAGTATTCGTTGCTGGATCAGGGCCTTGCCGTCACCGGCGTGCGGATCGGCGATCCCGCCTGCCGGGAAAAGCTGTTGCGCAGGGAGCGGGCGGCACGCGCGGCAAGGCTTGGAATTTGGGGCTCCGGGGATTATCGGTTGCATCAGGCGGACGACCCGGTGGCAATCCTCCAGGATCGCGGCCGGTTTGCGATCGTGGAGGGACGCGTGCTGTCCGTGCGTGAAAGCGGCAGCACGACTTATGTGAATTTCGGGCGGCGCTGGTCCGAGGATTTCACCGTCACGATCGCGCGGCGGAGCCTGCAAGCCTTTGCCGGGCTTCCGCCGAAGTCGCTCGCGGGCCGGACGGTGCGGGTACGCGGGGTGATCGAGGAGCGGGCGGGCCCCTGGATCGAGGCCGTTTCGGCCGACCAGTTCGACTGGGACGGCCAGCGATGAGCCCTAACGAGATGGGAATTGCGCGTTTGTCTGAGGCGGCTCGGAACAGGCTGAAGGCGGCAGGAATGGCGGCGTTCGCGCTGCTGCTCGGCGCCTGCTCGGGCCAGTACCAGGCCGCCCGGCATATCTCGCTGCCCGACCCGCCGACCGAACGCGCCGAAACCCTGACCCCGGCCCAGCGCGAGCACCGCCGCATCCTCGCGGTCTATGGCGGCGCCTATCCCAATCCAAAACTCGAAGAGCGCCTCAACCTGATGGTGGAGAAGCTCGTCGCCGCGTCCGAGCGGCCCGACCTCCATTACAAGGTGACGATCCTCAACTCGCCTGCGGTCAACGCCTTCGCGCTTCCGACCGGGCAGCTCTATGTCACGCGCGGTCTGCTCGCGCTTGCCAATGACTCCTCCGAGGTCGCCTCCGTGCTCTCGCACGAGATGGCGCATGTGATCGCGCGCCATGCCGCGATCCGCGAAGATCAGATTCGCCAGGCCGCACTCGTGAACCGTGTCGCCAGCGACGTGCTCGGCGATCCGCAGACCAGCGCGCTGGCGCTCGCCAAGTCCAAGATCGCGCTCGCCACCTTCTCGCGCGGCCAGGAATTCGAAGCCGACGGCATCGGGGTCGGCATTTCCTCGCGCGCGGGATTCGATCCCTATGGCGCGACGCGCTTCCTCACCGCGATGGGGCGCAATGCCGAACTGCGCGCGGGCTCGAAGTCCGATCCGCGCACCCAGGAATTTCTGTCCTCGCATCCGGCGACGCCCGAGCGCGTCGCCAATGCGACACTGAATGCCCGGCAATATTCCTCGCCCGGACCCGGCAACCGCGAGCGCGGCGATTATCTGCGGCTGCTGGACGGACTGGTGTTCGGCGAGGACCCGAGCGAAGGCTTCGTGCGCGGACGGCGATTCCTGCATCCGAAGCTTGGCTTCACCTTCACCGCGCCGGAAGGCTTCGTGCTGGAAAACACGCCGCAGGCGGTGTTCGGCGTCAAGGACGGCGGCGAGCTGGCGCTGCGTCTCGATGTCGTGCGCATCCCGGCCGACCAGAAGCTGACCGACTATCTCGCCGCCGGCTGGATCGAGAACATCGATGTCGCCTCGATCGAGGAAGTCACGGTGAACGGCTTCCGCGGCGCGACCGCGACGGCGAATGGCGAACCCTGGGGCTTCCGGCTCTATGCCATTCGCTTCGGCAGCGAAGTCTATCGCTTCATCTTCGCGGCCAAGAACAAGTCCGCCGAGCTTGACCGCCAGTTCCGCGGCAGCGTGCAGAGCTTCCGTCGGATGAGCAATGCCGAGGTCCGTTCCGCCCGTCCGCTGCGCCTGAAGATCGTGACCGTCGGCGCAGGCGACACAGCGGAACGGCTCGCAGCGCGCATGGCCGTCTCGGACAAGCCGGTCGAACGCTTTCGGGTGCTGAACGGACTCGACCCGACCGACAGGGTGAAGCCCGGCGACACCGTGAAGCTGATCATCGAGTGAGGGCTCTTCCCTCTCCCGCTTGTGGGAGAGATGAGGCGCCGGAGCACGCGGCAGCACCCGTCGCAAGCATGTGGGATACTCGCCGCAAGATGAACGAGGGTTCAAGAATCGTCGAACAAAGCACGCACGCATGATGCGCATGGCGTCATTGGCCGCGGCGACAACGTCTCGCATCGCAATGCTCTCCCGGATCAGCAGCGATGTTCCCGCATAACCGTGATCACCCCCCGCGAGTTCTACGTCTTTTTTCATATTCATCGCGCTCGCAGCTTCGGTATAAGTATACGCTAGTGATCATCCATCACGATTAACGATGGCGGTCGCACATCGCGAATTGCGCACGACCAAGAACAATCGCGTAGGTCGAGGAATTGCATGGGACTTCCAGTTTCGCGCACCGTGCCCGACGCGCGCCCGCAATATCGTTCGCGCGCAACGCAGCCAGACTCCGGTACCCAATCAAACCGTCACCTCAGAAGCAGTCGGCGGATCGCGACGGCCGACAGCGGGTGAGCGGATTCTTCCTTTCGGCGAGCGCAATCAACGCTCGCGATCCACCGTCACGGACAGACTTCTAAAGCAACGTCAGCAACAGGCTGCGTCGATCACTGGGGAAAATCATGGCATTCAATCATTTGCTGCCGGGGACCAGCATCGTTCTCCTTAACAACGAGGGAAAGCGCGCCCTTAACATCAGTTATGTGAATGACGCCGATGCCACTGTCATCCGGGTCGATCCGGAGGGACAGCTAGTCACCGGACCAGGCCCGTTTCCTCTCGCGACAACCTTCCAAAGCTACTTTCTGTATCCCAGCGGGAAGATAAAGACGTTCGAGGCGCAGAGCGCCGACGGCAGCCACATCGTCCTGAACTTTGCAGACAGCAATACGCCGTCGGCTCCTGACATCAGCCTGGCCTACGGTCCCACATCCGGAGGCGCGGGGCTTTACGAACACGGCCCGCTGGTCTCCTCCACTTTCAGCAGCGCGTCGGGCTACACGATCAACCAGGAGTTCGTTCAGCAACACCTCACCAGCTATAGCCTGACCAAAGGCAGTTTCAGCCTCGCGGCAACCCACGATGTTGCGGCGAACACATATTCCGTAACCCTGCAGAAAGCCGGGCCTTCCTCTCCTTTGGTCGCAACAGGCGGAGGCAACATCGATCCATTCGTCAAGGTCATCAGCAATGACGGATCGAGCATCATCAGTCAGGACGGGGCCGGCCTGATCAGCGGCGGCAACCTTACGCTGAGCCACAACGGAGCATCCCTGATCAGCCAGGACGGCGCTGGACTGAAGATGCTCAACATCGCCATGCTGATCAGCCAGGATGGCGCCGGAGTGATCAGCAACGACGGTTCAAGTCTCATAAGTCAGGACGGCGCAGGGATCATGCTTGGCGAGCATGTCGTCAACACTCTCGGCCTGACAGTGAACACCGCCGGTTCGAACCCGGTTGGCAACGAAGCCCTGCAATTCGCCGCCAATACCAATGCTCTCTTCGGACGCGGACTTTCCCTCTATACCGGGCCGGACACCTTCACCTCGGGTCCGGACGATGACCATACCGATTTCCGCATCGCCGTCGGCGCCACGCGTGCCGACAGGATCGACTTTCTGGGCGATGTTGATCTGTGGACGATCACCAACACCGCCGGCAATGCCGAACGGCAATTGATCGCCGGCGAGACCTATCTGATCGACTTGAAAGGGACGTCGAGCGACGACGGCACGCTGGTCGATCCGTTCCTGCGCGTCTATGCCGCCGACAAGGCAACGGTGGTGGCCGAGGCCGACGACGGCGGCGCCGGCTTCAATTCGCAGCTCCTGTTCACGCCCATCACCACGGGCTTCTATTACATCGAGGCCGGCGCGCGCGACGACGGATCGAGCGGCAGCTACACGCTGACGGTGCAGGATCCGTCGCCGGTCATCACCTCGAATGGCGGCGGCGACACCGCCGGCGTCCTGATCCCGGAGAATACCGACATCGTCACCACGGTGACCGCAGACGATCCGGATTCCGGGACCACGCTGCAATATTCGATCACAGGCGGCGCCGATGCGGCGCTGTTTGGCATCAATGCCGGCAATGGCACGCTGTTCTTCCTCACCCCGCCGGATTTCGAATTGCCCGACGATGCCGGCGAAAACAACAGCTATGTGGTCGAGGTACAGGCCTCCGACGGCGTGTTTTTCGACCGGCAGACCATCACCGTCAATGTCACCGACGTGAACGAAGGCTCGGCTGTTCCCGAGATCGCGGTCTGGGGCAACCATACAGACATCACCTCCGGCGACGCGACGCCGTCGGCGGACGATCACACCGCCTTCGGCCAGGCGCGTGTCGGCGACGTCGTGGAGCGCAGCTTCGCCGTCATCAACCAGGGCAGCGCGCCGCTCCAGATCAGCAAGATCACCGTGCCGAAGGGCGCGTTCTCCATCGTCGAGCCGCTCAACGGCACCATCGCGCCCGGCGGGTTCGATTTCTTCACGGTGCAGATGGACACGGGCCGGGTCGGCACGAAGGCGGGTAACATCGTCGTCAAGTCCAACGACTCGAGCGAACGGACCTTCAGTTTCGCGATCGATGGCAGCGTGGTCGCATCCACCGCCAATCCCGAAATCGCGGTGTCCGGCAACAGCATCGGCATCACCGACGGCGACACAACGCCGAGCGCCGCCGACAACACGGACTTTGGCACCGTCGGCGTGGGCGACAACGCGGCGACTCACACCTTCACCGTCAGCAACACCGGCGATGCGCCATTGTTGATCGGGAAATTCGGCAAGATGAACGGCTTTGAGGTGATCGAGGGCCTAAATGCCTCGATCGCGCCCGGCACGAGCGACACCTTCACCGTTCGCATGGACACCACGAAGGTTGGCCTCAAGACCGGATCGGTCTCCTTCACCACCAACGATGCCGATGAAACCCCCTTCAACTTTGTGCTGTCGGGCCAAGTCGTGATCGTTCCCCCGGAGATCGAAGTCAGGGGCAATGGCAATCTGATCGTCGACAACCCGCCGCTCCCGGGTACCCAGCTCCCCCCTCAAGCGAGCAACGGCACGGATTTCGGCGATGTCGCAGTCGGCAGCACCGCCATCCACACCTTCACGGTCGACAATACCGGTTTCGGCACGCTCACCATCTCCAAGCTGAAATTACCGAAAGGTTTTGCGCTGGTGGAGGGCCTGTCGTCTTCGATTGCTCCTGGCGGCTTCGACACCTTCCAGGTCCGGGTCGACACCAAGAAGATCGGGCTCAAGACCGGCACGCTCACCTTCGCCACCAACGATCCCGACGAGACGCCGTTCAACTTCAACCTGTCCGCGAACGTCACGGCGGTGCCGCTGTCGGCGCTCGTCGACGACGACGGCGCGCGCGCCGAGGCCGATGCCCTCGTCTTCGACCTGACCGCCGAAGCGTCGGGGTCGCCGCTCGACGATGTGCCGCTCCTCCACGATTTCGGCCCGCGTTGGTTGCACGATTTCGATCTGGTGTGAGGCGGGGTTCCGTCGCGCGTCACGCGCTTTTTCAAATTCCGAGTCAGCCGGAAGAAGCCTTCGCAACGGCCGATCAGACCACCGCCGGCCAAACGAAAAACGCCCGACCAGAAGCCGGGCGTTCATCACAGATGATCGGACAGACCGGCGCCGGACAAGCGCCGCCAAGCGCGCGTCTTAAGCCGCCTCGTCCTCGACCTTGTCGGTTTCCTCGTCGGTCTCGTCCTCGGCGGCCGCACCTTCGGCCGGCTTCGGTCCGCGGCGCGGGCCCTTGGCGAGCGCGCCCTCGATCTCCTTCACGGCTTCCGTCTCGGTGATGTGCTGCACCGCCGAAATCTCGCGCGACAGCCGGTCGAGCGCCGCCTCGTAAAGCTGACGCTCCGAATAGGACTGCTCCGGCTGCTGCTCGGAGCGATACAGGTCGCGCACCACCTCCGCGATGGCGACGATATCGCCGGAATTGATTTTCGCCTCGTATTCCTGCGCCCGGCGCGACCACATGGTGCGCTTGACACGGGCCCGGCCCTTCAGGGTTTCCAGCGCGCGCTTGACCATCGCCGGCTCGGACAATTTGCGCATGCCGACCGACGCGATTTTCGCGGTCGGAACCCGCAGCGTCATCTTGTCCTTGACGAAATTGATGACGAACAGCTCCAGCTTGGCGCCGGCCACCTCCTGCTCCTCGATCGCCAGGATCTGGCCCACGCCATGAGCCGGATAGACGATGAATTCAGTCGTCTTGAAGCCTTGGCGCTGCGTCGTCTTCTTATTGACAGTCATTCCAGAGGGTGCTCCTTCGCCCGCCGGCTTGGGACGGCTGGGCGCTGCTTTGGCCACGGGAGCTCCACGGCCGGCAAGCCGGGAGCCTTGCGAGTTCCGCCGGGTCGCGGCGGAAGGCTTCTTGGCCCGGCGGTCGTTGCCGCGGGACGCTTTCTTCGATTTCTGACGCGATTTGTTCTCGGGCACTGGATTGTGCGTGGGGTACCACGCCCCTCCTCAAGACGGCTCCTCTGGAACGGCTCCGAAAAAATAAGCTCCCCCCGGGGAAAACGGTGAAAAGGGGGAGCCTGTTCCGGTTCTTGCGTTCCTATGCCGCCAACATAGCACATTTTCCGCAAAAATCAATGTGTTAAGACCCGACCTTGGACGAAGGGCACAGCCGGCGGGCGGAAAAATCCGCGACAGGATTAAGATCGGGCAGCCCGAAACCGCCTAATTTCCGGTTCCCGGTTCGGCGGAAAAATACTGTTCCTTGCCCTCGACGCCTTCCCAGTCCTTGGCGTCGGCCGGCGGCTCTTTCTTCGCGGTGATGTTCGGCCAGACCCTGGAATATTCGGCGTTGATCTGGAGCCACTTCTCCAGACCCGGTTCGGTATCGGGCTTGATGGCCTCGACCGGGCATTCGGGTTCGCAGACGCCGCAATCGATGCATTCGTCCGGGTGAATGACCAGCATGTTGTCACCCTCGTAGAAGCAGTCCACCGGACAGACCTCCACGCAATCCATGAACTTGCATCGGATGCAATTGTCGTTGACGATGTAGGTCATTCCGAACCCGACCAAATGCTGAATATCGAAGCGGTCCCTAGCCTACGGGTCAACAGCGCGCAAGGGACCGCTGGGTGATCCGTCAGCCGTTCCCCGGCCGCTTCAGCCGAAGAATATCGCGCCGTTCATCCCGGTTCGGCCGCCTTGTCGCGATGCCTTCCTCCGGCGGCGCCGCCGGCGGCGGCGAAAGATCGTCGTAGAGCGCCGCCGCGTCGGACGCCGAACCGCGGCGCGCGGAAAACCCGTTCACCCGAAGCACCCGGATCCGGTCCAGAGCGACCGTCACCACGTCGCCCGCGCGCACCGGGCGGCTCGCCGCGCCGATCCGCCTCCCATTGATGCGGACCAGGCCACCATCGACGAGCCCCGCCGCGGCAGTGCGGGTGCGCACGACCCGGGCGTGCCACAGCCATTTGTCGATGCGCTGCCGGTCCAGGTCCTTCAGCGGCGCTCCTTGGAATCCGCTTCGAGTTGCGCCTTCAGCGCCGCGAGCTTCGCGAATGGCGAATTCGGGTCCGGCTCGCGCTCGCGCCGCTCGGGCCGCGGCCGCTGGTCCTGACGGGGCGGCCGTCCGTCCGGCTTGCCGTGCCGCGGAGCGTCGGCACCGCTGTCGTGGCGGCGCGGCCGGCCGCCGCGATCCTTTCGAGGCGGACGCGGCCCGTGCGGGCGCGGCTGCGGCTGCGGCGGCGCCGCAACCGCATCGGCCGGCGCCGCGACGGTTTCGGATGGGATGGTCTGCGCCTCCGCCGCCGACTTCTGCGCGCTGCGTTGGTCGCGGCGCTGGTGCCTGCGATGCGGACGCTTCTCGCGATTCTCAAACCGACCGGGCCGCCAGACCTCGATCATGATGGGCTCAGCCGAAACGCCAGCCGCCTCCGGAGCGTCAGAGTCGGACAACAGGGGTGCCGTGGCAGCTTCCGGCACAGCCTCAGCGGTTCCCAGACCATCCGGTGCCGCGATCACGGGCGCCGACACCTCCCCCTCCACCATCGGGTCTGCTTCAGGGCCACGCTCGGGCTCGTCTCCGGCACTGGCAGCGATCGGTTCCGCAGCGATATCGGGCTGCGACGTGCCCGCCACGACCGCTTCCCCGGCCGCCGGAGCCGGCTCTGCGGCCATCCCGGTCTCTGCCACGACATCATCGGCCAGCGGCACCGCATCGGCCGAGCTTTCGGGCGTCTCGGCAGTCTGCCCCGATTCGGCGACCGCAAGCGCAGGCGCCGTCTCCTGCGGCTTTGGCCGACGTTCCATCCGGTAGCCGAGCGAGCGCAGGATCGAGGCAAAATCCTCTCCAGAGGACCCCACCAGCGAGGTCATTCCTACCGTGACGGTAAAGCCCGTGCCGTCGAGCGCGCCCGGCGGTTTGACGCCAGGCGCATTGTCGCGCCAGCCGAGTGCCGGGCGGATCAGGTCCGCAAGGCGTTCGAGAATGTCGACGCGCACGGCGCGCTCGCCGGCCACCCGATACCCCGCAATCCGATAAAGATTCTTGGCCACATCCTTGTTTGCCGGAATGGACGTGCGCCCGCTCGACGCGAGCTGCTGGACTTCATCGAGCCCGCGGGTGTCGCCGGAATCGTGCTTGATCGCATAGAGCAGGGTCGCCAGCGCGCGCGGCGCAGGCTTCAAGAGTGGCGGCACGTAGACGTGATAGGCACCAAATCGAACACCGTATTTCCGCAACGAAGCACGAGCGTTCTGTTCCAGTCCCTTCAGGTCCTCGGCGACCTTCTGGCGTTCGAGCACACCGAGGTCCTCGATCAGCCGGTAGGCCACGCCGCGGGCAATCCCGGTCACATCCTCGGCCGCGGCGAGTGAGGAAAGCGGCCCGAGAACCTTGTCGATGTGAGCCTTAACCCACAGATCGAGCCGCGCCTGCACTTGCTCGCGCGAAGGCCCCGTGAGTTGTTCGTCGGCGAGGATGCGTACCCGCGGACGCAGCACTTCCTCGCCGGCGGTCAGCTTGCCGACGGCGTCGCCAGTCCAGCGGATCGTCCCCTCCGATGTGAGAATGAAGTGCTCATCAGGGGCCTGCGACAGCCTGGTAGCGCGGGCATCGATCTCGCCGGCAAGCGCCTTTTGCGCGGCCGCATGCAGCGCCTTTGCTTCCGAACCTCCGGCCGATGGATCGGCCGCAAATCGGAAGCCTTCCAGCCGCCCAATCAGATGGCCTTCGACAGTCACTTCGCCGGTTTTGGAGATTTCACTTTCCAATGTGGTGTTCTCGCGTAGCCGCCGCATCAACACGCTGGTGCGGCGGTCCACGAACCTCGCCGTGAGCCGCTCGTGCAATGCGTCGGAAAGTTTGTCCTCGACCGCGCGCGTAACACCCTGCCAGTGATCCGGGTCGCCAAGCCAGTCCGGCCTGTTGGCAACAAATGTCCAGGTCCGAACATGCGCGATCCGTGTGGAGAGACTATCAATGTCGCCTTCAGGAAGATCCGCCTGCGCCACCTGGCGGGCAAACCAGTCGTCAGGGATTTTACCCTCCCTCATCAGAAATCCATAGAGGGTGATGACGAGTTCGGCGTGGTTTGCCGCAGCGATCTTGCGGTAATCCGGAACCTGACAAGCCTCCCATAGCCGCTCGACCGACCCGCGGTCCTTGGCCAGCACGCGAACACCGTCATCACGCGCGGCATGTTCCAGCACGAGGATGTCCTCGGCGAGCGGGGCACGGGTGAGGCCGGGTTCGTCGGGAATCTCGGCCAGCGAGGCCTGCAATGCGCCGATCGATGCGAAATCCAGGCTGGAATTGCGCCATTGCAGCATTTTGAGCGGCTCGAAGGAGTGGCTTTCAAGCCGCTGAACGAGTTCATCGTCGAATGGCGCGCAGCGGCCGGTGGTCCCAAAGGTTCCATCTCGCGTGGCGCGGCCCGCGCGCCCGGCGATCTGCGCAAGCTCCGCCGGGTTGAGATTGCGAAACTGATAGCCGTCGAACTTCCGATCGGAAGCAAAGGCGACGTGATCCACGTCGAGATTGAGCCCCATCCCGATCGCGTCGGTGGCAACCAGATGGTCGACATCACCGGACTGATAAAGCGCGACCTGCGCATTGCGCGTTCTCGGCGACAGCGCCCCGAGAACAACCGCCGCACCGCCGCGCTGGCGGCGGATCAGTTCCGCGATCGCATAGACCTCATCGGCCGAGAAGGCCACGACGGCGGAGCGGCTTGGCAGGCGCGTCAGCTTGCGGTCGCCAGCGTAGGTGAGTTGCGACAACCGCGGCCGGGAAACGATGTTGGCACCCGGCAACAGGCGCTCGACGATCTGCCGCGCGGTCGCAGCACCAAGAATCAGCGTTTCCTCACGCCCTCGGCGATTGAGAATGCGGTCGGTGAAGACATGCCCTCGCTCAAAATCGGCAGCCAGCTGAATTTCGTCGATCGCGATGAAGGCCGGATCGATATCCCGCGGCATCGCCTCGACTGTCGAAACCCAGAAGCGGGGATTGGATGGCTTGATCTTCTCCTCGCCGGTGATGAGCGCGACTGAATCCGCGCCCACCCTGTCGGCGACCTTGTTGTAGACCTCGCGCGCGAGCAGCCGAAGCGGCAGTCCGATCATTCCCGAGGAATGCGCAAGCATCCGTTCGATCGCGAGATGCGTCTTGCCGGTATTGGTCGGTCCAAGCACGGCTGTGACGCCTGCCCCGCGCATGCGCGCGTCGCTTCGAACGCTGGGCGAAAAGGAAATGGCCATCAATGATCCGAAAACCGAAGTCTCATAAGGCGACAGGCGATGTCGAGAGGGTGCGAACCGGGTTGCTTTGGCTGAAATCGCGCGAAGCTTTGAACCGACCTGTCTCGCAACGCAACACCCGGGCCTGGCTTTTGGCCACGCCGGTCAGGCAATGGAACGAGTCTGGAACGAATCGCGGCCGAATCGCTGACTCAGGAATGTTCATGTTCGTTCACTGCTGCATATAGAGCGCCCCGGCTCAAACTCTCTAGATCGGGTGATTTCGCTGCGTCCCGCCATCCGCCGACCTGTATGCATTCATGCGCGGAACCGCTCCAGACTCCGGCTCAGAGTCAAGCTTCCTGGAGGGCCGAATGTGGAGAATAACGGGGATATTGCAAGCGACCCTATTGCGCCGTCATGCTGGCACGGGTGGGAAGCGGTGTCACTGCAAGCTGCGTCGCCTGCAGGACGCCATTGCCGACCGGGGTCGGGACCACGACCTTGAACGGAACCAGTACGCGTGTGCCCGCAATCGGCACGAGCCAGGTCTCCATGTCGCGCTGATCGATCAGATACTTGACCGCGGAGCGGTTGGGCACATGGCCGGCCAGAGGCGCAAAATAGATCGCGCAGACGAGCGCCGGGCCGGAATATCCGGCCGTCTTGACCTGCTCGATTCGCTTGAAGGCAAGGGTCAGATCATAGCGCATGCGGCCGTCGAAAATCGGCGCATGCTGCCGGCATACATTTGGCGCCATCAGATCCCCTTTGCCGGGCACGCGCAGAAGCGATCCGGTCATAGGGTCGAGGACATTGCGGCGATGCGCTTCCGTGACGCGGACGCGATCGGGATGCTCGACCGCGGGCGGCAAAATCGTGAGTTCCTTGACCGCGCCGTCCTTGATCTTCATGCGCAGGTCTTCGAACCGCTTCCCCCATTTGACATAGATTGCGTAACTGGCAGGAACCAGTTGCCCGTTCTTGATGGCACCTCGGGAAGCCGTGGTCCCGTGGCCGGAACTGAAGACTTTGGCCAGTCCAGCGGTCGAACCCTTGGCTTCGGCGGCGAAGCTGTCTTCCCGGACATCCACCAGCCAGGACCCTTCCCCGAGCGTAACGCCCGCCAGTGTCACGACATACCGTGCATCAAGCCGGGCCTGCGCGCACGCGGCGGTCTGGACGGCAAGCCCAACCAGAAGGCCGCCAAATGCTGCGCCGATGCCGGATTTGCCGAAAAAATGCACTCTGGTCCTTTCGGAGCCTCGCGGCCCTTCCGTTGCGGCTCCACTTCGGCCCCCCCAACCGGGCTGGACTCCGCAAACCTAAGCGATTCGGCACCAATGCGCCGTTTCTATGGTTCAGAGGCCGTGCCGCCTTGACGCCTCCAGCCGGGCTCTCTATAGGTCGCGCCTCATAGCGAAAACGCAGCTTCGGCCCGCGCCCAAGGGGCGCCGTCGAGCATATTCGGGATTTTTGACCATGTCGCGAAAGTGCGACCTCACCGGCAAGGCTTTCCAGACCGGTCACAAGGTGAGCCATTCGAACCGCAAGACCAAGCGACGGTTCCTGCCCAATCTCGTCAACGTGACGTTGACGTCGGAAGCGCTGGAGCGCGCGGTGCGGTTTCGCATCTCCGCCAATGCGCTCAAGACCGTCGACCACCGCGGCGGTCTCGACGGCTTTCTGGCCAAGGCAAAGGACGTCGAGCTGTCACCCAAGGCTCTCGACCTGAAGCGCCAGCTTGAGAAAAAGCTCGCCAAGGCAGGCTGATATCCGCACGGCATTCCCTCTCATGGCCGCAACGGCGGCCATCCGGGAGTCATCGATCTGGGTTCTCGTCCGCGTGGACGAGCGAACGCACGAGTTGCGCGCTTATTGATCCAGCAGCGTGAATTGCAGCAAAATCGTCCGCTGGATGATCGAAAAATTGTCGTCGGACACCAGCGTCAGCACCGTCTCGCCATTCGCCGACCGGTGCACGCTCATGCCTTCCATATTGTCGATCTGAAACCCCATATCCGCCGATATCAGCGTTGAGCCTTCGAGCACCGCGCCCGGTACGACGTCGGACAATGCCACTCGACGCAGCCGCATCGCCACACCGCGCCGCCACGAAAAATGCCGCTCGAGGATCAGCAAATTGGAATCCGGGGTCAGCACGCAATCGACTACATCGAAATCATCGCTCGGCTTGACCGCGAACACGCCCGGCTTCGGCCCGCCGATCAGGAAGCCGCGAATATTCTTGTTCGCATCAAGCCCACGTTCCGAAATGGCAATCAGCGCGCCGCCGACCGGCGTCCCTTTCGGAGCGGCCACGAGGCATTCGATGCCCTTGTTGCTGGGCAGCTTTCTCAGTTCCGGCGGTGCCGGGACGAGCGTCGCACGCGCGAGCAGACCGCGCTTGCCGTAATCGAATTTCAGGATTCGATGAACGCGTTCGAGCGCGACATAGGCGTAGCCGCCGTCTTCGGACAGCGCCTCGGTGTCGTACCAGCCCCGTGCGGTAATCGGCCGGCCGTCGCTGTAGAGCATGGGGGCCACTTCCGCGTCGGCGATGCCGACCGGAGCATTGCCACGATAGACGATGCGTCCGCGCAGCCAATGCGCCTTGTCGGTGATCGAAAGAAAGCTTCCGCTCGCCGCAACTCGAATGCCCGACAGGCCGCCAAAATGCTTGTTCGGCGAGGTCAATTCGAGCCCCCCGCGAAATACCAAGGGGCCGAATTGCGTGCGCTGCGGCTCGCGAGGATCGAATGCCTCGATCGGTTTGGCCCGAATTTCAAGCTTCGCCGGCGGTTCGGCAACCGTCCTCGGCAGGAGCTGGGCGGAAACAAGCGAGGCGGTGAAGGACAGGCCCGCAACGGCGAGCAGCATCACGCGAAAATGCCGTCTGGTCACGAATGAAGCCTGCGCGGACCCCGGCGGACCAGCGCCGCGGCGGCCGCCGCACTCACCTCGTCATCGAACAATTCGGCGAGCTTTTCCGTCATCGCACCGCCCAGTTCCTCGGCGTCAACGATCGTCACCGCGCGCCGGTAATAGCGCGTCACGTCATGACCGATGCCAATAGCGATCAATTCGACCGGGGAGCGGGTCTCGATTTCCTCGATCACCCAGCGTAGGTGGCGCTCGAGATAGTTTCCGGCATTCACCGACAGCGTGGAATCGTCGACCGGTGCGCCATCCGAGATCATCATCAGGATGCGGCGCTGTTCGGGGCGCGCGAGCAGGCGACGATAGGCCCAGTTCAGCGCCTCGCCGTCGATATTCTCCTTCAGAAGGCCCTCGCGCATCATCAGACCAAGATTCTTGCGCGCACGCCGCCACGGCGCGTCGGCTGCCTTGTAGACGATATGACGCAGATCGTTGAGCCGGCCCGGATTGGGCGGCTTGCCGGCAGCGAGCCAAGCCTCGCGCGACTGACCACCCTTCCAGGCGCGCGTGGTGAAGCCGAGGATCTCGACCTTGACGCCGCAGCGTTCCAGCGTGCGCGCGAGGATGTCGGCGCAAGTGGCGGCGACCGTGATCGGACGCCCGCGCATCGACCCGGAATTGTCGAGCAGAAGCGTCACCACGGTATCTCGGAAATTGGTGTCCTTCTCGCGCTTGAACGACAGCGGATGCATCGGATCGACGATGATGCGCGACAGCCGCGCCGGATCGAGCATTCCTTCTTCGAGGTCGAATTCCCAGGCGCGGTTCTGCTGCGCCATCAGGCGCCGCTGCAGGCGATTGGCCAACCGGGCGACCACACCCTGCAGATGCGACAATTGCTTGTCGAGATAGCTGCGCAACCGGTCCAGTTCCTCCGGCTCGCACAGGTCCTCGGCCTCAATCTCCTCGTCGAACTTGGTGACGAAGGCGCCGTATTCCGGCCCGCGATGCTCGTTGTGGCCCGAGCGCGGACGCCAGGGTTCCGACGGGGTCTCCGAATCGCCCATGTCGGCATCGTCGGACATGTCCGAACTCGGTGCGTCCGTGGCCTCGGCGGTAGCCTCCTGAGCGTCCTCCGCCGACGCCTCCGCTTCCTCCACCGACATGCGCTGCATGTCTTCCGATTCGGACGTCTCGCCCTGCTCTCCTTCTTCGTTCTGACGGCGATCGTCTTCGCTCTGCTCGGAGTCCTCCTCCTCTTCGGAATCGCGGTTGCGATCCTCGCCCATATCCAGCGCATCGAGGAGATCGTGGATCGCGTCGCCGAAGCGCGCCTGATCCTCGATCAGATATTCGAGCCGGTCGAGACCGCGGCCGGCCTTGCTCTCGATGATCGGCCGCCACAGTTCGACCAGCTTCTTCGCGGCCTGCGGCGGCGCCTGACCGGTGAGGCGTTCGCGCACCATCATGGCGACCGCTTCCTCGATCGGCGCGTCGGCACGGTCGGTGATGTCGTCGAACTTGCCGCGATGGAATTTGTCATCGAGCATTGCCGTGAGGTTCTTCGCGACACCCGACATGCGGCGCGCCCCGATCGCCTCCACGCGCGCCTGCTCGACCGCATCGAACACGGCACGCGCCTGCTGCCCCCCCGGGATGAGCTTGCGGTGTACGTTGGGATCATGACACGCGAGCTTGAGCGCGACCGAATCGGCATGTCCCCGGACGATCGCGGCCTCCGCCTTTGTGAGCTTGCGCGGCGGCTCCGGCAGCCGCACCTTGCCGCCGACGAGGCCGGGCCGCTCGGCAGCGAATGCGACTTCCATTTCCGGCCGCTTGGCAATCGCACGCAGGCATCCCGTCACGGCGCGCTTGAACGGCTCGGTGGGGGATTCTTTTGGAGACGGTTTCGGTTTGTAGTTCGAGGACATGATCGTCGTTCGTTCCTGCGTCTTCCTCAAGTCGCGGTCAGGTTGCCCTTCCTCGGGCCGGGGCCTGGCAGCGGCGGTATTTTCAGCGGTGAGGTCACACCCATCGACACATAAATGCTCACGAGTTTATCCACGCCGACATCCGCTTGCTGGACCCATTCAGCCGGCACGTAAATCAGACATCCGCCGACCGGCAGCGGCGCGGAAGGAACCAGCACCGCATGATAGGCCTTGTCCCCGACCATGATCGGCTCGGGCGTCGGCAGCAATGCAAGCGTCGCCGCGCCATCGAGACCGCCGAAGAAGCACCAGACCGGGCTCATGCTCTTCAGTCCCTCGACGTCATTCTTGTCCATCAGGGCCACGAAGCGCTGGATCAGATCGTACAGATTGCCAATCACCGGAATCCGCCGCATGGTCGAGTCGAGAAATTGCGACAGATGGCTCCGCAGCCGCGACTCGACCGCCAGACCGAGCAGATAGACGACCGCGAGGAAAACAATGAGTCCGATTACATAGGCAACGATCTGGGAGGCGGAGAAGCTGAACCCGATCGTCGTCAAAGCGTGGCCGACGATACTGGAAGGTCCGACGTAATCGATGATGAACTGCCCCAGCCACGCCACCACGGCGAGCGTGATGATCAGCGGCAGGAGCAGGATCAGACCGGACACGAATGTGCGAAACATGTGCGTCAAGGGTAGCTACCAGCCCCAATTGTTTAGTGCGGTATGACGCGAAGCGGCCCTGTATCCTGAACGAAACTCTTGCGCGTGCCGCACCGGCCCATCGTTCGAACCGCTCCAGCAACGCCCCGTTATGTCAGCGCAACATTCACCGACGACTCGGGCAATTCCTGCCCGAAGCTGCGCTGATAGAATTCCGCAACAATCGGACGCTCCAGTTCGTCGCACTTGTTCACGAAGGTAACGCGGAAAGCGAAGCCGATATCGCCGAAAATATCCGCATTTTCCGCCCAGGTGATCACCGTGCGCGGGCTCATGACCGTAGAAAGATCGCCGTTCATGAAGGCATTGCGGGTGAGATCGGCGACGCGCACCATCTTTGAGACGATGTCGCGGCCTTCCTCGTTTCGATAATGCTTGGCCTTGGCCAGCACGATGTCGACTTCCTTGTCGTGCGGCAGATAGTTCAGCGTGGTGACAATGGACCAGCGGTCCATCTGTCCCTGGTTGATCTGCTGCGTACCGTGATACAGGCCGGTGGTGTCGCCAAGGCCGACCGTGTTGGCCGTGGCAAACAGCCGGAAACATGGATGCGGCCGGATCACCTTGTTCTGGTCGAGCAGCGTCAGCCGTCCGGACTGCTCAAGCACGCGCTGAATCACGAACATCACGTCCGGTCGGCCGGCGTCATATTCGTCGAAACACATCGCGATATTGTGCTGAAGCGCCCAGGGCAGAATGCCGTCACGGAATTCGGTGACCTGCAGGCCGTCGCGGATGACAATCGCGTCCTTGCCGACGAGATCGACGCGACTGATGTGGCTGTCGAGATTGACCCGCACACAGGGCCAGTTCAGCCGCGCGGCGACCTGCTCGATATGCGTGGACTTTCCAGTACCGTGATAGCCGGTCACCATCACGCGGCGATTGCGCGAAAAACCTGCAAGGATGGCGAGCGTGGTCGGCCGATCGAACAGGTAGTCCGGATCGAAATCGGGCACATGCGCGTCGGGCTCCGAATAGGCCGGGACTTCAAGATCGGAGTCGATGCCGAAGACCTGCCGGACCGAAACCTTCATGTCGGGCAGGCCGCCAGGCCCCTGGGGAATCTCTTCGGATACGGTAGCCATTGCTTCTCCATGCGCCAGCCGGACCGGGCGCGCAAAATGTCGCTTCAGGTTGGCAAATCGAGAGCCAACCTAGCAGAAACGCCTTCCGCCGCGAAACCCGTCCGGACGCGCGTCTGCCTCATGATGCACGGGAAACATGGGTATTCTGCTCTCGTCGGGAAAGGCTGGGCCGGATTGTCGTGGGGCAGGGTCGACGCCAGGGCCGCCGCCGAAATCAGCAGAAACCCACCGATTTGAGATAATTATAGGCCTGAATGATTTCGATCAGCCGATCCTCGGTCGAGCGGTCGCCGCCGTTGCTGTCCGGATGGTGCCGCTTTACGAGGTCATGAAACTTGGCCTTGATCTCGGTCCGCGACACCCCGATATCGAGCCCGAGCGTGTTGAAGGCCTTGCGCTCGGCATTCCGGATGGTTCGGCTTTCAGCCTTGACCCGGGGGCCGGACTGGCCACGGCCCTCGCCGCCGAGTTCGCGGTACATTGCAAACGGATCGATTCCATTCTCGGCGTAAAAGCGGCCCGGATCGGCTTGCTTGCCGGTGCCCATTTTCCAGGTCGGCCGATGTCCGGTCAGGGCATCCTTCTGATACTTGCGGACGTCGTCGTCGGTCATGCCCTGGAAGAAATTGTAGTTCTGGTTGTATTCACGCACATGATCGAGACAATAGCGCCAGTAATCCTTCTCGCGACCGCGGCCCTTGGGGGCGCGATGCGTTGCTTCATTCCTGCACCCTTGCCATTCGCAGGCATGCTCGGTCGCGCGCGCACGCCGATCTTCGCCGGGCTTCACCCGGATTTTGTCAAACAATGGCGAGTCGAGTTTCATGGGTGATCAGTATGCGAACATTGCGCGCTGAGGTTCAAGACTTGACATTTCCGAGATTGATCCGGCTCAAGCGGATGAGCCAAGAAACAGGCATACGACGATGCAAACAAAAGACATCATCACAAAGAAATTGACGGAAGCTTTCGCGCCCGAAAGCCTGCGGGTCGAAGACGAGTCACATCTTCACGCTGGCCACGCCGGGCATCGTCCTGGGGGGCAGACTCACTACCGCGTCTATATCGTGTCGGAAGCCTTTCGGGGCAAGACCCGAGTTGAACGGCACCGAGCGATCAACGCTGCGCTGGCGACCGAGCTTGCCGGCAATGTCCATGCCTTGGCGGTCCACGCGAGTTCACCGGGAGAGAGCGGACAATAGGAAGAGCAATAGACGAAACAAAAACGGATCGGCAAAAGCGCTCACACCGGGCGCAAGGGCTCCGCATGCGCAAAATCACCACCCGGCTTGCGGGAAAGCGGTGTGATGCGAAGCGAGGTGAGCCGGTTCCGGTCCTTCAGCAGAACGCCGAACCGGAACCCGTAAAAAGTGAAGGTCTGGCCGACATCGGGAATCGAGCGCGCTTCGTGGATGACGAGCCCGGCGATCGTCGTCGCCTGCTCGTCCGGAAGGCTCCATTCCATGGCGCGGTTGAGATCGCGAATCGGAACACTGCCTTCGACGTGAACAGAGCCGTCCGGTTGCGGCCATACGCCGGGCAGATTGACATCGTGCTCGTCGGTAATGTCGCCGACAATTTCCTCGATTATGTCTTCGAGCGTCACGAGGCCCATGACCTCGCCATATTCGTCGACGACCAGCGCAAGCGGCGTCTTGCGGCGGCGAAACGCCTTGAGCTGCTCGGTCAGGGGCCGCACGTTGGGTACGAACCAGGGCGGCCGCGCAAGCGAAACCACGTCGATCTTCGACAACTCGCCGCCCGCCTCCTGAATCGCGACCAGCAGGTCCCGCACATGCAGGATGCCGACGAAATTGTCGGGCGTCCGACTCCAGAGCGGGATCCGGGTGACCGGTGCGGCAAGCACCGCTTTCAGCACCTCCTCCGAGCTTTCATCCGCGCAGACCGTAATCATCTCTGTGCGGTGGATCATGACATCCGACACCTGCAACTCGCGCAGGTCCAGAACGCCCCCCATCATGTCACGGTCGTGCTTCTCGACGCTGCCATCGCGGTGCATCAGGTCGACCGCACCACGCAGTTCTTCGCGCGCGGAAAGAATCGGCTGGCTTTCACCGACCCGCAAGCCGAATGCGGAAAGCATCAACCGCACCAGCCTCTCGATCCAGATCAGGATGGGGCCGAACACCCTGACCACCCATTGGATCGGCCGGGCTGCCAGCAATGCGCCGCGTTCCGGCGCATTGATTGCGATGGTCTTGGGCAGGACTTCGGTAAAGATCACGATGACGGCAGTCATCACAAGGGTCGCGTAGACGACACCGACCTCGCCGAACCAGGCGAGCATGACGCCGGTCATGAGCGAGGACGCGGCGACGTTGACCGCGTTGTTTCCAAGCAGAATACCGCCGATCAGCCGCTCGCGCGCTTCGGTAAGGCGGTTGACGATGCCCGCGTTGCGGTTGCCGGCCTTCTCCATGCGCAGCATGCGCGCGCGTGAGAAGGCGGTGAGCGCGGTCTCGCTACCCGAGAAAAAGAAGGAGAGCGCGAGGCAGACCAGGATCGCCAGCAATGCCAGCCAGTCGGGGATATCCATCGATCAGTCGATTTGACCGGTGAGAAACTGGCGGACATCAGCGGCGTCGATATCGGGCGCGATGAAGCTCTGTCCGATGCCGCGTGCGAGGATGAAAGTCAGCCGGCCACGCTTGACTTTCTTGTCCTGCGCGATCAGGTCGAGCAACCGATCGGCGGTCGGCGGCTCGCCTTGAATGTCGGCGATGCGCGTCGGCAATCCGGCGGCCGCAAGATGTTGCGCCACCCGCTCTGCATCCGCCTGCGTGCATAGCCCCAGGCTTGCCGAGAAGCCAAAGGCCAGTACCATTCCGATTGCGACCGCTTCGCCATGGTAGAGCCGATCGGAAAATCCGGCCGCAGCTTCCAACGCGTGGCCGAAGGTGTGGCCGAGATTCAGGAGAGCACGGTCGCCGGTCTCGCGTTCGTCGCGCGCGACGACCTGCGCCTTCATCCGGCAGCTCACCGCGATCGCGTGCTCGCGCGCCGGCGCGCCGGCGAAGATATCGCTGCAGTTTTCCTCGAGCCAGGCGAAGAATTCGCTGTCCCCGATCAGGCCGTATTTGGCCACCTCCGCATAACCGGCGCGCAGGATTCGGGGCGGCAACGTATCCAGAAGCGCGGTATCCGCGACCACAAGGATCGGTTGATGGAAGGCGCCGACGAGGTTCTTGCCGTGGCGCGAATTGATTCCGGTCTTGCCTCCGACCGATGAATCGACCTGCGCGAGCAAGGTGGTCGGAACCTGGACGTAGTCCACGCCACGACGCACCGCGGAAGCGGCGAAGCCGGCGAGATCACCGATCACCCCGCCGCCGAGCGCCACCACGAGATCGCCGCGCTCGATGCGTGCCCCGATCAAGTCCTCGCAAACCCGCTCGAATACCGGATAGCTCTTCGATGCTTCACCGGCGGGCACGACCACCAGGCCGGTCGCGATGCCAGCGTGAGCAAAAGACTCCCTCGCTGCCGGGAGATGCTGTTTCGCGACCACCTCGTCGGTCACAATGGCGACGCGGGCGCCGGGGCGCAGGGCCGCGACCCGTTGTCCAAGGCCGGACAGCAACCCGCGACCGATCACGATGTCATAGGCGCGACCGGCGAGCGCAACGTCGACCGTAATCGGATCGCCGGAGCGGAGAGGAGCGGTCATGGTTCGTCCCTCGGCGAGAGCGCGAAATGTCCGGCCAAAGCCTCGATCAACTCATCCACGATGACATCATGCGAGACGTCGCGCGATCCGATCGTGATATCGGCAAGCGCGTAGACGGGGTAGCGCCGTTCAATCAAGTGCTTCAAAGTCGCCTCGGGATCGGCAGTGCGCAAGAGCGGCCGGTCGTTGCGACGCCTGATCCGTCGCATTAGGACATCGAAGTCGGCTTTCAGCCAGATGGAAACCCCTTTTTGTGCGATGATTGCGCGCGTATCATCGTTCATATAGGCGCCGCCTCCGGTCGCCAGCACCTGCGGCCCGGCGTCCAGCAAGCGCGCGATCACCCGCGCCTCGCCAGAACGGAACTCGGGTTCGCCGCGCACCTCGAAAATCTCGGGAATCGTCATTCCGGCAGCCGCCTCGATCTCAGTATCGGCGTCGACAAAGGGCATGGCCAGCCGGGAAGCAAGCTTGCGCCCGACCGACGACTTGCCTGCCCCCATCATGCCGACCAGCACCAGCGCCCGCCGTCCGAGCGCATGCACGATCGCAGCCTCCTTGGTACGGGTAGCGCTATGGACGACGGTTTGCGGCATCAGGATTCTGCGGGTTTGCCTTGGACACATGCCGACTATAGCACGTGCGGCGCATTGCAAGCCCGCGCCTGCCTTGATCCTGTCGGGTTGCGGGCCCATCCTTGTCAGACCGGCGCGAACATGTTGGTACTGACGCCTTCCTTCGATTTCGGCTGATCGAAAGCCTCTATCCCATCGAGCTGCCATGCCGAGCCTGTTCCGCTTCCTCGCTGTCGTCGCTGTCATCGCCGGGGTGATCTATGGCGGCATGGTCGCGCTCACCTTGCTGGTAAAGCCGCAATCCCGCGAGATCAGCGTGACGATCCCGCAGGACCGGTTCAGCAAGCAGCGCTAGCAGCCGGCGCGCATGGCACGCCCGGCAGCAATATCGAGCGAAAACAGCATCGCGCTGTTCCTGGACATGCTCGCGGCCGAACGCGGTGCCCGTCCGAACACGCTTGCGGCCTATCGTTCCGACCTCGAAGACTTCGCCGGCCACGCCGCCGCGGCGGGAGCCCGACTTGCCGACATCACGAGTGACGGCATTCGAAGCTATCTCGCCGCCCTCTCCCGCCGCGGTCTCGCGCCATCATCGGTTGCGCGCAAATTGTCGGCGGTACGTCAGCTTTATCGCTTCCTCTATGCCGAGCGCTATCGATCCGACGACCCCGCCGCCATCCTGGAAGGCCCGAAGCGCGGCCGCTCGCTTCCCAAGACGCTCACCGTCGCCGAAGTCGACCGGCTGATCACGACGGCCCGCGCCAACGCGGAGCAGACAGAGCGTTCGGCCCCCGACCGGCAACGCGCAGCGCGTCTCTATTGTCTGCTCGAATTGCTGTATGCGACCGGCCTGCGGGTTTCGGAACTGGTCGAACTTCCGGCGTCGGCCGCCCGCCGTGACCAGCGCATGCTGATCGTGCGCGGCAAGGGCGGCAAGGAGCGCATGGTACCGCTTAACGACGCGGCGCGGCGCGCCATGACGCAATACCGGGATCTATTGAAGGATACCAAGAACCGGAACTCGGTCTGGCTGTTCCCGTCATCCGGAAAGGAAGGCCACCTGACACGGCAACATTTTGCGCGCGATCTCAAGGCGCTGGCAGCGCTTTGCGGTTTGCGCACCAACGCCATCAGCCCGCACGTGCTGCGGCACGCTTTTGCGAGCCACCTGCTGCAGAACGGCGCGGATCTACGCGTAGTCCAGACCTTGCTCGGGCATTCCGACATTTCCACCACACAGATCTATACGCATATTCTGGAAGAGCGGTTGAAGAGTCTGGTCCGCGACCTGCATCCGCTGAACGACGACCCGGCCGCCTCCGGCCCCCGGCGTTAACGCTGCTGAAGCCCGCATTGCTTGACTTGAGCGCGGCAAACCGCCATGTGCGCCCGGCCGCGGCACCTTGGCCCGCGATGCCGGCAAAACCCGATGCGCTCCTACCTCGACTTCGAAAAACCGGTCGCAGAACTCGAAGCCAAAATCGAGGAATTGCGAGTCGTGCAAGCCGATGGCGGCGGCGAAGTACAGGTCGACGAGGAAATCGCTCGGCTCGAGTCGAAGGCCGCCGCGACCCTCAAGGAAATCTACGAGGACCTCACCCCCTGGCAGAAGACTCAGGTGGCGCGGCATCCGCAGCGTCCCCATTGTCTCGACTTCATCGGCGCCTTGATCGATGATTTCGTGCCCCTGTCGGGTGACCGGAAATTCGGCGATGACGATGCGATCGTCGGCGGCTTTGGCAGGTTCCGTGGCGAGAGCATCTGCGTGATCGGCCACGAAAAAGGCTCGAGCACGGAGGCGCGGCTCAGGCACAATTTCGGAATGGCCCGCCCCGAGGGCTACCGCAAGGCGGTGCGGCTGATGGACATGGCGGACCGCTTCGACATCCCGGTACTGGCGCTGGTCGATACTGCGGGCGCCTATCCTGGCATCGGAGCGGAGGAGCGCGGGCAGGCGGAAGCGATCGCCCGGTCCACCGAAGCCTGTCTCAATCTGGGCGTACCCAATGTCGCGGTGATTCTCGGCGAGGGCGGCTCGGGCGGCGCCATCGCGATCGCGACCGCCAACCGCGTGTTGATGCTGGAACACGCGATTTACAGCGTGATCTCGCCCGAGGGGGCGGCCTCGATCCTGTGGCATGACACCACTAAGGCGCAGGAGGCCGCGACCAACATGAAGATCACGGCGCAGGACCTGATCCGGTTCGGGATCGTTGACCAGATCCTCGAGGAGCCCGCCGGGGGCGCGCATCGCGACCCCCAGGCAGCCATTGCCCATGCCGCCGAAGCGATTGCGGCCGCCTTTGCCGACCTGAAAGCGCTCGATCGCAGCGCTGTGCGCCAGTCGCGCCGGGACAAGTTCCTGAGCATCGGACGCGGCAAGCTGTAAGATGCGGGCCGCTGCCGGAAGCGGATACCAAAGTCCCTGGATTTCGCTGTGATTTTAGGTGTTAACCTTACCGGGTTCCTCGCCTGCCCTGTTCCGGCCATAATGCCGCCGCCTTGAAAGCCTTGTATTTATACGATTTTACCGGACGTTCATGGTGGTATGATCATTCGGTAACGGAGCTGAGGCCCTTGCACGGCTCTATCCGGGGGGATAGCAATCTCTCCGAGACTTGGGGTCTGAAGGCTTGGCGTCCGAAGGCTTGGGAAGGCCGATCTTGGGGCACTATTTCGGGGCAGTATTTTGGGGGCAAAAGGTTTGACGTCACGCCCTGACCTGTTGCGGACGTTTCTGATCTCGGCGGCGTTGGCCGGTGCCGTGGTGCTGTCCGGCTGCAAGTCCGACGCTACGTTCCCCTATTCCTCGAAGGCCAATGCGCCGATTCCGCCGCGACTGCTGGCGGAAATCGGCGACAAGAACATGGACGTCACCTCTCCGATCCTCGTTCGGGTATTTAAGACCGAATCCGAACTTGAGGTCTGGAAGAAGGATCGAACCGGCCGCTATGCGCTGCTCAAGACCTATCCGATCTGCAAGTGGTCCGGCGATCTCGGACCCAAGATCAAGGAAGGCGACCGCCAGGCGCCCGAAGGCTTCTATGACATCACGCCCGGCCAGATGAATCCGAACTCGCAGTTCTATCTGGCGTTCAATCTCGGTTATCCGAACGCCTTTGACCGCGCCCATGATCGCACCGGCGCGCATCTCATGGTTCACGGCGACTGCTCGTCCCGGGGCTGCTATGCCATGAGCGACGAGCAGATCCAGGAAATCTTCGCGCTCGGCCGGGAATCCTTCTTCGGCGGGCAGAAGTCGTTCCAGGTGCAGGCCTATCCGTTCCGGATGACCGCCGCGAACATGGCCAAGCATCGCAACAATCCGAATATGCCATTCTGGCGCATGCTCAAGCAGGGCAACGACCATTTTGAGGTGACGCGTCTCGAGCCCAAGGTCGATGTCTGCGAGAAGCGCTATGTGTTCAACGCCCAGTCGGCCGGCGGAGGCGCGACACCGCTGAATTTCAGCCCGCGAGGCCAATGTCCGGTCTACGAGGTGCCTGACGAGATCGCCTCCGCGGTCTACAGCAAACAGCGCAGCGATGAATTGCAGGTCGCCCAGCTGGCGTCGCGCGGGGTGCCGGTCGCCCCGGTAAGAACCGGCCGCGATGGCGGCATGCACCCGACTTTCGTTGCCAAGCTGCAACCGCGGGAGATGGTAGACGAGCGCGGCAACGTGAAACTGGTTGTCGACCGCAACAGCCAGGGCAGTATCGTCGCCTATAGTTCGCCGCAAGCATCCGACAACGACATCACCAGTTCGGCCCGCGCGCCCGAGCCCGTGCGCATGGCCAACGTGCCGCTGCCCCGCACCGCGCCGCTGGCAAAACCTGACGCCCGGCCAGCGAGCGAGCCCAGCTTTGCAGAGAAGGTCGGAAATTTCTTCCGGTTCGGAACCACCAATCCGGAGCCGGTGCAAACACAAGTGGCAGCAGTCGAAGCGCCGCGGCCCGCACCCAAGCGTGAAAGCGTCAGGTCTCGGGTGTCGCGCATGGTCGGTCTTCGCGGATCGAGCGAACAGCCGCAACCGTCCGGCCCCCAAGCTGACGTAAAGCCTGCCGCCCCGGCACGGGCCACAAACAACACGTCGAATGTCAAGACTGCGGAAGTGCCACCGGCACCAGCGCCCGCGGCATCAGCGCCCGCGCCGCTGCCCAGCCGCGCATTTGTCAGCGGCGCGCAGCCTGCGCCTTCCAGCTCGAACTTCGACAGCCGCTGGAGCGCGTTTCGCTGACGTTGGCTGCGCCAGCCGCGCCGCTGCTTTCCGGCGCGGATAAAGGCACGCTCAATTGAAGCGACATCACGCTGGATCCGGTCAGGAACCTGCGCTCCCGTTCGACTCCACCTTCACACGAATCTTCGTGGCGATCGGCCCGGTATCTCCGACTTCCTCGACATAGCTCAGCGCGTCACCGCGCTTGAGCCGGTCAAACTCCCCGATCAGGACCGCGTTGCGATGGAAGTAAAGGAGCCCGCCTTCCTTGGTCATCAGGAAGCCGTGGTCCTTGTCCGCGTGCATCTCCGCGACCTGACCGAGAAACTCCTGGGCAGCCTCGTGCGTCAGCGCTGTCTTGCGGTCGGACACCCGCTCCTTGAACGTGCTCAGCTGCCGCTCGGCAAGCCGGAACGCCTCGTTGATTGCGTGATGAAGATCGGGCCGCTGGAATTTGCGCTGCAGATGCTCCGGCTCGTGCGCGACAACGATATCCTTGTGTCCCGGCAGACCGATTTCGATGCGCACAACCGGGGGAATGGTCTGATTGGCATTGTTCGCGCGCTGATCGACACGGACGCGGCAGGATGTCAATCGCTTGTAGATTTCTTCAAGGCGGGCAACGTGCCCTCGAATCTCGTCTTCAGCCCAGTCGGAATGATCGACGTTGTGAAAGGCAATTTCGAGGGGGACCTGCATCTTTGCACTCGCTGGATCAATCTATGAACGCCAACGCGCGGCCGAGATGTTGGTTTCGGCTGCGTCGGCAGGGACGCCCCAAGCAAAACGGCCGGGCTCAAGCCCGGCCTTGACAATTATCAGACTTTTGCTCGAACGGCGACCGCCGTTCAGCCGAAGCGGCCGTGGCAATGCTTGTATTTCTTGCCCGATCCGCATGGGCAGGTCTCGTTGCGTCCGACCTTGCCCCAGGTCGCCGGATTCTTGGGATCGCGCTCGATCGCCCGCTGCGCACCGTTTCCACCGGCCATCGCCGGAGACAGAGTCGCATCCGCGAACGCCATCTCGTCTTCGCCGGTGAACGGATCGATCTTGTGGGCCTCCATATACGGGAGCTGCTGCTGCATGTCCTCCGGCGGAGCCTGCATCACCTCAACCCGCATGAGTTGAGCGGTCACGCCTTCGCGAAGATTGGCGATGAGGGCTTCAAACAGCTGGAACGCCTCCGACTTGTACTCGTTCAGCGGATCGCGCTGCCCGTATCCGCGCAGGCCCACCACCTGACGAAGATGCTCGAGCATGACCAGATGCTCGCGCCACAGATGGTCGAGTGTCTGCAGCAGGATCGATTTCTCGACATAGCGCATGACCTCAGGGCCATATTGAGCGATCTTGCCGGCCATATGCTCGTCGGCACGCTTGTTGATGCGGTCCCGCACTTCCTCGTCGGCGATGCCCTCCTCCTTGGCCCAGTCCTGAATCGGCAGGTCCAGATTGAGGATGTGCTTCACCGCGTCCTGCAGGTTCGCCGTATCCCACTGCTCGGGATATGCGTTCTCCGGAATGTGCTTCGACACCAATTCGTCGATCAGGGCGTGCCTCATATCGGCGACGGTCTCGGTGACGTTGTCGTCCTTCATCAGGTCGATGCGCTGGTCGAAGATGACCTTGCGCTGGTCGTTGGCGACATCGTCGTATTTCAGGATGTTCTTGCGCAGGTCGAAGTTGCGGGCTTCCACCTTCTGCTGCGCCTTTTCCAGCGCCTTGTTGATCCAGGGATGGATGATGGCCTCGCCCTCCTTGAGACCGAGCTTGGTCAGCATCCCCTCAAGCTTGTCGGACCCGAAAATGCGCATCAGGTCGTCGTCCAGCGACAGGAAGAACTTCGAACGGCCGGGATCGCCCTGCCGGCCCGAGCGGCCGCGCAGCTGATTGTCGATACGTCTGCTTTCATGGCGTTCGGTGCCGAGCACAAACAGCCCGCCGGCCGTCAGCGCCTTTTCCTTCAGACGCGTGACCTGATCGCGGATATCCTGGGCACGCTTCTCGCGCTCCTCGCCCTCGATTCCGGTCAATTCCTGCTTGATGCGCATATCGGCATTGCCGCCGAGCTGAATGTCCGTGCCACGGCCGGCCATGTTGGTCGCGATCGTGATCGCGCCCGGCACGCCGGCCTGCGACACGATATAGGCTTCCTGCTCGTGGTAGCGGGCGTTCAGGATCGCGAACACCTTGGTCTTCTTGGCGCCCTCGTCACCGGTATAGAGTGCCGCAAAGGCGTTCGGGTCGGTAAAGTCATGCGCCTCCCAGCCGTCCTTGCGCAGCATTTCGGCAAGAGTCTCGGACTTTTCGATCGAGGTGGTGCCGACCAGCACCGGCTGGCCCTTCTGCTTGCATTCCTCGAGCAGCGCGATGATGGCCCGATATTTTTCGTCGTTGGTGCGATACACCTCGTCGTCCTGGTCGTCGCGGATCATCGGACGATTGGTCGGCACCTCGACCACGCTGAGATTGTAGATGTCGAGAAACTCGTCGGCTTCCGTCAGCGCGGTTCCGGTCATGCCCGCAAGCTTGTCGTACATGCGGAAATAGTTCTGGAAGGTAATCGAGGCGAGCGTCTGGTTCTCCGGCTGGATCGGCTGGTGTTCCTTCGCCTCGAGCGCCTGATGCAGTCCCTCCGAATAGCGCCGGCCCGGCATCATGCGGCCGGTGAACTCGTCGATGATCACAACCTCGCCGTTGCGAACGATGTAATCCTTGTCGCGCTGAAACAGCTTGTGCGCGCGCAGACCCTGGTTGACATGGTGCACGGTCGAGACATTCTCGATGTCGTACAGCGAATTGCCCTTCAGCAGCCCATCGTCACGGAGCCACTGCTCCATCCTTTCCATGCCGGCCTCGGTGAGATTCACCGTGCGCTGCTTTTCGTCGATCTCGTAATCCGACTTTTCGAGCCGCGGAATGAATTTGTCGATGGTGTTGTAGAAATCGGAACGATCGTCGAGCGGCCCGGAAATGATCAGCGGCGTGCGTGCCTCGTCGACCAGGATCGAGTCGACCTCGTCGACGATCGCGAACACATGACCGCGCTGCACCATGTCCTCGAGCCGGTATTTCATGTTGTCGCGCAGATAATCGAAGCCGAGTTCGTTGTTGGTGCCATAGGTGATGTCGCACTCGTAGGCCTTCTTGCGCTCCTCGTCGTCGAGACCGTGCACGATCACGCCGGTGGTCAGGCCGAGAAAGCCATAGATCTGCGCCATCCATTCGGAGTCGCGCTTGGCGAGGTAGTCGTTGACGGTAACGACATGGACGCCGCGGCCGGCCAGCGCATTGAGATAGACCGCAAGGGTCGCGACCAGCGTCTTGCCTTCGCCGGTCTTCATTTCGGCGATGCCGCCCTCGTGAAGGATCATTCCGCCGATCAGCTGGACGTCGAAATGGCGCTGGCCGAGGGTCCGCTTGCCGGCCTCGCGTACGGTGGCAAAGGCCGGAACCAGGATGTCGTCGAGAGTCTTGCCGTCCGCCAATTGCTTCTTGAACGCCGCGGTGCGCGCACGCAATTCGTCGTCGGAAAGCTTCGCGAGTTCGGGCTCGAGCGCGTTGATCGCCTGGACCTGGGGCTGGTAGCCTTTGATCCGCCGGTCATTGGCGGAGCCAAACAGCTTGCGGGCGACTGCGCCGAGCATACGAATTCCTTCTCTTCAGGTCGTCTTGGGTCGGACGATTGGAACCGCGGGTTCGGCCCAGGCGTTCAACACACGAAGTTTTGACGCCGCGGGACACCCGCCGGTCAACCGAGCGCGAATCCGCCCCGGAAACGGTCCGGGTCGCGGACCCCAATATAGCCGGATCGCGGGGAAATTTCGTGGGTTGCGGCCGGAATTCTTGGAGAAATAGGAGGGGGTCGGACCCTTGTCAATCAGAGCCCGTGGGCCGGTGATTGCGGAAAATTAAGAAGGCTTGGGCATTGCCAAGCTATAGGGCTTGCGTAAGTGTCCGGCGCGATTTGCCGCCGGCACAAGCCTCCTTGAGGAAGGACCAATGACCAGACCCCGTTCGTCGCTCCTGTGGCTGCCGGCCCTTGCCGCCGCCATGTTCGTCATAGCCGGCCCCTTTGGCACGCCCGCGCAGTCCCAGACCGACCCGGTGGTGGCCAGGGTGAACGGTACCGAGATCAAGGAAAGCGACCTGAAAACCGCCGAGGAAGACATCGGCGCCCAGCTCCCGCCGATGTCGCCGGAGGCCAAAAAGGAATATCTGACGACCTATGTGGCCGACATGATCCTCGTGGCCAAGGCCGCGGAGGCCAAAAAGCTCGGCGAAACCGACGACTTCAAGAAGAAGCTTCAGCTCGCCCGCACCAAGCTGCTGATGGAAGCGCTGCTGCAGAGCGAGGCAAGCAGCGCGGTCACCGACGAGGCAATGAAGAAGGTTTATGCCGAGGCCATCAAGGACATCGGCGACGAGCAGGAGGTGAGCGCGCGCCACATCCTGGTCGAATCGGAAGACGAGGCCAAGGCGATTGCCGCCGACCTGAAGAAGGGCGGCGATTTCGCCGCCATCGCCAAGGAAAAATCGAAAGACCCCGGTTCAAAGGACAGCGGCGGCGACCTCGGTTTCTTCGGCAAGGACCAGATGGTGCCGGAATTCGCCGAAGCCGCTTTCAAGCTCGACAAGGGTCAGGTCTCCGACCCGGTGAAGTCGCAGTTCGGCTGGCACGTGATCCGCGTCGATGACAAGCGCGCCAAGCAGCCGCCGACCTTCGACCAGGTTAAGGAGCAGATCCAGAATTTCGTCCAGCGCAAGGCGCAGGCCGAGATGATCCAGAAGCTGCGCGCCGAGGCCAAGATCGAGAAGCTCGGCGAAAAGTCTGCCGATCCGGCACCGGCCGCCAAGCCGGACGCCAAGCCCGATACCAAGGCCCCGGCCAAGAAATAAGCCGCGGCTCCAGAGCGGTTGCGGGCGGGACGTGCGAGCGTCCCGCTTTATTTTTGCAACCATGCCGCTATGACGGGGCTGCCCGCATGCCGCCGGGCGACGAGGCCCTGCACATGTCGACCGCTGTTTCCCCGCTGGCTCCCGCCACCACACCCGAGATGCCCGCGATCGACGGCATGCGCATCGCAACCGCGCAAGCCGGCATCCGCTACAGGAACCGCACCGATGTGCTGTTCGCCGCCTTCGACAAGGGCACGACGGTCGCCGGCGTGCTCACGCGCTCGAAATGCCCGTCGGCGCCGGTGGAATGGTGCCGCGCGCGGCTGAAGGGCGGCACGGCCCGCGCGCTGGTGGTGAATTCGGGCAACGCCAATGCCTTCACCGGCAAGTCGGGACGTGCGGCAACACAGCTTACCGCAAGGCTTGCCGCCCGGGCCAACGACTGCGACGTCGACGACGTGTTTCTCGCCTCGACCGGCGTTATTGGCGAACCGCTGGACGCCACCAAGTTCGACGGCGTGATGCAGACGCTCGTCGAGAGTGCGGCGCCGGGCCGCTTTCTCGATGCGGCGAAGGCGATCATGACCACCGACACCTTCCCGAAAGTCGCGACCGCGCAGGCCCGCATCGGCAAGACGACGGTGACGGTCAACGGAATCGCCAAGGGCGCCGGAATGATCGCGCCCGACATGGCGACGATGCTGTCATTCGTCTTCACCGACGCGCCGATTGCGGCGCCGGTCCTGCAGAAGCTCCTGAGCGAAGCCGTCACCGACACCTTCAACGCCGTCACCATCGACGGCGACACCTCGACCTCCGATACGTTGCTGGCCTTTGCGACCGGCGCGGCGTCGGCGCGCGGGGCACCGCGAATCGCACGTGCCAACGACCCCCGCCTCAAGGGCTTTGCCAGGGCGTTGCATGCCGTGCTCGGCAATCTCGCCGAACAGGTCGCGCGCGACGGTGAAGGCGCCCGCAAGCTCGTCGAGATCAGGATCGAAGGCGCGGCTTCGGACAAATCCGCGCGGCGCATCGCCATGTCGATTGCCAATTCGCCTCTGGTGAAGACGGCGATTGCGGGCGAGGACGCCAATTGGGGCCGGGTGGTAATGGCGGTCGGCAAGGCCGGCGAACCGGCCGATCGTGACAAGCTGTCGATCTGGTTCAATGGTATCCGCGTCGCCGCCAGGGGTGCGCGCGATCCGTCCTATGACGAAGCCATGGTCTCCGAAACAATGAAAAAGCCGGAGATTGAATTGCGCGTGTCGCTCGGGATCGGAAAAGGCCGCGACCGCGTCCTGACCTGCGATTTGACCAAGGAGTATGTCGCGATCAACGGCGACTACCGGTCGTAGTCTGCATGCTGCTCTTAAGCAGCCGTTAACGCGGCACTACCTAGAGTGGATCAACGGTATTGAACGCCAGACTCATCATTGTCGCGGCCTGCGCCCTGATTGATGCCGACGGCCGCATCCTGATCGCGGAGCGGCCGGCCGGCAAGGCGATGGCAGGCTTATGGGAGTTTCCCGGCGGCAAGATCGAGGACGGCGAGACGCCCGAACAGACACTGATACGGGAACTGCAGGAGGAACTGGGAATCGTCGTCAGGGAAGCCTGTCTTGCACCGCTGACCTTCGCGAGCCACGCCTATCCCGGCTTTCATCTCCTGATGCCGCTTTATGTGTGCCGGCGATGGGAGGGGCAGGTCAGCGCCAGGCACCACGTGCAGCTCGCCTGGGTCCGGCCCAACAAGCTCAGGGAATACCCGATGCCGCCAGCGGATGAACCGTTGATCCCACACCTGATGGCGTTGTTGTGACCGAAAGAAGCAGACGGGAACCCAGGAAATGCGCAAGCCGGATGACAAAATGGTCCAACGCTTTATCGGCGACGAGCGCGCGGCAACCGCGATCGAGTATGCGATGATCGCAGCCGGTATTGCGGTTGCAATCGTCGCCGCGGTCAATGCGCTCGGCGTGTCCGTCAAGGGAATGTACGACTCGGTGAGCACGGCGATGGGAAGCTAGTCGAATTTTTTCGTCTTCTCGCCCGCCGGCAACTCGATTGTTTTCAGCGCGTCGGCGAGACGCGCTTTCGCCGCCCCAGGGCGTAGCGGCCGCTGCTGGCTTTCGTGCGGCGCCCATCCCGACAGCCAGACGATGTCAAAGCTGGCGCGCAGACGTCCGTCCGGGTCGCCGAAGCGCTCCGCATAGATTTCCGCCACGCGTTGCACGATGACGCGCTTCAGCGGCGTCCTCCGGCGCTCCACCAGAGTATTGGTCGCGCCCATGCCGCGCAAATCCCGCATCAGATCGAAGGGCGTCGCGTAGCGCACCGTCACACGATCGCAATCGACGACCGGAAGCGCAAATCCCGCGCGCTGCAGCAGGCCGCCGAGTTCGCGCACATCGGCAAAGGGTGCGACACGCGGCGAGACACCGCCATCGATCTCGGCCTCTGCCGCGGCGAAGGCCTGGCGCAATTCCGTCAGCGTCTCACCGCCGAGCAATGCCGCAAGAAACAAGCCGTCCGGCTTCAACGCGCGCCGAATCTGCACCAGCGTTCCCGGCAGATCGTTGACGACGTGGAGAGCAAGCGCGGAGACCGCGAGATCGAGCGAGGAATCGGCGAAAGGCAGCGCTTCTTCGTCGGCGGCAACCTGAAGCGGCTCATCGCGACGCCATCGAAGCGCCAGCGGATCGACCGCAATGACATCCGCGGCCGCGAGCTGCGGCCGCATCAGGGCCCGCAACGCATCACCGGGCGTGCCGATATCGGCCACGACTGAAAAGGAGCGATTCACCAGAAGCAGCCGCTCCACCAACTCCCGCGCAACATGCCTGAGCAGAAAGTCGACCGGCGCGGCCCGCCGCGCGCGCAGGCGGCGCCGGCGTTGCAAATCACGATCAAAGATTCGGGGCGCTTCTGCCACTTCCACAGACCTCTTGCCGGCGCTACGGTACGCCATGCTTGGCGCCGGCATGGACGAACGCATATCCTCGCGTCTGTCGCAAATTGCGGCAACGGTGCGAATGCCGCTCCGGCTCATGCTCGATGTCGGCTTGCCGCCGCTCTGCCCGTCCTGCCGTGACCCGGTTGGCGACGGCGCCGGGCTATGCGCGAAATGCTGGTCGAAGCTGTCGCCCATCGAACGGCCGTTCTGTGAAAGGCTCGGAATTCCGTTCACCTATGATCCGGGTCCCGGGATCTACTCGATGCAGGCGATCGCCGACCCGCCGGCCTATACCCGGGCGCGCGCGGCCGTGCGTTATGACGAGATTGCCCGGAACATGGTTCACGCCCTGAAATATGGGGACCGGCTGGACCTTGCGCCGGTGATGGCGCGATGGATGGGCCGCGCCGGGTCCGATGTCCTCTGCGAGGCCGATGTCGTGGTTCCGGTTCCGCTACATTGGCGGCGGATGTGGGCCCGCCGCTTCAATCAGTCGGCGACAATTGCGAACCTCCTGGCGCGCCCGCTGGGCCTGCCGGTGAGCACCTCGGTGCTGAAACGGATCAAGGCCACGCCGCAGCAGGTGGGCCTGTCGAAGACCGAACGCGCCGCCAATGTACAGGGCGCCTTTCGGGTGGGGTCCGCCGACAAGGCCGAGATCGCGCGCCGGCGGGTGGTGCTGGTCGACGACGTCCTGACCTCGGGCGCGACCGCGGATGCGTGTGCCCGTGCGCTGTTGCGCGCGGGCGCCCGGCAGGTGGATGTCCTCGTCTTCGCGCGGGTTGTCGACAGCGTCCGCGCGCCCATATAGTGGTTTCGTCGAAGCGAAATCTCATGCCTCCGGTCGAAATCTACACCACTGCCTATTGTCCCTATTGCGCCTGGGCGAAGGACCTGCTCGGCAAGAAGGGCGTTGCCTTCAAGGAAATCGATGTCGGCGGCAATTCGGCGCTGCGCGCCGAGATGACCGGGCGCGCCAATGGGCGCACCACGGTTCCGCAGATCTTCATCGGCACGACCCATGTCGGAGGCTGCGACGACCTCTACGCGCTGGAGGACGCAGGCCAGCTCGACCCGCTGTTGGCCCAGTCAGGACCCGCTGCATGACCAAATCCGACGGCAAGTTTCGCGTCGGCCTGATTCAGATGCGGTCGGGCCGCACCCCCCAGGTCAATCTGGACGCCGCGGTCAAGATGATCCGCGAAGCCGCCAGCGCCGGCGCCGTCTATGTGCAGACCCCGGAAATGACCAACATCATGGAATTGTCGCGGGCGAAACTGTTCGCCGCGATCACGGAGGAAGAGAAGGACATCTGCCTCGCAGCGTTCCGCGAACTCGCGCGCGATCTCAAACTCCATCTCCATGTCGGCTCGCTCGCGATCAAGGTCTCGCCCGAGAAGGCCGCCAATCGTGCCTTCATGATCGACCCCCGGGGCAAGATCGTCGCGCGCTACGACAAGATTCACATGTTTGACGTCGACCTCGCCGGAGGCGAGAGCTATCGCGAATCGAACAATTTCCGCCCCGGCGAAAACGCCGTGGTCGTCGATCTGCCCTGGGCAAGGTTCGGCCTGACCATTTGTTATGACCTGCGCTTTCCGGCGCTTTACCGCGCGCTCGCCGAGGCCGGCGCCACGGTGCTGACGATTCCGGCGGCGTTCACCCGCCAGACCGGCGAGGCGCATTGGCATACGCTCATCCGCGCCCGCGCGATCGAGAACGGCTCGTTCGCTCTGGCGGCCGCGCAGGGCGGCCCGCACGAAAACGGCCGCGAGACCTTCGGCCGGTCGCTCGCCGTCGACCCCTGGGGGCGCATCATCGGCGAAGGCGGCACCGAGCCGGGTGTCATCATGGTCGAGATCGATCCGGCCGAAGTCGCGGCCGCCCGGGCCAAGGTGCCGTCGCTGCAGCACGGCCGTCGCTTCGACATCATCGAGCCGATGGCGGAGCCGGCACATCTGCATGTCGTTGGTGACCCGTCATGATGAAATACGCGCTGGTCTGCGAGCGGAAGCATGGGTTCGATATCTGGTTCAGCGATTCCGCCGACTACGATAGGCAGCGCAAGCGTGGGCTCGTGACGTGCCCGGTCTGCGATTCCAAGAAGGTTGAAAAGGCGATCATGGCGCCGTCGCTGGGACGTGGCGCACGCAAGCGCAAAGCAGCGATCGAGGCACATGTCGAGGCACCTGGTGCCGCACCCGACATGCCTGCGGCCCCCGAGCCGGTCGCCATGATCTCTCCGCAGGAGCGTGAGTTTCGCGCCAAGCTGAAGGAGCTGCGGGATCATCTGACGGCAAATGCCGACAATGTCGGCAAGCAATTTCCGGAAGAGGCACGCAAGATGCACTACGGCGAGGTCGAGCATCGCTCGATCTACGGCGAAGCCTCGCCGCAGGAGGCCAAGGAATTGCACGACGAGGGCATCGAGTTTCACCCGCTGCCGGTGCTGCCGGACGAACGCAACTAGTGGAGCGGATTTGACATTCGCTACCCACCCCACCACGAGTTCGTAAAGCGAATGTCAAATCCAAAGCTCCACCAGAAACCAATACTTGCTAGTGGTCCTTTGATTCTAACGTTCGCAAAAGAGGTCGCCGAAACGGGATGCGAACGTTAGAATCGGACCACTAGTTCGGCACAGCCAGATACATTTCCACTTCCGGCAGACCCGAATTGGGGCGCCGCAGCCGGCTCAAGAATTCTTTCCGGCGGTAACAAAGCGAACAGCTTGCCACATCGTGGTCGCATTCGACCGGCAAGCGCGCGCCCTTCTCCAACAACCACGGGACAGTTTTGATGCAGGCAAGAGCCTACGCATTGGCGTTTTCACTTTGTCTTTCTCTCGCAGGAGCCGCTCACGCACAGTCCGGCATCGCATCGGTCTATGGGGCCGGTGACGGACATGCCGGCAAGCGGACCGCCAGCGGCGAGCGCATGAACCCTGGCGCGATGACCGCCGCTCACCGGACCTTGCCGTTTGGCAGCCATGTCCGCGTGACCAACCGCAAGAATGGTCGTTCGGTCACCGTCCGCATCAACGATCGCGGGCCTTTCGTGCGCGGCCGCGTCATCGACCTTTCGCCGGCCGCGGCGCGGGCGCTGGGATTTTCCGGGCTTGCGCCGGTGACCCTCGGGGGCGCCTCCGTCGCCTCGAAACGCAATTGATTTCAGGAACCCCCGTTCGTCGCGAACGGGGGTTTCGCATTTCAGGCTCGATCGAAGACGTGCGGGCATCAATGCGCCCAGATCAGCAGCACGACGCCGATCACAATCAGCACGATACCCAACGCTTCCCGGGCCGTGGTCCTGTGCCCGAACACGAAGCTTGAGATCGCCTGCGCAAACAGCACTTCGACCAGAGCAAGCGTACGCACGCTTGCCGCCGTTGCCAGCGCGAAAGCAAGAAACCAGAACTGGGAGGCGGTTGCTCCCATGAAGCCCGCGAACAGCGACGGCCGCCAGGCCGTCACGATCGCGCGCATCACCTCCGGACTGCGCAGCATCAGCCAGCCCGACAGCAGGACCGCCTGCATCAGCAGGCCCACCGTCAGCGTGAAGGTCGCAGCCATCACAAAATCGGAAAGCCCCAGGCTCAGGATGCCGCCGCGATACCCGATCGCCGACAGCGCGAAGGCGGCTCCCGACGAAAGCCCGAGGATTGTGGGCCGCCACCCATCATTCGCGTCACCGCCCTGCTTCAGCGACATCACGACCACGCCCGCGGTCGCGATCAGAATCGCTGTGACCATGCCGAGCGTTAGGCGGTCGCCGAGAAAGATCAGCCCGAACAGCGCCACCTGGACCGGCTCGGTCTTGATATAGGCGATGGTGACGACGAAAGAGCGTTCGCCCATGGCCATCAGCATCAACGCGGTTGCGGCGATCTGCGCGCCCATACCGAGCAGCACCCAGAGCCAGAATATCGCCGGGGGGCGCGGCACCGGTGCGCCGCTGATGAGGATCAGGCCAAAGAGAAACAGAACCGCAAACGGGAATCCGAACAGGAACCGAACGTGGGTGGCTCCGGCGGTGCCAAGCGTCGCGGTCAGCTCGCGCTGCATCGCGTTGCGGATGGTCTGTCCGGCGGCCGCGAGCAGCGTGAAGACGATCCACAGCCAGCCGGTATCGGGCATGAGGCAGTCCGCTCGTAATCGCTATCTGTCATCGCCCGCGCAGGCGGGCGATCCAGTAAACGCGATGCGCGCCGTGATTACTGGATGCCCCGCCTTCGCGGGGCATGACAAAGAGGAGAGCGGCTCTGGTGGGACACGTCATCACACCGTTTCGTGCTGCCGGGTCTTGCCGGCCGCATCCCACTCGGTGATCGCTCCGCGCTCATTGTCGACCAGCGTCATCAGATCGAAATAGCGGATGGTCGGATAGCCGCCGGTGCGCTTCTTTACGGCCTCGCGCCATTCGTCGCCATGGGCGCGCTCAGCGGCTTCGATGGACGGCCAGATATAGAAGCCCGCGCCGGTACCGGCCGCCTCACCGAGGCCCCAGAGAAAATGCTTGCGCACAAGCTCCTTGTTGGCGGCCCATTTCGCCGTCACGCCGCGCACCGCTTCCAGTTCGCTTTCGCGATCATGGCCGGCGGGGAAGGTGAAGGTCACGAGTTCGACAATCATGGGCTGCTCCCTAACGCAATCAATGGTTCATCTTCGCACGAGCGCAGCCGGGGAGCATAACTTTTCTGCCCGCGTTCTGCCTGTCATGCACCGCGTGCAGCGGTGAGCATGTAGTTCACGTCCATGTCCGTGGACAACTCCCAGCGGTCCCCCATCACGCGATAGACCACGCCGCGCTCGTCAACCACATTCAGGCCGGCTCCCTGCATCGCGGCCTCCAGTTCGGCGGGCGTCACGAACCTGTCCCAGCGGTGGGTGCCGCGCGGCAGCCAGCGCAGGACGTATTCCGCGCCGACGATGGCGAGCGCAAAGCTTTTCATCGTGCGGTTGAGAGTGGCGGCGATCATCATGCCCCCGGGCCGTACCATCTCGGCGCAGCGCCGCACGAACAGGCCGACATCGGCGACATGCTCGACCACCTCCATGGCCAGCACGACATCGAATTTCTCGCCCCTGTCTGCGAGGTCCTCCGCCGTGACCGCGCGGTAATCGATGACGAGATCGACCTGTGCAGCATGTTTTCGCGCCACTTCGATATTCGAGTCCGAGGGATCGGCGCCAACCACACTGGCACCGAGCCGCGCCAGCGGCTCCGACAGAATGCCGCCGCCGCAGCCGATATCGAGCATGCGCAATCCGGACAGGCAGCCGATCTGACGCGGGTTACGGCCGAAATGGGTCGCCACCTGGTCGCGGACATAGGTGAGGCGGACGGGATTGAACTTGTGCAGCATCGCCATCGGGCCGCGCTCGTCCCACCATTGGGCGGCGAGTTTCGAAAACTGCTCGACCTCGGCCCGGTCGATGGTGGTCTCGCCCTGCTTCGGCATTCATTCACCCGCATTCCGGAAAGCCCGCGGCCGGTACGATGCGCCGGGTCCGGGCGATGTCCTTTGTAGCGTCCCGCTGCAACCGGAACCCTATCACTTTTTCGCTCAGCCCGGTGCCTTGCAGGAGCCACCGCCCGTCGCTATGACTGCGGCCCGCGCCGGGCGCCGCCCCCTCCGCCGCGCATTAACGTTTCCACGGGGGGCGCCGATCCTTTCATGTCACGTCTCGTGCTGAAATTCGGCGGAACGTCGGTCGCCGATATCGACCGCATCCGCAACGTCGCGCGCCATGTGCAGCGCGAATACAAGGCCGGCCACGATGTCGCAGTCGTCGTGTCCGCCATGGCTGGCAAGACCAACGAGCTTGTCGCGTGGTGCAGGGACGCCGCGCCGATGCACGATGCGCGCGAATACGATGCGATCGTGTCGTCGGGGGAAAACGTCACCGCCGGTCTCCTTGCCATCGTGCTGCAGAACATGGGTATCAGCGCGCGCTCCTGGCAGGGCTGGCAATTGCCGATGTACACCAGCAACGCGCACGGGTCGGCGCGCATTGCCGAGCTGAACGGCTCTGAACTCGTCAAGCGCTTCCGCGAGCGCAAGGAGGTCGCGGTGATCGCCGGCTTCCAGGGCATCCACAGAGAGACCGGGCGCATCACCACGCTTGGCCGCGGCGGCTCGGACACCTCCGCGGTCGCGATTGCGGCCGCGATCGAGGCGGACCGCTGCGACATCTACACCGACGTCGACGGCGTCTACACCACCGACCCGCGGGTGGTACCGAAGGCGCGCCGGCTCGACAGGGTAGCGTTCGAGGAGATGCTGGAACTGGCCTCGCTCGGCGCCAAGGTGCTGCAGGTCCGATCGGTCGAACTCGGCATGGTGCACAAGGTCAAGATCTTCGTGCGCTCGAGCTTCGACAAGCCGGAAGACATCGATCCGCACGGCATGCCGCCTGGCACGCTGATCTGCGATGAGGAGGATATCGTGGAGCAACAGGTCGTCACCGGAATCGCCTTCTCAAAGGACGAGGCGCAGATTTCGATCCGCAACGTCGAGGACAAGCCGGGCATCGCCGCCGCGATCTTCGGACCGCTGGCCGATTCCAGCGTCAATGTCGACATGATCGTCCAGAACGTGTCCGCCGACGGCAAGACCACCGACCTGACATTCACCGTTCCGGCCGCGGATTACACCCGCTCGATGGACGTGATCGCCAAGGCCAAGGACCAGATCGGATATCAGCGCGTCGACGGCGCGAGCGACGTGGCAAAGGTGTCGGTGATCGGCATCGGCATGCGCAGCCATGCCGGCGTCGCCGCGCGCGCGTTCAAGGCGCTCGCCGAGCGCAATATCAACATCCGCGCGATCACGACGTCGGAAATCAAGTTCTCGGTGCTGATCGACGCCGCCTATACCGAGCTCGCAGTGCGTACGCTGCATTCGCTGTACGGACTGGACAAGGCGTAGCGCCGCGTCCGGGGCGGGAAACAAGGCGCCGCCGCCCCCTTTTTTTGCCCGACGCAGAGCGGAGGGGCCGGGTACCATCCGGCGCTCGCTCACACCAGATCGAAATCGGTCAGTGCGTTGCGCGGGAAGACTTCGCTGATGTCGAGCTTGTCGAAGATGAAAGACATCAGGTCGTCCGGGGTGAACAGGCCTGCCGTCTCACTCCCGAACGCACCATCCAGCCGAAGCGGCGCGACCGGCGCGATCACATTGCCGGATAGCGCAAAGTTGAACGCGCCCTCGTCGGCGTCGTTGGTGGTGAAAACGATCTGACCGGTCTTCAGCCCGATCTTCTTGGTGTCGAGTTGCAGACTGAATGTATCGGACCCGCCCGAAGCGATCGAGGAAGCGAGCGGTTCCACGACCTTGAAGCCCTTCGGCGCCTTCAGCTTCGAGATGGTGAGGGTGCCGGGACCGCTATTGCTCACCGTGAAGGTTTGAATGACCGCGCTGCCGACCGTGACGTCGCCGAAATCGGTGCCATCGGCCAGGTCCGGCAAATCTTCGTCAATGATGACGTTGCCGTTGCCGGTGACTTCGATTTCCGGCGGCAGCACCACCACGTCGCCGGAGAGCGCGAAGTTGAAGGCAGCTTCGTCCGGATCATTGGTGCTGAAGGTGATCTCGCCGCTCTTGAATCCGGCCTTCTTGGTGTCGATGCTCACCGTAAAGGTGTCGGACCCACCCGGTGCGATCGGGCTCGATACCCCCTCGCTCAGCTTGAAGCCCTTCGGCATCTTCAGCTTCGCGATGGACAGCGGCGCGTTGCCGTCATTCTCGACCGTGAAGGTCCGCGTGGCGACGGCCCCGACGCCCACCGTGCCGAAATGGGTGTGATCGGCGATATCCGGGCTTCCGTCGCCGTCGGCGATGACGACGCCGTTGCCGGTGACGGTAACCTCGGGGCCGCTGGGGGGAGGCTCGACCGCATCAAACGAAAAGTCGTTCGTATCCAGCACGCCGCTGAAGCCACGCAACGTCAGCGCGTTGCCGCCGCCGAAATCGATGCGGGTGTCAACGCCACCGTTGACCAGCGTGGCGTTGGCCTGAATCTGTGTAAACGTAGTGTAGACGCCGGTGACCCGGATCACATCACCGACGCCCGGACCGCCATTGAAATCGGTGATGATGTCGGCGCCCTGCCCGTCATAGACGAAGGTGTCGTTGGCCTGGCCTCCGGTCATCGTGTCGTTGCCGGCGCCGCCTTCGAGGATGTCCTGCCCGGAGCCGGCGCTCAATGTGTCGCCGGACAACGTGTCGTCGCCGTCACCGCCGATCAGCGTGTCGTTCCCGGCATACCCGAAGATGGTATCGTTGCCGTCGCCGCCGCGAAGCGTGTCAGCGCCAACACCGGTGTAGGAGATGTCCCCACGGATGGTGTCATTGCCACCACCGCCGTCGACGGTGTCGTCGCCGCCCTGCCCGTCGAGGACGTTGTCATTGTCGTCGCCGGTCAGCGTATCGTTGCCGCTGCCGCCGGTGACGTTGCGGAAATTCGCGATCGTGTCTCCGGCGGCCTCGCCGCCGGATGCGGTCGATGTGGCGAGGTTCACGGTGACGCCAGCGGTGCTGCTCGCATATGTAGCAGTGGTGATGCCGCCGCCGCCGTCGAGAGCGTCGGCGCCGGCGCCGCCGTTCAACGTGTCGTCACCGATCCCGCCGGTGAGCGTGTCGTCGCCGCTCTCGCCGGATACGACATTGTACACGTTAGCCGACGAGGCCGTGAAGGTGTCGTTTCCTGCGCCGAGGAACGCCTTGAAGGTCTGATAGGTCACCGTGCTCGCAAAACCCGGTCCGAGGACGACGTCGTCGCCGTCACCGCCGATCAAACCGTCGGACAGGCGGGCTCCGGACGTCGCCGAGAAGTCGATCGACTGGCCACCGTCCCTCAGGCGAATGGCTTCCAGGTCGATGACGCCGCCGGCGGCAAAGATAATTGACCCGCTGTCCGCCAGTTCGATCGTGACCCTGCCCTCACTGAGCGTAATCTCGCCGAATTGCGAAAGCTGAATTGCGTTCATCCGGAAGGTGTAATCGACCGTACCGAAATTGTGGTTGTGCATCACCTCGAAGCCGGTGATGCTGGCAACGGTGAAGTCACTCACCCCGCCCGTGCCGACGCTGATCTGGAACGTGTCGCGTCCCGCGCCGCCGTCATAGGTTTCTCCGGTCACGGGGTGATGCACCACCTCGAACAGGTCGTCGCCGCCCCCGCCAAAGACCTCATCGACCCCGTCGCCGCCCTCAAGCGTGTCGTTCCCGCCGCCGCCGATGAGGATGTCATCGCCGGCATCGCCACGAATGATTTCCGATCCGTCGCCGCCGGTGATCTCATCGTTCCCGCCGCGACCTCTTAGCGTGACCACCGTACCTGTCGGCAGCGTACTCAATCCGGTGATCGTGTCATTGCCCGCGCCGCCGCGAAACGAAATGACCTCGACGTTGAAGATATGGCTTCCGGAGAGGCCGCCGATCGAAAGCGTGCCCGCATTCGCGTCGAACACGAGATCGTCTGGTTCGTCGCCGCGATCGATGCTCAGAACGTCGATCCCGTCGCCGCCATCGATGCTCAATACGCCGAGGCCGTCGGCGAGGAGGTCGTCGCCGGCGCCGCCTATGATGATGTCGTTGCCGTCGCCGCCGAAGATATGATCGTCAAGCGCACCGCCGGTCACGTCGTCGTTGCCTGCGCCGCCGGTGAAGCGCAGTTTTTCGATGCTGGTGAAGGAGACGGCCTTCAGCGTGCCGGAGAGGATCACCGGCAGGGCAAACCTGACATTTCCGGAGGCGATCGAAATATCGACAAGGACATCGTATTCTCTCTGCAGCCCCTGGCTGATTTGTCCGGCATAGTTGATTTCGAGGGTGTCTGTCCCGTTTCCACCGTCAACGACGTCGGCAGGCGTGACGTTGGACAAGGCGTCGAGGCCGGTGCCTGCGAACGGAATGAGGTAGTCGTCCCCGTCGCCGCCGTAGATGGTGTCGATGCCGTTGCCTCCGGTGATTGAGTCGTTGCCACCGCCGCCGTCAATGACGTCGCTGCCATCTCTCCCGAGAATCGTATCGGGGCCCTCTGTCGCAAAGGGTTGCCCCGGCGCGCTGTGCGTCGCATCGATGATGTCGTCGAGATTGGTGCCGAAAATCGTGGCCATCGTCCGGGCTCCATGGAGGCGCGTTCGTTCGCAGACCGGCACTTCCAGCCGATCGAGAACCACCTGATACGGCCGGATCTCATTCAGACATCAGGAGCAGTCGCAGTTCCGGCTGTCATTCGGGCAGAAATCATGGTCCATTCGACCCGCGGCGTCACTATCCAAATGGATAGGGCGACCGGGGGATCACTTGTGCGACTCTGTCGGGCCGGTCACTCTCGACGGCTTTCGCGGGGACGACAGGCAGGCAAGGCTCCGCCGTCCCTTATTTTTTAGCCGGCGCGGGCGCGCCCGTATTTCCAAACCCGTGGCCCTTTTTTCACTGGCATATCGGGCAGGCCCGATATGCCAAGGGGCGCGCGGAACGCCGGGCTTTCAGCCAGCCCATGGCCTCGTGTGCGAGTGGGTAAAGCACACGAGATTGCAGTCACCACGGACCGCCGATTGCGTCGGCGTTCCGCGCGCGGTGTTTGAAGGTCTGCTCCCATCGTCCCCGGTGGATGTTCCTCCACCGAAACGCCGGGTGGCTAACCCGGCGGGACGCGGCTTGAACCTGCCGCCGCCCGCGTCACGTCTTGACGCAGGCAACGGCCACCGCATCCCGCCCCGCGTCTCATGACGCTGATCAGACGCCCCTTGGACGAGGCGGGATGGACGCAGTGGATCACAGGAAAGAGGCGAAATTGAGGATTTTTTTCCCATTTTCGATCTTGCCTGGCGCGGCGGCGGGACTGGTCAGCCCCGCCGAATTGGACCAAGCTGGCCGCTGCGGCCGATCGAATCTGGAACGGGACGCCATGCAACGACGGCAAGTTCTCGGCGTGATCGGCGGGGCTGCGGCGTTCTGGTCGCGCCCGCGAGCCCTCGCACAGCAGCCCGGGCGGATGCCACGGGTCGGTGTATTGAGCTCGCAAATCCAGGGCGACTCCGAAACCAACGATCGCATCGCGGCGCTCCTCAATGGACTCGGGAAGCTGGGCTGGAGCGACGGCCGCAATGTGATAATCGACGTACGCTATGCCGGAGGCAGCCCGGAAGCGCTTCTTGCGAGTTCAAGAGAACTCATCGATCTGAAGCCGGACGTGCTGTTTGCATCCGCGACATCGGCGCTCGTAGCCTTGCAGAAGATGACCGGCACGATCCCGGTTGTGTTTGCGCAAGTCACCGATCCGGTTGGGGCAGGCTTCGTCAAAAGCCTTGCAAGACCGGGCGGCAACATCACCGGCTTCACGCAGCATGACTTCTCGATCGGCGTGAAATGGCTTGAACTGCTCCGCGAGCTGGCCCCCAGGGTCAGGCGGGTCGGGATTGTATTCGATCCGAACAATCCGGCCACGGCGGGATACCTGACGAAAATCCGCGACAGCGCGCCCAGCTTCGACGCCAGTGTCGTGGAACTGCCGGTCCCGGTCTCAGGAGCGCATGAACTTGCTGCCGCCGCACTCGATACCGCTGTGGAACGCTTCAGTCACGGATCGGATGGCGGGCTGATCATCCTGCCCGGACCCGGTCCGTCGATCATCGTCCGGCGCAACCAGATCGTTCGACTCGCCGAACGCTATCGGCTGCCAGCCGTGTATCCATTTCGTTACTGGGTCAGCGCCGGCGGTCTCGCCTTCTACGGTATCGACAATATTGAACTGCACCGGAACGCCGCGGCCTATATCGATCGCATCCTGAAAGGCGAGAAGCCAGGCGAGTTGCCCATTCAGAACGCCATCAAGTTCGAACTCGTCATCAATCTCAAAGCCGCCAGAGCACTCGGGATCGAGCCCTCGGTCACACTGCTCGCTCGTGCCGATCAAGTCATTGAAAGCACCGACTGACCTATCGACATGCAAACATAAGGCACGGGTGGGCTGAGCGAGCCACCCCAAAGTCTCAATCAGTTTTTGTGGGCTCTGCGCTGCGCGCCCCAGCCCGCCCCATGGCACCTGGATTGAATGCTCACTAATCCAGCTGTTCGATGCCGAGGTCCTTCAGCGTCTTGCCGGCGTCCGCCGCGGTATCGACGATCATCTTGCCGAAGGCGTCGACCGAGTTCGTCTCCGGAATCACGCCGGTCTTCTGCATTGTCGATTTGAACGCATCCGACGCTACGGCCGCCGCGACATGCTTGTTCAGCGCGTCGAGAATCGGACGTGGCGTGCCGGATGCGGCACACACACCCCACCAGCCGTAATTGACAATATTGACGCCGCCTTCCTTCAGGGTCGGCACATCCTTGGCGACCGGAAGCCGTTCCGGGCTCGTCATCGCGATGATCTTGACCTTCTTCTCGTTGTAGAGCGGGATTGCGAGCGACAGGGGCGACACCGCGAAATCGAGGCGGCCGGCGACCACCTCCTGCAGCGCCGGGCCGGTGCCGCGGAAGGTCACGCCGGTCATCTTGATGCCGGTCTCCTTCTCGATCTGCCGCGGAATGATTTCGGTCACCGAACCCGATCCGACCTTGCCGTAATTCAGCGCGCCCGGTTTGCTTTTCGCCAGCGCGATGAAGTCCTTGATGGTGTTCGCGGGCGAATCCGCCGGCACCACGATGGCGTAATATGCCCTGGTGATCATCGACACCGGCGCGATGTCGTCGACCTTGTAGGCCGCCTTCTTGTAGAGATGCACGTTGGTCGGATCGATATAGGAGCACAGCAGCAGCGTGTGGCCGTCGCGCGGCTGCGCCAGCATTTCGTTGAGCGCGATCATTCCGGCGGCGCCGGTCTTGTTCTCGACCACCACGGGCTGGCCAAGCGCCGACTGCAATTGCGCGCCGATGATGCGCGCCGGCACGTCGCTCGGCCCGCCGGCGGGAAAGCCGACCAGCATGCGGATCGGCTTCGATGGGTAGGTCTGCGCATGGACCGCGGACGCAGCGGCCGCGCCGCACAGTGCAAGGGCGGCAATTCGCACGACAACTTTGAGCATTGTATCCTCCCGAAACCATTCGGTGTTCTTATGTGTGAGGTATCCTATGCGACAATCCGTCCCCGCTGCGAGCGGTGGGCAAAGATGGGCAGAAATAATGTTTGAGCCTGCGGCGACAGGACTTGCGGCAACAGGACTTGCGGCAATCGGACTTGCACGATGACCCCCGACGACCTGAAGCACGCTCTGTCGGGCGGCCTCCTCTCGTTCCCGCTGACCGATTTCGATGCGCGCGGGGTGTTCGATTCGCGCGCCTCGGCTTCGCGGATCGAGTGGCTGATGCGCTATCCGGCAGCGGCGATGTTCTCGGCCGGAGGCGCCGGCGAATTCTTTTCGCTGACGGCCGAGGAATACGCCAACGTCCTGCGGGTCGCGGTGCAGACCGCGCGCGGCAAGATTCCGGTGATCGGCGCCGCCGGCTACGGCACCGCGACGGCCATCAGCTACGCGCAGAAGACCGAGAAGATCGGCGCCGACGGGCTGCTGCTGCTGCCGCCCTATCTGGTGGAAGGCCCGCAGGAAGGGCTTCGCGCGCATGTCACCGCGGTGTGCCGGTCCACCCGGCTGCCGGTCATCGTCTATAACCGCGGCACCTGCCGCCTGCAGCCGGAGACATTGGCGCGGCTGGCGGAGGACTGCCCGAACCTGATCGCTTTCAAGGACGGCGTCGGCGACGTCGAGACGATACGTGCGATCCGCGCCCTGCTCGGCGACCGCATGCTGCTGCTGAACGGCATGCCGACCGCGGAGGCTTTTGCCACGGAATTTCGGGCGCTCGGCATGGCGACCTATTCGTCGGCGATCTTCAACTTCGTGCCGCGCACCGCGATCGAATTCCACCGCGCGGTGCATGAGGGCGATGAGGCTGTGGTGCAGCGGCTGACGACGGAATTTCTGGAGCCGTATATCCGCATCCGAAAAGCACAGCCGGGCTATGCGGTGAGCATCGTGAAGGCCGGCGCCGACATCGTCGGCCGCCCGGGCGGCCACGTGCGCGCGCCGCTCACCGACCTCACCGCCGAGGAACGCGCCGCGCTTGCGGCACTGATCGAGGCACTGGGACCGCAGGATTGATGGATGTGCTCTCTCCACCGCTCGTCCCCGCGAAGGCGGGGACCCAGAGTCCAGATTCTGGATGCCCGCCTGCGCGGGCATGAGCGGAGGTGATGGATGCACTGAGAGAAAAATCGGAGACCGTCATGCCCCCCACAATCGCCATCATCGCGCAGGGCAGCATGGGCGCCGCCACCGCGGCGCGACTGACCGAAAACGGCGTGCGGGTGCTGACCTCGCTAGCAGGACGCAGCGAGGCCAGCGCGAAGCGCGCGCAGGCTGCCGGCATGATCGACGCGAGCGACACCGAGATCGCGGCGGCGGACGTCATTCTCTCGATCGTGCCGCCGGGCGAAGCGCTGCCGCTGGCGCAGCGGCTGACCCCTGCCCTCACCGCCGCAAACAACAAGCCGGTCTATGCCGACTGCAATGCGGTGAGCCCGGACACGGTGAAGAGAATTGCCGCTGCGATCGAGGCGACCGGCGCGCCGTTCGCCGATGCCGGCATCATCGGCGGGCCGCCGCGAGCGGGCTATGGCGGGCCGGTGTTCTATTATTCAGGACCGGAGGCGGGGTCGCTGGAGCGGCTCAACGACTTCGGCCTGGTGTTCCGCCGCGTGAATGACGAAATCGGCGCGGCGTCGGCGCTGAAGATGAGCTATGGCGGCATCACCAAGGGACTGACTGCGGTCGGCTCGGCCATGTTGCTCGCCGCCAATCGCGCCGGCGTCGCCGAAGCGCTGCATGCGGAGCTTGCCGCCAGCCAGCCGAACCTCCTCGCCTATTTCCAGCGCAGCGTGCCGGACATGTTCGGCAAGGCCTATCGCTGGGTCGCCGAAATGGAAGAGATCGCACATTTCACCGGCGGCGGCCCCTCGCGCGAGATGTACGAGGCGATCGCCGACCTGTACGAGCGGCTGGCCGCCGACAATCACAGCGAGAAGGCGGATATCGGCGCGCTGGCGCAGTTTTTCGACAAGAAGTCCGCGAAATAATCGCTTTTCCCAGCGTTCCCTTGCGGCCAGCCGCGGACAGCGGCTATAGCCCGCCATAGCCGGTTTTGCCGGTGACTCCTGGAAGGATTTGCCCATGCGAGGCGCAATGGGCGGCCCGCGCGTGCTGCTGCGAAGGCTCCGCGAAGTGATGGCGGAACCGGTGAGCGCGCAGGACCGGCTCGACCGGATCGTCGTGCTGATCGCCGCCAACATGGTCGCGGAAGTGTGCTCCGTCTACGTCTTGCGCGTGGACGGCACGCTGGAGCTTTACGCGACCGAGGGCCTCAACAAGGAAGCCGTGCACCAGACCGTGATGCGGATCGACGAAGGCCTGGTCGGCCTGGTCGCAAGCCAGGCCAATGCCATCAACCTGTCGGACGCGCAGTCGCACCCGGCCTTCTCGTACCGTCCGGAGACCGGCGAGGAAATCTATCATTCCTATCTCGGCGTGCCGATCCTGCGCGCCGGCAATACGCTCGGCGTTCTGGTGGTGCAAAACCGCGCCCACCGCAATTATTCCGAGGAGGAAGAAGAGGCGCTGCAAACCACCGCGATGGTGCTCGCCGAGATGATCGCATCCGGCGAACTGACCTCGCTGGCAAAGCCCGGCGCCGAACCGGCCGTGCATCCGCGGCGGCATCTCGCCGGCACCGTGCTCGCGGACGGCATCGCGCTCGGCCATGCCGTTCTTCACGAGCCGCGCGTGGTGATCAAGAATTTCGTCGCCGACGACATCCCGGGCGAATTGAAGCGGCTGGACGACGCGATCGCGGCATTGCGGTCCGACGTCGATGTGATGCTGGAGCGCGGAGAAATCGCCGATGGCGGCGAGCACAAGGACATTCTGGAGGCCTACCGGATGTTCGCCCATGACCGCGGCTGGCTGTCGCGCATGCGCGAGGCCATCCGCACCGGTCTGACCGCGGAAGCCGCGGTCGAGCGCGTGCAATCCGACACCCGCGCCCGCATGCTGCGCGCCACCGACCCCTATCTGCGCGAGCGGCTGCACGATCTCGACGACCTGGCCAACCGGCTGATGCGCCAGCTCATGGGCGTGGAGCATGCCCCGCATCGCGATCAGCTTCCCGACAATGCGATCCTGATCGCCCGCATGATGGGGCCGGCGGCGCTGCTCGACTATGACCGCAGGCGGTTGCGCGGCCTCGTGCTGGAAGAAGGCGGCCCGACCTCTCATATCGCGATCGTCGCGCGCGCGCTCGGCATTCCCGCCGTCGGCGAGGTCGACAACGCCACCGGTCTCGTGGAATCCGGCGACCCGATCATCGTCGACGGTGTTTCTGGCGACGTCTATCTGCGTCCACCGCCGGATATCGAGGCCGCCTATGTCGAGCGGGTGCGGCTGCGCGCCCGCAAGCAGGCGCAATACCAGACGCTGCGCGGCAGACCCTGCCTCACCCGGGACGGACACGAAATCGCGTTGCATCTGAATGCCGGACTTCTGGTTGATCTCCCCCACATCGAGGAGACCGGCGCCGCCGGTATCGGCCTGTTCCGCACCGAGCTGCAATTCATGGTCGCGCCGACCTTTCCGCGCATCGGCGAACAGCTCTCGCTCTATCGCGCGGTGCTGCAGGCGGCCGGCGACAAGCCGGTGACCTTCCGCACCCTCGATATCGGCGGCGACAAGGTGCTGCCCTATATGAGCGCCTTCGAGGAAGAGAACCCGGCCATGGGCTGGCGGGCCATCCGCCTCGGGCTCGACCGGCCCGGCCTGATGCGCAGCCAGATCCGCGCGCTGTTGCGCGCCGCATCCGGCAAGGCGCTGCGGATCATGTTCCCGATGGTGGCCGTGGTGGACGAATTCGACCAGGCCAAGCTGATGGTCGAGCACGAACTCACCTATCTGCGCCGGCACGGCCACACCCTGCCGGAGCGGGTCGAGATCGGGGTGATGGTGGAAGTGCCCTCGCTGCTGTTTCAGCTCGACGACCTGCTGCCGCAGGTGGATTTCCTGTCGGTCGGTTCGAACGATCTCTGCCAGTTCCTGTTCGCGGCCGACCGCGGCAATGCGCGGGTGGCGGAACGCTACGATCCGATCTCGGTGCCGGTGATCCGGGCGCTTCGGCTGATCGCGCGCAAGGGCCGCGAACACAAGAAGCCGGTGACGCTGTGCGGGGAGCTTGCCTCCAAGCCGATCGGTGCGCTGGTGCTGGTCGCCATCGGCTACCGGTCGCTGTCGCTCACGCCCTCGGCCGTCGGCCCGGTCAAATCCATGCTGCTCGAACTCGATGCCGAAAAGGCGCTGGCCGCGATCGGGCCATTGCTCGATCATTCCGAAACCGGCATGACACTGCGCCAGCGCATCGAGCAATTCGCCGCGGCCGAGAATCTGCAACTCTAGGATTGACGCGCTTTTCCTGGGCGAACCGGCGCCCAATTCGCTTGAAGAAGCCATGAGACATCCATGCTGCCGCAAGTCAAACTCGATGCCCTGATCGTGCGTCACGCCGAAATCGAATCGCGGCTGAGCGGTCAGCTCGGAGCGGACGATTTCGTCAAGCTGTCGCGCGAACTCTCCGAACTTTCGCCCGTGGTCGAAGCGATCCGCAATTACCGCGCGGCCTCCGCCGAACTGGAAGATGTCGAGGCGCTGTTCGCCGATGCCGACAGCGAGATGCGCGACATCGCCGATGCCGAACGCCGCCAGCTGCGCGAGAAGCTGGAGGGGCTCGAAAAGCAAATCCGGCTCCAGCTTTTGCCCAGGGATGCGATGGACGAACGCAGCGTCGTCATCGAAATCCGCGCCGGCACCGGCGGCGACGAGGCATCACTGTTCGCGGGGGCCTTGTTCCGCATGTACGAGCGCTATGCCGCCAAGCAGGGCTGGAAGGTCGAGATCGTGTCGGCCAGCGAAGGCGCGGTCGGCGGCTACAAGGAAATCATCGCCGACATCACCGGCCGTGGCGCGTTCGCCAAGCTGAAATTCGAGTCCGGCGTGCACCGCGTGCAGCGCGTCCCCGATACCGAGGCGTCGGGACGCATCCATACCTCGGCGGCGACCGTCGCGGTGCTGCCGCAGGCCGAGGACGTCGACATCGTGATCCGCGACGACGATCTGAAGATCGATACCATGCGCGCGCAGGGCGCCGGCGGCCAGCACGTCAACAAGACCGAATCGGCGATCCGCATCACGCATATCCCTTCGGGGATCGTGGTCGCGGTGCAGGAGGATCGCTCGCAGCACAAGAACAAGGCCAAGGCGATGGCTCTGCTGCGCACCCGGCTCTACGATTCCGAACGCGAGAAGCTCGACACCGCGCGGGCCGCCGACCGCAAGGTGCAGGTCGGCTCGGGCGACCGGTCGGAACGCATCCGCACCTACAATTACCCGCAAGGTCGCGTGACCGATCACCGCATCAATCTCACGCTCTACAAGCTGCCCGAGATCATCGAGGGCGAAGCGCTGGGCGAAATCATCGACGCGCTGGTGGCGGAGAACCAGGCCGCCCTGCTCGCCGCACAAAACGACGCGGCATGAGCAAGCCGGATGTTGCGGGCGCTTCCAGTGTCGCCGCGGCGCGCCGCGTCGTGACGGCGCAATTCGCGAGCGCTGGAATTGACTCGCCCGCGCTCGATGCCCGGTTGCTGGTGGGATACGCGCTCGGACTCGACCACACCGCACTTGCAACCTCGGCCGCGCGAAGCCTGACCTCGCAGGAGCAGGACGCGATCGGCGCGCTTGCGGCGCGCCGCCTGAGCGGCGAACCGGTGGCGCGCATCCTCGGGGTGAAGGAATTCTGGGGGCTGCCGTTTGCGCTCTCCCCGGCGACCCTGGTGCCACGCCCCGATACCGAAACGGTTGTGATAGCGGCGCTGACGGCCATCGGCGAAAACCGCAAGCGGGAGCCGTTGCGGATTGCCGATCTCGGCACCGGGACGGGCGCATTGCTTCTCGCCTTGCTGCACGAATTTCCGCATGCGACCGGGCTTGGCTCCGACATCGATCCGCAGGCGATCGAGACTGCCCATGCCAATGCGCGGGCGCTCGGTCTTGAGACGCGCGCCAGGTTCGTTCTTGCCGGCTTCGACACCGCGCTCAACGAGACGTTTGACCTCGTGGTATCGAACCCGCCCTATATCCCGACCCGCGATATCGATGGGCTCGCGCGCGAGGTGCGCGAGCATGATCCCCGCCTCGCGCTCGATGGCGGGGCGGACGGTCTCGACGCCTATCGAGCCATCGCCCGGCAGGCTCCCGCATTGTTGGGGGTCGACGGCAGACTCGTCGTCGAAATCGGGGTTGGCCAGGAAGCCGATGTCGCGGCGATTCTCGCCGCCGCCGGAGACCTTGAAGGCGCCGCTGCTCACCGCGATCTCGGCGGCATCCTGCGCGCCTTGACGTTCCGCCGGGCCGGCCGGGGGCGGGCGGTAAGCGGTTGAAAACGGTCACTTTTGCCATTCCGGGATCGCATTTCGCCCCGCAAAAATAACGCTTGGATTATCGCAGCGGACAGACTAGTTTCCGCGCAAGATTATTCGGCCCTGAAGCGAGCCGCCAATTGAGGCCCGGGTTCCGGTCTCCCGAGGGAAGAGGGCTTCCCAAACCGGTTCCCGCAAAGGCGGCGGCAAAACAGCATCACGGGCGATGAGCCAAATCGGGCATTGATCGACACGACAGGTCGAGCGACGAAAACAAGGCCGAACGAAAGACGATTTTGCCAGATTGATCGGGCGCCGCTCCGGCGGCGTTGCACCGATGATGGGATCATCGGCGAGCCGATCGGAATCGGCTGAGAGGCGGCGCTTGCTTGCGCCGGGGGTAGCAAAGCTGTCGGAACGACAACGGCCTGAGGGGGCGGCCCAAAGCGGCGGCTCTACCGAGCGGCAAATGAAAGCGGCTCAGAAGATCGTTGTGCCGTGCCTTCGGGGCGATGGCCGTGGCGATGCGGCGATTTGAAGGTTGAATGATCTGCAACGCGGCCCGTCGCCGCGCTATCGGGAGTTGGCAAACAGGCAAGCCATGAGAAACGGTCAGAACAAACATCGGATGCGGGGTCGTAACCGCGGCGGCAAGAGTCACAATCCGCTGACCCGGGTCTACGAATCGAACGGTCCGGACGTCAAGATCCGCGGCACCGCGAATCACGTCGCCGAGAAATACATCCAGCTTGCGCGCGACGCGACCGCATCCGGCGATCCCGTGGCAGCCGAAAACTACTATCAGCACGCCGAGCATTATTTCCGTCTGATCGCGGCGGCGCAGGAGCAGTTCCGGCAGACCCAGCCGTTCCAGCAGCGCGACGGCGGCGACGGACGCAACGAAGAGAGCTATGACGACGGCGACGATGCGCAGCCCAATTACGGCAGCGCCGAGCCATAT
>NZ_JBFWPA010000036.1:0-60401 GCF_050250235.1 Pseudorhodoplanes sp.
GGGCGATTTTACGACCACCGACCTGATCGAGGGCATGACCGGGAAAATGGCACATGAAGACCTCGGGGCCCCGGAACCTCCGGGGGACACGCTGATGGAGGAGACCGACCAGCGCGACGACCGGATGGTGTTGCGAGCGAAGGAATCGGTTGGCCTTGCGGGTCTTCTCGGAAGTGGCAGCGATCTGGTGGTCCGGCGACTGTTCGGCGTCGGGCAGGAGCCGGCCGACGTTCGCATTGCGGGTCGCGAGGAAATCCGCCTGTCGCGGCCGGCCGATGCGATCGCGGCCGATATCGGCTTTGTCCCGGGGGAGCGCGCCCTGGGCCTCGTGATGAGCCTGTCGGTGCGGGACAATATCCTGCTGCCGAGTCTGAACCGGATCAACAGCATGTTCTGGATGAACCGAACCAGAGGCGATGCCTTGGTCCGCGAGCTTATGGAACTGCTGGACATTCGTCCGCGGCGCCCGGATCTGCGCGTCGGTTCGCTTTCCGGTGGCAACCAGCAGAAGGTCATTCTCGCCAAGTGGCTGGCGTGCCGGGTCTCGGTGCTGCTGCTCGACGAGCCGACGCACGGCATCGACATTGCCGCGAAGATGCATGTTCATGGCCTGATACGGAAATTCACCGGGGATGGCGGCGCCGTGCTTGTCAGTTCCAGCGATCTCGCCGAACTGGCGCGTATTTGCGATTCGGTCCTGGCCATCCGGGATCGCAAGATCGTCGGCCGCATCGAACGCAAGGATGGCATGGACGAGGCACGATTGCGTGCCGCTCTGGGAGGCACGCATTGAACCTTTCGGGCACCGCCTCGTCCCGTTTGCTCGGGCAGATTCCGCTGCTGACGCTGGTCGCGCTTTGCGTGGTGACCACCTTGCTGACCGATCGCTTCCTGTCGCCCATCAACCTGACCAACATCCTGGTGCAGTCCTCGATCATGGCCGTGATCGCGATGGGCATGACCTTCGTGATCATCGGCGGCGGATTTGATCTCTCAGTCGGCTCCACCGCGGCGCTTTCGGCATGTACGGCGGCCATGGTGATGCTGGAAGCCGGCATTGCCGCGGGCGTGATCGCCGGCATCCTGGCCGGCGCGTTTGTCGGTCTCGTCAATGGCGTGATCATCGCCTATCTCAAGGTCAATCCGTTCATCACCACGCTCGGAACCATGGTGCTGTTCCGCGGCGTGGTCTTTCTGATGACCGGCGGAGCTCCGGTCGAGGGTGACGAGGGATTGCCCTCGAGCTTCGTGGCGTTCGGATCGGTGCGGTTTCTGGGGGTCCATGCGCTGGTCTGGGTCCCGATGCTCCTACTGGTGGTGCTGTCCTGGGTCATGCATGCGACGCCCTATGGCCGTCAGATTTACGCGACCGGCGGAGGCAGGGAGGCGGCCTATCTGTCGGGCGTTCCGGTCGCGCGGGTTACCGCATCGACCTATGTCGTGTGCGGCGCGCTGGCAGGCGTCGCGGGCGTCATGCTCGCGGCAAGGCTGCAATCGGGACAGCCGACCGCCGGGGAGTTCTACGAACTGACTGCGATCGCTGCCGTCGTGCTCGGCGGAGCGGCGCTGCATGGCGGCGAAGGCACGCTCTACAAGAGCGTGATCGGAGTATTCATCATGATCATTCTTGGCAACAGCCTGAATCTGCTGAATGTCGATTCCTACTGGCAGCGCGTCGCTATCGGCGCAGTCATCATTGCTGCTGCGGCGGCGGACAGTTTGCGATCAAGACGTTAGGTTCCACGCGCGTGAACGGAGACGGACCATGAGAAAGCCTGGTGTTCTTCTTGCTGCTGCAATTGCTGGTGCTGCACTTCTGTCGATCCCCGCGACGCCGGTTCAGGCACAGGGTAAAACCACGATCGGTGTAGCTTTGCCTCAGGACGACAATCCGTTCTATATCGCCATGATGCGCGGCATTCGCGCGCGGGCCGGCGAGCTTGGCTGGGATGTTGTTTCGGTCTCGTCCAACGAGGACAAGCTGAAGCAGATCAATGGCGTCCAGGATCTGATCGCGCGCGGCGTGAAGGGGATTCTTATTTCTCCGATCGACGCGACCGGCGTGAACGCGGCCTATGATGCTGCCGCCGCCGCAAAGGTGCCGATTGTTTCGGTCGCGCGCGGTTCGACGTCGCCGAACCAGACGTTGCATGTGGCGATGGACGAGAAGCAGATCGGCCGCGATATTGCCGAGTGGACGGCAAAAAAAATCGGCGGCAAAGGCAAGGTCGCGATGCTTCTTGGGCCGTCCGGCGCGCCGACCTTCCGCAATCTCGCGGAAGGCTATACCGAAGTGATGGCAAAATATCCGGACATCACGATCGCGTTCAAGACCGACGGACCGCTGACCCGCGAACGCGGTCTGAAGAATTCAGAAGACGCGCTGGTTGCCAATCCGGATCTCGTGGCAATCTACACGGCCAACGATGACGTGGCCCTGGGCGCCACGCAGGCCGTGCTCGCCGCGAACCGCAAGGGCAAGACCATCGTCACCGGGATGAACGGAGTTCCGCCCGCGCTGCGCTCGTTGAAGGAAGGCAATCTCGGCATGACGATCGAGCTCAATCCCGTGCTGTGGGGCCGGCTCGGCGTCGACGTGCTCGCCGAATATCTGAAGGGCAGCAAGGTCGAGCCGCGCGTTTTCATCAAGCACGTCATCATCGACAGCGGCAATATCGACCAGAAGCTGCCGAAAGGCTGACGCGACCGGACCGGCGGCGCTTTTCGGCTGCCGCCGGCCGACCTGGCTGGACAAGCGGGTCCACCACACTTCGCTGGACCTCAACCCGGAGACCGTCCCATGGCGCATTCCGCCGCAGCCGAAATCGCCGCCCGGGCACCGTTTCTGGCTGACCTCGACAGGGCTCATCTGCATCCGCTGTGGGATCGCTACAAGCGCATCACGCCAATGCAGCCGCGGCCGCTCGACACCCCGTTCCACTGGCCATGGCGCGAGACCGAGGCGTTGCTGCATCGCGCGGTCGCGGAGGTCGCGATCGACGACATCGAGCGGCGCGCGCTGATCATGTCGCATCCGTGTTTCGGTGAGGAAACCGCGACGACCGGAACCATGCTGGGAGCATTCACGGTGCTGGACCCGGGCGAGCAGGCGCGCCCGCACCGGCATACCGGTGCTGCCATCCGCTTTGCGGTTCAGGCCGAGGGTGCCGCAACCATCGTCGACGGACGCTGGTGCGAGATGCGGACGGGCGACCTCATCCTCACGCCTCCGATGGCCTGGCATGGCCATATCAATCCGAGCAACCACCGGATCATCTGGTTCGACGCCGCGAATATGCCGCTTCTAAGAGCATTGAATGCGCATTTTTTCGAGCCCGGCGATCCCAACAATAATGATTTCTGGCGGGTCGATCAGGGAGACGAAAAGCTCTGGCGCGCTGCGGGGCTCGCCGTCGCCGATGCTTCGGCCGGAACAACCCACTCGCCAAAATTTCACTATCCTGGCGACGTGACGCGGCAAATGCTGTCCGAGGCCACGGTCGGAGCCGATGGCGCGCGGATGCTTCGCTATGTGAATCCCGCGACCGGTGGTGCGGTGATGGCGACGCTCGATTGCTACGCGGCACGGTTCAGCAAAGGCGTCGAAACGCGCGCGAGGCGAGGGGCATACAGCATGATCTGTCTTGTCGTGTCGGGCAGCGGACGTTCGACCATCGGCGACAAGACATTCGAATGGTCCCAACACGACGTGTTTACGGTTCCCCCGTGGTCCTGGGCGAGCCATAAGGCGATCGACGGCGATGCCGATCTGTTCATCGTCTCGGACAAGGTGGTGTTCGAACGGCTCGACGTCCTGCGCGAAGAGATGCAATAGCGGTCCATGGCCGGTCGCACCCTCGACGAGGCAGGCTTCGACGCAGCGCGCGACGGCATCGGCGCCCCGGTCCGGCGTCTGGAGGATCGGCGCTTCCTGACCGGCTCCGCATCCTACGTGAGCGACATTCATGCGCCCGACGCGCTGCATGCCGTATTCGTACGCTCCGCGCACGCGCATGCGCGCATTCGCGACATCGATCTTGCTGCCGCGCGTGCCGGCCGTGGCGTGGTGGCGGTGTTCTCCGGTGCGGACATGGAAGCGGACCGCGTCGGCCCGATGCGGACGATGTGGTCGATCAAGTCACCGGACGCGCCACCCATGGCGGAGCCGCCGCGATTTGCGCTGGCGCGAGATACGGCCCGCTACGTGGGAGAACCGGTCGTCGTCGTGATCGCCGAGACTTCGATCAATGCCCAGGACGCGGCCGAGCGCATCTCGGTCGATTATGACGTGCAGCCAGCAATCACCAGTGCCGCGCATGCCATCGCCGCGGATGCGCCGCGCCTGCATGAGTCGGCACCGGGCAACGTCTGTTTTCGATGGATACGCGGCGACCGGCCGAAGGTAGAGGCAGCCTTTGGCGATGCCGCGCATGTCGTCACCGCCGACCTGGTCAATCACCGCATCGGCGGGGCCGCGATCGAGCCTCGTGCGATCCTCGCGATCCCGCCTGGCGGACGCGACAAGCTTGCGCTCTACACAGCGACCCAGGTGCCACACCATATTCGTCGCCTGGTCAGCGAACAGCTCGGCATCAGTGAGGCAAGACTGCGCGTGATCTCGCCGGATGTCGGCGGCGGCTTCGGCTACAAGGGAAAGCTTTATGCCGAGGAGTCGGTGCTGCCGTGGGCGGCCGGGAAGATCGGACGGCCGGTGCGATGGGTCGCAAGCCGGAACGAAAGCTTTCTGTCCGACTATCAGGCCCGCGATCACCGGACCCGCGCGGAACTGGCGCTTGATCGCGACGGCAGATATCTCGCACTGCGCGTCAAGACCTACGCCAATGTGGGCGCATATGTCTCGACCTTTGGCGCGGCGATTCCGAGCGCGATCTATTCGGCATTGCTCGCAGGGGTCTATGCGACGCCTGCGATTTCGGTAGAGTGCATCGGCGTATTCACCAATACCGTGCCGACGGACGCCTATCGCGGCGCCGGGAGGCCGGAGGCCTGCTATGTGCTGGAACGCCTCGCCGACCGCGCTGCGGCTCGGCTCGGCCTCGACTGCGCCGAAATCCGTCGCCGCAACCTCGTCCCGGCCACTGCGATGCCCTATCAGACCCCGATTGGGCCGACCTATGACAGCGGCGATTTTCCGAGAGTGTTCGAGCGCGCGCTGGTGGCCGCTGGATATTCCGGCTTTCCTGCGCGCCGCGAAGCTGCCCGCAGGAGCGGCCGGCTCCTCGGGATCGGGATCGCCTGTTTTGTGGAATCTTCCGGCGTGGCGCCGTCCCGCTTCGCTGGAATGCTCGGCGCACGTGCGGGATTTTACGAGTCGGCGGCCATCTCGCTGGAGCCGGACGGTAGCGTCCGCGCGAAGCTGGGCACACACAGTCACGGCCAGGGCCATGCCACAAGCATGGCACAAATTCTCGCGACGCAGCTTGGCGTTCCGGTCGACCGGATCGAGATTGTCGAGGGTGATACCGACATCGTGCCCTATGGGACGGGCACGTTCGGATCGCGTAGCATTGCGGTCGGCGGATCTGCGCTGGTGATCGCGGCGAAGAAAATTATTGAAAAAGGCCGGTTGATTGCCGCTCATATGCTGGAAGTGTCGGAGCACGATTTGCGATTTGAAGACGGACGTTACGTGGTTGCCGGCACCAACCACGCGGTTGGAATCGCCGACGTTGCGCACGCGGCCTACATCCCGCACCACTTTCCGCTCGAAACGCTCGAACCAGGCTTGCAGGAAACCGCCGTCTACGATCCGAAAGCCTTTGCCTTCAGCAATGGCGCGCATGTCTGTGAGGTCAGTGTCGATCCCGAAACCGGACATGTGGCGCTGGAGCGCTATTGTGCCGTAGATGATATCGGCACCGTGATCAATCCGATGATTGCGTCCGGACAGGTCCATGGCGGCGTTGCCCAGGGACTGGGACAGGCGATCCTGGAATACGTGGCCTACGACGCGTCCTCCGGACAGGCGCTAAGCGGGTCGTTCATGGATTATGCGCTGCCGCGCGCAAGGGATGTCCCGTTCCTTGAATCGGAATTCGACGAGAGCCAGCCCTGCGCCCACAATCCGCTCGGTGCGAAGGGTTGCGGAGAGGCCGGCACCATAGCTGCGCCCGCGGCGATCACGGGCGCGGTCCTCGACGCTCTGCGGCAACTTGGCGTCAGAGAAATTGATATGCCGCTGACGCCTTCCCGAGTCTGGGAGGCGATCCGGTCTGCCAAGCTACGGTCTCAGATAGGCCAGGACGATATAGGCGGCGAGAACAAGGGTCGCCCAGAACGTCATCGCGCCAGTCGACCAGGTGCGTGCAAGGATGCCGGCTGAGCCGTTATAGCGTTCGACATTTGCGCGGCCGCGCCGCGCCGTGCGGGCGACCAGACCGACGATGCAGGTCCATGCGGATTCCGCCACGACGTCGAGACGTCGCATGACGTCGACGCCGAGCTTCCGATAGAACCAGTCAATGTCGAGCGTGATCGTCAAGGTGCGCTTGAGCCATCCCAGCATCAGGAAGAAGGCGAGGCCGGAGAACAGCAGCAATTGCAGATAGAACACGACATGGCTAGCCGTATAGGGGACGTAGTCGACCTTGTAGGGAAGCAAGGCATAGAGCGGCCCCGGCAGCACGCCGATGCCAATGCAAAGAATGGAGAACAGCACCATCGCAATGCGCATGTTCCATGGCGGATCGTCAGGGCGCAGGCCGGAATCCTTCTGAAAGAACACGAACCACGGGAACTTGATGCCGGCATGCAGGAAAACGCCGGCCGAGGCGGCGGCCAGCAGATACCAGACCACGGCCAGATGCTGCATCCCGGCGGCTTCGGAGATCATCGATTTCGATACGAATCCCGATGTCAGCGGAAAGGAGGAAATCGACAATGCGCCGACGATGCCGCAGACCGTTGTCAGCGGCATGGTGCGAAACAGCCCGCCGAGATCGGTACATTTTCGTTTCCCGGTCATGTAGAGGACCGAGCCTGCCGACATCAGAAGCAGCGCCTTGTAAATGATGTGGGTGAACGCATGCGCAGCAGCGCCGTTCAGCGCCATTTCGGTGCCGATCCCGATTCCGGTCACCATGAACCCGACCTGGTTCACGATGCTGTAGGCCAGGATGCGCCGCATGTCGTTTTCGAGGATCGCGTAGACGATGCCGTAGAACACCATGAACAGCCCGACATAGATCAGGAGTTCGGTGCCGGGAAAGCCACGCAACAATACGAAGACCGCAGTCTTGGTGGTGAAGGCCGACAGGAACACCATGCCGCTCCAGGAACTCTCCGGATAGGCATCCGGAAGCCAGGCCGATAGGGGTGGTGCTCCGGCATTGATCAGGAAGCCGGCCAGGATCAGCCAGCGCGGCAGCGTGTCGAGCGACATCCTGTCGAATACGGTCGATCCGGTAGCGGCGATCTCGCCTGCGATGCCCGCCATCAGCACAACGCCGCCAAGAAGGTGAATCACGGCATATCGCTGTCCGGCTCCGCGCGCCGAAGGGCCGGCGCTCCAGACCACGAGTGTCGAGGCGATCGCCATGACCTCCCAGAAGATAAAGACGGAGATCAGGTCTCCGGCGAAAACAACGCCGACCGCGCTGCCGGCATAGCAAAAGGCCGCGGCCAGCTCGACCGTGCGCTTCTGGTTGAGTGCGAACAGCGCACCCACGAATGCCATCAGGGCGAATACCGTCGCGAACAGCCGTGACAGCGCGTCGCCTTTCACCAGCGCAAGCTCATAGCCGAGGAACGGCGCGCGCAGCGCGACTCCATCCGGGACCTGCCAGACGAGATAAAGCGTGACGAGGGGAAAGCCAAGCAATCCGATCGTACGCAAGGGCCCGCGCAGGAGTGGCAACAGCAATCCGCCCAGAATCAATGCCAGGGCCGGCGGGATTACGAAGCTAATCGTCATAATAGGTATCCGGCCGTTTCAGCACCAACCCAAGCGCCTTGGCGAACAGCACCATCACCACGCAGCTCACGAAGCCGTACCACGCGCCAAATCCGAAGGTGCCGTCCAGTCCGAAATAGGGATGGTGAGGGATGAACAGGTCGGCCAGCACGGTCGCGGCAAGCACGATCACGAAAATGATCCAGAGCCACCGGATCGTGCTCGGACGTGTCAGCCAGTTGTTGTCCATCGCGTCACCGTCCGATCATCAGCGTTGCCAGTGCATACGGGATTTCGGGCCAGAAGAAGAACAGTACCGCCGCCGCTGCGGTAATGGTCAGCGCCGCCACGACGGGCAACGGCGCTTCGCCGGCCTCGTGTCCGTGTCCATCGTCCGGGGCGTCCCGGAAGAATGCGCGAAACACGATCGGCAGGAAATAACCGGCGTTCAGCAGCGTCGAAAGGATGATCACCGCGACCGCGAGCCAGTTTGCGGTCTGCATCGCGCCGGTGAGGATGAACCATTTGCCGAGGAAGCCCACGGTCGGCGGAATGCCGATCATGCCAAGCGCACCGATGGTAAACGCTCCCATGGTCCAGGGCATGCGGCGGCCAATGCCGTTGAGCTGGCTCACCTCGGTCAGGTGCGCCGCGGTGTAGATCGAGCCTGCGGCGAAGAACAGGGTGATCTTGCTGACGGCATGCGCGGCAATATGCATGGCCGCGCCGACAGCCGAAATCGGCGCCAGAATGGCGACGCCGAGAACGACGTAAGAGAGCTGCGAGACGGTCGAATAGGCCAGCAGCCGCTTGAGATTGTCCTGCCTCAGCGCAACGATGGAGGCTACGATGACGGTGGTGCCCGCGACCAGCGTGAGCCATGTCGATTGTCCAAGCGCGCTCAGGTTTTCGATGCCGAAAATCAGCACGGCAACCTTGACGATGGTGAACACTCCCGCCTTCACGACCGCGACGGCGTGGAGCAGGGCGCTGACCGGCGTCGGTGCGACCATCGCAGCCGGCAGCCAGAAATGCAGCGGCATCACCGCGGCCTTGGCGACGCCGAAAACATAGAGTGCGAGCAGGATGCCGGTGACTGTCGCGCCGGCCTTGCCGGCGAGGATGCCGCCTGGCGTGAAATCGAGCGTACCGGCGATTACCCAGGTCGCAGCGATCGCGGGCACCAGCAACATCAGCGAGGCACCCAGAAGCAGCAGGAGATAGGTGCGGCCGGCTCGCAAAGCCTCCGCATTCTGCTTGTGGGTTACCAGCGGATAGGTCGACAGCGTCAGCATCTCATAGAAAAGAAAGAGCGTGAACAGATTTTTCGCGAACGCTATTCCCATCGTGCTGCCTAGCGCGATGGCAAAGCAGACATAGAATCCGGTCTGGCGCGGCTCCTCGTTCGCGCGCATGTACCCGATCGAGTAGACCGAATTCACGATCCAGAGCGATGAGGCGATCAGCGCGAACAGCATCCCGAGCGGCTCGACCTGGAAGGCGATCTGAAGGCCGGACGCGACATTGATAATGTGCAGCTGCGGCCGCGCGCCGCTGAGAACCGGTCCCAGAAGGCCAAGAACGATGACGCACAGCGTCGCCGCGGTCAGCAGCGTCACGCTTTCGCGCAAATTCGGCCATCGCCCGGACAGCGCAATGAGGCACGCGCCGATGAAGGGCGCGAGCACCGCCATCCAGACAAGGTTCTCGGGCGTAAAGTCCGGCGTCACCGCACCCCCCCGAGCAAGGCGCTGGCGGCGGTGCCGGCGATACCCACCGTCCACTCCGTGTCGATTCCGAAATAGATCGTCGCGGCGGCAAGCGCGAGAAGCGGCAGCAGCATGGAAAGCGGTGGATCGCTCGCTTCGGCAATCTGCGCCGACGGCTCACGCAGAAAGAACAATTCCAGCACCCGACCGACATAGACGAACGTGATCAGCGAACTGCCCAGGATCAGAAAAACCAGGATCCACCAGCCCTTTTCGTAGGATCCAATGGCAAGATACCATTTGGAAATGAAGCCGGAAGTGCCGGGAACTCCGACGAGACCAAAACCTGCGACCGCAAAAGCGATCATCGTCAGCGGCATCCTGCGGCCGATTCCCGAAAGCTCTTTCAGCTGAAGAAGCCCGGTGCGGAAGAAGATCGCTCCGACCGCGAGAAAGAGAGCGGCCTTCATCACGGCGTGATTGACGATGTGAACAAGGCCACCGGTCAGGCCGGCCTGGTTGGCAAGCCCGATGCCGAGGGTGATGTAGCCGATCTGCGCCACCGAAGAATAGGCCAGCATGCGCTTGAGATTGGGTTCGAACACGGCGACCAGCGAGGCCACGAACATGGCCGCGACCGACAACGCGATCACGAACTCGCCGATCGGGAGTGCGGCGAAGTTCACGGTCCCGCCAAAGACGGAAAAGTAGTAGCGGATCAGCAAATAGATCGCGACTTTCGTGGCGGTCGCGGCCAGGAACGCCGTTACCCAGGAGGGTGCGTAGGTATAGGCGTTCGGCAGCCATGCATGCAGCGGAAACAACGCGAGTTTCAGGCTGATCCCGACGGTAATGAATGCGAGTGCCGTGATGATTGCGGAAGTCTGCGCCGCAGGGACATCGGGCAAGCGCGCGGCGACGTCGACCATGTTGAGGCTGCCGGTCAGCAGATACAGAAGCCCGGCGCCAATCACATAGAAGGTCGCACCGATCGTGCCTACGATCAGATACTGGAAGGCCGCCAGCAATGCGCGTCGGTCGTGGCCGAGTGCGATCAGGACATAGGTCGCGAGGGACGATATTTCGAGAAAGACAAAGGCGTTGAACGCATCCCCTGTGATCGCGATACCGAGAAGGCCCGCAAGGCACAGGAGATACATGCAATAGAACCACGCCTCGCGCTCGCACGTGATCTCGAAGTCGACGGAGCGCCAGGCGAACGGCATGGTGACTGCGCCAACCAGCGATATCAGAACGAGCACGAATCCGTTCAGCACGTCGACGCGATACTCGATCCCGAAGGGAGGCACCCAACCCCCCATCGCGTAGGAGATCGGCCCGCTCTCCAGCACCTGCCACAGCATTGCGCCGGCGATGAACGGCAGCAGCAGGCTGACCAGCAGGGTGAGCGCGAAGGCCGGTCCGCCGCGGCGCATCAGGCCGCAGAGCGCGGCCGCCACCAGTGGCAAGACGATCAGCAGCGCCGGCAGCTGCAGCCTGATCGCACTCATTGATCGCGATCCCGGTCCAGTATCTCGTCTTCCTCGACCGTGCCGTAGGCTTCGTTGATGCGCACGACGAGTGCCAGCCCGAGTGACAGGGTTGCGACGCCGACAACGATCGCGGTCAGGATCAGGACGTGAGGAAGCGGATTCGAATAGACCGTGAAGGCCGGATCCAGGATCGGAGCGGTGCCGCCGAGGATCTTGGCCGGTTCGAGGTACAGCAGGTAGACGGAGGTCTGAAAGATCGACAACCCCACCAGCTTCTTCACCATGTTGCCGCGGGCAACGATGATGTAGAGGCCGGTCATCATCAGGAAGATGGTGATGAAATAGTTGTAGTGCTCGATCAGACCGGTCAGCGTCGGCATCAGCGTCCGCGCTCCACGAAAGCGTAGAACAGCGAAATCATCGTCCCCGTTACCGTCACCAGCACCCCGGCCTCCACGATCAGAATGCCGAGCTCGCGGGCGTGCGGGGCGCTGGCGCCGAGAACCGAATAGTCGAGGAAATTTCTTCCGCGGATCACTCCGATCAATCCGGTCCCCGCGAAGATCAGCACGCCGAGCGGAACCATCTTTTCGACCACCGCCTGCGGCGCAATGCGCTGCGCTGCGTCGTGCCCAAACGTGATCGCGAGCAGAATGACCATGCCGGCGGCGATGACCCCGGCCTGGAAACCGCCCCCGGGGCCGTAGTCGCCGTGCAGTTGAACGTATAGCGCAAACAGAAGAATGAACGGCAGGATCAGTTTGGTGCCGATCCGCAAGATCAGATCGAGACTCATGACGAACCGTTCTCCTCGTCCGGGCTCTCCCGCCGGCGCGCTCTGCGCAGCAGCATCATCACTCCGATGCCGGCGGTGAAAATCACTGTGGCCTCGCCCAGCGTGTCGAAAGCGCGATAGTCCGCGAGAACCGAGGTTACGACGTTGGGAACATTGGTCTCCTTGATCGAATTGGCGAGGTAGTGTGGCGCGACGTGTCTGTGGATCGGGGCGTCGGCGGTGCCGAACGGCGGCAGGACGTATGTGCCCCAGACCAGAACTGCGCCGGTACCGATGGTGACGCAGAGCGGCAGCAGATTGGGCCGCACCACCCGCATTTCCGTTGTCTTGATGAGATGCAGGGTCGCAAGGAGGATCACCGTGGAGATGCCAGCTCCGACCGATGCTTCGGTCATCGCCACGTCGACCGCGTCGAGAACGATGAGGACGCTCGCCATCAGGAAGCTGTAGATGCTTGTCAGGATGACGACGGCGAACAGGCTGCGCTGGCGCACGATCGCGACGGTCACGACGGCAAGCATCGTGAGCAGCACCATGTTGATGGTGGATTCTATGGCTGCCTCCCGTCGTCGAATGCGCCTGATGACTTGGGAGTGCGGCGATCCTCTTCCAGCAGCGGCTTGATACCTTCGTGCAGGCACGCCTGCGCCAGCGCGTGCGTGACCACCGGGGTTGTGAATACGAACAGCAGCAGCAGGAATACGAGCTTCGCAGTCACCAGGCTGATACCCGCCTGCAGGGACATGCCGAAAATGAGAAACCCGACCCCAAGCGTGTCGGTTACACTGGCCGCATGCATGCGGGTGAAGACGTCAGGCATTCGCACGAGTCCGAATGTGCCGACGACGGTGAAGAAGGAACCAAGCAGGATCAGCACCCAGCTCGCGATGTCTACCAGCACCGTCATTGCTGCGACTCGACTTCGGTATCACGCGAAAGGTCGCCGTGGCGGAAGAACTTGAGCACCGCGAGCGTGCCGATCAGATTGAGCAGACCATAGGTCAGGCCGATATCGAGAAATTCCGGACGGCCGGTCAGAAAGCCCATCACCGCGAGCAGCATGATCGCAAGCGTGCCGACGGTATTGCCGGCCAGTACGCGGTCGAACACCGTCGGCCCCTTGATGGCACGCGTGATGGCGAGCGCAAGCGCGACAAGAATGGCGAAGGCGGCGGCAGCGAACATCACACCGTACCTTCGAATTGACTGACGCGACGGTCCATCCCGCCCGCTTCCAGATCGAGCGCGTTGTCGCGGACCAGGGCATGGATGGTGAATTCCCCACCGCTCACGCCGACGGTCATGGTGCCCGGCGTGAGGGTGATCGAATTTGCGTAGGTCGCAAGTCCGGCTGTGGTCTTCTGGCTCGCACGGATTGCGGTCATGGTCGGCGAGATCGGCAGCCGCGGATGCAGCAGGACCTTGGTCACAGCCCAGCCTGATTTCACTATTTCCCAGGACAGCCAGGGCCAATAGGTGATCGCGCCCCGCACCAGTTCGACCGGATGGCCTTCCTTGTCGGCGATGCGCATGCGGATTGCAGCAAGCACGCAAAGGACGGCAGCGAGCGCGCCAGCGATCACCAGCATCGGCTTGTAATGTCCGGACAGGGCGAGCCAAAACGCGAACAACACGCCCGCCAGGCTGAAGTAACGCATCTTGTTTCTTGTCCCCGATTCCATCGGCCCCATACCCGGCCGCACGAACTCGTATCAGACCGCGCGGCACCTCGAAAACCTGACGTGTGGTCGCGTATTGTCGCCGATCGCCGCGACATGCCCCGCAGAAATAAAAATCATAATAATATCAGCACCTTATGAGGGTTTATCGGTCTGCGGCGGCAATGTGCTCTCCTGTTCAAGGATGACGGCTTTTCGGTCCCGACTCGGCGCCTTGCCAAACCGGGCCCGGTAGGCGCGCGAGAAATGGCTTCCGGTTGCAAATCCGCAAGCAACGGCAATTTCCAGGATTGGCAGCGCGGTTTCGTGAACCAGCGCGCGCGCGCGATCAAGCCGCATCTTGATATAGACGTCTCCGACCGAGGTGCCGAGATGGCTCGCGAACAGCCGCTCTATCTGCCGGACCGAGACACCGGACGCTCGTGCCAGTTCGGTCCGGGTTAGAGGTGTCTGGGCGGTATCCTCCATTGCCTGAAGCGCCCGAAGCAGTTTCGGGTTGGCGACCCCGTAACGCTCGCGCAGCGTCATACGCTGAGGGCCGCCCCCGGACCGCAATTGTGTCTGCAGGAACCACTCGCTGACCGAGGCCGCTAGCGCTGCGCCGTGCTCGGCGGCGATGATCGCCCGCATCATGTCGAAGCCGGCGATGCCGCCAGCACAGGTGAGGCGGCCTCGGTCGATTTCGTAGAGGGCGTGCGTCATGTCGATCTGCGGAAAATCCTCCCGGAATGGGGCCATGTGATCCCAATGGATGGTGCAGCGGTATCCGTCCAGCAGTCCCGCGCGAGCGAGAAGATAGGGGCCGCCGGACACACCGCCGATTGTCACGCCGCGCCTTGCGTGCCTCCGCAGGAAGGCGAAGGTACGTACGCTGCGGTGAAGCGCGGGATTGCCGCCGGCGCAGACGAGTATCATGTCCAGCGGAATGTCATCGCCGACCGATCCGCTCGCGGCGATCGAAAGGCCGCTTGACGCCGCGACCGGCCGGCCGCGGTCCGTGATCTGGCTCCAGCGATACAGATCGCGCCCCGACAGACGGTTCGCCGCGCGGAGTGGCTCGACCGTGGAGGCATAGGACAGGAGCGAAAAGCCTGGGATCAGCAGGAAACCGACATGACGGGTGGCAGATGCCTGCATGGCGCGAGTGTTCTCCGCGGCGAAATGTGCCGGATGGCGCTATGGGATCAGAAAGTGTCGTTTTTGGACAATAATCGCATCGACGGTCCGTGATCAATGCATGGCGGTCGCGGGCAGCGCGGCGCTTGAAGGGGACGCCCGGAGCGGAGGACACGGTTGCGCTATTCGGCTTTCAGCATTCTTTCACAGGCGCTCCGGGGCAATCGCGGGTGGCAGCCGTTATGGCGCGAGCCCGAGCCGAAGCCATCCTACGACGTGATCATCGTTGGCGGCGGCGGACATGGTCTCGCCACCGCCTATTACCTCGCGAAAAATCACGGACTCACAAAAATCGCCGTGATCGAGAAGGGCTATCTCGGCTCCGGCAATGTCGGCCGCAACACCACCATCATCCGCTCGAACTATCTGCTGCCCGGCAATATTCCCTTCTACGAGCACGCCATGAAGCTGTGGGAGGGATTGGAGCAGGACCTCAACTACAACGCCATGGTCAGCCAGCGCGGGGTGCTGAACCTCTACCACTCCGATGCGCAGCGCGACGCCTATGCCCGGCGCGGCAATGCCATGCGCATGCATGGCGTCGATGCCGATCTGCTTGATCGCGATGGCGTGAAGGCGCTGGTGCCGTTTCTCGATTTCGACAATGCGCGCTTTCCGATCCAGGGCGGACTGATTCAACGGCGCGGCGGAACGGTCCGTCATGATGCGGTGGCGTGGGGCTATGCTCGGGGCGCCGACCGTCGCGGCGTCGATCTGATCCAGAATTGCGAGGTCACCGGCATCCGCATCGAGGCGGGGCGCGTGACCGGTGTGGATACGTCCCGCGGCTTCATCGGCGCGCGCAAGGTCGGGCTGGCGGTTGCCGGAAACTCGTCGCGGCTGGCGGCGATGGCGGGCTTGCGCCTGCCGATCGACAGCCATGTGCTGCAGGCTTTCGTGTCGGAAGGACTGAAGCCGCTGATCGACATCGTCATGACCTTCGGCGCCGGACATTTCTATGTCAGCCAGTCCGACAAGGGCGGCCTTGTGTTCGGCGGCGACATCGACGGCTACAACTCCTACGCCCAGCGTGGAAACCTGCCGGTGATCGAGGATGTGATGGAAGGTGCGATGGCGGTATGGCCGGGCCTCGGCCGTATCCGTGTGCTGCGACACTGGGGCGGTGTCATGGACATGTCGATGGACGGCAGCCCGATCATCGATCGCACGCCGGTTCAAGGGCTCTATCTCAACGCGGGCTGGTGCTATGGCGGCTTCAAGGCGACGCCGGCTTCGGGATTCTGCTTTGCGCATCTGATTGCACAGGACGACATGCACCCCGTCGCGCGCGCCTATCGTCTGGATCGTTTTTCATCCGGCGCGGTGATCGACGAGAAGGGAGTCGGCGCGCAGCCGAACCTGCACTAGACCATGCGAATCTCCTGTCCCCATTGCGGCGACCGCGACCGGCGCGAATTCACGATCCTCGGCGACGCCGATCCGGTGCGGCCCGACGGCATGGATGACGATGCCGGTGCGATGCTTGAGTATGTCTACCAGCGCACCAATCCGGCCGGCTTGCTTCGCGAATACTGGTATCACGGCGCGGGCTGCCACGCCTGGCTGGTGGTGGAGCGGGACACCCGCACGCATGCGGTGACCGGTGTCGTGACCGCGCGGCAGGCCGCGATCGAACGCGGGCGGGGAGGGCGCTGATGGCCCATCGTCTCCCGTCCGGCGGGCGCATCGATCGTACGCGGCCCCTCTCTTTCACGTTCGACGGCAACAGCCACAAGGGCTTCCACGGCGACACGCTGGCATCGGCGCTGCTGGCCAATGACGTGCGGCTGGTGGGGCGGTCGTTCAAGTATCACCGGCCGCGCGGAATCCTCTCGGCGGGCAGTGAGGAGCCGAACGCGCTGGTCGAATTGCGCATCGGAGCGCGGCGTGAGCCGAACACCCGCGCCACGACCGTCGAGCTTTACGATGGCCTTGAAGCCGCGTCGCAGAACCGCTGGCCGTCGCTGCGATTCGATCTTCTGTCGATGACCGCGCCGCTATCGCCGTTCATGGGTGCGGGCTTCTACTACAAGACCTTCATGTGGCCGGCTTCATTCTGGGAAAAACGGTACGAACCGATGATCCGCCGCGCCGCGGGACTGGGCCGCGCCGCCGCTCTGCCGGACCCCGACCATTATGAAAAGGCGTATCTGTTTTGCGATGTGCTGGTGATCGGTGCGGGGCCCGCCGGACTTGCGGCAGCGCTGGCCTCAGGCCGTTCCGGGGCTCGCGTGGTGCTATGCGATGAAAGTTTCGAGCTGGGCGGCCGGCTGCTGGCCGAGCGCGGGGCGATCGACGGTGAAACCACCGATTCATGGCTCACTTCGGTAACGGCCGAACTTGCGTCGCTGCCCGAGGTGAAACTGATGCCGCGGGCCACCGTGTTCGGTGTCTATGACGGCGGTACCTATGGGGTGCTGGAGCGGGTGGCCGATCATGTGCCTGTGCCACCGCAATTCCAGCCCCGTCAGCGCTACTGGCAGATCGTTGCAAAGCGGGCGGTGCTTGCAACCGGCGCGATCGAGCGTCCGATTGTGTTCGGCGGCAACGACCGGCCGGGCGTGATGCTGGCAGGGGCGGTCCGGACTTACGTGAATCGCTTCGGTGTCGTGCCGGGCCGGCAATGCGTGGTCGTCACGACAGGCGACGATGGCTGGCGAACCGCCGAGGATTTGAGCGACGCGGGCAGTCACGTTGCCGCAATCGTCGACGCACGGCATGACGTCAGCCCGGCCCTGCAAGCGGTCGCTGACAGCGCCGGGATTCGTGTAATGCTGGGCGCGCAGGCGCAGGCCGTGCACGGACGCACCTCGGTCAGCGGGATCGACATTGTGCTCGGGAACGGCAAGACCGAGCATCTGCACTGCGACCTGGTTGCGATGTCCAACGGCTGGAATCCCGCGATACACCTCACGACGCATCTCGGCGGCAAACCGTCATGGGACGAGACGCGCCACGCCTTCCTGCCGCCTCAACAATTGCCGGCGGGATTGTCGGTTGTCGGCGCGGCCGCCGGCGCATTTGGTCTGGCGAGCGCAATCGACGCAGGCGGAGCCGCCGGCGTCACCGCTGCGGGTGATTGCGGCTTCGAGGCGAAGCCGCTGCCGCGCGTGACCGCGGACGTCGTGCACTCCGGTGGGGCCCCGATCTGGGTTGCTCCCTCCGGCAAGGGCAAGGCTTTCGTCGACTTCCAGAACGACGTGACCACCTCGGACCTGCATCTCGCGCATCGCGAAGGCTTCCGGGCGGTCGAGCACCTGAAGCGCTACACGACGCTCGGCATGGCGACGGACCAGGGCAAGACGTCGAATGTCGCGGGCCACGCGATGATGGCAGCGCTCTGCGGGCATGACATCGCGCGTTCCGGGACCACGGTGTTCCGTCCGCCCTATACGCCGGTCGCAATCGGTGCGCTCGCGGGGCATCATCGCGGCAAGGATTTTCGCCCCTACCGGCTGACACCGTCACATCGCTGGGCGCAGGAGCAGGGCGCGGTGTTCGTCGAGACCGGGCTGTGGCTGCGCGCTCAATATTTCCCGCAAGCGGGCGACCGTGACTGGCTCGATGCCGTGATCCGAGAGGTCAATGCGGTGCGCAGAAGCGTCGGCGTGTGTGACGTGTCTACGCTCGGCAAGATCGACATCCAGGGTAGCGATGCCGCGGAGTTCCTCGACCGCGTCTACATCAACGGCTGGACCAATCTGCCCGTCGGCAAGGCCCGCTACGGCCTGATGCTGCGCGAGGATGGTTTCGTGATGGACGACGGCACCACCTCGCGCCTTGCCGACACGCATTTCGTGATGACCACCACGACCGCCAATGCGGCGCGGGTCATGCAGCATCTCGAATTCTGTCATCAGGCGCTGTGGCCCTCGCTTGACGTGCGCATGGTGTCGGTGAGCGAGCAATGGGCGCAGTTTTCCGTTGCCGGGCCGCGTTCGCGCGACGTGCTGCGCGGCGTTGTCGATCCCGAGCACGACCTGTCGAACGAGACGTTTCCCTATCTCGCCGCGCGGCGGGTGACGGTCGCTGGCGGAATCGAGGCGCGTCTGTTCCGGATTTCGTTTTCCGGCGAACTCGCCTACGAACTCGCCGTGCCGGCATCGTATGGTGATGCCGCGGTCCGCGCGATCATGGAAGCGGGCAAGCCCCATGGCATCCGTCCGTACGGCACCGAGGCGCTCGGCGTCATGCGGATCGAGAAGGGCCATGTCGCCGGCAACGAATTGAATGGCCAGACCACAGCCTTCGATCTCGGCCTGGGGCGCATGATGTCGAAAAAGAAGGATTATATCGGCCGCGTCATGGCGGCGCGGCCGGCGCTGCTCGATCCGGAGCGGCTGCGGTTCGTCGGCTTCCGCGCCATCGACCCGGCAAACCGGCTGCGTGCCGGTGCGCATTTTGTCGCGGCCGGCCGGGCTGCGACGGCGGAGAATGACGAGGGCTTCATGACCTCGGTCGCCTGGTCGCCCGAGTTGAAGCACTGGGTCGGTCTCGGCCTCCTGAAGCGCGGTCCCGAGCGGATCGGCGAGCGCCTCCAGTGCGTCGATCCGTTGCGCGATGCTGCTTTCGACGCAGAGGTCTGTTCGCCGGTCTTCATCGATCCGGGCGAGGAGCGGCTGCGTGTCTGAAGCGGGATCCGCATGGAAGAGAATGGGTGCGTGGACCGGCATCGCCATGCCGGGGCTGCCGCACGTGCCGGTATCCGATCCCGGTGTGGTCATCACGCCGCGGCACGACGTCTCGATGGCCTTCGTGATCGGGGATCACGGTGATCGCGCGGCGCTGGACCGCGTCCTGTCGACGCGATACGGAATCGCACCTCCGCACGTCCCGCAGGTAACACGCAGCGCGTTGCTCGATCTGGTCTGGGCCGGTCCGTCGCAATGGCTTGCCGTATCTACCCGTCCGCAGATGCCGTCCGGACTTGCCTCCGAACTGGCAGGCGTCGCCGCGGTCACCGACCAGACCGATGCTCGGGCGCTTCTGCGACTCAACGGGCGCAATGTCCGCGACGCCCTGGCAAAGGGATGCCCGGTCGACCTGCATCCGAGGGCGTTCCGCCGTGGCGATACCGCCATCACCGCGATCGGGGGGATTGGCGTTCAGTTCTGGTGGGCCGATGTCGACGATGCGCTGCACCTCGCGGTACCGCGCAGCATGGCGGGCAGCTTCTGGTCGTGGCTTCTGCCGTCGACGCAGGAATTCGGCGTCGAAGTGCGCGCAGCGGTCGGTCGCTAGACCGGAAGCATTGCGCTGCGGTGTTGCGGGCCGCGCCGGTAAACCTGCCTGCCGGCAATATAGGTTGCCTGCACCGCGCGGTCGTCGCCCAGCGTCATCTGGATGAACAGGGCTTCTTCGAAATCCTTGGCGAATTGCATCCGATATTCGATAATCGGGGTGGACTTCATGTCCAGCACGACGAGATCGGCTTCCATGCCCGGCGCGATGCTGCCGATCTTGTCTTCGAGATACATGGCATGCGCGGTTCCGCGCGTCGCAGTATAATAGGCGTGGCCCGCGGACAGCGCATGGCCGTTGAGCTGCGCGGCCTTGTAGGCCTCGTTCAGCGTGACAAGAATCGAGAAGGATGTGCCGGCGCCGAGATCGGTGCCCAGTCCGACGCGGACCGGACGGTCGCTACGGACCGCGCGGGCGATGTCGAAATATCCGCTGCCCAGGAAGAAGTTCGACGTCGGACAATGTGCGATCGCCGCTCCGGTGCGGTGCATCACCGTCATTTCTTCCTCGGTCAGGTGAACGCCATGACCGAAGACCGACCGTGGCCTGCATAACGAATAATGATCATAGACGTCCAGATAGCCGTTGCGGCCGGGGAACAATTGCCTGATCCAGGCGACTTCACTCTCGTTCTCGGAAATGTGAGTTTGCATGAAGCATTCCGGATGCTCGCGGCAGAGCGCACCCGCCGCCTCGAGCTGTTCCGGTGAACTCGTGCCAGCAAAACGTGGAGTGATCGCATACATCAGGCGCCCGCGATTGTGCCACTTCGCGATCAGGGCCTTCGATTCATCGTAGCTGGTCCGGGGTGTATCGAGAAGTTTCTCGGGCGCATTGCGGTCCATCATGACCTTTCCGGCGGCGAGCCGCATGCCGAGCTTTTCGGCCTCCTCGAACAGTGCGTCCACCGATTGCGGATAGACCGTGCAATAGACGCAGCCGCTGGTGATGCCGTTCCTGAGATTCTCGCGCAGGAACACTTTCGCCACGTCGCGCGCGAATTCCTTGTCCGCGTATTTCTGCTCCGTCGGAAACGTGTAGCGGTTCAGCCAGTCGAGCAATTGCGCGCCCGCGGCGGCGATCATCGGGGTCTGCGGAAAGTGGACATGGCTGTCGATGAAGCCGGCGGAAATCAGCGCGTCTGCGCCGTAGTTGGTCACCGCAATGCCCGGCGGCAGGTTGGGCTCGATCGTCGCGGCCGGCCCGAATTGGGTGATCAAGCCATTCTCCATGACCACGATCGCATCGGGTTCATGCACCATCGTGCCTTCCAGGCCGTGCCTGTAGGGGTCGCCGGTGAAGGTGAGAACTGGGCCACGGATCGCTGTCGGCATTCGAATCCTCTGCAAAGGATGTCCGCTCCGTCAGCTACTCTGGCTCAATTGGGAAGGAAACCCCCGGACGACCGGAATGAGCGCCGGGGCTTCACAAACCGGCTCGCATTGGATATCCCGGGACGAAAGGTTTCAGCATGAGTATGCCCATGCGGGCCGGTCCCCGGAACGGTCCGCTCGATCCCGGTGCAAAGGTCCCCCGCAGTCGCGGGCTGTTTTTTGTGGCCTGGCGTGGGCTGTTTGTTGCGGTTCGGGCGCTTGTTCTGTTGCTGCTCGCAATCTGGACGGTTCTCGCGATCTACTATTCCAATCTGCCCTGGGGCTGGCTGCGACTTGCGGTGGCGCTCGCATTCGCGGCGTTCGCGATATGGGCCTTGTTGCTGTCGCGACCGCGGCGAAGACTTGCCTTCCTTGCGGCATTCCTGGCTGTGGTGGCCTGGTGGATCGCCATCCCGGCTTCGCATGATCGGCCATGGCGGCCGGAAGTGGCAGTGATGCCGCGTGCCATCATCAATGGCGACAACGTGCGGATAACCAATGTCCGCGATTTCACCTATCGCAGCCGGCACGATTTCGACGTCCGTTATGAGGATCGCGAAGTCCAGCTTTCGCATCTCACCGGCATCGATTTCTTCATCTCCTACTGGGCCGAAGGACCAGTCGGTCACACCTTTCTCAGTTTCATCTTCGACAATGCACCGCCGCTCTCGATCTCGATCGAGACGCGGCCGGAGATCGGCGAAGGGTTCGATCCTCTGGCATCGATCTTCAAGCAGTTCGAGCTGATCTATGTGGTCGGCAGCGAGCGCGATCTGGTCGCTTCGCGGCCCAAGCACCGCAACGAGGCCACCTATCTGTATCGCCTGAACGCGTCGCCCCGCGATGCGCGTGCGCTGTTCATGGTCTATCTGGAGCGGATCAACGAGCTTGCCGACCGGCCGGAATGGTACCATCTGCTCACCAATAGCTGCACGATCAACATCATCCGTTACGCCAATGCCGCCGGGCGCGAGGGCCGCTTCGACATCCGGCATCTCCTGAACGGGCTGATCGACAGCTATCTCTATCATTCGGGTCGCGTCGACACGACGCTGCCGTTCGACGAGTTGCGGCGGCGTTCGCTGATCAACGCGGCGGTGGTGGCGGCGGGCGACGCGCCGGACTTTTCCGACCGCATCCGCAAGGGCCTGCCGACGATGCCGCAATAGCGGGCGTGCGTTGCGCTATGCGGCGGAAGCCGATTTCGGTGGCGCGTCGGGGTCGCCCAGCAATTCGGAAATCCACAATGTGGACGGGTGCTGTGCGCAGAAGGTCAGGATCGCAATGGTAATCGGCACGCCGATGAAGGCGCCGAACAGCCCCCACATCCAGGTCCAGAAGAATACCGAGAGCAACACGATGAAAGGGGAGACGGCGAGAGCGCTGCCGGATACGCGCGGCTCGACATAGCTGCCGATCACGAACTGGACGACGTTCAGACAGGCGAACACAAGCAGGGCCGCTTGCCAGGACTCGAACTGGCCGAGTGCGTAGAATGTCGGAAACACGGTCGCGATGAACGGGCCAATGAAGGGGATGTAGTTCAGTGCGAACGCGATCACGCCCCATTCTGGCGCGAGCGCGAGCCCGGAAAACGCAGCGATCGCCCAGACCGTGGCTCCGGTGGCGATGCTCATCCATGTCCGGATCATCATGTAGCGACGGAACCGTTCCGCGGTCGCGCGGCTGCCTTCGATCAGGACCCGCGCCGGAACGACGCCCATCAAGGTCCTGATCTTGCTCTCGATGGTACGCACCTCGAGCAGCCCGAGGATCACGTAGACCGCGACCACGAGCCAGAATGTGATGGTGGTATTGACCCGCCCGGTGACGCTTTGCAGCGTGCCGATCAGCCATCGAAGGTTGAAATGCTCCGCCCACATGCCGGCGATGACGATTCCGTGTCCTTCCAGCCAGAGCGCGGCGTGATCGTAGAGGGACTGAAAGCGTGGGGCCTCCGCGACGATGGCGCGGACGACGCGGCTGAAGCCCCACGCCACGATCGAGGTGAAAGCGAAGAATGCCACGACGATCAGGCACATCACCAGCGCGAGAGCGAGAAGCTGCGGCAGCCGGTGTTGCAGCCGGTCCTGAATCGGCCAGACCAGCGCGATGATGAAGAGTGCGCAGGCGACCGGCGCGAATACGCTGGTCGCGAGATAGAGCGCGGCGCAGACCGCGATGACCGCCATGATGCCGGCATAGGTCGAAAGCCTGGCGGAAGCATGCGGAACGGAGGATTGGTCAGTCATCAGGCGATCATCGTGTCGATTGCTCACGTCCACGCAGCCTGCAATCATCCGTGCGTGCTGGCAATTCCAAATCGATGCCCGGGTCCGCGATATTCGCGACATGGTGTCGGGATCGCACGTCCGGCTTGCGAACGGGCATCGCGTCGGTAGACTGCTCCCGTGATCGTGTCGCGCTGCTTTCAAATTTTTGAAACTGGGGAGAATTCATGCGCCATTTCTTCGCCGTTGCCATGATCCTCGCGCTGTTCGTCGTCCCTGGGCGCACCGAAACGCCGGAGGAATGGGCGGCCCTCGGTGCGCGCGTCCATGGTGGTTACGGCGCCTTCATTCCCCTGGGCATCAAGATCGGGCTGGATGCGCGGCAAAGACTGAAGGCAGGCCCCCGCGAGTTGTCTGTGCTTTATTTCGATAACCCGAAGGCACCCTGCGCCCGCTTCGCGGACGGGATTGCGATCGCCACCACAGCCTCGCCCGGTCAGCGAAGTCTCATCATGGCTCCCGAAAAGGCGCCCGATGCCGCTGCGGCGGTCATCGTGATCCGACCGCGCAAGGCAGGCACGGGGGTCAAATACACGATTCCCATGGCTTCGCTGCCCAAGCTTGCGGCGATCAACAAGGGGCAGCCCGACCCGATCGCGCGCCACGAGGCTGTGATGGCAATGGACGGACTGTTCGAGGTGACTGCAGTCGACTGAACGCTCTGGCGGCGTCTATTTCTGCAGCATGACACTCCACAATTGCTGCGCGCCGCCGCCGAACGCGTACAGCACGAGAAAATAATACACGACATACAGATTGTAGGTCTGCCCGTTGCCGGTATAGAGGCTCCGGCTCCGCTCGGCGGCGAACGCCGCCACCGCGGCTGTCTCGCCCCAGAATCGCGCGGCCACGGACGGCGTGAGCGCGGTGCAGATGCCTTGAGCGAAGCTGTAGATGCCCATCGATGCCACACGCGGATCGGCGGAACGCGACCGAAGCAGCCACAATATCCCGAACAGGATCGCAGCGATTGCGACCGCGACAGCCATCACCGGTACCGGATTCCAGTACGCGTAGATCAGTTCAAGTGACATGCCATCCCAGCGCAGTGTGGCGGCGAATTGCGGGTCGATCGCCCGCGAGACCGGATCGATCAGCAGCTTCGGGAAGAACGACATCACCAGAATGCCGGCAACCAGCAGATATTGCGGGATCAGGATCGCAACCGGCGCGTCGGCCATGGCAGCCGAAGGACGCTTCGGCGCGCCGAGGAAGATCGCCTGGATGAAACGCGCCATATAGAGAAACCCGACAAAGGTGGCGAGCAGCGTCAACAGCGCCGGCATGTACCAGCCCTTTTCCATCATGGCGCTCAGCAGCAGCCATTTGCCGCCGAAGCCCGCGAGCGGCGGCAGGCCCGACATCGCGACGATGGCAATGGCCGCGAGCAAGAAGGTCTGCGGCATGGCGCGTGCGAGACCGCCGAGGTCGGAAAGCAGCCGCGTGCCGGTGCGCAGGATGAGCGCGGCGGCGGCGAGAAACAGGATGCCCTTGACCAGAAGGTGGTTGGCGACGAGGTACAGCGCCGTGACCCAGCCGAGATGGCTCATCAGCGCGATCGCGGCGACGATATAGCCGAGCTGGCTCATGCTGGAATAGGCGAGCATGCGCTTGATGTCGTCCTGCCGCACGGCCAGCAGCGCACCGGCGAGCGTGGTGAGCATCCCGATCCAGCCGAGCAGATGCGCCAGTCCCAATCCGGCCGCGGACCGGATCGCGACATAGGTCCCGACGAACAGGCCGAAGATCGCGACCTTGCTGATGACGGCAGAGAGCAGCGCGGACACGTCATCGTCGGCCTCCGCATAGGTATCGGGCAGCCAGACATGGACGCCGACCGCGCCGGCCTTGATCAGAAGACCGATGGCGAGAAGCACGAAGACCGGGGCCACGTCGGGACCGCCGGTGCGGAACGACGACAGCGAGATGTTGCCGGTGACCGCGTGCATGATCGCAAATCCGGCCAGCAGGAAGAAGGCGGCGGCCAGCGAGAACAGCAGATAGCGGAGCGCGTGCGGAGCAGCGGTGCGACGCTGAAGAACGAGAAAGTAGGACGAGAGCGTGATCAGTTCCCAGACGAAGAGGAATTCGAGACTTGTGGCCGCGCGCGGCAGCGCCGGGAGCGCGAGCAGCATGACCGCCAGCAGCGGATAAAATCCCGGGCGCGGATCGGATCGGGCGAGGCAGCCGATCGACACCACCAGTCCGCCGGCGAGCAGGATGACCGCATAGATCCGGACCATCCCCGACAGATCGCGGATGAGCCACAATCCGCCGGCCAGAACGATCGCGAGCGCGACAATGCCCTGAACGCGTGGTGGAAGGCTGTGAAGCAGCCAGACCGCCAATCCTGCCGCGAGCGGCAGCGCCACCCACAATACGTCGATCCCGGCAAGACGCGCGGCGATGACGCCGCTGATGAACAGCAGAGCCGTCATGCCGTAGACTGGAAACAGGCTGGGCGCGCTTTCGAACCGGGTTTCGGATGCGCCATGTGCATGCACCGAATGCCCGAACCAGCGAAACATGTAGGCGGCTTCGAGCAGCGAGCCGAGCAGAATGATCGCGATGAAGACATATCTCTGCTCCGTCGCGAGCGTCAGGATCAGCTGCCATTTCGCGAAGAAGCCGGGGAACGGAGGAAGCCCCGAAATTGCAAGGATGAAGATGCCGAATACCACCATCGCCGAAGGACTGCGGGCGATTGCCGTCCAGTCGCGCAGGCGAGCCTTGCCGACATGGAAGGCGAGCCAGAACAGGCCGACCTTGGCGAACAGGTGGTTGACGAACAGCCCGCCGATCACAAGCAGCATGGTGGCTTCGGTGGCGCGGCCATGCAGCAATACGGCAGCCATGATCAGCAGCGACATCTGGCCGATCGACGAATAGCCCAGCAGGCGCTGCGCTTTGGTTTGCCGCAATCCGATCAGGTTGGAAAACACGAAGGTGATGGCGGCGAGGACGGCGATCAGCGTCAGCTGGTGCTCGAACAGCGGCAGCAGCTTCAGCAGCGCGAAGAATACGCCGGCGGAAACGCCGCCCGAGATGAGGGCCGCAACATCGGGCCGCGCGGTCTCGTAGACATCGAGCCCCCAGCCATTGGCCGGGAACGGCTTCAGTTCCAGCAACAGACAGGCGAGCAGGAAGCTCAGCCCTGCAACGCCGATGGGACCGGCGATGGCGGCACGGCCGGCGATCAGATCGTCGATGTTGAGAAGGCCGGTCACCGCATAGAGCAGCATGGTGCCAAGGAGGAAGAAGCCGGACGCCAGCACCGTCGCCATGAGATATTTGAAGGTGGCGGACAAGGCGGCCGGGGTGTGCCGCAGGCTGAGCAGTCCATAGGTCGCGATCGAGACGATTTCCAGGAATACGAACAGGTTGAAGAGGTCGCGGGTCATGACCATGCCCTGGATGCCCATGACGATGAGCAGATAGAGCAGTACGATTCCGTACTTCTCGCGCACGATGTAGGCCGCCCCGAACAGGGCAACGAGGTTCACGCTGAAAACAAACAGCGCTTCCGGCAGCCCGAGCCGCAGGTTGATGGCGACGGGCGGCTTCGCTCCTCCGGTCAGGATTTCGATCGGGGGCGCGCCCTGAATGAGCGCGACCAGAGCCGTGCCCGAGATCACGGTCATCGCCGCCAGCGCGAGCATGAGGGCGGCCGCGACCGCGTTCGCGCTGATGCGATAAAGCAGCGGGATCAGGAAGGCGCCGCCGAGTCCGACGATGAAGATGTTCAGCGGATGCAGCAGTCCCTCTACCATTTCGACTCCGTGAAGGCGTCGATCGAGAGCGTTTTCCTGGCATCGTAAAGCCGGATCGCATAGGCGAGCATCACCGCCGTCACTGCAAGCCCGATCACGATGGCGGTGACAACCAGCGCGGACGGCACCGGATCGACCGCGCGGGTCGACGCCTCGGCGATGCTCAGCGCGCGGTCGATGATCGGTGCGGTGCCGCCGCGGACATAGCCGACCGCCACGATGAGGATGTGCGTACCGGTGCCGATCAGCGACAGCGAGATGATGATGCGCAGGATGTTGCGATGCGTGAGCACGCCCCAGAATCCGACCAGCATCAGGGTGAGCCCGGTGGTCAGCACGATGGTGGAAATCATGATTGGCCTGTGCGCATGAAATGGAGGGTCAGCGCCGGAAACGGTCGAGAATGACGGCAAGCTCGCATCCGACCTTGACGCCGAGCAGCACCGACAGCACAGGGATGGCGCCGGCGCTGAAGAAGGCGCCGAACTGGCCGAGCGGCAGCACCCGGTTGTCGAGAAAGCCGCCGGCGAAGATCAGGCCGGCAATTCCGACGAGAACGAACAGCACGCCGGCAACGGATTCGGTGATGCTGAGGAAGGCGGCATTGAGCGCGTGCGAGGGGTTCGCGAGCAGGAGCAGCAGCACGGCGGACGCGATCACGGCGCCGCCCTGAAATCCGCCGCCGGCCGAGATATGCCCGTTCATGATGATATAGGCCGCGAAGATCGCAATCAGCGGCACCATGATCTGTGTCGCGCTCTGCACGATTTCTGAAGCAGGCGTTGCCGGTTCGCTCTCCGCCTCCGCGCCCGAATCTTTGGTGGATGCGCCGAGCACGAGTCCGACACCGGCCGCTACCATGAACAGGACCGCGACTTCGCCCAGCGTATCGAAGGCGCGGTAGGTGAGCAGGATGCCGGTGATCACATTCGGCGCGCCGAGATCCTGCGGCACCAGCTGGATATAGCTCTCCGCCAGCGGGCGCAGCGCCTGCTGTTCAGTATAGCCGATCGCGATGCTCGCAAAGATCAGCGCGACCAGGGCAACCGCTGCCGCCGCCAAAGCGCGCTGCATCAGGCGCCGTCCCGGACGGGGGTTGCCGCAGCGGGCGTCTCCGGCTCGGTCTTTCCGGCCATCGGGATGCCGATCCTGCGCGCCGCGCGCGCCAGCGCGTGCGATGACACCGGATTGGTCATGAACACGAAATAGATCAGGATCACCAGTTTCAGGGTCCAGCCCGGATGATAGAACGCGATGCCGATCAGGATCAGCGCATTGCCGAGCGTGGATGCCTTGGTGCCGGCCTGCATGCGGGTGAAAGCGTCCGGCATGCGCAACATGCCAAGCCCGGCCGAGAAGTGGAAGAATGCGCCGATCAGGATCAATATGCTTCCGGTCAATTCGGCCATGGCTCACTCCTTCGCGCCCGCGGTCCTGCGGATCGCATAGAGGAAGATGAGCGTGGAAAGCCCCGAGCCGATCGAGGCTTCCGTCATCGCCACGTCGGGCGCGCCGAGCAGCACATAGCAGACGGCAGCGAACAGCGTTGCGAGCCCGCCGCTCACCGCTGCGGCAAGCACGTTCTTGAGAGTGACCGCGAGAATGCCGCTGACAACGATGGCGCCGCAGATGAGGCATACGAGAAGTTCGAGCATGACATTACAGCCCGCGTTCGAGATAGCGCGCGGTCGCGACCACGGCGAGGAAGCTCAGCACGCCATAGACCAGCGCCACATCGAGATAGACGAAACGGCCGGCGACATGAGCGTAGAGCGCGATCATCGAAATCGAGATCACGGTGAGAAGATCGACCGCGGCGATCCGGTCCACGATCGTATGGCCCATGATCAGCCGCAGCACCGCAAAGACGATGGCAAAGAAGATCAGTGCGCCGGCACACAGCAGGATGGTGTCAGCCAAAGGTCTTCTCCAGGTCGGGTTCGAACGGGCTGACGATGATGCGGGTTGCCTGCTCCGGGTCGGTGGTTCGTACATCGAGCCAGTGTACGGTCAGGGTATCGCCATCCAGATCGACGACCAGTGATCCCGGTGTGAGCGCAATGGAATTGGCCAGCGCCAGCCGGCCGACCGGTGTCTTCAGCCGCGTCCTGACCTTGACGATCCCGGGATTGATGACGATGCGCGGCGAATAGACATAGCGCAGCATGTTGAGGTTGGCGCGCACCATCTCGACGAGGAATACGCCGGTATAGCGGATGAAATGCAGGAGACGCGCAGGCGTCAGCCGGATGTCTGTCCACGCCGGGAAGTGGCGCACAAAGACAAGGGCCAGCAATGCGGAGATGCCGGCTCCTGTCAGGATCGATTCAATGGCAAGGGATGAATTGGCGGCGAACCAGATGACGGTCAGCAGCAGCCACAGCCACAAGAAGCCGCGTGGCTTTCTCGGTCCGGGATGGTCCGAAGCCATGTCCCAGCGACTCCCCAATCCCGATGGTGACGATGGCTGACGTTAGTTCTCGGGGCATTGAAAATCAACATATCGGAGTCGCCTCTGCCCGCTGTTCTCATGCCTTTGTCCGCCGCGTTTCAGCTTGTGGCGTCGTCGATTTTGTATCACAAGGCCGGACATAAGCCTGTTGTCGAGAGCCGTTGAGCCGGGATTTGCGACATGATCTTTGTGCGCGCAAAGCGCTTCGCCTGCCATGCTGCACTGGCGGTTGCCGTCGGGTCTTCTGCCGTCGGGTCCGTTCACGCCATGCCGCCCGTCATCAAAATGGCTCCGACGGCCGGTAGCGACGTGCTGCTTGTGCAGGCGCGGACCAACCAGAATACCGATGCCCAGATATTCTTTGTGCGCGGCCTCGCCCACGTGTTCTCGCGTGGCATGGACGAGATGGCGGCGAAGCTTCGCGCGCAGGGCTTCAACCCGCAGGTGGTTGGCCACCGGCAATGGCAGGCCACCGCGGATACCATCGCGCAAGCCTATCGGTCAGGCCAGACCGCGCCGATCATTCTCGTCGGGCATTCGCTTGGCGCCAACAACGCGGCGCGCATGGCGACGCGTCTGCAGGGAAAGGGCGTACCGGTTGCGTATCTCGCCACCTTCGACCCGACCCAGACCTTTACCGTGCCCGGAAATGTCCGCTATTTCGCAAACTTCTATCAGAACAACGGGTTCGGCCGCAGGGCGTCGTTTGCGCCGTCGCGGCACAAGGAGAAAGTCAACCTCAACCTGACTTCGAGCCCGGGTCTCAACCACCGCAACATCGACCAGTCGCGACGACTTCAGGACATTGTGATCGCACGGGTGCTGGCGATCACGGCCAGATAGTGTACCGCCAGCGGACTGAAAATCCGCGACGACATGGTTCAGGCTGTCACAAAAGCGAAATCCTCGCCTGTCATTTGCGGCCTTACGATACACAGCCATGCCAAGGTCGGGGTGGTGGGGGGTGCGAGCTCTGAAAAACAACATGTGAATTCGAATTTGATGCCGAGCAAATGCCCTCCTGAAGAAGTTCGGCATCTTGGTCATTTGAAGAAAGCCCATTCCACGAGAGGCGGATCACTCGAAAGTGTGAACGCGCCTGGACAGCAGTGACGTGATGAGTCATCCGAGCTTGCCATCCTCCAATACCGCTCGTGCCGAGGTCCTGGTGGACCTCGCGTTACAGGGCGGCGGCTCGCATGGCGCCTTCGCGTGGGGCGTGCTGGACCGGCTCCTTGAAGAACCATGGCTCAAGATCGAGGGCGTCTCCGGCACATCGGCCGGGGCGATGAACGCTGCCCTGCTGGCCGACGGCTTTGCCGCCGGCGGAGCGGAGGGGGCGCGGAAGGCGCTCGATAATTACTGGCAGCATGTGTCAAAGGCTGCCCGCTTCAGCCCGTTTCAGCGCGGTCCCGTCGACCGCCTGCTGGGCCGCTGGTCGCTCGACCATTCGCCGATGTTCGTGTTCATGGACATGATGTCCCGGCTGTACTCGCCATACGACCTCAATCCGTCGGGCTTCAATGCGCTGGCGCCGATCCTGGCCGAGCAGATCGATTTCGACCGGCTGCGCAACTCTCCGATCAAGGTGTTCATCACAGCGACCAATGTCCGCACCGGTCGTCCGCGCATCTTCCGAAACGCCGACATCACACCCGATGTGCTGATGGCCTCGGCCTGCCTGCCGACCATGTTCCAGGCGGTGGAGATCGACGGCGAGCCGTATTGGGACGGCGGCTATTCGGGCAACCCCACCATGGCCCCGCTGGTCAACGAACTCAGCTCCGACGACACCATTCTGATCCCCATCAATCCGGTCGAAAGACCGGGCACGCCAAAGACCGCGCACGACATTCTCAACCGCCTGAACGAGGTGTCGTTCAACGCCGTCCTGATCAAGGAGCTGAAGATGATGGCGCTGCTGCGCAGGGTCGCCGATATCGAGACCGGCGAGGGCGCTGCATGGGGCCGGATGCGCGTTCACATGGTGCGCAACCGGATCATGGACAAGCTCGGCGCGTCCTCCAAGCTGAACGCCGAATGGGAATTCGTCAGCATGTTGCGCGAGGAGGGCCGCAATGCCGGGGAGGAATTCCTGGCGACGCATGCGGACGACATCGGCAAGCAATCCACGCTCGATATCGACCGGCTGCTCGCCGAGATGAAGTGATCCATGGGCCTGCTCGGAATCCTGATCGCGCTCGCGTTTCTGATCGCCGTTGCCTATCGCGGCTGGAGCGTGCTGCTGCTCGCGCCGCTCTCTGCGCTGATCGCGGCCTGGTTCTCCCGCGAGCCCCTGCTCGCGCACTGGACCCAGACCTTCATGGGCAGCGCGGCGCAGTTCATCGCGCAGTTCTTTCCGATTTTCCTGCTCGGGGCGCTGTTCGGAAAGCTGATGGACGACAGCGGATCGGTGCAGGCGATCGCGCGCGGCATGACCGGCGCGCTGGGCACCAGGCGCGTGATTCTCGCCGTGGTGCTGGCCGGCGCCATCGTCACCTATGGCGGCGTCAACGTTTTCGTTGCCTTTTTCGTGCTTGGACCGATGGCGATGTCGCTGTTCCGGTCGGCCGACATTCCGCGGCGGCTGATGCCGGCGACGATCGCGCTCGGGTCCATGACCTTCACAATGACGGCCTTGCCGGGCACGCCAGCGGTGCAGAATGCGATCCCGATGCCATTTTTCGGTACCACGCCATTCGCCGCGCCGGGCCTCGGCATCATCGCTTCGGCGGTCATGCTTGGCTTCGGATTGTGGTGGCTCATGCGCGCGGAAACGAAAGCGCGCCGCACGGGCGAGGGCTTTGCAAGCCGCAGCGTCGAGGGCAGTGCGGAAAGATCAATCGCCGACGACCCGTTCCTGCGCGAGCGGGCCACCGCTTCCCATGAATTCGATCCCGCGGAGCTGAACCGCGGTCAGCACAGCCATTCCGCCCCGGGACCTCTGGTCGCCGCGATTCCGCTGATTGTCGTGGTGCTGGTGAATCTCCTGATGTCGTTCGTCGTCCTGCCGCGCATGGATTTCTCCTTCCTGTCCGAGGAGCGCTGGGGTGGCACCTCGCTGTCGGCGGTCGCGGGCGTGTGGTCGGTCGCGGTTGCGCTCGCGGCCGGCGTCCTTGTGCTGCTGGCCCTCAACTTCCGCAGAATGCCGTCGATCCGCGAAAGCATGGATTCCGGTGCCAACGCCTCGGTCCTTCCGCTCCTGACGGTGGCGAGTCTCGTCGGCTTCGGCGCGGTCGTCGCGGCTCTGCCCGCCTTTGCGATGGTGCGCGAATGGGTGCTGTCGATCGAGGGCGGTCCGCTGGTGTCGCTTGCCGTGGCCACCAACATCCTCGCCGCACTCACCGGATCGGCCTCCGGCGGACTTTCAATTGCCCTTGATGCCCTTGGCGAGACCTATATGCGCCTCGCCGCCGAACAGGGCATCGATCCGGCTCTGCTGCACCGCGTTGCGGTAATCGGTGCGGGAACGCTGGATTCGCTGCCCCATAACGGTGCCGTGATCACGCTGCTCGCGGTCTGCGGCACCAACCACAAGGAAAGCTATTTCGATATCGTGATGGTCGCGATTGTAGGAGCCATCGCTTCGCTCGCGGTTGTTATCCTGCTTGGTTCGGTGCTGGGATCATTCTGATGCCCGCCGGGGAAACATTCCGAAGGCGCCGGCTGGCCAGGTTGCGGTGCGGGCGCTCTTGGCGGTTCCATTTTTTCCTGCCACGTTCGTGACGGGCGTATCCCGGGACCGGGATGCTGCGAAGGGAGGGGAGATGCGTATGCTTTCGGCCAGCCGTGCTCATGGAGCGCGCAGGACGAGATATGCCGGCCTGTTGATCGTTGCATTGCCGCTGGTTCTCGGCGCCTGCTCGCGCGAGGAAGAGAAGGTCGAGCCGGAAATCCGTCCGGTCCGCGCGCTCAAGGTGGAGCGGCGCGACGCCGGGGTCCCGATCACGCTGACCGGCCGCATCGCCGCCGAAGACGAAGTGTCGTTGGCGTTTCGCATTTCCGGCCGCATGACCAAGATGGATGTCAATGTCGGGGACCGGCTGACGGCGGGTCAGGTTGTCGCTCAGCTCGATTCGGTGAACGAGCAGAATGCGCTGCGCACCGCGCGTGCCAATCTCACCGCCGCGCAGGGCCAGTTGACGCAGGCGCGCAATCATTTCGAGCGGCAGGATACGCTGCTCAAGCAGGGCTGGACCACGCGCGTCAATCACGAACAGGCCACGCAGGCGCTGCAGACCGCGGAATCCGCGGTCGAGGCCGCCGAAGCGCAACTCAGGACCGCGGAAGACCTCGTCGGGTTCACGGAATTGAAGGCCGATGCACCCGGCGTCGTCACCGCAATCGGCCCGCGCGCCGGCGAGGTGGTGCAGGTCGGCCAGATGATCGCGCGCGTTGCGCGTCAGGATGGCCGGGATGCCGTGTTCGATGTGCCGGCGCAAATGATCCGCGCAGCGCCCAGCGATCCGCGGATCACCGTGTCGCTGAGCGACGATCCCAAGGTGACCGCCGAGGGCCGCGTGCGCGAGGTCGCCCCGCAGGCTAATCCGGTGACGCGGACCTTCGAGGTCAAGGTCGGGCTGACCAATCCGCCGGAGGCCATGCGGCTCGGCGCCACCGTGATCGGCCGCATGGAATTGCCGGCGTCATCGGTGTTCGAAATTCCCGCCAGTGCGCTGACGCGCTCCAATCAGCAGGCCTCGGTCTGGATCGTCGATCCGAAGAAGAACACCGTCTCGCTGCGGCATGTCGATGTGGTGCGGTTCGACCAGAACCAGGTGTCGGTGGGATACGGGCTTGAAAATGGCGACGTGGTCGTGACCGCCGGCGTCCAGGCGCTGCATCCGGGTCAACAGGTCCGCCTGCTCGGAATGAGCCCGAGAACAAATCCATGAGCTTCAATCTGTCCGAGTGGGCGCTCAAGAACCGCTCGATCACCATCTATCTGATGATCATCGCGGTGCTGGCGGGCGTTGGGTCCTATTTCAAGCTCGGCCGGGCCGAAGATCCGACCTTCATCATCAAGACCATGGTGGTGTCCGCGGCCTGGCCCGGTGCCACCGTCGAAGAGACGCTGAAGCAGGTTACCGAGCGGCTTGAGCGCAAGCTGCAGGAAACGCCACACCTCGATTTCCTGCGCAGCTTCACCCGCGCCGGCGTCACCACGATTTTCGTGAATCTGAAAGGCTCGACCACGGCGAAGCAGGTGCCCGACGTCTGGTACGACGTGCGCAAGAGTATCGGCGACATCCGGCATACGCTGCCGGCCGGGGTCGTCGGGCCCGGCTTCAATGACGATTTCGGCGACACTTTCGGCATCATCTATGGCTTCACCGCGGACGGATTCACGCACCGCGAATTGCGGGACTATGTCGAGAGGGTTCGTTCCGAACTCCTGCATGTCGCCGACGTGTCCAAGATCGAGATTCTCGGCGCGCAGGACGAGCGCATCTTCGTCGAGTTCTCGACCAAGGATCTCGCCAATCTCGGACTGGACCGCTCGACGCTGATTGCCGCGCTGCAGGCGCAGAACGTGATTCAGCCGGCCGGCGCGGTACAGACCGAAACGGAGACCCTGCAGCTTCGCGTCTCCGGCGCCTTCCAGTCCGAGGACGACGTCCGCAACATCAATTTCGTGGTCGGCGGACGCGTGCTGCGGCTGGCCGATATCGCCAATGTGCGGCGCGGCTATGCCGACCCGCCGCAACCGATGTTCCGCGTCAACGGTGCGCCCGCGATCGGGCTGGCCATCGCGATGCGCGACGGCGGCGACATCCTGGCGCTTGGCAAGAATCTGACGAAGGCGATGACGCGCCTCAGCGCCGATCTGCCCATCGGCGTGGAGCCGAAGCTGGTCGCCGATCAGGCGGTCACGGTCGAAAGCGCGATTTCCGAATTCATGACCTCGCTGTGGCAGGCGGTCGGCATCATCCTGTTCGTGAGCTTCATCAGCCTTGGCGTGCGGCCGGGTCTCGTGATCGCGACCGCGATCCCGCTGACGCTCGCGGTGGTGTTCTCGGTGATGGAGATCGTCAATATCGACATGCAGCGCATCTCGCTGGGCGCGCTGATCATCGCGCTGGCGCTCATGGTGGACGATGCCATGACCACGACCGACGCCATGCTGACGCGGCTCGCGGCGGGCGACAGCAAGGTGGAGGCGGCGACATTCGCCTTCCGCACCTACGCCTTTGCCATGCTGGCCGGCACCCTGGTGACGATTGCGGGCTTCGTACCGGTCGGCTTCGCCGCAAGCTCGGCCGGCGAATATACGTTCTCGCTGTTTGCGGTGGTCGCGATCGCGCTGGTGGTGTCGTGGTTCGTGGCGGTGCTGTTCGCGCCGCTGCTGGGCATCGCGATTCTGTCGCCGCCCAAACCCGGCAAGAGCTCCGAGCCGGGATTCGTGTTCCGCACCTACAAGGCGTTTCTGACCGGCGCGATCCGGGTGCGCTGGCTGACGATCGCCCTCACGATCGGGATGTTCGTGGCGTCCTTCCTGGCCATGCCGCTGATCCCGCGGCAATTCTTCCCGTCGTCAGACCGGCCGGAACTGCTGGTCGATCTCAGTCTGCCGCAGAATGCGTCGATCTATGCGAGCGAGGAGATCGCCAAGCGCTTCGACGCGGCGCTCAAGGACGACAAGGACCTCGACCGCTGGAGTACCTATGTCGGCCGCGGCGCGATCCGCTTCTATCTGCCGCTGAACGTCCAGTTGCCCAACAATTTCTTCACGCAAGCGGTGCTGGTGGCGAAGGATGTGCCGTCGCGCGAACGCCTGAAGGTCAAGCTGGAGAAACTGCTCGCCGAGGAGTTTCCGAGCGTCGTGGCGCGCGTTTATCCGCTCGAACTCGGGCCCCCGGTCGGCTGGCCGATCCAGTATCGCATCAGCGGCCCCGAGATTTCGAAGGTGCGCGAATATTCGCTCCAACTCGGCGAGCTGATGGCGAAGAACCCGCAAACCGTGAACATCAACTATGAATGGATGGAGCCCGCCCGCCAGTTGCGCATCCGCATCGACCAGGACGAAGCGAGGCTGCTGGGCCTGAGTTCGCAGGCGCTTGCCAACATCCTCAACACCGTGATCTCGGGCGTTTCGATCACGCAGGTGCGCGACGATATCTATCTGGTGGACGTGGTCGTGCGTGCAACCCAGGACCAGCGGGTCTCGGTCGACACCTTGCGCAATACCGCGATCCCGCTGCCGGGCGGGCGCACGGTGCCGCTGAGCCAGTTCGCCACCTTCGAATACGAGCAGGAATATCCGCTGGTGTGGCGGCGCGACCGGCTGCCGACGCTCACCGTGCATGCCGATCTGCGTCCCGGCGTCCTGCCCGACACCGTCGTATCGGCGCTCGCGCCGGAGATATCCGCCTTTTCCCGGTCGCTGCCGGCGGGATATCAGCTCGCGGTCGGCGGCACCGTCGAGGAAAGCGCCAAATCGCAGGCCTCGGTGCTCGCGGTCATTCCGGCGATGCTGCTCATCATGCTGACGGTGCTGATCTTCCAGCTTCGCAGTTTCCAGAGGCTGATCATCGTCCTGAGTGTCGCTCCGCTCGGCCTGATCGGCGTGGTGCTCGCGCTGCTGGCGTTCAACCGGCCGCTCGGCTTTGTCGCCATTCTCGGCGTGCTGGCGCTGCTCGGCATGATCACCAAGAACGCGGTGATCCTGCTGGGCCAGATCGATGCGGAACGCGAAGCCGGCAAGGATATCATGACAGCCGTGGTCGACGCCTCCAGCGCGCGCTTCCGCCCGATCATGCTGACCGCGATCTCCACCGTGCTCGGCATGATCCCGATCGCGCCGACTGTGTTCTGGGGACCGATGGCGTTCGCCATCATGGGCGGACTTCTGGTCGCGACCATCCTGACACTGATTTTCCTGCCGACGCTCTATGTCACCTGGTTCAGCCTGACGGAAAAGCGGGGCGAGGGCGCGGCGGCGACGCCGGCAACGTGAGGGACCGGACATGCGCGTCATCGTTTTGATCTTCGGTATGCTGCTTCCGGCTTCCGGCTTCGTGACGCTCACGCCGTCGCCGGCCGACGCGCAAAGCTCGATTCAGCGCCGTGCCGAACGCCCGCTGGTCCCGCGGTCCCAATCGCGGCGCCAGGCCGACCGTGCCGCGCCGCGAGTCTATGTGCCGGGCCACTGGGCATGGAATGCACGGCGCGGCCAGTATTCCTGGGTTGCCGGCCGCTGGGAACGTTATGATCGGAACCACGCCTTCGTCGGCGCAGGCCTTGGCTGGCGCGACGGCCAATGGAGCTTCGGTCCGACGCGCTGAAGCCGCCCGGATGGTGACGGGTCAGGCGGGATTGGCGTCACTCCGGGCCGGGCTTCCGATACGGGAGAGCGTCGGATCTCCGAATGACCGCTATTTCTCGCGGAAGGCGCGATTGAAATGGTCGGAGATCGGTTTCGCCAGATAGGAAATGACGGTCCGGTCCCCGGTCTGCACGAAGGCCTCGACCGGCATGCCGGGAACCAGCTTCACGTCGCCAAGCCTCGCCAGTTCGTCTGACGGCAGCGCAATGCGAATGGTGTAATAGCCGACCCCGGTGCGCTGGTCGGTCGTGATGTCGGCTGAGATGCGCGACACCGTGCCGTCGATTTCCGGCGTGCTCTGCTGGTTGAAGGCGGTGAAGCGCAGGGTGGCTTTCTGGCCGAGCTGGAGCTGGTTGATGTCCTGCGGGTTGACCTTGGCTTCGACGGTCAGGTTGTCCGCCGCCGGTACGATCAGCATGATCGCATCGCCGGCCGATATGACTCCGCCGACGGTATGCACATTGGACTGGAACACGGTGCCGTCCTGCGGCGAGCGGATGTCGATGCGGCGAAGCTGGTCTTCGGCCGTGACCTTGCGCTCGACGAACTCGCCGATCTTGGCGTCGACGTCGCGCATCTCCTTGGCCACCTCGCTCGACAATTCCTGGTCGATCTGGATGATCTGCAATTCCAGTTCCGAAATCTTGCCCTTGGCCTGGGCGGTGGTGGCGATCAGCTGGCCGCGCTCGCCCTGCAGTCGGATTGCTTCACGCTCGAGCTGGGTCAGCCGGTTCATCTGGATCAGGTTCTTCTTGAACAGATCGCGCACGCCCAGGAGTTCGCGCTCGATCAGCTCGATCTCGGTGGCCTTGGCATTCTGCTGCGCGGTCAGGCCCGCGATCTCCTCGTGCAATTGCCCGATCCGCTGGCGCAATTGCGATTTCTGGCCGGCACGGGCGGTGCGGCGCAATTCGAACAGCTTTCTCTCGCTGTCCATGATGTTTCGCACATCGGGATCGTCCGATCCGGCGAGCGCCTTCGGAAACGTGATCGCGTCCGCGCCGTCGCGCTCGGCTTCGAGCCGCGCCTTGCGGGCCGAAAGCTCGTTCAGCCCCTTGGTGACGATCGAGAGATTGGCGCGGGTGACGGTTTCGTCGAGCCGCACCACGATGTCGCCGGCCTTGACGGTGTCGCCGTCGCGCACGCGAACCTCGCCGACGATGCCGCCGGTCGGATGCTGCACTTTCTTCACATTGGAATCGACAACCACCTGGCCGGGCGCGATCAGCGCGCCGGACAATTGCGTGGTGCCGGCCCATCCGCCGAAGCCCAGAACCAGCACGGCGACCACGACGGTGCCGGCGACGATGTGGCGGCGGATCGAAGGCTGGGCTGCGGAGCGCTGGGTCATGCGGGAGCTCTTCCGGGAACGACTTGCAGGGGTTGCACGACGGGTGCGGGTTGCGGCGCCGGACGCTGCAGCACCTTGGCCAGCACCTGCTCTTTCGGGCCGACCGGATGCTGCATGCGTCCGCCGCCCATGACCAGGATCAGGTCGACGGCTTCCAGTGCGCTTGGACGGTGCGCCACGACGACGGCAATGCCGCCGCGCTGCCGGACGCTCATGACGGCGCGCGCCAGCGCCTCGTCGCCCTCGAAATCGAGATTGGAATTGGGCTCGTCCAGCACCACCAGAAACGGGTCGCCGTAGAGCGCACGGGCAAGCGCAATGCGCTGCGCCTGACCGGCCGACAGCGCGCTGCCCTGTTCGCCGACCTGGGTCTCATAGCCCTCGGGAAGCTTGACGATCAGATCGTGGACGCCCGCGGTCTTCGCGGCGGTCACGATTGCCTCCGGGCTCGGCTCGCGCTCGAAGCGCGAGATGTTCTGCGCCACCGAGCCGGCCAGCAATTCAACATTCTGCGGCAGGTATCCGACATGCCTGCCGAGCGCTTCCGGCATCCATTGGTCGAGCGCCGCACCATCGACCCGCACATGGCCGCGCAGCGGCTACCACAACCCGACAATCAGCCGGGCAAGCGACGACTTGCCGGACGCGCTCGGTCCGATGATGCCGAGGCCGTTACCGGCGCGCAGCACGAAGCTCACATCCTGCACGATGATCTTCTGCACGCCGGGCGGGGTGGCGGCCACGTTCTCCACCGCCAGGCTCGCCTTCGGCGCCTGCAGTGGCATCACGTCCTTCTGTGCCGGGAACAATGCGAGCAGCCGGTTCAGCCGGCCCCAGCTCTGACGCGCGGCCTGGAAACCCTTCCAGTTGGCGATCGCGAGGTCGACCGGCGCGAGCGCGCGCGCCGACAGGATCGACCCGGCGATGATGATGCCGGCCGAGGCCTGCTGGTTGATTACGAGCCAGGCGCCGACTGCGAGCACTCCCGACTGGATCATCATGCGCAGCGATTTCGAAATGGCGCCGAGCCCGCCGGACACGTCGCTCGACTTGCGGTGGCTCGACATGTAGCGGCGGTTGGCTTCGGCCCAGCGCGCCGAGATGCGCCCGAGCATGCCCATCGCCGAAATCGCCTCGGCATTGCGGATGGAAATCTCGGCAAGCCCGTTGCGCGCCACGGCGGCCTGCGTGGCGTCCTGCATGGGCTTCTTGGTCCAGACTTCGGTCAGGACGGTGAGGGCCACCAGAATGATGGCACCGAACAGCGCCGCCATGCCGATCCAGAAATGGAAGAACACGAAACAGATCGCGATGTAGATCGGCAGCCAGGGCAGGTCGAAGAATGCAATCGGACCCGAACCGGAGAGGAACGAGCGCACATTGTCGAGGTCGCGCAGCGGCTGCAGCCCGTCGCTGCGATTGCCGGCGCGCAGCGGGATTTTCACCAGCGTTTCATAGACGCGCCCGCTCAGCGCCTCGTCCAGGCTCGCCCCGATCCGCACCATCAGGCGCGAGCGGATGATGTCGATGATCGCCAGCATGCCGAACAGGAAGGCGGCGATCACGCAAAGCCCGATCAGCGTCGGAACCGAGCGGCTCGGCAGCACCCGATCGTAGATTTCCAGCATGAAAACCGAGCCGGTCAGCATCAGCACGTTGCTGACGGCGGAAAACAGCGCGATCGAGATCAGCGCGGTCCGGCAGGCGGAAAGCGCTGCCGAAAGCTCGGATTGGGGGGAGGCGGGAGCCGCGGGACGTTGCATGGGGTTCGACTTGTCAGGGTGCCGCCCGGTTCCGGATCGGCGGGCCGAAGACCTCCATCATGCCAGTTTTACCGGACAATGTCGCACGGGAATCAGGGCTGCGAAGGTTAACACGCGGACATGTCGCTCCGGCTTCCCGTCTCATGCCAGCAGGACGGTACCAAAGTTGAAGTTCTGGTTGCTCAGCACGGTTCCATGCGCGATCCCGTTCAGGTCGATCCACTGGTCCTCGCCGAGCATGATCCGGACGAAACCCTGGCCGTTGTCTTCGATCGTCAGATCCGAGACGTCGCCGAAGCCGTAGCCGTCCAGCACGATCACGTCGGCGTCCGGATCGTCCAGCGGATTGCCGAGCGTCATGTCGAAGATGATGTCCTGGCCGCTGCCGGGCGAGAAGACGAAGTTGTCGTTGCCGCCGCCGCCGGTCAGAAAATCCTCGCCGTCGCCCCCGGTGAGGGTGTCGTCGCCGCCCTGTCCATCGAGGCTGTTGTTGAAACCGTTGCCGATGAGGGTGTCGGCGGCATGCGATCCGCGCACCGCCGATACTCCGGTAAAGCTATCGGTTCCAACCGACGCATTGCCGGTTGCGCTGCCCAGTTTGAGGTCGACCGTCACCGGGCCGGTGGCGCTGATATAGGACAGCCGGGTATTGCCGTTGCCGGTGATGGTGTCGTTGCCGCCCAGGCCCTCGAATTCGTTGAAGGTCCCGAGGCTGCCGGCATTGTCGCTTGAACCGTCAAAGCCGGTCGCGACATAGACATCGTCGAACTGCGTTCCGCGGATCGCTTCGATGGCCTGAAGCGTGTCGGTACCGATCTCGGCGGGGCCGGTGACGATACCAGCCGCCATGTCGACCACGATTCCGGCGCTGACCGTCGCGTCGTTGCCGTACACGGCTATGTCGAAGCCGCCGCGGCCATCGAAGCTGTCATCGCCGGCCCGGCCTTCGAACGACTGGCCGGTACCCTGCGGGTTGTCGCTGCCGAACATCGTGTCGTCATGCTGGGAGCCGGTGACGGCGTTGACGCCGGTGAAGGTATCGTCGCCGACCGAGGCATTGCCGCTGGCCGTGCCGGCGGCAAGGTCGACGGTGACGCCGCCGGTCGCGGTGTAATACGCAATGCGGGTATTGCCGTTGCCGGTGATGCTGTCGTTGCCGCCGGAGCCTTCGAACTCGTTGAAGGTCCCGTTCGAACCCGCATTGAGTGCACCCTCGACGCCAAAGCCCGTCGCGTCATAGGTGTCGTCGAACCGGCTGCCGCGCACGGCCTCGATCGAGCGCAGGGTGTCGGTGCCGACCGATGCGTCGCCGGTCACGACGCCGGACGCCATGTGAACGTCGATGCTCCCGGTGACCATGTCATTGAGGATGGAGGCATAGATCGCGCGGTCAAAGCCGCCGCGCCCGTCCATGAGGTCGTCGCCACCTTCACCGAGGAACACTTCCACCGTGGAGGTGGTATTGCTGCCCAGCAGGGTGTCGTCGAATTGCGAGCCGCGCAGGCCGCTCACGCCGGTAAAGGTGTCATTGCCGACCGACGCATTGCCGCTCGCGGTCCCGGCGGCGATATCGACTTCGACGCCAGCCGTTGCCCGCACGAAAGTGAGGATGGTCGCGCCATTGCCCGTGACGGTGTCGTCGCCGGCCAGACCCTCGAAGCTGTTGGTGAAGCCGAGCGAGCCGGCATTGGGACCGGACGGACCGAACCCGGCCGCGTCGTAGGTATCGGCAAAGCGGCTGCCGGTGATGTTCTCGACCGAGAGCAGCGTGTCGGTGCCGATGCCCGGACCGTTCACGACACCCTGCGCCAGTTCGACGGTGATTCCGTCGGTCGCATTGCGGTAGACCGCCCGGTCATTGCCGCCGGCACCGATCAGGATGTCGTTGTCGGGGCCGCCGATCAGGATGTCGTTGCGGTTCCCGCCGGCCAGGAGGTCGGCGCCGGCGCCGCCGGTGGCGGTGTAGGCGTAGGACTGGAAGATCGCCTCGAAGTCGCCGGTATCGCCCGTTTCATCGAAGTGCTCGATCGCCTGCTGAATCTCGACGCCGTCGATCGCAAAGCCGGTGAAGGTGGCAAGCGGCACCTGCGGTCCGTCGCCGATGCGCAACAGCGTCATGCCGGTAATGGTGCCGCCGACCAGCCGGCTTTCGCCTTGCTGGGTGTCGAAGGCGAAATTCCGTCCGTCGATGACGAACAGAAGGTCGTCCGCCAGCGTTTCCTCCGAGCCGGTATGGACGAGCGTGATTTGACTTTCGTCAGCGGCGGACAGATCGGCAACAAGGAGCTGTCCGAAGATCGACGTGGTGTCGAGGCCCTGATCGGTCTCGACCGTGAGCATGACCGTGTTGGCTTCCGGCCCGTTGACGGTGACCGCCACCTGCTGCGTGACGGTACCGCCCTGTCCGTCGTCGATGGTGACGTCGAACACTTCGGTGAGCACGGTGCCGGGGGCCAGCGCGTTCAGCAGCGCGGGATCGATGACATATTGCCAGCTCACGAGCCCGTTGCGGCCGCCCGACGTGTCCTGCGCGAGCGTCGTGTTCAGCGTGCCGAGCGGCGTCACGAGATCGCTGTCCGCCGCATTATACGCGGCCGAGACGGTATGGGTGTCTCCGGCGTCGGGATCGGCGAACGCGATCGTGCCGCTCGAGGTCGGCGTGCCGACATCGCCGGCGCGCACTTCGAAGACATGGACGCCGGCAATGCCGGTATTGCCCACGCTCTGTTCGAGCGCGAGCATGCCGTCTTGAGTTCCGGAGCCGCTCAGCTCGAAATAATGCGACGGATTGCCGTCGCCGGCGGTGTAGCCGGCACGCGCCGGTGTCCCGCCGAGCCCATTGATGCCGCCGCTGGCATCGCCGGTGGTCCAGTTCACGTCCTCGTAGCGGAACACGATGTCGAAATTGCCGTCGCCGCGATCGATGAGCTGGAGTTGGAAGGCGTTCAGCTTGTCGACGGCATCCGAGAAATGGCCGACATCGTCCCAGGTGATGGTGACCACGCCATTTTCGGCGTCGAGATCGTAGTGCACGAGATTCGAGCCGGTGGAATTTCCGCCGGGCGTCGGCACCAGTGGCTGTCCGAGCGTCTCGACGTCGGCCCAGAACGGCGCGATGATCTTCAGATTGTTGCCGGCAATTTGCGACGGCGTGTAGCTTGAGAGTGAACCACCAAAAGTGATGTTGCCGTTGTTGTTGATGAAGAACGAAGTGTAGTTGGTTCCGAAGAAATTCAGGCCCTGCTGGCCGAACACCGCCGTGATGTCGATCGGACCGGTTGAACCATCATCATTGGCGGCCAGCACAAATTCGCCGAACCCGGCATTGCCGCCGAGACCGTTGACGAGATTGTGGTTCGCCGCGAGATAGCCGGCGGCGACGTCGCTCAGCGGATTGCCGGGGCTGACGCTGCCGGTGTCGATGGCGGCGACGATCACCGGCGCATCATTGACCGGCGCAACGTTGATCGTGACCGTGGCCGTCTCGGATTGAAGATCGCCGTCGCTCGCCTGATAGGTGAAGGTCGCGGTGCCGGAGGCGTTCTCGGCGGGCGTGAAGGTGAAAAGGTGGGTGTCCTCGTCATAGACCAGCGTGCCGAGCGACGGATCGGACAATTCGGAGACATTGACCGCCTCCAGCGCATCGCCCTCGACATCGCCGTCATTCGCGGTGACGTCGAACACCACAGGCCCGCCGTCCTCGATGGATTCGAGAGTATCGTCCTGCGCGACCGGCGCGTCGTTGACCGGCACGATCGTGACCGGGATGTCGAGCGGCGCCGATGTGGCCTCGTCGCCATTGCCGGTCTCGCGGCTGGTGGCGGTCACCGACAGCGTGAAGCTGCCGTTGAAGTTTTCCGCGGGGATCAGGGTGAGCGTGCCGCCATCGGCCAGATCGTCGAGCAGCGCGGCAAACGTCTCGCCCTGCAGCCGGTCGATCAGCCAGCTGCCGTCGTCCTGCCGCGCGCCGATAGCGAGCGAGACTTCGTCCGGCAGCCCGGTGATGACCACGCGCTGCAGGACTTCGGAGCCGTCGTTGTCGGGAAGGGCGGCCGTGAGGGGGAGGGTAGCGGGGGTGTCTTCCGTCTCACCAGCCAGAGGCAGCGTGAAAATGCGAGCCGCTATGCCCTCTGAATCGCCGTCCACCGCCGGATCATGGCTCGACCAGACGAACAGCAACTGGCCGTCCGCGAGCTGCGTCACTTGTGGCCGTTGCTGGTCAGAGGCAACCCGCGCATTGATGGTGAATTCGTCGGCAAGAGCGATACTGCCGTCTGGCTGCAAAGTACCAATGCGTGCAGCGATTCCGGTTGAATCGCCGTCCACGGCCGGGTCAACACTCTCCCAGGTGAACAGCAAACGGCCATCGGCGAGCGTTGTCACTTGTACCAGTTGCTGGAAAGAGACCGCGCCGGCATTGACAGTGAATTCGTTATCGAAGGTAACACTGCCGTCCGGCTGCGGAGTGCCGATGCGCGCTGCGATTCCGGTTGAATCGCCGTCCACCGCCGGATCCCAGCTATGCCAGACAAACAGCAGCCGGCCGTCGGCCAGCTCCTTGACTTGTGGAGTGCCTTGGTCAGAGACTCCGTGGGCGTTGACGGTAAATTCGTTACCGAGCGCGACACCATCTCCCGGTTGCAGGGTAGCGATGCGCGCCGCGATGCCGGCTGAATCGCCGTCTACCGCCGGATCATAGCTCATCCAGGTAAACAGCAGCGTTCCGTCAGCGAGCTGCGTGACCTGCGGTGAAAGTTGGTTGCTGCTCCCGCGCGCGTTGACGGCGAACTCGTCGCCAAAGACGATCGTTCCTTCCGGCTGAAGGGTGCCGATGCGCGCCGCGATACCAGCCGCGTCGCCATCAACGGTCGTGTCCCAGCTATTCCAGGTGAACAGCAATCGACCGTCGGCGAGCTGCGTCACTTGCTGCGAGCCCCCGGAGCCAACGGTCAACTCATTGCTGAACGCGATGCTGTCGCCCGTGTCCAACGTGCCGATGCGCGCTGCGATGCTGCCGTCGTTGCTCGCCCAAGTGAACAGCAGTCGGCCGTCGGCCAGCTGAGCCACCTGTGGTGACAAGAGCAAATTGGTAAATTGCGAATTGACGCTGAACTCGTCACCGAGCGCGATCGCGCCGTCGGGCTGCGGCGTACCGATTCTCGCGGCGATATCGTCGCCAAAGCTTGCCCAGGTGAACAGCAGCCTTCCGTCTGCTAGCTGAGTCACCTGTGGCTGAAACTGCAATGAGACCGCGTTGACATTGACGGAGAATTCTTCCCCGCCAACCGGTTGACCATCCGGTGCCTCATACGTCGTCGTCACCACCGGCGCGTCCGCCACCGGCGCGACGTTGATCGTGACCGTGGCCGTATCGGACGGAAGATCGCCGTCGCTCGCCTGATAGGTGAAGGTCGCGGTGCCGGATGCGTTCTCGGCCGGCGTGAAGGTGAACTGCCCGTCGCCGTCATAGACCAGCGTGCCGAGCGACGGATCGGACAATTCGGAGACATTGACCGCCTCCAGCGCATCGCCCTCGACATCGCCGTCATTCGCGGTGACGTCGAACACCACAGGCCCGCCGTCCTCGATGGTTTCGAGAGTATCGTCCTGCGCGACCGGCGCGTCGTTGGTGCCGGTCACCGTCCATGACACGCTGGCGGGCGTCGTGACCTGGCCGTCGGACACCCCGTAATCGACTTCGACCGTGATCTCTTCGCCCGCGCCCAGCGCCTGATAGGCGGCGTCTCCCGGGTCGAGGCTGAAGCTCTGCGTCACGCTGTCGAAACTGACGCCGGCCGGCAGGTTGACCGGCACATTGACCACCGACAGCGTGTCGCCGTCGGCGTCCGACGCATTGGCGAGCGCGTCCAGCGTGACCTCCGCGCCATCCTCGACGGCGGCGTCCGTCACAGTCCCCGTGACTTGCGGCGCGTCATTGGTGCCGGTCACCATCCACGACACCGTCGCGGCTGTGGTTACGGTGCCGTCGGAAACCCCGTAATCGACTTCGACCGTGATCTCTTCGCCCGCAGCCAGCGACTGGTAGGCGTCCGGATCGAGCGTGAAGGTCTGGCTCACGCTGTCGAAGGTGACGCCGGCCGGCAATTCGGACGGAACGTTGACAACCGAGAGCGTGTCGCCGTCCGCATCCGATGCATTCGCGAGCGCATTCAGCGTGACCGCATTGCCATCCTCGGTCGCCGCGCCGGTCACGGCGTCCGTCACTTCGGGCGCGTCGTTGGTGCCGGTCACCGTCCATGACACGCTGGCCGGCGTCGTGACCTGGCCGTCGGACACCCCGTAATCGACTTCGACCGTGATCTCTTCGCCCGCGCCCAGCGCCTGATAGGCCGCGTGGCCCGGGTCGAGGCTGAAGCTCTGCGTCACGCTGTCGAAACTGACGCCGGCCGGCAGATTGGGCGGCACATTGACCACCGACAGCGTGTCGCCGTCGGCGTCCGACGCATTGGCGAGCGCATCCAGCGTGACTTCCGCGCCGTCTTCCGTCGCGGTGCCGGTCACGGGTGCGGTTATCACCGGCACATGGTTGGTGCCGGTGACCTGGAAGCTCACCGTCGCGGTGTCGGACGCCCCGCTCGGGTCGGCCACGGTATAGGTGAAACTGTCCGTCGCGGTCTCGCCGCTGACCAGCTCAAAAATGCCGGCGGGATCATAGGTGATGGTGCCGTCGGTATTGAGCGTGACGGTTGCGCCCATCGCGCTCAGTCCCGATACCGAAACGATGGTCAGCGTATCGCCGTCGGCGTCCGTGTCGTTGCCAAGCAGGCGCGACACCGCGATGGTGGAGCTTTCGGTCGAGCTGAAAGCACCGTCGCCATCCGCGACGCTGCTCATCATGTTGGCGAAGAGCTGCCAGAAATCGGTCTCGGTCGAGCCTTCGAAGCCCGGGAAGATATTGGCGGCGATGATGTTGCCGTCCGCGTTGCGGGCGATCATGTTGCGGCCCGCGCCGTCGGTCGCGAGCAGGAACGCGCCCTGGTCGAGCGGGGCGTTGGCAAAATTGTTGTTGGTGAAGAACGTATTTGCAAGCCCCGGCAGGTCGACGCCTTCGAAAATCGGATCGTCGGCGATCGCGACGATCTGGCCGGACGGGGTCGAAAGCGACGACGTCGGCTCGAGCGGCGAATAGCCGTCGGTCGCGATGCGGCCCTGCAGCCACCAGGGATCCGACAGCGCATAGGTCGCGATCACGAGGCCGCCGCCGCCATCGACATAGTCCGCGAAGGCGTTGCCGATCGAGATCGGGTCCGGATACTGGATGTCGGACCAGGTGAGGATCGCATCGAAGGATGCAAGGTCGGTGGCGGAAATCGAAGACAGGTCGGTCAGCTGGGTGATGCTGGCGAAGCTGTCGAGCGCGCCGAGTCCGGCTGCCGCGGTCGCCGCTTCGCTGGAATAGGGCGTGACAAGCGCGATATTCAGCGACGTGCCGCTGAGGCCGCCGCTCAGCACATCGTCGTTGGCAACCGGCCCGTCATTGGTTCCGGTCACCGTCCATGATGCCGATGCAGGCGTGGTGGCTTCGCCGTCGGACACGCCATAGACGACGTCGACCGTGATCTGTTCGCCGGCCTTCAGCGCCTGATAGGCCGGGTCGCCCGGATCGAGCGTGAAGGTCTGCGTCACGCTGTCAAAGGTGACGCCGGCCGGCAATTCCGACGGCACATTGACCACCGAGAGCGTGTCGCCGTCCGCATCCGATGCATTCGCGAGCGCATTCAGCGTGACCGCGTCGCCATCCTCGGTCGCCGCACCGGTCACGGCGTCCGTCACTTCGGGCGCGTCGTTGGTGCCGGTCACCGTCCATGACACCGAAGCCGGTGTGGTGGCGGTGCCGTCGGAGACGCCATAGGAGACCTGAACCGTGATCTGCTCGCCCGCGTCGAGCCCCTGATAGGCGGCGTGGCCGGGATCAAGGGTGAAGCTTTGGGTCACGCTGTTGAAGGTCACGCCCGCCGGCAGGCCGGACGGCACATTGACCACCGACAGCGCCGCGCCGGCATCCGCATCCGACGCGTTGGCCAGCGCGTTGAGCGTGACGGTCGCGCCGTCTTCGATCGCGGCGCCCGCGACCGGACCCGCAACCGACGGCGCGTCGTTCGCGCCCGTCACGACGACGGTCGCGGTTGCGCTCGAGGTCTCGCCGGCGGTGTTCTGGATCGTATAATCGACGCTGATCGTCGCGGATTGACCTGCGCCGAGCGCGTCGAAGGCGGTGCCGGGGACGATCTGGAGCTTGCCGTCGACGATTGCGACCGTCGGGCTTCCAAGCGTGATGCCTTGCGGGCCGGTGATCGTCTCGTCGCCGAGCGAGGTCACCGACGCGGTGCCAAGCCCGCTGGAATCATTGGCGAGCAGATCGAGGGTGAGAGTCTGGTTCTCTCCCATGGTCGCCTGATCGTCGCGCGCCTCGATCGGCGGCGTGATCTGAATTCCATCCTGCACATAGACGAGATGCTGATCCTCTCCGACCGTGACCTGGTAGACATCGAACAGAACGCCGTCGGTCAGGATGTCGTCGAAGACCGTGTCCGCGAGCACGTTGTCGCCGATCTTTTCGAAGGTCCCCGGCGCGGCCTCGGTGTTGGTCAGATTGATCCGGTCCGTGGCGCCGCCGAGGATCCGCAGCGGCGTGCTGCCGACATCGTCGAGATCGCCGATGTCGAAATGGACGATGTTCTGCGCAAGGTCGGTCGCGAGATCGACGATTTCGTAATTCGATATCTCCGGCCCGCCCGCCCCGGCGGGAATGTCGATGCCGTTGGCAAAGCGCACGATATCGATGCCGTCGCCGGCATCGATCACCCAGTCGTCCAGATCATGCAGGATGAAGATGTCGTTGCCCGGGCTCGCGACGATCTTCTCGACGCGGACGAAGACATCCAGTCCGGTGGTGCTGCTTTGCGCCGTGCTGGACTTGACGATGCCGACATCGGCGAGATTGAACGTGCCGTTGTTGAGGTTGAAGACAACGCCGTCGGTGACGCTTCCGAACTTGATGGTGTCGCCGTGCGTGTCCGTTCCGCCGTCGTAGAAATCGTTGCCCTCGCCAAGGCCTGCGATAATCACATCGTCATCGCCGCCGGCATGCACGAAATCATTGCCCGCGCCGGCATCGATGGTGTCCGGGGTTTCCGAGCCGAATATCTTGTCGTTGCCGGCGGTGCCGAAAATCTCGCCCGAGCCATTGATGACGTTCAGCGTCGGTACCGGCGGCGGGGTCGGACCCGGAGGCGCGCTCTCCAGCGGCGCTGGATCGGGCGGCGGCGGAGCGTCATCGGTGGCCGGCGCGATCGGCGTGATGGTCACGCTGACAGTCGTCGGCACCGGCTGTTCGGGTGTCGAGATCGGCACCTCGATGGTGAGCGGCTGCCCCGATCCGCCTCCGGCCTGCGCGGTCTGCGGATTGGTGTCGTTCGGATTGTCGCCGCGCCGCTCCTGGTTTTCCTGCGGCGGGACAAACGGATTTTGCTGGTTGTTGTTGAAGATCGTGAAGATCTGCTGGACGATTCCGAGTTCCTGCTGCAACTGCGCCGGGGTCTTCTGCTCCTGCTGCGCAATCACCTGCAATGGGCCGGCGGGAGAGAGCACCCATCCGACCTGCGAGTTGTTGACTGTGGCGATCAGCGCGCCGGTCGACTTGTTGTAGAGGTTGAAGGAACCGGTGGTGCCATCCGGTTCGACCATGACCGAAAACCGGGTCTGTCCGTCGCTGGCGGAAATCTCCACCAGCACCGCCGTGCCGCGGATGCCCATGGTGGCGACCGGCGTCTCCACCCGCATTTCGCCGGTTTTCGCCACCTGACCGGCGACGAAGCTGAAGGTGCCCTGTACCAAGCTGACCAGCGCGGAATTGCCTGTGCCGCTCGCGTTATAGACGAGGTTGTCGAGCACCATGCGTGCATTGGCGTTGAGGCTGAACGTCGAGCCGTCCGCGAGCACGATCGCGACCGAAGAACTGCCCGATGTCTGCACCACGTCGCCGCGCTGCACGTTGTCGCCGACATTGAGCGCCACCGTCACGCCGTTGCGCACGACGGTCGCCGAGCCTGTCACTGCGTCGACGCGGCCGATCACGGGCTGGCCGGCGGCGGGCTGTGCGCCGGCCTGCGCCTGCTGTCCCGGAGCCAGCGGTCCGGCCAGCGCTGCGACCACATCCGGACCGAGCGTCGCACCTTGCGGCGACATCAGATGCGGACGCTTCTCCGAGGCAAAATAATCCGGGATGAAGAACGATGCGCCATCTTCGCCGACGATCTTGAGATCGTTCGTACCGACCCGCTTGAATTCACCGTGGAACAGGAGATGGGCGTCTGGAACCGTTATAAAATCATCATAGACACGCGGGGCCGCCCCGAGACTGGGGGAGTCGAACACATGGGTGTCCAACTCGTTCAAGGCCAGCACCGCGTTCAACATCGTCGGCGCATCCCAAAAAAGCAGGCCAGATTCCCGTGGGTTTTGGCGCCATAACAATTTTTGGTGGCAGGACCCACATCACGCCACCGGACTTGGTATTATTTGCGTGTTTACATTATGTCCCGGGCCTTGCCCGGTCAACGAATGTTAACGCCGCGTCAAGACCCGCATGATGTTGTGGTTAGCGTTGAAATACTATTATACCGTTTTTATGTAATTGAAATATAATAGTAAAATCCGATTCTTGTAACGGAAATCGGCGGGAGCGCGCCGAGATCGGCGACGGCGTGCCGCGCCGCTCGGCGGTTGGAGCCCGGTTTTCCGCAGAATCATTGCAGACGTGGCGGAAACGCCGACAAGCCGCGCGGAAATGAGTTGCACCTCGAACGTCAGGGGCGGGCCGACGGCGGTCGGGTCAGGCTCTCCCGAATGCGCGCAAGCGGTGCGTCGGCGTCAAACGTCACGGTCCGGCCGACCAGGCGAATGCCGAGCCCCTTCCAAAGTGCGGACAGATCGACCGGCACCGGCGTGGCGCGGTGCTGCTCGTACAGGTCGGCGAGGGCTGTCTGCCCGACCGCGCGATCCGCGACCTCGATGATGCGTTCGATCGGCCAATGCTGCTCATGGGTGCCGCCTAGCGCAAGAATGCCGCGCAGGGCGTCCTGCAAGCCGTACCGGTTGTCGCTGCGCTTGCGGATCTCGATGTCGACAAGCAGACAGAAGATGGCTCCGCCCCAATAGGTGCGACCCCAGGTCGGGGTGTGGTCGAGGCCGCGATCATCCGCGCGCGGTAGCCCTTGAGGCATGTCGCGCATGAAGGCGGCCCAGATCGTCTCGTCGGTCAACTCGCCGGCCTGAACGCGCGCGATCGATTCGACATAGGTTGCCATTCCCTCCGACAGCCAGTTGTGCCGGTCGTCGAGATTGGGCAGCGCCAGGTGAATCATCTCATGGACCATGATCCAGTCGTGTTCGAGCGCGGGCCTGTCGGTCGAGCGCCCGAGCCGCACCCGGATGGCCGCGCCGCGATAGCCGAAGGCCTGGCCGCCGCGCACGCCGGAACCTTCGCTCGGGACGACCAGCACCCGCGCCGAACGCACCGGAAAGCGCCCGAAATAGATCGATACGGTTCGCGCGGATCGCGCGATCCAGTCGATGATGTCCTGTCGGGGAAGCGCCGTTGTGCCCTCCGCAAAGCCAATCCGCAATGTGCCGTTCGGAACCGCGAGGTCGATTGTCGGCAATGCGTCGAATGCCGCATAGGGCATGCCGCGGGTCAGGAATTCGGGCTGAGCCGCGGCAGGTATCGCGCAGATCGAGATCGCCAGCGCCATGGCGGTTCGCGGCAGGGAGCGCATCGTCACGGCCGCAAGGTCATTTGCGCGGTCTCGGTCAGGTCGTCGAGCATGGCGGCAAGCAGCCTTTCGCCCTTGGCACTGGTCGCGCCTGTCGGGTCGCCGATGGATCCGCTGCCGCTGAAATTCGGCGAATGCGGATCCGCATGAACGAGCGGGCCGCGCGTCATGCGATCCGCCGGCCCGGACGCCACCGCGCGCGCGAGGTTCACGCATGCGGGCATCAAGGCCAGCATCCGCGAGGTTTCCGCTTCGTCGGCATGTCCGCCCCAGCCGCGGTCCAGGATTTCCCCGTGCACCTGCCGGTAGCGGGGGCCGTCATGGATGCGCAGGTGGTGGACGCGTCCGGCAGGGCCGAAAGCCGAGACCGCGCGCCCGATCACCGGAATGGTGCTGATTCCGGTGTCGAGGACGAAGACGAACGGCACGTCGAATTGCAGCAACGATTCCACGACCTCGGTGACCAGAGCCTGGAACAATGGTGCCGAAAGGCTGATGCTGCCGGAATATTGAACGAAAGCGGGGTAGTGACCGTAGGACAGGACCGGCCAATACAATGCGTCGATGCGCAACGCGAGCTGGTTCGCGAGCCATTCCGCCTGTACCAGGTCGGTGTTCATCGGCAGGTGCAATCCGTGCTGCTTGGCCGCGGCGCCGACCGGCAGAATGGCGGCCGCACCGGCAGCGATCCGGCGCGCGACCTCATCCCAGGTCAGGTCGGCGACGGCGTTGCCGGCGGTCGCACCGCACATGACACCGCCCCGCTGTTAATGGACCGCGCTGATGAGTCCCGAGGCGATCCATCCGTGCAACAGCGTCGCCGCGCGGAGCGGCGCATTGTCGGGATCGGAACGAAAGGACAGCATTTCGCACAGCACGCCGAACGGAATGCCGGCGGCCGCTTCGTGCCACATCATGGCTTCCTCATCGGAGATTTCCCTGAATTTCGGGATGAGGTCCTGCCGCCAGACCAGCAGGTGGACGGCAGCGGCGGTTTGCTCCGCCGCCGGTGGCGTGCGTTGCTCGTTCAGTGCGATCCAGATTGCGGCCGCGTTGGTCTGCAGATCGATACGTTCCGCGCCGGGCTGCGGACGAAAGCGCAGCGCACTCCATTCCGACGGCGGAATGGCCGCAAGCGCATCCAGCGTCAGAACCGCCGCGTCCGCCGCGTCGAACGCATCATTGAGCGCGCGCTCGACCGCCGCGAGATCGGCCAGTTCGGGCGCCTCGCGCCACGGCGCCGCGGTCTTCAGGAAATCCGGCAAAGCCTGCGAATACCAGCGCGCGCTGGAGTGGTACGACGGCGTCGCGCTGACATAAGCGCGGGCCATGACATCGAAGGCTTCGCCGCCCATGTACTGGAGCAGCTTTTCGAAATCGTGCTCGACGACTTCCACCAGTCGCGCTTCATATGCGTTGCGATAGACGCCAAAGAGCGCGTCCCTGGTCTCGCGCGCGCCGTCGGCAATGTCGGACAATGTCCCGTCGTCGCCTTCAAGCAGGCCGCGCTGAAACCGGTCCTGCAACATCGCAAGCGACGTCATCGGCGCGGGCCTCGATCCGGCAAGCTCTGGCCGATGCCGTGCAACGCGCGCGCAGCGATATCGCGCGCGGTGTTGATTTCCTCGACGAGCTCCGCGAGGGGAGGAATATTGTCGTCGCGCTCGATCATCGTGGAGACCGGTCCGAAGCGGCGGACCGCGGCCTCGTACAGAGCCCAGACCTCGGGGCAGACCGGATGGTCGTGCGTGTCGATGATGTGCGTTTCCATATGGCTGTGACCGGCGATGTGGAACTGGACGACGCGGTCTTTCGGGATGCCTTCGATGAAGCGGTGCGGATCGTATCCATGGTTGAAGGCGCTGACATAGACGTTGTTCACGTCGAACAGGAGCCAGCAGCCGGACCGTCGGGTCAGCTCCGAGAGGAATTCCCATTCCGTCATTTCGGAGCATGCGAACTGCACGTAGGTCGATACATTTTCCAGAACCAGCGCGCGGCCGAGCGCGTCCTGCACCGCCTGCACGCGCGCGATCACATGATCGAGCGCTTCCCGCGTATAGGGAATCGGCAGCAGGTCGTGCAGGTTTCTGCCGTGCACGCCGGTCCAGCACAGATGGTCGGAAATCCAGCGCGGCTCGACGCGGTCGGCCAGCTGGCGGAGCGCTTTCAGATAGCCGCGGTCGATCGGGGCGGTCGAGGCGATCGACATCGACACGCCATGCATGACCACCGGGTAGCGGGCGCGGATGCGGTCCAGCATGTGCAGCGGCTTGCCGCCCGGCACCATGTAGTTCTCGCTGATGACCTCGAACCAGTCGATCGCCGGATCGCCATCGAGGATTTCGGAATAATGCTGGGCGCGCAGGCCAAGGCCGAAGCCGAGATAGGGCGGCCGGGCGCCATCGCGCGCGGTGTTGCCCTGTGTCGCGAGGCCCAGGCCGAATTTGTTCGCTGCTTTCGCTGTGATCATCGAACTCGCTGCTGCCGACGCTCAGAAAGGCATTGCCGCCGAGACAGCGGGGCCGCGCTGCGGCAAAGCGGACCCCGCCTTTCCGGCCGCGACGATCAGACCTTCTCGAACTTGCCCTTCGCCTTGGCGCAGGCTTCCTGCGATGACATGGTGAAGCCTTGGCCCTTGCAGGCATTGTGCCCCTTGCACGAGCTCTTCGCGGTCTTGCATGCGCTTTGACCCTTGCAGGCATTGGCGCCGACACACTTGCCTTCACCGCCTTGCGCGGACGCCGTCGGAGCCGAAACCGCGCCCGCCAGAATGAGCGCAGCGGCAGCCGCTGCAAGCGTCGCACCGGACTTCACACCTATCTTCATTTGATCCTCCACGAAGGTTGACGTTGATCGTGCGGCCTGTCGCCTCACGATCTTCGGGAGCCGGAGCTGCATCGAGCCCAGGCGTCGGCGCTGGAATATCCGGGGGTCCGCTGGAATCTCGACAGGCCCCCCGACACTCAGCGCTCGTCATTCCTTCGGATGCCGGCGGACGCTGTTACGTCCGCTCACGGAACCGTGATCGTTCGGTATCGTCCGCCGAAAAACACCAGCGCGTTGCTGCGCTCCGACAGATCGAAGGCCACGACCCGCCCGACCGCGATCGTGGTGCTGTGAAAGCGGAAGGTCTCCGCGAGCGAGCAGTCGATGGCGCCGATCGCATCGTTGAGAACCGGTGCGCCGGTTGCCAGTGTCCGCCAGCGCCCAGACTCGAAGCGGTCGGCGCCTTTGAGCGATCCCCGGCCGCCAAACGAATCCGCCAGCTCCTGATCGGAAGCCGACAGATAATTGATCGCGAAATGGCGGCCATGCAGGATCGCCTTCAGCGCCTGGGTGCGATCGTCGATCGACACCAGCATCGACGGCGGATCGGCGGTTACATGGGTGGCCGACAGCGCCAGAAAGCCTGCGGGGCCATCTTCACCCTGCGCAGTAACCACGCTCACGCCGACCATACGCATGCCGAGTGCATGCCAGAATGTCCTTGCATCGATCGGCGCGCCGTCGCCTGCGTTGTCCGTTGCGTTCGTCACTGGCCGATACCCGACTGCGACATTTGCCGCGCACCGGAGGCAAAGAACCGGTTCTCCGGCCGTGGCAGGCCCAGATGCTCACGCAATGTGTTGCCTTCGTATTCGGTGCGGAAGATGCCGCGCCGCTGCAGTTCAGGAATCACTTTCTCGCAGACATCGTCGAGCCCGGCCGGAAGATAGGGAAAGTTCACCGTGAAGCCGTCGCTGCCGCGCTGCTCCAGCCAGTCCTGCATCTCGTCGGCAATCGTCTGCGCGGTGCCGACGAACGCGAGTCCCGAATAGCCGCCGAGCCGCTGGGCGATCTGGCGGACGGTCATGTTGGTGGTGCGCGCGAGGTCGATCACGTTCTGTCGCGCGGTCTTGCTCGCATTGGTGTCCGGAATGTCGGGAAGCGGGGCGTCGGGGTCGAACTTCGAAGCATCGTGCCCGATCGCGATCGAGAGCGAGGCCAGCCCGCTGTCGTAATGCACCAGACTGTCGAGCTTCGCACGCCGGTCCTGCGCATCCTGCATGCTGTCGCCAACCAGCACCATCGCGGCCGGCAGGATCTTCATGAAGTCCGGGTTGCGTCCGGCTTTCTCCATCCGGCCTTTGACGTCGGCATAGAAAGCCTTGCCATGCGCGAGGGTCGGCTGCGCGGTGAACACCGCTTCCGCCGTCTCGGCGGCAATCTGGCGGCCCGCATCGGAGGCGCCCGCCTGCACGATCACCGGCCAGCCCTGGATCGGGCGCGCGATATTCAGCGGTCCCCGCACCGACAGGTATTTGCCTTTGTGGTCGAGCACATGGAGCTTGTCCGGATCGAAATAGATGCCGCTCTCGACATCGCGGATGAAGGCATCGTCGGCCCAACTGTCCCACAGGCCGGTCACCACGTCGAAGAATTCGCGGGCGCGCCGGTAGCGTTCGTCATGCTCCATATGGTCATCGAGGCCGAAATTCAGCGCCGCGTCGGGATTGGAGGTGGTGACCAGATTCCAGCCCGCGCGTCCGCCGCTGATGTGATCGAGTGACGCGAACTTGCGCGCGACGTGATACGGCTGATCGAAGGTGGTCGACGCAGTCGCCACGAGGCCGATCTTTTCGGTAACCGCGGCGAGTGCGGGCAGCAGTGTCAGCGGATCGAACGACGTCACGGTGTGGCTGCGCTTGAGACTGTCGATCGGCATGTTCAGCACGGCCAGATGATCGGCCATAAAGAATGCATCGAATTTGGCGCGCTCCAGCGTCTGCGCGAAGCGCTTCAGATGCGAAAAGTTGAAGTTGGCATCCGGATTGGCCCCCGGATAACGCCATGCACCCGTATGCAGGCTGACCGGACGCATGAAGGCGCCGAGATGAAGCTTGCGTCTGGTGGACATTCCCGTCTCCACGGCCTTGGACGTTGTCGCGTGAACGAACCGTGCGTCGTAAGCCAAGTGCAACGCAGCACGTTTCGTGGCGTCGCACAATTTCAAAGGTAGAATGATAATTCAACCCCGCATTCGGTGACGAGGAATGCTGCGACCAGCGCCGCTGACATCATTGTGCGCTGAAAACGTATCAAGGTCTCCCGGTTCTTCTCATGGCAGCCTTTCGCAACAACATTTCCGCTGCTACAGGCAGATCAACGCGATTTTCAAAGAATGAATTTTCAGGGGGACGTCATGGCGGAGGATCGAGACGACGAGGCTTTGTACGTCTCGACCGGCCACCTGCCTGCTCCCGAGCAGGTTACCAGGCTCGTGCGCGAGGCGCATGCGCGGTTCAAGTCCAACGACGACGGCGAAAATTCGCAGGTCTATCCGGCACTCGCGCGCGTGCCGCGCGATCTGTTCGGCATCTGTGTGGTCGGCACCAGCGGAAATGTCTATGCCGTCGGCGAGACCGATCATGAATTCTCGATCATGAGCGTATCGAAGCCGTTTATTTTCGCGCTGGTATGTCAGGGGATCGGGCATGAGGAGGCGCGCGCCAGGCTCGGCGCCAATGCCACAGGCTACGCATTCAATTCCGTGGCCGGGATCGAGCGCATGCCGGACGGGCGCACCAATCCGATGGTCAATGCCGGCGCGATTGCAACGACCAGTCTGGTGCCGGGAAAGACGCTGTCCGAGAAATGGAGCTTCATTCACGAGGGGCTGTCGCGATTTGCCGGCCGCAAGCTGCCGATGAACGAGGAGGTGTTGAAGTCGGCCTCCGACACCAATTTTCGCAATCGCAGCATTGCGCAATTCCTGCTGAGCGTCGGCCGCATCTATTGCGAGCCGATGGAGGCGGTCGATCTGTACACGCGGCAATGCTCGCTGAATGTCAGCGCCAGGGATCTCGCGGTGATGGGCGCGACGCTGGCCGATGGCGGCGTCAACCCGGTTACCAGGGAGCGCGTCGTCGACCCGGCGGTGTGCCATTATGCGCTGGCGGTGATGACCACGGCCGGCCTGTACGAGACGTCCGGAGACTGGCTCTACGATATCGGGCTGCCCGGCAAGAGTGGCATCGGCGGCGGCATCGTCACCGTGTCTCCCGGCAAGGGTGGTCTGGGCACGTTTGCGCCGCCGCTCGACAAGGCCGGCAACAGCATCAAGGGACAGCTCGTGGCGAAATATTTGTCGCAGCGTCTCGGCATGGACCTGTTCGTTTCGAAGCCTGAAGTCTGACGGCCGCGCCATTCGGCGCAACGCTTGCAAAAGACCGAGCCTGCGGGGAGGGCACACCATGACGACCGTAACGGCGACCGCACCACATGCCGAAGCCCAGGAATCCTGGGTGCCGATGATCGCCATCGCGCTCGGACAAATGATCATGTCCTTCAATGTCGCCTCGCTTCCGGTGGCGATGGGCGGCATGGTCCAGAGCTTCAACGTGCCGCCCACCACGGTCGCGACCGGCATCGTCGCGTATTCGATGCTGGTGGCCGGATTCGTCATGCTGGGCGCCAAGCTCACCCAGCGATACGGCGCGCTGAATGTGTTCCGCGCGGCGGTGGTCGTGTTCGGCGGCGCGCAGGTGCTGATGACCTTCAGCCCCACTGCAAATCTGATGATCACGGCCCAGGCCCTCAGCGGAGCCGCCGGCGCCGTGATCGTGCCGTCGCTGGTCGCGCTGATCGCCGAGAACTACAAGGGCAAGCAGCAGGCCACGGCGCTGGGTGCGCTGGGCTCCGCGCGGGCCGGCGCGGGCGTGCTGGCCTTCGTCATCGGCGGCGTTCTCGGCACCTATATTGGATGGCGCCCTGCCTTCGGAATTCTGATCGTGGTTTCGGCGATCGTCTTTCTCCTGAGCTTCCGGCTGAAGAAGGACCAGGGTCGTCCCGAGGTGCAGATCGATTTCATCGGCGTCGTTCTGGCGGCCGCGGCGATCGTGCTGATCAGCTTCGGCTTCAACAACCTGAACCGCTGGGGCCTGACGCTGGCCACGCCCGGCGCGCCGTTCAATATCGCGGGCGCCTCGCCGGCTCCGATCTTCATCCTGGTAGGCGTCATGCTGGGCTATGTCTTCCTGCGGTGGACGCACCGGGTGCAGCAGGCCGGCAAGACGCCTCTGCTGGCTCTGGAAGTGCTCGATTCCCCGAAGGAGCGGGCCGCGGTCTATTGCATGTTCGCGGTGGTCGCGCTGGAGGCGATGCTGAACTTCTCGGTGCCGCTCTACATCCAGATCGTGCAGGGCCGTTCCCCGATCGCCACTGCGATCGCGTTGATGCCGTTCAACCTCTCGGTGTTCTTCACCGCGATGCTGATCGTGCGGTTCTACGAC
>NZ_JBFWPA010000037.1:0-58102 GCF_050250235.1 Pseudorhodoplanes sp.
GTCGCGCTGGAGGCGATGCTGAACTTCTCGGTGCCGCTCTACATCCAGATCGTGCAGGGCCGTTCCCCGATCGCCACTGCGATCGCGATGATGCCGTTCAACCTCACGGTGTTCTTCACCGCGATGCTGATCGTGCGGTTCTACGACCGCTTCACGCCCCGGCAGATCGGCCGCTACGGCTTCGTCCTGTGCACCGCGGCGCTGTTGTGGCTGGCCTATGTCGTGCGCAACGACTGGAGCGCGGGACCGGTGCTGATCGGTCTCGTGCTGTTCGGCATCGGCCAGGGTGCGCTGGTCACGCTGCTGTTCAACGTGCTGGTGACCGCCTCGCCGAAGGAGCTTGCGGGCGACGTCGGCTCGCTGCGCGGCACCACCAACAATCTCGCGGCGGCGGTCGGCACGGCGGTCGCCGGCGCGCTGCTGGTCGGGCTCCTGAGCGCAATCATGCTGGCGGCGATCAACGCCGCGCCCAAGCTGACGCCGGAATTGCAGGCGCAGGTCAATCTCGACAGCATCAACTTCGTCAGCAACGACCGCCTGCAGGAAACGCTGTCGAAGACGACCGCGTCACCGGCTCAGGTCGCCGAAGCGGTGCGAGTCAATACCGAATCGCGGTTGCGGGCGTTGAAGTTCGGTTTGCTGCTGATGGCGGCGCTGGCATTCCTTGCCATCATTCCGGCCGGCTCGCTGCCGAATTACCAGCCGGGCGAAATCCCCGATCCTTCGGACGAGCCGGCTGCAAAGAACACCCGTTAGCGGCCGAGGCAGTCAGAACGACAAAAAGCGGCGGTCGCGCATCACGGCGCGGCCGGACGGGTATCGCCAAGAAGCGCGTGGCGTCCAGAACGGTGTGACGTTGCTGGCCCGCGCGCGCGAGCCGGTCACTGCGACATCGATATCCGGTGCGGGATCCGCTGCAGGACCCAAGTTTCATGACCCGCAAGTGAAATCGCTGTATAGAAGCAAGCACATCAACTCGACGGATGAGGCTCCGCCATGGCGTGGAGACACGAACTCGCGGCGGCGCGCGAGCGCTGGAACCTTCTGACCTTCTACGAGAAGTTCGAACATGCGGTCATCGTCGTACTGACCGGCGTGATCGCGCTTATCATCGTCTTTGCGCTATGGAGTCTCGTGCTCAAGGTCGTGGTCAGCATCCTCGAATCAAGTTTCGATCCGACCGACTATTCCGTCTTTCAGGCCTTGTTCGGGATGATCTTCACGGTGATCATTGCACTCGAATTCAAGCGCTCGCTGCTGGTCGTTGCCGAGCGCAAGCAGAGCATCGTTCAGGTGCGCACCGTGATCCTGCTCGCGCTGCTTGCCGTGGTGCGCAAGATCATGATCGTCGACCTGGCGTCTACGGATGCACTACAACTACTCGCGCTCGCCGCCACAATCCTTGCGCTCGGTGTTGCATACTGGCTCGTCACCTACAGGGAACGCGCGCCGCGCATTCGGGAACCGTAACCGCCTGACGCGGGTTCACTTGCGTTCCTTCAACAGCGTATCGAGGTGTCGCCGCTACCGCAGGACGGCGCCGTCGGCGCTGTGCCCGGATCAATACGCCGTGCCGCGTCCCCGGGCGCGCCTAATGCGACATCAGGGTCGGCAGGGTCATGCTGGCGAGAATTTGCCGGGTGGCGCCGCCCAGCAGGAACTCGCGCCACCGCGAATGGCCGTAACCGCCCATGACGAGAAAGTCGGCGGCTCTGTCGGCCGCATAGGACAGGATCGCGTTGCCGACATCGATATCCGTGGCGGTGATCCGCTGCAAAGTGACGTTGAGCTTGTGCCGCGCAAGGTGCGTCGCCATGTCGGCACCGGGTTCCTCATCCGACTTCTCGCCGGTGGTGACGATCAGGAGTTCGACGCGCTTCGACATGGCGAGCAGGGGCGCGGCGTCGCCGATCGCGCGCGCCGCAGTCGCGCTTCCGTCCCAGCAGCAGACGACATGATCGAGCTTGACGGCGTCTCGCTGAATATAGGGTACGACGACCACCGGCCGGCCCGAGCCGAACAGGGCGGACTCCACGAAAAGGTCGTTCGGCGCGATGCTGTCGGGTTCGGGCTGCAGCACCACCGACAGGTCGAAATGGCGCGCGATCTGTCCGAACCGGTTCGCGGCATCGGCCACGAGGGCGGTGATGACCTGCTTTTCCGACAGGACGCCCTGCTTGTTTGCCGCCGCCTCGAAGCGCGTAACGGCATCCTTCGCCTGTTGCTGCGCTTCGGCGACCGCCCGGTCGATGACGTCGCCCGCGATGCCACCCATTGCGCCCGCGGGTATTGCCGGCTCGAGCGCGAACGCCAGGCCCGTCAGATGCGCACCGCATTGACCCGCAAGCGAAATCGCGAAATCCGCGGCCGGGTCTCGCGGCTGGCTCGGTGTCAGATTGACGACGATATCCTTCAGCATGACAAATTCCTCCGCGCTGCGTTCATGCGTCGAAGGGCATATTCCTGCGTTGACGCATGTCAACCGGCCGCCCGGTCGGCGGTTTCGCTGGCCCCTGGCAGGTCATCGTCATCGAGGACCCGCAAAGCGGCGCCGTCCAGATCCTCGTATTGCCCGCTGCGCAGCGACCACAGGAACGCGAACAGCCCGGCCAGGCCGAGGCCCAGCGCCATCGGGACGAGGTAGACCAGCACGTTCATGTCGGCCGCACCGCCGGGATGACCGAGACCTCTGGCAGGGCCGGCGGTGCCTGTCGTGTCCCGCGCGCACGCAAGGCATTCAGCGTCACCAGAATGGATGAACCGGACATCGCGATCGCTGCGATCAGCGGCGTGACCAGCCCGGCCATCGCGACCGGAATGGCAATCGTGTTGTAGACGATGGCGAGCACCAGGTTCTGGCGCATGATCACGCGCGCGCGTCGCGCCGCAATCACGGTGGAGAGTACCGGCGCGAGGCTCCTGCCCAGGAACACCGCATCGGCCTGCGCCTGCGACAGGTCGGTGGCGCTGATCGGCGAGATCGAGACGTTGGCCGCTGCGAGCGATGGTGCGTCGTTAAGCCCGTCGCCGATCATCAGCACCTTGCGGCCGCCGGTCTTCAGCGCCTCGATGGTGGCCACCTTCCCGGCGGGGTTGAGTCCGGCGCGCCAGTTCGAAACGCCGAGCGCCCCGGCGATCGGAGCCACGGCCTCCGCACGGTCGCCGGACAGAATATGGACGTCGATTCCGAGCTCGGCGAGTCCCCGGATGGTTTCGGCAGCATCGGGCCGCAGCGCCTGATGGATGACGAACACCGCCTCCCGATCGCCATGCCGGAACGCGATCAGGGATGCGCCGGGGTGGCGGGCGAGCAGATTGTGCGGAACCTCGACCGCGCAGAAGGCGGGACTGCCAAGCCGTGCTTCGATCCCGTCGAACATGGCTCGTACGCCGCGGCCGTGTTCTTCGGTGACGCCTTCGACCGGCGCGGATTGTGGCAGGCGCCGTGCCAAGGCCGCGGCGAGCGGATGGCGGCTCGACACCGCAAGCCGCGCCGCAAGCACGAAGGCGTCCGGGTCGATATCGTCTGCATTGAGCACGTGCGGTTCCGGCAGCGTGAGCGTGCCGGTCTTGTCGAACACCGCGACATCGGCTTCCGCCAGCCGTTCGATCCCGTCGCCTGCATTCAGGAATACGCCGGAGCGGAACAGGGCGCTCGCCGCGACCACCTGCACCGCGGGAATAGCGAGCGCCAGCGCGCAGGGGCAGGTGATGATCAGCACGGAAATTGCGGCGATCACGGCGGCATGCGCGGATTGCCCGGCCAGCATCCATCCGATGAAGGTGAATGCGGCGGTTGCATGAACCACCGGAGCATAATACGCCGCAATCCGGTCGCTGAGCTTGACGTATCGCGAGCGCGCATGCACCGCCTTGTCGAGAAGCCGATCGATATCGTCGAGGAACGTGTCGGTTCCTGCTGCCGTGACGCGCAGGGTGAGTGTGCCGTCGAGATCGATGCTTCCGGCATAGACGCGTCGTCCGGGGCGTGCCTGCGCCGGCGCGGTTTCGCCGGTGATCAGACTCTCGTCGAGACTGGCGTGACCGCCGATCACGACGCCGTCGGCTGCGATCCGCTCACCGGCGCGCACCAGAATCCGGTCGCCGGCACGCAGGGCCGCAGCGGGAACTTCCACCACTTCGCCATTATCCATCAGCCGGTGCGCGGTGTCGGACTTCAATGCCGCGAGATTTCCCGCGACGGCCCGGGTCTTGCGCCGCATCATCTGGTCGAGCACGCGCCCGCACAGCAGAAAGAAGATCAGCATGATCGCGGAATCGAAATAGGCGTGCTCGGCGGAATGTGCGGTCTCAAAGAGGGAAAGCCCGAGTGCGAGCAGGATGCCGAGAGAAATCGGCACATCCATATTGGTGTGACGGGCCTTGAGCGCATTCCAGGCGCTGCGGAAGAAAGGCTGGCCGGCATAGGCCGCGGCCGGCAGCGCGATCGCAGCCGAGATCCAGTGGAACAGGTCGCGGGTCTCGGGCGTGATGTCGGTGACGTTGCCGGACCACACCGACACCGACAGCAGCATGATATTCATGGCCGCGAAGCCCGACACCGCGAGGCAGCGCAGCAGGAATTTCGATTGCGCGCCGTCCTGCTCTTCGTCCAAACGCAGGCGGAAGGGATTGGCATGATACCCCATCCGTTCCAGGAGGCGGATGGCTTCGCCCGGGTCGAAAGCGGGGTCGTTCCAGGTCAGCGTCAGGCGACGGTTGGTGAAGTTGAGGCGCGCGTCGGCAAGGCCCTGTACCGACTTGAGAGAGCGCTCGATCCGGCCGATGCAGCCGCCGCAATGAATGCCGTCGACGACAACGTCCATGGTCTCGACGCCATCGGCCGTGCGCCGGGTGTAGTGCGAGAAATCGAGGCGCCGGCTTTCGGTCATTTCAGCACTACGCGGCTTTTGGTGCGATAGACGCGATCGCCGCCTTGCATCACTTCGAGGGTCAGAGTCCATTGCCCGGCCGCGGCCTCGGTGACGCCACGGAACTCGCCATTCGCCACGCGGGCGAGAGCGATGTCATGGTCAAGCCGCGCATTGAGCGGATGTGCGAGCCGCGCGGAGACATCGATGCCGTGGACCGGCAGCCGGTTCCTGTCCCGGATCCCGACAGAAAGCAGGGCTTCGCCTGAGGGTGTTCGGGCGATCCGGCCCTCAATCAGCCAGTTCAGCGCCGCTTGCGCCGAGGCGGCGGCCTCTTCCTGCTTGTAGGCAAGACCCGCCTTGTAGGCAGACGATGTCTCGGTGCCGGCGAAGGTCGTCACCGCAGCATGGATCATGAACGCGTTCACGGTTGCGACAATTCCGAAAAAACCGATGAAGCAGATGAGAACCGTGGTTCCTGTGATCTTGCGGGGTTGCCTGATGGCGTTCATTTCGGCCGCTCCGGTGCACGGAAATGATCTTTCGCCTGCGCCCATTCGCGCGACTCCAGATCGAGGATGTGGAACACGATCGGTGTGGAGGGCGGCGGGGCGAATTCGTAGTTGTTGACCAGGACACGGAATTCCCGAGACTGGTCCGGTCCGACCTCCACGTTGCGCGCGGCACCGAGAGGCAGCCCGACGATCTCGACCACGGCCGCCGGTACCCCCGTGACCGATACCGCGAAACGTCGCGGCTCCAGCCGCTTGTTCAGAATCCGCATGGTATAGCCGTTGCGGATCGCGCCATCGGCCATCCGCACGAAGAGCGGATTGCGGTCATGGATCACGCTCACATCGAACGCATGGCGCGTCAGCAGCGCATACAGCATGATCCCGGCGACGGCTGCGATGATCAGCGCATACATCACGGTTCGGGTACGCACGATCTTCTGGACTGGTGCCTGCCCCGCAAGGCGTCGCTGCAGGTTGACCTCGCTGTCGTAGGCAATCAGCCGCGTCGGCCGGCCGATCTTCTGCATGATGTTGTCGCAGGCGTCGATGCACAGGCCGCACTGGATGCATTCGAGCTGCGCGCCGTCACGGATGTCGATGCCGGTCGGGCAGACATTCACGCATTGGCGGCAATCGATGCAATCGCCGGCCGGGAGGCCTTCGAGGCGGAGCTGTTCGCTTTTCTTCACGGAGGCACGCGGTTCGCCACGGTCGAAGCGGTAGGCGACATTCAGCGCATATTCGTCGGTCAGCGCCGCCTGGATGCGTGGCCACGGGCACATATAGGTGCAGACCTGCTCGCGCATGTGGCCGGCGAGCGTATAGGTGGTGGCGGTCAGAAGCGCGATCCAGCCATAGGCGATCAGCGGTGCGTGCCCGGTTGCAAGGTCCCGCACCAGCGTCGGCGCATCGGCGAAATAAAGGACCCAGGCGCCGCCGGTCCACCAGGCGACCATCAGCCACAAGACATGTTTCACGCCCTTGCGCGCGATGCGCTGCGCCGTCCACGGACCCGCATCCGCCTGCATCTGCTGACGGCGGTCGCCTTCGACCAGGCGCTCGATGGTGAGGAACAGATCGGTCCAGACCGTCTGCGGGCACAGATAGCCGCACCAGACGCGACCGGCGACGGCGTTCATGAGGAACAGCGCCATCGCTGCAATGATCAGCAATCCGGTGAAGAAGTAGACTTCCTGCGGCCAGATCTCGATGAAGAAGAAATAGAAGCGGCGGCCGGGGAAATCGATCAGCACCGCCTGGTCCGGTGCGTCCGGACCGCGATTCCATCGCACGAAGGGAAGGAAGTAATAGATCGCCAGCGTGACGATCAGCACCGCCCATTTGATGCGGCGGAAGGTGCCATGAACGCTTTGTGGATAGATTTTCCGGCGCGCGGCGTAGAGCGGCTGGTCGTTGTCATGATGATCGTCGTCGGCGGGCGGTTGCGCGCCGCCCCCGGACGGACCGGGCACGGACTCGGCCCCTGCCTTCAACCGATGATCGATGACCAGCGCGACCATGGCTTTATTTCTGGCCGCCACCGAGAGTGTGGACATAGACCGCAAGCGACTTGATGGTGGTGTCGTCGAGCCGCGGTGCCCAGGCCGGCATGACGGCGCCGCGGCCATTCATCAGCCCTTCGATGATGACGTCGCGGCCGGGCCCGTAGAGCCATATCTGGTCGGTGAGATCGGGCGCACCGATCTCGCGGTTGCCCTTGCCGGCATCGCCGTGACAGGCGACGCAATTGTCGGCGAAGATTTTCTTTCCTTTGGCAAGATCGGCGCCGGACGTGACCGGAAGACCGGAAAGCGATCGTGTGAAATCGGCGACCGCTTCGATGTCGGACCGCGGCAATATCTTGTCGCGCCCAAAGGCGGGCATCGCACCCTGGCGGGTTTTGTCGTCGGTGGTCCGCACCCCATGGCGGATGGTGAAGGCAATGTCGTCGAGCTTGCCGCCCCACAGCCAGTCGTCGTCATTCAGATTGGGATAGCCCTTGGCGCCGCCGCCGCCGGCGCCGTGGCAGGGCGCGCAATTGTCGGCGAAGGCAGCGCGGCCCTGGGCGCGCGCGAAATCGAGCATCTGCTGGTCGGCGAGGACCTCGTCGAGCGAAGCCGCGGCGACCCGGTCTGCCATGGCGCCGCGCTGCGCGCGCAATGCCGCGAGGTCTTCGGCAACCGCCGCGCGCGAATTCCAGCCGAACGTGCCTTGCGCATAGGTCGTGACCAGCGGCCAGGACGGATAGACGATCCAGTAGCCGATCGACCAGATGATGGTGAGATAGAATGTCCACAGCCACCAGCGCGGCAGCGGCGTGTTCAATTCGCGGATCCCGTCCCATTCATGGCCGGTTGTTTCAGTGCCGGTGACGGCGTCGACCTCGCGCTTGGCCATCAGTCATCCTCCCGCAGCGGCATGCGCGCGGCCTTGTCGAACTTCTTCTTGTTGGCGGGCCAGAAGGCGTAGACGACGACGAGCAGGAACACCGCCACGAAATAGACGAGGCCCCAGGTTTGCGCGAACTCGGCGAGGTTTCTGTAGGTTTCGGACATGCGGCGCCTCAGCGGATATTGGCTTTGTTGTCATAGAGCTTGAAATTCACCTGCGTGCCGAGCATCTGCAGATAGGCGATCAGCGCGTCGGCCTCGGAGATCGCGCCCGGATTGCCGTCATAGTCGCGCACCTGTGCGTTCGGATAACGCTTCTGCAACGTGTCTGCATCCGGGTGATCGGTGACCGCCTGCGCGCGCAGATCGGCCGCGGCATTCGCGATCATCTCGGGCGAATAGGGGACTCCCAGTACGGCCTGCATCTTCAGGTCGTCGCCGATATGCCTGAAATCGAGTTCGGTGCGCGCAAGCCACGGATAGGCCGGCATCACGGTGCCGGGGACAACGGACTTCGGCGCGTTCAGGTGATCCCGATGCCATTCGTCGGAGTATTTGCCGCCGACGCGGGCGAGGTCGGGGCCGGTACGCTTCGATCCCCACTGGAACGGCCGGTCATACATGCTTTCGGCGGCGAGCGAATAATGCCCGTAGCGCTCGACCTCGTCGCGCAGCGGCCGGATCATCTGCGAGTGGCAATTGTAGCAGCCTTCGCGCACGTAGATGTTGCGGCCGGCGAGTTCGAGCGGCGTATAGGGACGCACGCCCGACACTTTCTCGATCGTGCTCTTGAGGTAGAACAGCGGCACGATCTCGACGAGGCCGCCAATCGAGATGACGATCAGAACGCCGATCAGAAGCACGATCGAGTTCTTTTCGAAGATGGCGTGTTTGGACCAGAGCGACATGTGAGATTACTCCGCCGGGACGAGCGCGGCCGTACCGGTCCGCCGGTGCGCTTCCTCCTGTTCGGGGGACGCGACCGTCATCCAGAGATTGAAGGCCATGATCAGCGCGCCGGCGAGGAACAGGATGCCGCCGATCGCGCGGATGACATAGAAGGGATGCATCGCCTCGACGGTCTCGATGAAGGAATATTCGAGGAAGCCGAGGCTCGTATAGGCGCGCCACATCAGGCCCTGCAGGATGCCCGACACCCACATTGCCGAGATGTAGAGCACGATGCCGATGGTCGAGATCCAGAAATGCCAGTTGACGAGCTTGAGCGAGTAGAGTTCGCGCCTGTGCCAGAGCCACGGCACCAGGCAATAGATCGCGCCGAACGAAACATATCCGACCCAGCCGAGTGCGCCGGAATGAACGTGGCCGATGGTCCAGTCCGTGTAATGCGAGAGCGAATTGACCGCCTTGATCGACATCAGCGGACCCTCGAAGGTCGACATGCCGTAAAAGGCGACCGACACGACGAGCATGCGAAGCACCGGATCGGTGCGCAGCTTGTCCCATGCACCGGACAGCGTCATCAGGCCGTTGATCATGCCGCCACATGACGGCATCCACAGCATGATCGAGAAGGTCATGCCGAGCGTCTGCGCCCAGTCGGGCAGGGCGGTGTAATGCAGGTGGTGCGGCCCGGCCCAGATATAGAGGAAGATCAGGGCCCAGAAGTGAATGATGGAGAGCCGGTAGGAATAGATCGGCCGGTCCGCGCGCTTGGGGATGAAGTAATACATGATGGCGAGGAAGCCGGCGGTCAGGAAGAAGCCGACCGCGTTGTGGCCGTACCACCATTGCACCATGGCATCCTGCACGCCGGACCAGACGATGTAGGATTTCGGCGAGAAGATCGAGACCGGGATCGCGGCATTGTTGCCCAGATGCAGAACCGCGATGGTCACGATGAAGGCGAGATAGAACCAGTTCGCGACATAGATATGCGGCTCGGAACGCCGCATCAGCGTCACCAGGAACACCATCAGGTACACGACCCATACGATCGTAAGCCACAGGTCCGCGTACCATTCCGGCTCGGCGTATTCCTTGCTCTGGGTGATGCCGAGCAGATAGCCGGTGCCGGCGATAACGATGAAGAAATTGTAGCCCAGCACGACGAACCAGGGTGCCAGTTCGCCTGCCAGCCGCGCGCGGCAGGTGCGTTGCACCACATAGAATGAGGTTGCCACCAGCACATTGCCGCCGAAGGCGAAGATCACCGCGGAGGTGTGCAGCGGCCGGATACGGCCGAAGGAGAGCCAGGGCAGGTCGAAGTTGAGAACGGGGAAGGCGAGTTCGAGCGCCGCCCAGACGCCGACGGCAAATCCGGCGATGCCCCAGAACATCGCCGCGACCGTCGCGAACTTGACCGGGCCCATATTGTAGTTGGGCTTGCCGTCGATGGTCAGCGGCGCGGGTGCGGCGGGCCGGTTGTAATAGCGCTCGACGATCGCAAAGACCGCGGCCGCACTTCCCGCCGCGAACAGCGAGGCATGGAAGGCGTATTCGGGTGTGTAGGCCATCGCCGCGATGAAGAAGGATGCGAAGGCGGTGCCGGCGAATGTGAGCGCGAGCCCGCCTTCGCTGACCGTCATCGACTTGAGAGTCGCAGGTGCCGTCGTCTGTGCCATGGAACAACCGTGCTCGATCAGTGCCGATCAATCTGCGTGCACCAATGAGCCCGGAGGCCGCGAGCCATGTTGATCGAGGTCAACGGGCAGCGGAAAAAAGCGCGCGCGCCGTTGATGCATCTCAACGCCACCGACCTGCAAGTCTGCGATACGGATTTCACCAACAGCAGGAGGCGAGCCATGGCTTCGCAGACAATCGGGAATTCGGGCTTCTTCAACGCAATCGGCACGGCCTGGAACCGCTACCGCAAGCGCCGCGCGGCCATCGCCGAGCTGCAGGCGCTCGACGGCGCCGAACTTGAGCGCATGGTCCAGGATGCGGGGCTGACGTTCGGCGATCTGGTCTCGCTTGCCAGGCAGTCCGGCGAATCGGCGGCGTTGCTGTATCGCCGCCTCGAACAGGCGGGCATCGATTTCCGCGCGATCGACCAGGCCGTGCTGCGCGACATGCAGCGCTGCTGCTCGCTTTGCGACAGCAAGGCGCAATGCGCGCATGAACTGGAGGACCAGCCGAAGGTCGCGAGCTGGCCGCAATATTGCCCGAACCGGCTCACCATCGAAGCGCTGGGCGCGGCGAAATGCCATTGATCGGCCGCACACGATTCCGCCGCACGACCGCCGCGACGATAAGCGCCGGGGCGGTCGCTGCCATGGCATGCCTTTCGCCCTCGGCGCCGGCGCTGGCGCAAGGCGCGCAGCGCGGGGTCGTGATCGCGCGCACCTATTGCATGCAGTGCCACGCCATCGACAAGGTCAGCCCGAGCCCGTTGGCGATTGCGCCGCCCTTCCGCGATCTGCACAAGAAGTATCCGGTGGAAAGTCTCGAGGAATCGCTGGCGGAAGGCATCGTGACCGGCCATCCGGCGATGCCGGAATTCCGGTTCGACACCGGACAGGTCCGCGATTTCATCGCATTCCTGAACACGCTCAAATAGCTGGCTTCACGCATCGGACGGTGGCAATTTCACTCCCGGAATGCGCGTGCAAAGAAAAAAGAGCGGCCCCGAGGGCCGCTCTTTCGCTTTTCCTTGTTCCGGCGGGGCGGAACCATCGCACCGCTCCGCATCGCTAGACCGGCTCGACCGAAATCACGCGGTAGGTATGCGTCGCATCGGCTTCGCGCACGGACACATACTCGCCGATTTCGAAGCGCTCGTCCTGGAAGTGGTAGCCGGCCTCGTCTTCTTCGTCGCCGCGAATGTCGTATCGAAATGCCCAACTCCCGCCCGGCCGGTGCACGAGATGCCCGACATCGTCTTCCTCGCCGGGACGGAAGCGCACGACACGGCACGCATCGCGATGCTCCTTCCATGCCTTGGCATCGAAGCGTCGCTCCTGATCCAGCGGAGCGACAATGATATAGCCACGGCCGGCGCTGCCGGCGGGATGGGCCTTTTCACGCGCAAGCTCCAGCCGGATCTTGCGGAAGCTGCGTGGCAGAGCACGGATCGGGGCTGTTGTTGAGGTTGCCATGGTCATTGGGCTCACGAATCGAGATTGATCAGAGCCTGCCGGTTTCGCAGGATCATGCGCCGCGAGGTTGCAAGTTCGATCGCGGATGTCTGCTGAAACTGGGTCAGCGTGCGCGATACCGTCTCGATTGTGAGGCCGAGATAGTCGGCGATGTCCTGCCGCGACATCGGCAGTTCGACGGCCTCGCCGGCGAGTCGGTTGGAAATGTCGATCAGGAACGATGCGACGCGTTCCTGAGCCGTCTTCACCAGCAGCATGGCATGGCGGCGGGCCTGCTCGAGCTCCCGCGCGGTGTGCGTCCAGAGCCGGTTCGATACGTCCGCATCCTTGCCTGCGGCGGCGAGCAGAGCCGAGCGCCGGACCACCGCGATGGTCGACGCCGAGACCGCCTCGGCCGATGAGGCGTGATGCGAGCCGATCTCCATGCCGAAGACATCGCCGGGGAAATAGAAGCCTTCGATCTGGCGGCGGCCGTCCTGAAGAATCTTGTAGACCCGGACAGAGCCGCTCAGCACCTTATAGACATAATCGGCTGGCTCGTTTTCGCCGTAGATTTCGACGTCCTTTGCGAAAGACATCCGTGCCCCGGTCAATTCGACCGATCCGAACAGGGTGTGCGCGGACGGCTCGGGAGTGTGCTGGACGAAAGGAGCGCGGGCTAGAATTTGCGATCGCGTGGCTGCTTCGATGTGCATGGCGTGCTCCTGAATGAACCCTGCAGTCCTGTTACGAGGTGCCGACGCCTGCGAAAATTCGGATATTCCACCTAAGGGCAATCCCGGAGGTGCCCGGCCCGATGGGTTGGGCTTAGGCTTCAGGCTATTGTAAAAACAAAAGAATCGGATTTCCCATGTCGGCTCTCACCGCGCGCAATTGGATCGCCCTTGGCCTGGTCGCGGCACTGATCGCGGTCACGCTGGCCGCGCGCGTGATGCTGTTTCCGCAAGTCGAGGGCGGGTCGGTCTATCTGTTCCTGGTGCCGGTGGTTCTCGTCATCAGCGCCCTCGGCGGTCCGCTGCCGGGATGCCTGGTTACCGGACTGATCGTTGGTGTCGAAGTGTGGTTTTCCGGAGCGGCGCTGTCGCGAACCGGCATCGTGGATGCGGCCGCGTTTCTTGCGATTGGATTTGGTCTCGCCTGGCTGGGCGGACGCATTCAGTCCGCCAGGCAGGCCGTGGAGGCGACCAATCTCGATCTGGTGGCGCGCGAGGCGCATCTGAAATCGATTCTGGACACGATTCCGGACGCGATGATCGTCATTGATCCGAAGGGACGCATTCAGTCCTTCAGTGCCGCGGCCGAGCGCCTGTTCGGACACAAGGCCGTCGACGTTCTCGGCAGGAATGTCAGCATGCTGATGCCGTCGCCCTATCGCGAAGGCCATGATGGATATATGGAGCGGTATCAGCGCACCGGAGAACGCAGGATCATCGGCGTGGGCCGGGTCGTGGTCGGCGAGCGCAAGGATGGATCGACGTTCCCGATGGAGCTTGCGGTCGGGGAGATGAAATCGAAAGACAAGCTGTTCTTCACCGGGTTCATTCGCGACCTTACCGAAAGGCAGCAGACGGAAGGCAGGTTGCAGGAATTGCAGGCGGAACTCATTCACATTTCGCGCCTCACCGCGATGGGGGAGATGGCGTCGACACTGGCGCACGAACTCAATCAACCGCTGTCCGCGATCTCGAACTACCTGAAGGGTGCCCGCCGCATTATCGACAGTCCGGCCGCGGATGCGCAGAAGCTTGTGGCCGAGGCACTCGACAAGGCGAGCGAGCAATCGCTGCGTGCCGGACAGATCATTTCCAGGCTGCGCAACTTCGTCGCGCGGGGGGACGCCGAGCGCAAGGCCGAGAGCCTTTCCAAATTGCTGGAAGAGGCGAGCGCGCTGGCACTGGTGGGAGCCAAGGACCAGGGGGTCAAGGTCCGCTTCGATCTTGATGCCGGCAACGACCTTGTCTTCGCCGACAAGGTTCAAGTACAGCAGGTTGTGCTCAATCTGATCCGCAACGCCATCGAGGCCATGTCCGAAATGCCGACGCGGCAACTGGTCATCTCCTCGGTTCCCGACGGTCACCGCATGGTGCGGGTCAGCGTGTCGGACACCGGCAGCGGACTGTCAGCGGACATTCTGCCCCAGTTGTTCCAGCCTTTCGTCACCACCAAGCGGCAGGGCATGGGCGTCGGACTTTCGATCTCCAAGACCATCGTCGAGGCGCATGGCGGACGGCTCTGGGCCGAACCCAATCCGAACGGCGGCACGGTTTTTCACCTCACCCTCAAGCTCGCGGGCGGCGAGGATATTCGCGATGCCTGATCAGAAACTCGTTCATGTCATCGACGACGACGACGCGGTCCGGGACTCCCTGTCGTTTCTCCTGCGCGCGGCCAATTTTGATGTCGCGACCTATCAATCGGCGGCACAGTTTCTGCAAACATTCACGCGGGACATGAATGGCTGTGTGATCACGGATGTGCGGATGCCGGATGTCAGCGGTCTCGATCTGCTCCGCCGGCTGCGAGAACTGGCCTGCACCGTTCCGGTGATCGTCATGACCGGCCATGGCGACATTCAGCTCGCGGTCGAGGCGATGAAGGCGGGGGCGCTCGACTTCCTCGAAAAGCCGTTCGATGACGAACGCGTTCTGGCTGCGGTGCGCCAGGCGCTGGAAGCGCGGCGTGCCGACAGCGAGCGCTCCGGGCGTCGCAGCGAGATCGAGGAACGGCTGGCAAGCCTGTCGCAACGCGAGCGCCAGGTGCTGGACGGGCTCGTCGCCGGCCTGCCGAACAAGACGATCGCGCATGACCTCGGCATCAGTCCGCGCACGGTCGAGGTCTATCGCGCCAATGTCATGACCAAGATGCAGGCCGGGAGCCTGTCGGAACTGGTCCGCCTGGTGCTGCTGGTTCAAGCCTCCTGACCACGGCAACGGCAACATTTGATCCTGATCAAGGCCGGACGGCGGAAACCGGTCAGTTTTGCTCGATGAATCAGGAATTGCCGCCGCTAAGGCTTTGCCCGCGCTGCAGGATTACCATGCAGGCCGAGCGCTCGACGCTCGCTCACGGCTACGACAAATTCACGTGCCTGCGTTGTGATCTGATCCTGTCCTATCGACGATCACAGGTTTCGCCGATGGAGGAAAAGTCCGGCACAACGAAGACCTGAGCGCCCGTGGTCGGCAGGTCACGGCTTGGCGCATTGCATCGCAATGATTGTTGCAAACTGGGCGGCCCAGTCTTCGTTCGCCGACAGCGACCGGAAAAACGATTCATCCACAGCTTTCGGCTGTTCTGTGTTCTTGACGGACAGCCTGCAATTGGGCGCCGCGCCTTCGAGTCCGGCAGCATCCGAGTCCGCAGGCGAAAGCGCGACGTAATAGCTTGGATCGTAGATGGAGAGCGTAACGGTTTCCGCCGGCGCCGGCTCGATGACCGGAAGCGTGAACTGCAGTTCGAGTGCCTCGTCGCGCATGTCGAGTGCGTAGCTTGACGGATCGGCGAGAGGAGTGTCCCGGCCGTCGATCGTCGCACGCGTGAAATAGCCGTATGATTTGAGAGACTCGACATAGCGCCTTGCCAGCGGTGCGAGTTGCTCGCGTGTTGGAGCGCCCTTGCCGTCGCCGAGCCCGGAGATCGAGAAGGTCGAGAACATCTCGTCGAATGTCCAGGTATGGCGGATGCCCGTGATGGCGCCGTCGGTGACGATGATGCCGACCTTGATCCTTGCAAAGACGTGGGGATGCGCATTCGCCGCCTGCACCAACGGCGGTCCGGCGAGGATTGTCCCGAGCAGCAGCCGACCAAGAGCTAGGCGCGCATTTCGACCCATGTTTCCACTGACCAATCGCGCTTCTACGAACATGAAGCGCAGCGCTTGACCCGGGCAATGCGAACCTTAATGTTTCATTTCATGACTGGCAATCCATCTCCCGCCCGAATCGGGCTGATCGGTTTCGGCGCTGTTGGCCACGAGGTGATCCTGTGTCTGGAACGACGCGGCGAGATCGCCCGGGTCGTCGGGGTTCTCGAACAGCCGGAACAGGTTGCGGCCGCCTCCGCACGAGCGGCCGGCCGCTTTCCGGTCGTCGGCTCGATCGGCGAACTGATGGCGGCTCAGCCCGATATCGTCATCGAGGCGGCCGGCCATGGTGCGGTCTTAAGCTTTGGCGCCGAAATTCTCTCGCAAGGCTGCGACCTGCTGGTCGCGTCCACCGGCGCACTCGCGGACCAGAAGTTTGGCCGCGAACTCGCCGATGCCGCGCGTGGCACGGCTGAAATCTGGATCGCCGGCGGTGCGGTTGCCGGGATCGACGGACTGCTCGCTGCCCGCACCGCGGGCATGAACAACGCGAGCTACACGTCGCTGAAGGAACGCAAGGCCTGGAACGGTACGCCGGCGGAACAGCTGCTCGACGACCGTGCCGATTCCGAGCGGGTCATCTTCTTCGAGGGCAGTGCGCGCGAGGCGGCGATTCTGTATCCGCAGAATGCCAATGTGGCGGCAACAATCGCACTTGCGGGGCTTGGACTTGATCGTACCCGGGTGAAACTCGGCGCCGATCCGCATGTCGCGGGTCCGCTCGGGATCATCGAGGCCGACGGCGATTTCGGCTCCTTCCTGTTCGAGATACTGGCGCTTGCCTCGCCCACCAATCCGAAGACGTCAGCGCTGACCGGACACAGCCTGGTGGTAGCGGCGTGCGACGGGATGCGCTTTCGCGCCCGCGATCTGTTGAAGGCGTCGTGATGGCGCCGTCCCTTGCCGAAAGGGATTCGGCGTCGGAGCCCAATCCCATTCTGGTCGAGGTATGGCGCGGCAATGTCGTGGAAAGCGTCCATCGCGGCGCGATTTCGGTGATGTCGGACCGCGGAGAAAGCATTGCGGCAATGGGCGATATTGCCCGCCCGGTATTCCCGCGCTCGGCGGTCAAGATGATCCAGGCGCTGCCGCTGATCGAAAGCGGCGCCGCGGATCGTTTCAGGCTGACCGACGTGCAGGTTGCGCTGGCCTGCGCTTCGCATAGCGGGGAGCGCGAGCATGTGCGAACGGTCGAAAGCTGGCTGAACATGATGGCGCTCACCCCCGGCGCGCTCGAATGTGGCGCACATGCGCCGTTCGATCGCGGCGCGGCCGACGAACTCGTCAGAAGCGGAGTGGCTCCCAGCGCGCTGCATAACAATTGCTCCGGCAAGCATGCGGGTTTTCTGGCGACCGCCATGCACGCTGGCGACGATCCGCATGGCTATGTCGAGGCGTCGCATCCGGTCCAGCGCCGCGTGTCGCTGGCGCTCGGCGAGATGATGGGAGCTGACGTCGCTCTTGCGCCGTGTGGTACCGACGGCTGCGGGATCCCGGCCTTCGCCGTTCCCTTGCAGGCCATTGCTCTGGGGATGGCGAAGCTTGGCAGCGGACATGGATCGGCCCCGGTTCGTGCTGCGGCGTCGCGGCGGATCGTGACCGCGATGATGGCTCTGCCCTGGCTGGTCAGCGGGACGGGTCGTTTCGATCAGCGTGCCATGATGCTGGGCGGCGGGCGCTTTGCCACCAAGATGGGGGCGGAAGGCGTCCATGCCGCGATCATTCCGGGCCGGGGACTCGGTATCGCCATCAAGATCGATGACGGAGCGCAACGCGCTGCGGAAGTGGCGATGGCGGCGGTGCTGGTGAAACTTGGTGTTCTTGATGGGGGGGAGGCCGAGGCACTCTGCCGGGTCCGACTGCGCAACAGCAAGGGTCGCGAGGTGGGACGGATCGTTGCAGCGGGCGAGGGGGACGGTTCGTCGACACCGCGCCGGAACGGATTCGTCGGAGTGAGCCGGGCATCTGCTGAGGCCGGCTAACTTTCGGCGCCCAAGTGGTGAAGCGCCTGGCACAGAGGCCGCGAAACGCCGGCTCGGCCGAAAGCGACAATTCGCGTTGTTTCGCACTGCAAAACGTGATATTAAACATGAAACGTTAGCGCCGCCGGGCCGCCTTCCCTCATCGAACAGGAGAGCATCCTCCGTGACACTGCAGACCCCAACCCCCGAACGCACCGTCGGCGGCGAAATCGTGGAGCAAATCAAGGCGGTATGCCGGATGTGCCATGGCGGCTGCGGGACCATCGTCGAGCGGGTGAACGGCACCATCCGGCGCGTTCTGGGAGATAAGGACAACCCCATCAACCGCGGCGCGCTGTGTTCCAAGGCCGGTGCTGCCTCGGTCGAGCAACTCTATCACCCGGGCCGCCTCGATTACCCACTGATCCGGGCCGGCGAGAAAGGCGAGGGCAAGTGGCGGCGCGCCAGCTGGGATGAGGCGCTCGACTTCATCGCCGAGAAGATGAAAAAGATCAAAGCCGAGCATGGTGCCGAAGCGGTGGCCTTCGGCCGCGGCACAGGCATCAACAACACCCATATCGTCAGCCGCCTCGCCAATCTGTTCGGCACGCCGAACATCACCGCGATCGCCTATTTCTGCTATGGACCCCGGGTTGCCGTTTCGAAGGTTACCGCTACGGGCACCTATTCCCAGAAAGGCTGGGACACCACGCCGATCGCCGATTTCTACGGCAAGCCTGCCTGCATCGTGCAATGGGGCTCGCAGAAGCGCACCAGCAACGATCACGGTCTGATCGGCCACACCCCGCTGACCGACGCACTGAACCGCAAGCCGGTGAATATCGTGGTCGATCCGCGCAAGCCAAAGCCTGCCGGCGCGGTTGACATGTGGCTGCCGCTCCGCCCGGCAACCGACGCTGCCATGGCGCTCGGCTGGATGAATGTCATTATCGAAGAGGAACTTTACGACAGGGAGTTCTGCGAGAATTATTGCCACGGCTTCGAGGAGCTTCGCCAGCGGGTGAAGGATTACCCGCTCTCGAAGGTTGCCGACATCACCTGGTGCGATCCCGAAATGATTGCGCACGCGGCGCGTACCTATGCCACGACCAAGCCGGGCTGCATCGTGTGGGGCAACGGCACCGATCAGCTCGGCAACAACACGTTCCAGGCGACACGCTCCCTTCTCATCCTCATGGGTCTCACCGGCAATCTCGACGCGCCGGGCGGCAATGCCTTCTATCCCGCCGGCAAGCTCAATTACTTCGAGTTGTGGGACAAGCTGCCCCCGGAACAGGCGGCGAAGCGTCTCGGCGGCGACCGCTTCAGGGCGATCAACATGACGCCTTACGCCTACGCACATCCTCCGGCGCTGTACCAGACCATCCTCACCGAGAAGCCGTATCCGGTGAAGGCCTATATCGTGGTCGGCAACAATACGGTGACCTGCTTTCCGAATACCGGGCGCATCATCGAGGCGATGAAGAAGCTCGATCTGCTGGTTGTGCAGGACATTTTCATGACGCCGACGGCGGAATATGCCGACGTGGTTCTGCCGGCGGCTGGCAACCTCGAGCGTGAGGAGCCGCGCTTCCACCTTCTCACCAAGGGGCCGCAGGCAACCTATTTTGACCTGGTGTCGCGCAAACTTGCCGAGTTGGGAGAGCGCCGCTCGGACTGGGAATTCATCATCGGACTGGGCCGCAAGCTCGGCTACGAAGACTATTTCCCGACGCTCGAGCAGTTCGCGAATGAGGGGCTCGCCCCCATGGGAATCACCTGGGACGACCTGAAGAAGAAGCCGCACGGCGTCGAGGTGCCTGTCGAATATTACAAGTACAAGAAGATGGGTTTCGGCACGCCGACCGGAAAATTCGAGATGTATTCCACCATGATGGAAGAGTGGGGTTACAATCCGCTTCCGGAGCATGTCGAGCCGCCGGAAAGCCCGGTTTCGACTCCGGATGTCTACAAGGACTTTCCGCTGATTCTGAACACCGGTGCAAAACAGCCGATGTTCTGGCACTCGCAGGGTCGTCAGCTGAAATCCCTTCGCTCACTCAACACCGAGCCGATCGCGGAGATGCACACGCAGACGGCCAAGGCGCTCGGGATCAAGAAAGATGACTACATCTGGATTGAAACCAAGCGCGGCAAGCTCCGCATGAAGGTGACGGTCAACGAGCAGACGCACGAGAAGGTCGTCACCATCCCGCATGGCTGGTGGCTGCCCGAGGAGCCGGGTCCCGATCACGGCGTGTTCGAGGTTTGCTCGAACGTCCTGGTCGATGACGAACTGGACAATTGCGACGTGGTGCTGGGTTCCAGCCCGCTGAAGGCGATGCTCTGCCGCGTGTCCAAAGCCGAAGCACCGGCGCGCACGGTCACCCAGCGCTGGAATGAGTCTCTCACACGCATGGATGCCGCCGAATAACGCGGGTTGCAGGGACGGTATTCCCGGCCTTTAATGCATCGCCGGGTTTGCTGCCGACGACGGAGACAGGCGAATGTTGCAGCAGGCTCTTCCTCGCGGGTATCAGCGTCCGACGCCGGCCAAGCCGGATTCGGCGCTGGTCAATGACTGGCATGTCGTGGCCTTCTCTAAGGATGTGAAGGACGGCGAATTGATGCCGGTGGTGTTGCTGGGCGAGGAACTCGTGCTCTGGCGGCACGAGGGAAAGGTCCATCTGTGGAAGGACTTGTGCATCCACCGTGGCGCGCAACTTTCCAAGGGTTGGGTAGTCGAAGGCAACGTGGTCTGCCCCTATCACGGCTGGCGCTATGACGGCGAGGCCAAATGCGTGCTGATCCCGGCGCATCCGGAAACGCCCCCGCCGCTGAAGGCGCGGGCATTCCCGCATCGGGTCGAAGAGCGATATGGCATGATCTGGGGATCGCTCGGCGCCCCCTCACACGATATCCCGGCCTTCCCGCAATGGGGCGATGACACGTTTCGATGCTTTCATGCAGGGCCGTATTTCTTCGGCGCCAATGCGTTCCGGTCGATCGAGAACTTCATCGATGCGACCCATTTCCCGTTCGTTCATGCCGGTCTGAATGGCGTAATGGCCGCACCCGACAGGCTGCGTGACTACAAGGTGACGAAGAGCGAGGACGGTCTCGCGACCACCGGTATCAGCGTCTACCAGCCCTATGGCGATCACCGGCAGGTTCCTGTGAATGCCACCTACCATTACAAGGCGCTGCGGCCGACCACGGCGTATTTCAACAAGCATGTGAAGATCGCCGATGCGGTACAGGCTCATCGCGGAACCGACAATGATCAGTTCTGTACCTTCCTTACCGCGCAGCCGGTCGACGAGGTGAACTGCATCATCCGGCTGGGCGTCGCGATCAATTTCGGGGCCGAATTGACGGAAGCGGACATCCTGCGCCGGCAGGATCAGGTCTTCGAGCAGGACAAGCATATCGTCGAGACGCAGCATCCGGAGCGTATCCCGCTCGATCTCAAGGAGGAGCTGCATGTGCGTTCGGATCGGCTCGCGGTAGAATATCGCCGCTGGCTCAAGGAGCTCGGTATCACCTACGGCACGTATGGGGATTAGCCGGACGCTGCGATATGAGTCGGCAGCTATTGATTATGCGCGAAATATTCGGCCGGCTTCGTCACCCGCCAAGATAGGCTTCCTTGACGCGCGGATCGGCGGCGATGCTTGACGCGCCGCCCTCGAAGGCAATCCGGCCGAGTTCGAGCACAGCTGCGCGATCGGCAACGGCGAGCGCCTTTTTGGTATTCTGCTCAACAAGCAATACGGTGATACCCTTGTTGCGCGCGACCGATGCGATCATCTTGAAAATCTCCGAGACGAAGATGGGCATCAGCCCGACCGAAGGCTCGTCGAGCAAGAGCAGTTTGGGACGCGACAGCAGGGCGCGTCCGATCGCCAGCATTTGTCCCTCGCCACCGGAGAGCGTGCGCGCCTCCTGCTGATAGCGCTCTTTCAGGACGGGAAAGGCTTCGCACACTTCGTCGATATCGCGACGTACCCCATCCGGATCCTTGCGGTTGAAGGCGCCGATGCGGAGATTTTCTGCGACGGTGAAGTCGGGGAAGAGCTTGCGTCCCTCCGGCACAAGCGCAATTCCCCGCCTTACCCGTTCGGCGACGGGACGCGACGTGATATCCGATCCCTCGAACCGAATTGCACCTTTGGCCGATGTCAGCCCGAGGATGCTGCGCAGCAATGTGGTCTTGCCCGCACCGTTGGCGCCAAGAACAGCGAAGATTTTGCCTTCGTCGACGGACAGCGAGACCGAGGTCAGCGCCCGCACGCGCCCGTAATGAACGTTCAGATCGCTGATTTCGATCATGCGTCGGTTCCGAGATAGGCGGCGATGACGCCTGGGTCGTTGCGGACTTCATCCGGCGAGCCTTCAGCGATTTTCTGCCCACCATCGAGAACGGCGATCCGGTCGCACAAATTCATGGTGATGTGCATGTTGTGCTCGATCAGCAGAATGGTCATTCCGCCTTCGCGCAATTCGCGCACGAGATCGGCAAGCGCATTTGCTTCGAGGTGACTCAACCCGGAGAAGGATTCATCCAGCAGGATCAGGTCGGGATGCAGGCCGAGAGCCCGCGCGATTTCCAGCCGACGGAGAAGGCCAAGCGGCAAATTGGCTGCGACATCGTCCTCGAAGCGTTCGAGCTGTGTTCGCCGCAGGAGCGCACGCGCTTCATCGCGGAATCGCTTTCGTCCGCTCTGTCCGAGCGCCGAGATGAAGTTGCCGCTGTGCTTGACGCCGATCGCAGCGAGCACATTTTCGATGACACTCAGCTCGAGAAACGGACGCACGATCTGGAACGTCCGTCCGATTCCGCGGCGCGCGACCTGGTGCGGTGGCAGCGACTGAATCTCCTCGCCCTTGAACAAGATCTTGCCGCTGCTGCAGGGGAAAGCGCCGCTCAGAAGGTTGAAGAACGTTGTCTTGCCGGCACCGTTTGGCCCGATGACTCCGAAAATGTCGCCCTTGTTCACGGCGAGCGATACGTCGTTGACCGCAGTCAGCCCGCCGAAGCGGCGCGTCAGCCCCTCAGTTTGCAGCATGGGTTCGTCCGTTGCTGAAGATGGCAGCGCAACGCAGGTAGAGCGAACGCAGATTGCGCCAGACGAAACTGCCGTCGCCGAGCAGTCCACGCGGCTCGTACAGCATGAGGATGACCAGGGTCATGCCGAAAATCAGATTGCGGTAGTCCTGCACGAAGCGAAACAGCTCGGGCAGCAGCGTGAGGAAGCAGGCTCCGAAAACTGCGCCGCGCACCGTGCCAAGCCCACCGAAGACGACCATCACGAGGACGTAGACTGACGGAAGAAAGCCGAAATCGTAGGGCGTCACGTAGCGTATGAAATGCGCGTAGAAGACGCCGCCGAATCCGGCAATCGCGCCGCCGATCATGAAGGCGTATAGCTTGAACCGCGCCGGATAGATGCCGATGACGTTGGCGGCAAGCTCGTTCTCGCGCACGCTTTCCCATGCCAGCCCCATCCATGACCGGCGCAGGTAGAGCGTCACGCCGATGGTGAGCAGCAGCGCTGCGAACGTAATCAGCATGTAGGTCTGGTTGCTGACAGGCTCTCCGCCGATGGACACGCGCGGCACCCGACTGATTCCGAGGGGGCCGCCGAAATAGGGGAGGTAAATCAGAAGCGACTCGAACACGAAGACGAATCCGATCGACAGCACGGCAAGCGAGTCCTCGCGCACGCGCAACGCCGGCAGGCCGGTGACCAGACCCATAAGGGCCGACATTGCAACCGCGCAGGGCACCGCCTGCCAGAAACTGAAACCTGCCGCGGTTGTGAGCATCGCGGTGGTATAGGCGCCGGTACCCATATAGATGCCGATACCGAGGTTGAACTGGCCCGCAAATCCCGAGATCACATTCAGTCCGAGCGCGACGATGCTCCAGATCGCCATCAGCGTCAGGATGGTGATGACATAGGCGTCGAGCACCCGGATTATTCCTTTCCAAGCAGGCCTTGCGGCCGGAACAGGATCAGGATCACGAGCATGAGCATCGCGATGCCGTCGCGCGACAGCGGCACGTCCGAATAGGTGGTGAGTGCGGTCTCCGCAAATCCGAGGATGAAGGCCGCCGCCACCGCGCCGGTCATGCTGCCGAACCCGCCGATCACGATGAGCGCGAGCCCCTTGTAACCGACGATGTCGCCCATGCTGGTATAGACGGCGTTGTAGAGAACACCGACCATGATGCCGCCGAATGCCGCGATCGCCGAGCCGATGAAGAAGACGCTGGCGACGCTCCAGTTCACGTCGATGCCCATGACCTTCGCAGTCTCGATATCCTGCGCCGCCGCACGGATCGCAAAGCCGAGCTGGGTGTGCTGCATGAGGAACCAGAGGGAGCCGAAAATAACGATCGTGCCGCCCAGGATCAGGAAGTCGGCGCCCGACACCGTGATGCCGGCAATCGTTATGCGTCCGGCGATCGAGGGTACATCGAAGGCAAGCTGATGCGGACCCGCGATAATGCGGAACAGATCCGACATGCAGATGAACAGACCGATGCTTGCGATCAGCGCGACGATCCGCGGTTTCGGCAGCATCGGCCGATAGATGAAGCGCTCGATCAGGACGCCGATGAACCCGGCGCAAACCATCGCCGCCAGTACCGCAAAGGGGAAACTGCCGGTCAGGTTGAAGAAATACAGCCCGAGATAGGCGCCCGCGGTATAGACGCCCGCGTGCGCGATATGCAGGACCCGCAGCACGCCGTAGATCATGGCGAGCCCGACCGCGATCATCGCATAGATCGAGCCGAGCGCGAGACCGTTGACGAATTGCTGACTGAAGACTGCCGCGTTCAAGAGAAAGCTCGCGCTGCCGGTGCCGACGAGGAAGAAGCGCCGATGCGCGACAGGCGCATCGGCGATGCGAGGCTTACTTGTAGTATTGGTACCAGGGCCGCGGATCGATCATCGCGGGGTCCTCGATGAACTTCAGAAGCTTGATGTCCTTGAGATTCTTGTCCCACTGACCGAGCGCGATCGGCAGCATTGGCTCTCGAATCTCGGTATAGGCGACATTGACCCCGGACAGATTCATGAAGGACTTGGTTTCCGCCAGCGCCTTGCGGATTCCTTCGCGCGTCGGGCCGCCCCGCTTGGCCGCGTCGATCAGGAGGCGGACCGCATCGTAGGTCAGACCGGCCTCGTGGGTGATGATGGTCTCGTTGAATTCGGCCTTGAACGCGGCCATGAACGCCTTGGTGAACGGATGATCGGTCGGGGTGATGAATTCAAGTGCCCCGATGGTGCCGTCACCATACTCGCCGATCCCCTTGTACCAGTCGATCTCGTTCAGATCGCAGCCGACATAGAATTGCGCCTTGGGAAACACGCCAAGTTCGTAGCCCTGACGGCCGGCTGCGGTGAGGGGCGGTCCAAGACCGCTCATGATCACGGCGTCGACGTCGAGATTCTTGATCTCCGTCATCATCGCGCGGAATTCGCGTTCGCTGGGCGGGAATGCCTTCTTGTAAACCACATTGCCGCCGAGCTTTTGGAGCGCCTTTTCGGCGCCATTGATGATGCCGCGGCCATATTCCTCGTCCTGCATCAGGAGAGCGAACTTCTTGTACTTGCGCTCCTGGACGGCATGATGCGCGAGAATCCAGCCCTGCACGTCGGCGACGCTCGCCCAGCGGAAGACATAGTCGTTGCCTTTGACGACCCCGACGGCGTTCGAATAGGCCGCCACCATCGGCACCTTGGATTCGCTTATGATCGGCGCGGCAGCGATGCTGGTCAGGCTGAGCGATCCGGATACGATCGCGACGACGTTGTCCTGCTCAATCATCTTGCGGGCGACCGCGACCGCCTCGCTGCGATTGCCACGGTCGTCGTAAACCACAAGCTCGATCTTCCGGCCGTTGATGCCGCCCGCGGCGTTGGCCTGTTTCACGGCGAGTTCGGCGCCCTTCTTGGCGTCGAGTCCCAGGCCGGCAAAGCGCTCGGTGATCGGTCCGAAAAAGCCGATCTTCACCGGCTCCTGCGCAGTGGCCGCACCCGCGCCAAGAAACATGGCACAGACGAGTGCGGCGGCCTGCAATGCTGGATTGTATTTTTGCAACATGAACCCCTCCTGGTTGGCCGCTCGGAGTAGAGTGCGACGCCTTCCGGCGGCCGCCGTCTCCGCTATTCATGTTTTATGCCACGATCATTCGCGGAAATGTTTTCGCTGTCAATGGGTCCATAGTCTTCGACTATCCGCGTCGGTTCGACGCAGAAATCGTTGATAAGATGATTGGTTTTGATGTCCCTTTCGGCAACAGCCGCTGTAGAAATGAGCAAAGCGGCTTTTGGAATTCAAAGATGTTTCATGTTTTATTTCTGACGTGGGATGGTATCTTCGGCATTCCTCTTGCTTGTTTCTCACCCCAACCCGCGGGCAGCAGTGAGCTTGGATATCGATGACGATCGTTGTGACCGACAATTGCCGGCTCTGCCGGTTTACCGAGTGCGTTACCGTGTGTCCGGTGGCGTGTTTCCACGCCGACGACGACATGGTCTATATCGACAACAATGTCTGCATTGATTGCAGGGCCTGCATACCGGTCTGTCCGGTCAAGGCGATCCTCTCGGAGGACGACCTCGCGGACGACCAGAAGCACTGGATCGAGGTCAACGCGGAACGATCCAGTGCGCTTCCGGTGCTGGAGGACAAGCAGCCTCCGCTCCCGACCGCGGAAAGCCGCCGCGCCGAGCTTGGATACTGAGCCGGCCGGCTGACGCACAAATCCGGAAATGAACGCGGCATCCGAAATGCATCCTCTGCAGGTCGCCATCGTCGGGAGCGGCCCGAGCGGCTTCTATGCGGCAGAAGCGCTGCTGAAAGCGCGCCCGGATGTAAAGATCGACATGCTGGACCGGCTTCCGACGCCGTTCGGGCTGGTGCGCGGCGGCGTCGCGCCCGACCATCCGAAGATCAAGCAGGTGATCCTCGTCTATGAGCGGATCGCTCGCAACGAGCGCTTTTCCTACCTCGGCAATATCGAAGTGGGCATGCATGTGAGCGTGGCGCAATTGCAGGCAGCCTATCATGCCGTGATCCTGGCCTTCGGGGCGAGCGCCGACCGAAGGCTCGACATTCCCGGCGAAGACCTGCCGGGCAGCCACACGGCGACGGAGTTCGTTGGCTGGTACAACGGCCACCCTGATTTCCGGGATCGCAGATTCGACTTCGATTGCGAGCGTGCGGTGGTGATAGGACAGGGCAATGTCGCAGCCGACGTGGCGCGGATTCTGGCTACGCCGGTCGATGCGCTGGCCGGCACGGATATCGCCGGTCACGCGCTCGACGCGCTGTCACGCAGCCGTATCCGGGATATCTTCGTCATCGGCCGTCGCGGTCCGGCGCAGGCCAAATTCACTGCGGTCGAGCTGAAGGAGTTCGCAACGATCAGGGACTGCGCGGCGGTCGCTGATCCCGACGACCTCGTTCTGAACCCGCAAAGCGAGGAGGAACTCGCCGCGGTCGGTGGCGACGAATGCCGCAAGAATATCGCACTGTTCCGCTCCTTTTCCCAGGGCGATCCGGTTGCTTCGTCGCGCCGCGTGCATTTTCGCTTTCTGGAAAGTCCACTGCGCCTGTGCGGGGAGCGCGCGGTGGAGGCCATCGAGCTGACCCGCAACCGCCTCGAGGGAGATGCTTTCCAGCAGATTGCCGTTGCCGATGGCAGCACCCGGCGGCTCGATTGTGGACTTGTTTTCCGCAGCGTTGGATATCGCGGAGAACCGATGCCTGGCGCACCATTCGACATGCGTTCGCGAACCATCCCGAATGTCAGGGGACGCTGTGTCGAAGGCGGCGGGACGATCCCGGGCCTCTATGTCACGGGGTGGATCAAGCGTGGCCCCACGGGCATTATCGGAACCAACCGCGCCGACAGCGTGGAGACGGTCGCAGCCGTTCTGGAGGACTTTCAGGGTACGCCGCCCCACCCGAAGCCGGGCTCGCGGCTGCTTGTTGAAGCTCTGGGAACCCGCGGCCAGCGAATCACCAGCTACGCCGAGTGGCAGCGGATCGATTCCGCCGAACAGGGACGGGGTCGCCCGAAGGGCAAACCCCGCGAAAAATTCACGAAAATCGTAGAAATGCTAGAATGTCTCGATCATTGATGTCTGCTATCGGCCGATACATCCGCTCCCCTTGAGCCGACCCGCCGACCCCGGTATGAGCGTGGTTGTGGCATGAAACATAATGCGCTCCATCCGGGAGAGACCCTTTGAAGAAGCTGCGTCGCACCAGCCTGAGCGGGGACGCCTATTCCTTCGTCCGCGAGCTGTTTGTGAATGGCAATCGCTACAATCCCGGCGACAAGATCAGCGTTGAGGAACTGAGCCGCGAACTCGGCGTCAGCCGGACGCCGCTTTGGGGCGCGATCAACCGGCTTGAGGCGGAGGGCATCGTCGAGATCGTGCCCCGCCAGGGTGTGTATCTGATCAATTACGACCCCCAGCGCGTGATCGAAATCTATCTCGCGCGCGAGGCGATCGAGGGAATGGCGGCACGGCTCGCCGCGGAACGCATTACCGATCGTCAGATTGCCGGCCTGCGGTCGAATATCGACGATCAAATGGATTATCTGCGCAAGGGCGACGTCGATCGCTATTATGCTTCCGCCCTCGAGTTTCACGAGCAGGTGGTACGCATTTCCGGAAACCAGACGCTCGAACGGCTCCTGATGTCCGTTCTCGCGCAGATCCGGGCGATGCGCGTGCAACGCAAATATACGCCGACGCATCTTCCGCACTCCTGCGACGATCATGAGCGATTGCTGCAGGCGTTGCGACTGCGAGATCCCGATCGCGCCGAGCGCGAAGCGCGGTCGCATATTCGCGACCTGACTGAAGAGATCCGCCGCTCGCTCGCACCGAGTACGGCACCGATCGGAGCCGGGCGGAATGCGGCCGTGGCAGTGCCTCAGGGCTGAGCGCGCAGGGCATCAGGAGGTTTTTTGGCTGCGAAGCGATTGTTGGTCGGGATCAGCGGAGCGTCCGGCGCGATCTACGGCATTCGGCTGCTTGAACTGCTGAAGGACTCCGGCATCGAGACCCATCTCGTCGTCTCGCGTGCGGCGCGCATGACGCTGTCATACGAGACCGACATGTCGGTTGCCGATTTGGAGGCGCTCGCGACCGTCACCTATCCGGAGCAGGATATCGGAGCCGCCTGTTCGAGCGGCTCGTTCAAGACCCTTGGGATGATCATCGCGCCGTGTTCGATCAAGACCATGTCGGAAATCGCTAGCGGAGTGACGAGCAATCTCGTGTCGCGGGCCGCCGATGTGTGTCTCAAGGAACGCCGGCGTCTGGTGCTGATGCTGCGCGAGACACCGCTGCATCTCGGCCATATCCGCAGCATGGCTGCGGTGACCGAGGCCGGCGCCATAGTCTATCCGCCGGTGCCTGCCTTTTACGCGCGCCCCGGATCGCTGGAAGAGATGATCGATCACACGCTCGGACGAGTGCTTGATCTGTTCGATGTTGACCTCGGCACCGTGCGCCGCTGGAGCGGCAAGTCGCGCAAACCGGCCGAAGTCTGAACGATGGCGCCGCTCGCAATCGACAATCCGTTCTGGCAATTTTCGTTACGCGTCTATGCGGCGCCCGGTGTCGCTGCGGAATGCCTCGAATTGCAGGACAAGCTCGGCATCGACGTCAACGTGGTGCTGTTCGCGGTGTGGCTCGGTGCCGTGCGGGGAGTTGTGCTCGAACGGGCAGATCTCGACCGGATTGATCGCGCCGTTGTCCCGTGGGCGGCGGAGGTGGTCCGTCCGCTGCGCACGGTCAGGCAACGGCTGAAGCAGATGCCCGAAATCGACGAACCCGAAGTTCAGGCACTTCGCAAGCGCGTCGCCGACGTGGAATTGTTTTCCGAACAACTCGAACAGGCTCGTCTGTTCCGTCTGGCTGACGACCTTGGTCAGTCGCAGGCCATGACGAAGGACGGCACTGCGCGCGCCAATGCAATGGCCATACTCGCGGCGCATGGGGCAGAGGTGGATGCGTTCCCGCTGGCCAGGCTTCTTGCTGCATCCGGTGCGGTTCGCGATTGATTGCCGGATGCCATGCGACGACCGGTCAGAACCAGCCGAATATTCCACGCGGCAGCGGTACACCGAGCTCGCTGAAACCGATATATGCCGCAAGGACCGCGGGCACGCAAAGCAGCAGGCTCGTGCGCCAGGTGAGGCCGTTTGCCTTTGTCAGCGTCAGCAGGACCGCTGTCGTACAGATGATGAAGCCGATGCGGTTGACCAGGAGTGCGTAGGCCACCAGCAGCGCGGCGGAAAGCGGAACAAGCCAGCTCCGCGGGGTCAGTTCGAGCGAAAAGCTCTCGGTCCGGAACGAACTGACGAACAACACCGCACCAAGGGCCGTCAGCATCGTCGCAAGCACGATCGGAAAGAAGCCTGCCTCCGGCGAATTCAGGCGGCCGAATGGAAGTGGCGATGCCGTGTACAACAGAAACGCCCCGACCGCGGTGATCACGGCGCCGGCGATGCGATCGGGATGCAAGCCATGCGGCTTCATTCGGACTTCCCTTGTGGCAAGGTCATTGCTGCCGAGGTCATTGCGGCGAAGTCATTGCGGCCGAAGTCATTGCACAATCGCCTTTTCCGCGGGGTCTGACGGAGCTGCCCGGACTTTCCGGTTGCGCCACGACAATGCGCGGCCGACGAGCGGGGAGAGCGCGACCAGAACGGCGACGCCGATCAGTACGCCGGAAATCTTGCGCTCGAAGAAGGTCATGAAATCTCCGCTCGACATGATCAGGGATTGCCGCAATGCGGTTTCCATGATCGGGCCGATCACGAAAGCAAGCACCATCGGCGCCGGCGGAAAGTCGTACTTGCGCATCAGATAGCCGATGACGCCAAATGCCGTCATCGTCACGATATCAACCGGATTGTTGTTGACGGCATACGCGCCTGCGAGACAGGCGAGCACGATGATCGGAATCACGATGGAGTTCGGGACGGTCGTGATCCTCGAGATCGGTCCGATCAGCGGCAGAATCGTTACCAGCAGGATCAGATTGCCGACGAACATCGAGGTGATGATGCCCCAGAACATTTCCGGGTGCTGAAGCATCAAGGTCGGGCCCGGAGTGATGCCGTGGATCATGAAGGCGCCCAGCATCAATGCCATCACCGCATTTTCGGGCAGCCCCAGCGTCAGAAGCGGCACGAAGCCCGCCGCCGTCGCGGCATTGGCCGCGGATTCGGGTGCGGCAACGCCGGCGACCGCGCCCTGTCCGAATTTCTGCGAGGGATGCGACCATCGCTTTGCGACTGCATAGGCCACATAGGACGATACCGTAGCGCCGCCTCCGGGCAGGAGCCCTACGGTAAAGCCGGTGAGGGTGCCCTGTCCGATCGGACGCGCGGCGTCTTTCCAGTCCTGCCGGCCAGGCAAGACCGCGCGAATGCCGGACGGTACACGGGCCTTCACCGCTGCCACCGCCTTCTGCTCGAGCAGCAGAAAAACCTCTGCGATTCCGAACAGACCCATGACCATGGGCACGAGTTCGATCCCCGATTGCAGGGTGAGCGTACCGAAGGTGAACCGGGCTGCGCTTTGCACCGGATCGAGGCCGGCCGTTCCGATGAGGAGTCCGAACACGGTCACGATGACTGCCTTCAGCACCGAAGACGTCGCCAGATAGCTGACCAGTGTCAAGCCGAGCAGGGTGAGGGCGAAGAATTCGGGCGGTCCGAAGCTCAGCGCGAAGTTGGCGAGCGTGGGGGCCAGCAGGCTCAGCCCCACCAGGCCGAACATGCCCGCGATGAAGGTCGAGAACATCGATATGCCGAGCGCGATGCCGCCGCGGCCCTGCTTGGTCATCTCGTAGCCGTCGATCGCCACCATCACCGAGGCGGCTTCGCCCGGAACGCGCAGAAGGATCGAGGTGATCGACCCTCCATACATCGAGCCGTACCAGATGCCGGCCAGCATGATGATGGCCGCGGTCGGGGTCAGGAAAAAGGTGATGGGTAGCAACAGCGCGATGGTCGCGGCCGATCCAAGGCCTGGCAGGATTCCGACCACCACCCCAAGCGAGACGCCGATGAAGCAGAACAGCAGGTTGCCCGGCTGCAGGGCCACCGAGAAGCCGAGAACCAGATTTGACAACACCTCCATCGGCGAAATCCCGGTCAAGTCGCGCCGCTAACGCATCCGAAAATCAGGTTCGCAGCTTCTGAAATCATGTTCGCAAAAGCCGTGCCACCGCTCCTGAAATGAAGAATGTTTGTCTCGCAGGGCTTTTCGGCCGTTTCCTTGAGGGGGGAATTTCTTGCAGTTTTGCGCGGTTTTTCGTCAGGGTGCCGCACAAATAGTCATCGTGGCAGCAGGATATAGGTTTGGACTATGAAATGAAACATTTTTGTGGTGGCATGTGGCTTGCAATCCATTAGCTGCACCAAAAGGAGCGTCCGAATGTTGCAAACGTCCCATCCCGTCGCGTTTCAGTCGCTCCGCGATCTGCTCGACCGCCTTGAGGCGATCGGCGGTCTTCAACGCGTGAAGAAAAAGGTCGACAAGGATTGGGAAATTGCATGCGTCACCCGGCAGGTGATGTCGCTGCCGCCGGAAAAGCGTTACGCGCTGCTGTTCGAGAATGTCGACGGATTTGCAACGCCGGTCGCGACCAACACGTTAGGCGCGTCGCGTTCGCTTTATGCCGTGGCGCTTGGGGTTGCCTCGCGCAACGGCCAGATCGACAAGGAAGCGATCCACAGCAAATGGGTGAAGGCGCTCGCAAATCCGATCGCACCGGTCGTCGTGAAAGGCGGGCCCTGCAAGCAGAGCATCATGCGCGGCGCGGATATCGACCTGCTGAAATTCCCGGTTCCGACCTGGACGCCGGGCCAGGATGCAGGCGCCTATCTGTCCGCCGGATCCGTGATCCAGGTCGATCCGGAGACCGGCGTGCAGAATTCCGGGGTGTATCGCGGCATGATCAAGGGCAGGAACCGGATCGGCGTGCTGGTGCAGCCGGCCAAGCATTCCGGCGTGATCATGCAGAAATACGAGGCGGCGAACAAGCCGATGCCGGTCGCGATCGTCATCGGTCCACCGCCCTATCTCGGCATGACCTCGGTCGGACGTGTCCCCTACGGGATCGACGAGATCAACGTGGCGGGGGCGCTTGCAGGGCAGCCGATCGAAGTTACCAAATGCGAGACCCTCGACCTGATGGTGCCCGCGCATTCCGAGATGGTCATCGAGGGAATCGTGCAGCCTGGCTTTCGCGAGACCGAAGGTCCATTCGGCGAGTTCTATGGTCACATGGGACCTGCCGCGCAGTCACCGATCATCGACGTGACCGCCATCACCTATCGCGACGGGACCATCCATCAGGGATTCCAGGAGCAGATGCCGCCGAGCGAGGGCAGTTGCATCAAGGATATCGCGATGGAGTCGATCCTGCTCGCGGGGCTGCGCGGATGCGGCATTCCCGGCGTGCTCGATGTCTATGTACATCCGATGTCATGCCAGTCGCATGTCGTTGTGCGGATCAAGCCGCAATTTCCCTCGCATGCGAAGGCGGTGTTCAGCGGTTGCTGGGCGGTCTATCCGAACCGGGCGAAACAGGTGATCGTGGTCGAGGACGATTGCGACATCTACGACGACAATGACGTGCAGTGGCATGTCGCGACGCGCGTGCAGCCGGATCGCGATTACACTATCTGGGAGAAGGGTACCGGCCTGCCGCTTGACCCCTCGATGCCCAAGGAGCAGGCGGTCTATAGCGGCAAGGTCGGCATCGATGCGACCCGCAAGCACCATTATCCGGCGCGTTCGCTGCCGCCCTTGCAGATGCTGCAGGACGTCAAGGCGATGTGGTCGCAATACGGTCTGCCGCCGCTTCTGAACTGACTGCAACAGGCGGAAAGCCGGCCGCAGCATTGCGGCCGGGGAGGTGCAATCATGCCGGCGACGTCGGCGAACAGGGTGATCATCGTCGGCGCCGGCCCGGTTGGGCTTGTCTGCGCGCTGAGTCTCGCCAGCCGGGATATCCCGGTTCTGGTGCTCGAAGCCAATGATGACCTGTTCATGGATCTGCGGGCCGGCTCGTTCCATCCGCCCTCGCTCGAAGTGCTGGAACCAATCGGGGTGACCGCCAGGCTTCTGGAACTGGGCATTGCGGTGCATCGCTGGCAGTGGCGTGACCGCAGCGAGGGCGTCATCGGCACGTTCGAACTGGGCCTGCTGAGCGACGAGACCGCCTATCCGTATCGGCTCCATCTCGAACAGCACAAGCTGACGCCGCTTCTCATGGACATGCTGCGCCCGATCCCGCACGCCACGGTGATGTTTTCGCGTCGTGTGACCGGGGTCACGCAGGACGGGGAGCGCATCCGCGTGCGCGCCGACGGACCCGATGGCCCCGAGACGCATGACGGCGGCTGGGTCATCGGCTGCGATGGAGGTGGAAGCATTGTGCGCAAAGCGGCCGGCATCGAATTTACGGGTTTCACCTACCCCGAGCGCTTCGCCCTGATCAGTACGCCTTACGATCTCGGGCAGCACGGATTTTCCGACACCGCCTATATCTCGCATCCGGTGGAATGGTGCGCGGTCTTCCGCCTGCCTCACGAAGGGCCTCCCGGCATGTGGCGGTTTCTGTACGGCTGCCGGCCGGATCAGAGCGAGGAAATCGAACTGTCGGAGGAGGTGGTAGAGGAACGGCTGCAGTCGGTTTTGCCCAGACCTCAGCGTTACGAGACAATCCACAAGACCATCTATCGCGTGCATCAGCGGGTAGCGGAGACATTTCGCAATGGCCGCATGCTGCTTGCCGGCGACGCCGCCCATCTGAACAACCCGATCGGCGGCTTCGGACTCAACAGCGGCGTCCAGGATGCCATGAACCTCACCGACAAGCTCGTGTCGGTCATCCGCGGTGATGCGGACGAAAGCGTCCTCGACCGCTATGTGCGCCAGCGCCGTACCGTGACGATCGAAAACATCCAGGAACAGTCGATCCGGAACAAGCGTCTGCTGGAAGAGACCGACCCGGTGGTGCGCCGCGAGCGGCTCGAGGACATGCGCTCGGCATCTGCCGATCCGAAGCGCGCCAAGGACATCGTGATGCGCTCATCGATGATCGCCAGCATGCGCCGCGCCGATGCCATTGCGTAAGCGGAGACCAGCGAAACGAAAGTGCCGGGAAACCTCGTCTGCAACGGAGACACACATGATCAGAACATTTGTCCTTGTCGTCACGGCGGCGATGATCACCACGTCGCTCGCGGTTCCCCCGGCGGTTGCGGCGGACGACTATCCGACGAAAGCGGTTACCATGATCGTTCCGTTCCCGGCGGGGGGGCGCACCGACCTGATCGGGCGCATCATCGCACAATACATGCAGACGCCGATGGGGAAGCCGGTCTCGATCGTCAACAAGCCCGGCGCATCCAGCGTTCTCGGGTCGAACGAGGTCGCCGAATCCAAACCCGACGGCTACATGCTCGGCTTCTTCTCGACTGCGGCCGTGACCGCTCAATACACCGTTCCGACACCGCTCGATCTGTCTCGCTTTGAACTCGTGGCGATCGTGAACGCCGATCCTGCGGCGCTTGCGGTCAACGACGCGGCCAAGTGGCAAACGCTCAAGGAACTGATCGCGGACGCAAAGAAAACGCCGGGCTCGCTCAAGATCGGGATGATACCGGGAGCCTCGGCACAGATTTTCGCGGCCGGCTTCGCACGCGCGGCGGGTGTCGATCTCATCAGCGTGCCGTTCAAGGGAGATTCCGACGGAGCCATCGCTCTCGCCGGAGGCCATATCGATATCCATGTCGCGGTGCCGGTGTCATACAAGAGTCTGGTGGCGAGCAAGAAGGTCCGCGTTCTTGCGGTCGCTTCCGACGCGCGATCCGATCTCTACGGCAATCTGCCGACCTATCGCGAAAACGGCGTGCCGCTCTCGATCAATGCCTTCCATGGCGTCTATGTGCCGAAAGGGACGCCGGAGCCCGTGAAGGCCAAGATCGCGGCGGCACTCAAGACCACCATGGCGAATCCGGAACTGCAGAAACGGATGAATGACGCCGGCGCTGCCGGAGTCTTTCTGGTCGGCGACGAGGCGAAGGCTTATCTGAAGGCCCAGGACGAAACCTACCGCGACATCATCGATGCGCTGGGCCTGCGGGCAAAGCCCTCAAAATGATGCATCCGCGGCGCGCCGACGAGCGGCGGCGCGCCGCGTGGGCGTATGATTGAACGTCCGGTTCACTGGGATCTTCGGGGAAAAGCAGGCCGCTTCCGCCCGGCACGAACATCGTGCTTCAGATTTCAGGTCCGGGTCGAACGGATGTCTGGTATAGCTCGATCGCTTTGCGGGGATCGAGCTTGCCATGATTGCGTGTCATCGAGTCGCGCTGTCCGCGGTGATTGCCGTCGCGCTGATCACGGGCACGCTTGTTCGGTCAGAGGCTGCTCCGCCGCCCAAACCGAAAGCCCCCGCCGCCAAGTCGGTCAAAGTCAAGACTGATACGCGCGTCTATCTCTTGCGCGGGCTTCTCAATGTCTTCTCGCTCGGAATGGACACGCTGCAAGAGCGGCTGACAGCGATGGGAATCGAGGCGGAGGTCTTCAATCACAATGGCTGGATATCGATTGCGAACAAGATCGAGGAAGACCGTGCGCGGGGTCACCAGGGCGCCGTTGTGCTGATCGGCCATTCGCTCGGCGCGGACGTGCTGTTCCAGCTTGCCGAGCGTCTCGACAAGGAACGCATCCCCGTCAGGCTTGCGGTGTTCTTCGATCCGACCATCTCCCACAATATTTCCGCGAATGTGGAGCACGTGCTGAACCTGTACCAGCTCAATGGTTTCGGCCGAAAGGTAACGGCGCCCAAAGGCTACAAGGGCGAACTCGTCAACATGGATTTGAGCGACGATGCGAGCATCGGCCATGGCAGCATCGACAAGTCGCCAAAGCTGCATGATCTCGTGGTTGCCAAGATCATGAAAGTTGCGGTCGGTCCGGTTCAGCGCAAGCCACCGCTCCCAACCAGGCCGAAACCGGTCGCGGTCGCGCCACGGCCGGCGCCGGGCGCGGAAAACTCGGCAAAACCCGTGGCTGTCGAGCCGAGTGCGAGATCGGCGCCGCAAGCGCCGACCGTAGCCAGACGCGATGCCGCCACCGAGATTTCCGGAGTGGCATCGGCGGGCGCATCCGTGCAAAATGTAACCGCAAAAGGTGAGACCGCTTCGAACCCTCTCGATCCCGTCCCCGGCAAGGCCGCAACACCGCCAGCCGTGGTCCTGCCCGAGGTCCCGCGCATCTAGTGGAGCGGATTTGGCATTCGCCATCCCCCAAACCGCGAGTTCGCAAAGCGAATGTCAAATGCAAAGCTCCACCGGAATCCAATAGTTGCAAGTGGTCCCGGATTCAAACATTCGCAAAAGAGGCAGCCGAAAAGGGATTCGAATGTTCGGATTCGACCCCTAGCAGGCGAAGCGGGTCAGGAAAGCGGCCTGGGTGCGTCGCCCGCCCAGGCGGCTGCGATCAAGGTGCGAACCGCGTCCCGTTCGATCGGCCGCGGATTCCAGTATGGATTTTGCACGGCAAGATCGGCGGCGCGATCGATGCCCGCTTCCGGCATCCCGAGCGACTTCAGACTGCGTGGACTGCCGAGCCGAGCGGCGAGTTCGACAAGCGCGGCCGTGCCGTCCTGACCGCCAAGCGCGCGCGCGACGGCGGCGTCGGCATCGGGCGCGGCCTTCGCATTGTAGGCCATTGCATAGGGTAGAATGACCGTATGCGTGTCGGCATGCGGCAGGTCGAATGCTCCGCCGATGACGTGGCACAGCTTGTGATGCAGTGCCATGCCGACTGATCCGAGACACACCCCGCACAGCCAGGCGCCGTAGAACGCCTCGGACCGCGCCTCGCGGTCGAGTGGATCTGACACGATCGCAGGCAGCGCGCGTCCCATTGCCCCGATAGCCTGCTCCGCCATCATCGAGATGACCGGGTTGCGGTCCTCCGCATAGAGCGCCTCGACCGCATGCGCGATCGCATTGGTGCCGGAGGTAATCGTCAGGCGCTGAGGCAGCGTCAGCGTGAAGTCCACGTCGTAGATCACGATCTCGGGCAACACCTTGAGCGTGCGTTGCGTGACCTTCACCCCATTCTTGGTCTCGCCGATGATCGGTGTCACTTCCGATCCCGCATAGGTCGTCGGTACCGCGATCTGGGTCAGATCGGTACGCAGCGCGATGGCTTTGCCGAGACCGGTCGACGACCCGCCTCCAAATGAGATCGTGCAGTCCGCACCGCATTCCTGGGCTTGCCGCAGGGCGCGGTCGGTGACGTCGGCCGGCGTGTGCATGGTGGCGTGCGTGAATGTGCCGGCTGCGAGCGCGCCGATCGACGTGGCAATCCGCGTGAGATCATCGGCCTGCTCCGGCGTTGAGAGCAGAAGGGCGCGTCGGCAGCCGGCCCGCTCTATCTCGGATTTCAATCGCGAGATGGTGCCACTGCCAAAAATCACCCTGGCGGGGAGGGCATTGTAGACAAAAGAATGCATGGCGATCCGCTCCAGGCTACCGGATGTCATTTTCAATGTACCAGCATAGTAAAAATCTGCGGCGTGTGCCTGACGAAGACAAATTTCGTGGTCGGAAGTGATGGATGCGTCCCAATTTGCTTGCGCGTATCGGCGCAATATTGCGGCGCTAAATGAACGACTCACCTATGAATAAAGCGCAACGCCTTTTCCGAAGGGGCACACGGAGAAGTTGCGCATGACGGCAACGACAATGAGCAAGTCTTCCGGCGATGAGCGCCGCTGGCGCGCGGTTGCTGCGGCCTCGATCGGCAACGCCCTCGAGTGGTTTGATTTCATCATCTACGGTTTCTTTGCCGTAACGATGGCGAAGCTGTTCTTTCCGACTGGGAACGATACCGTCTCTCTGATGGTGGCGCTGGCTGCGTTCGGCGTGCCATTCTTCATGCGGCCGCTCGGCGCGATCGTGATCGGCAATTACGCTGATCGCCACGGACGCAAGGCCGCCTTCACGCTGACCATCCTGATGATGATGGTTGGTACCGCAATCATCGCAGCAGCGCCGACCTATGCCACGGCCGGATTGCTGGCTCCCGTCCTCATTGTGCTCGCGCGCCTGATCCAGGGTTTCTCCGCGGGCGGTGAATTCGGCAGCGCGACCGCCTTTCTGGCCGAACAGGATCCGGAAAGGCGCGGCTTTTTCGCGAGTTGGCAATTTGCCAGTCAAGGGCTCACCACCGTTCTTGCTACTGTTATCGGTGTGACTCTGACCTCGAGCCTGACCACGGCCCAGATCGAAGGCTGGGGCTGGCGAATTCCCTTCATCATAGGTCTGTTGATCGGACCGGTCGCCTGGTACATCCGGCGCCATGTCGACGAGACCATGGAGTTCAAGTCGTTGCAGGTCAGCCGGTTTCCGGTGAAGGAGGCCTTCTCCGACAGCAAGAAGAGATTACTGGTCTGCCTTGGTGTCGTCGCGCTCTGCACGGTGTCGATGTACACGGTGGTGCTGTTCATGCCGACCTACGCGACCCGGCAATTCGGCCTGACAACGTCAGTCGGCTTTCTCGGCGGATTGCTTGTAGGCGTGATCCAGCTCGTGCTGATCCCGGTTTTCGGAGCGCTGTCGGACCGCTATGGACGGCTGCCGATCGCCTTTCCGTCCGCGGTCGCGATGCTTGTGGTTTTCTATCCGTTGTTCTCGTGGCTGGCCGCTGCTCCGACGCTGCAAACATTGTTGATCGTTCAGGGGATCATTGGCGTCCTGATAGCCGCTTATATGGGTCCTCTTGGTGCCCTGATGGCGGAACTGTTTCCGGCACGGATGCGCACCACCGGCCTGGCGATCAGCTATGCGTTTGCAGTGGCAATATTCGGGGGCCTGGCGCCCTTGTTCAACACCTGGATCATTGCGGTTACCGGGAACATTCTGGCGCCTGCGTTTTACCTGATCCTGGCGGCGGCGATCAGTCTGATCGCCCTGATATTTGCTCGCCAGCTGGGCGCCAGATAGCCGATCTCGGGCCATCGCGGCTCGTCCGCGTTGCCCGGGAAGCGATCATCATGGTTAATCGATTCTGATATCGGGCATCTGGCTCCGCCTGCAGCGGTGCGTGCGAGCGGAACAGGCCTTTGTCGCTCGTAAGGTGCTGTTCCTTAACAACTTCATTGAATAATGCGGCTGAATTCAAGCTGGGCTGACTGCCCAACGGACTTTATTCATGAGGCTCGCGGCTGCCATATCCCGGTTCTTCGACCGCCTGAACGGATCGGTCCCTGATCCGGTTCTGCATTTCGAACTCGTCCGCGCGCTCTATGGCGCGACGAGTACCGCGAAGCCGTTATTCATTGCGACTGCCGCCGCCTCCGCAGTGACCTCGGTCGCTTATGGCCTGAGCGGCGATCTCGTCTTCGCGTTCATCGCCGCAGGTTTCCTTCTGATCGGCGTCGCGCGCAGCATGGCGGCGAGCCACTACCACCGCGTCAGGCATGATCCGGGCGACATCGCGGCTCTGAAGCGGTGGGAACTGATCGCGCTTCTCGGCGCCTGGGCGTTCTCCGGCCTGGTCGGGGTGGCCGGCGCCTATGCGATTACATTCCACCCCGGCACCGATGTCGAGATTCTCGTTGGCTGCTGCGTGATCGGCTATATCGCCGGCGTGTCATCCCGCAACGCAAGCCGGCCGCTCATTACCATCGGGCAGGTCAGCTTCACCTGCGTACCGTTCACGCTCGCGCTGATCCTGCGGGGCGATATCGCCCACTTCGTGCTCGCAATATTCATCGGCGCACTTTACGTCGGCACCATCGTCATCTGCCGCAGCGTCTACGACAATCTGGTTTCGCGGCATCATGCGTTTCGGCGGATCGAAACCCTTGCACAGCGGGATGCGCTTACCGGACTTTGGAACCGCGCGGCTTTTCTCAGCCTGCTCGAAAATTGTTTTACTGCGCCCGTCAGAAGCGACCTTGCGTTGATTGCCATCGATCTCGACCGCTTCAAGGACATCAACGACACGCTCGGCCATCCGGTCGGCGATGCAGTCCTGAAGGAAGCGGCCGAGCGAATTCGTTCGGCACTGCGTCCTGGCGATGAAGTCTCTCGCATTGGCGGTGACGAATTCCTCGTCATGCTGGTCGGTGCGCGTGCCATCGAAATGGCCGCGGTGGCGCGACGAATTCTGGCGAAATTCTCCGATCCATTCGCCTTCGAGATGACCCGCAGCATCTGTGGGGCCAGTATTGGCTGCGCCCTGGCACAGCATGATTCCACGATGGATGCGCTCCTGCGCGACGCCGACCTCGCACTTTACGAAGCAAAAAAGCGCGGGCGGGCCCAGATTGTCGAATACACAGCCGAACTCTCCCGCGAGTACGAAAATCGTGTTGCGCTGGAGCACGACCTGCAACGTGCTCTCGGCAGGGGCGAACTCGATATTGCGTATCAGCCGATCATCGACCCGAGATCCGGTCGTGCGATTTGTTGCGAGGCCCTGCTGCGCTGGAACCACCCCGAACTCGGCCCGGTCGCTCCCGACGTCTTCATCCCCATTGCGGAAGCGACGGGCCTGATCATGTCAATCGGATCGTGGGTCCTGACCAAGGCCTGCCAGGAGGCGACCCACTGGAGCACGGATATCAAGGTATCGGTGAACCTGTCACCGGTGCAGTTCAGACACGGCCGCGAAATTGTCGATCGCGTGCGCGCCGCGCTCCTGGAAAGCGGGCTCTCGCCAAGTCGCCTCGATCTGGAGATTACAGAATCGGTGCTGATCGATGACAACGCGTCAACGCTGGGCATTCTGGAGGAGTTGCGCGCCATGAAGATCGGCATTTCGCTCGACGATTTCGGAACCGGATTTGCGTCGCTGTCCTATCTGAACGATTTCCCGTTCTCCAAGATCAAGATCGATCGCAAATTCTCGCAGAAAGTCGATGAATCGCCGCGGACCTCGGCAATCGTTGCGGGTACGGCCCAGATCGCCCGCGACCTTCGCATGGAATGTGTCGCTGAAGGCGTCGAGACCGAGGTTCAGCTCGAACGACTGCGCAGCTTCGGAATCAATGCAATTCAGGGGTTCCTGTTCAGCAGGCCCCTTCCGGCGCGAAAACTTCGCCGTTTGATTCGGGAGCCGATCTTCCCCGCAATGACTGCAAAGCCGAAGCTGGACCCGCTTGGTCAGGCGCGCCGGAAGGTGGCGTCCTGACCGGAACGCCACCTTCGCCGCGTGTCAGTTCGCGTTCAATAACCGCTGCAATACCGCCATGCGCATGAATTTCGAGAGGCGGACCTGTTCGAAATACATGGCGTTCGGCAGGGAATCGCACGACGGGTCGATCTCGTCGAAACGCGGCAGCGGATGGTAGAGAAGGGCCGTCGACCGCAACCGCTCGATCTTCTCGGCGGTAATGGCGAAATGCTTCGGCGTGAAATGTGGTGAGACATAGTCCGACGCCGGCGGTTCGCCGATCGCCGACATATCGTAGGGCGCCATCATGATCGCGTCGCATTCAACCAGCGCCGTATCAATGTCGGCGATGACCCGGAGACGGACTTGATGCTCCGCGAGGGCCGAAGCGAGATCGCCCGGGATTTCGTAGTGTGGCGGCGGACAGAAAACGACCTCGCGCGGTCCTTCGAAGCGAAGCAACTGGATGAATGAGCGTACCACGCGGCCGCGCGGGTCGCCGCCGAATGCGATGCTCTTGCCGCGCAGCGTTCCGAGACCGCGCCGCATCGCATGGATGTCGATCAGGGCCTGGGAGGGGTGCTCGTTCCAGCCGTCACCCGCGTTGATCACGGGGACGACCGAGGTTGCGGCCATGCGCGCGGCGGCGGAGCATTCGTGATGCCGCACCACGATCGCATCGGCCAGCCGGGACACCACGGCCGCACAGTCTTCGACGGACTCGCCGATGCTGGCATTGGTGCGCGATGCCGACATGTCTTCCATGCCGATGCAGTGCGCGCCAAGCGCCACCGCAGCGGACTCAAAGCCCAGTCGCGTGCGTGTACTCGACTGGAAGAACAGCAGCGCAATCGTGCGACCAAACAATTGCTGTCGTGGCGCAAGACCGGACTCGAACTCGTCCGCCGCCAGACAGAAATCGTCGACATCGTCGATTGAGAGGTCTCGTGCGCTCAACAAGTGCCGGAGCCGGCCGGAGCGAGATCGTTCACGCGAACTCTGCACGAGTCCGGGCGACGCAACAGACAGGTACGCCATTTGCCTAAAGCCTCACCGCATTTGAGGTAAGGAATTGTTAACTCATCTTGTTCGCCAAGTAAATTTTCCATCCCGACAAGTGCAGCGCGCTTTCGTGAATTGGAACTCATCGGCTTCGCAAGTGAGGCGAAAGGTTTTTGCTGACAGTGCAAACAGTTAGGCGTTTGCTGTTGCTCGCAGCACATTCGACATGGGAGCCGCGCGGTTAACCAACGCAGCAAAGTAATCACGCCGCGGCCATATTGCGATGTGCGCGGTACGACCGCGATGCTGACATCGCGGCGGAATTGCGATGCGGGAATCCTGATGTTAACCACGTCCGCTTTCGCTGACGCCAGGCGCGCCGCTATCGGTGCAATACCGCGATACCGGAGCGCGCCGGTCTCTTCGGGTCCGAACGCTGCAGTTCAGGCCGCCCGCTGCGGCTTTACCGTCTGCCGCACCTCGAAGCCCTCGAACTTCGGATGCGCCAGATAGAGCGATCCGGTGCTCTCGCTGCCGGCGCGCGCATGCGCCTTGCGGAACGCTTCCGACTTCGTCCATGCCTCGAAGGCGTCGCGGTCGCGCCAGACCGTGTGCGAGGCATAGAGCGTGTGATCCTCGGCCTCGGGTCCCTTGACCAGATGAAACTCGACGAAGCCCGGAACCTGGTCGAGATGGGTGTCACGGGTGAGCCAGACTTGCTCGAAATCGTGCTCCGAGCCCTTCTTCACCTGAAAGCGATTCATCGCAATGAACATTGCTGTCTTCCTTACGCGGCGAATTCTATGTGTTGCCGAACGTCACATTCGCCGTTTTGACATACCAGTCGAGCATCTGTTCGCCGTTCCAGTGCAGGACACCGTCGAACCTGCCGATATGCTCGTAGATACGCTCCAGTGGCCCGATGCGGAAGGGCTGACCGCTGATATAGGGATGGATCGCAATCGCCATGAACTTGGCGCGGTGCTCGCTCTCCGCATAGAGCCGTTCGAAACTTTCCAGCGCGCGCCTGTGCAGATGGTCGCTCTCATGGTGCTGAACGAGCATCATCGGGATATCGTTCAGTTCCATCGTATAGGGGAGGGTGACGAGCGGGCCCTTGCCGGTGCGGATCACGGTCGGCTCGTCGTCATAGACCCAGTCGCCGATATACCGGATGCCGGCCTCGGCCAGATATTCCGGCGTATCCAGCGTCTGGGTCAGGCCGGGACCGAGCCAGCCGACCGGACGCTTGCCGGTAAATCGCTCGATGATGTCGCAGGAGCGGAAAATCATGCCGCGCTGATCCTCGACCTTGTGGATCGGCCCCTGGTCGTAGGCGTGGCCCATGAATTCCCAGCCCGCATCTTTCGCTTCCTGCGCGACGCGGGGATAGTCCTCGCAGACCCGCGCATTGATCGAGACGGTCGGCCGGATGCCGAGCCGGCGATACAGATCGAAGAAGCGCCAGACGCCGACCCGCATGCCGTATTCGTGCCAGCTCCAGTTCGGCACATCGGGCAGCATCGGCTGGCCGGTCGGGGCGGGCAGCACCTGGCGTGCCATCGGGCGGCCGATGTCCCAGACTTCGAGATTGACGATGGTCCAGACCACCATGCGTGCGCCGCCGGGCAGCTTCAGCGGCGGGCGGTCCACAATCGCGGAATATTCGGTGCGTTGACTTGGTATCATGCTTTCAGTCATGGGCTTTCCCTGGTGCCGCCGATTTGAAGTTCCTGCACCGCCTGCCGCAAGCTTCCGTCGGGAACGTCAAATCGAAAGCGACACTGGAATCATAGACTTGCTAGTGCCCCCTTGGTTTCCGAAGTTCGTGTATGAGATTGCTGAGACGGATCACGAACTTCGGAAACCGGGCACTAGGCCGCGCATAGTAGCGGCCCGTCCGCGAGCGACAAGGTGCGACACATGAAACTGCCGCTGAGCGGAGGTTGCCAGTGCGGCGCATTGCGATATGAAATTCGCGCCGAGCCGCTGACGGTCTATGTCTGCCATTGTGGCGAATGCCAGCGGCAATCGGGTTCGGCGTTCGGGATGTCGGTGATGGTGCCGCGTCCGGCGCTGGTCTACACGCGGGGAACGCCGCGGCGCTGGACGCGGAGTGCGGACTCGGGCCGCACCATCGCCAGCGACATGTGCGAAGCCTGCGGTGTAAGGCCGGTCAATCATCCGACTGCGAACGACACGGTCTCGATCGTCAAACCGGGTACCCTTGACGATACCCGCTGGCTGCGTCCGGTCGGGCATATCTGGACGAAGAGCGCGCAGCCCTGGGTGACGATTCCCGGCGATTGTGTGATCCATGAGGGACATCCGGCGGACGTGAGCGGACTGATCGCAGCGTGGAAGAAATATCGGGAAGGGATAGGAGAGTGATCTTGCATGGCGTTGCCACTTGATGATCCTTCCCCCGCGAAGCGGTGGCGAGGTCAGTCGCCTGGGCGACAACCGAAGGCAAGGACCTTCTGATCGTTGCGAATTCCGGTAGTCTCCAACTGCCGTGCGGCTTTTTCTCAACGGATCGAGGGGTTCATTTTCCCTTCCGTCCCGCGATATGCGCGAGATAGGAGATCACCGCATCGATATCGCGGTCGCTCATCTGATCCTCGGCAAAGCCCGGCATGATCTGCGTCGGCCAGCTGCGTACCGATTTCGGGTCGCGGATCAGCGCGTGCAGTCCGGCGCGCGTCATGTATGCCGTCGGGTTCATCGGCGCGTTCAGATCGGGACCGACATCGCTCGCACCGGCGCCGTCCACCATGTGACAGGGCAGGCATTGCGTGATGAACAGAGTCGCTCCGGCGCGTGCCTCGTGCGTCGCCGGTAAGGCGGGATCGACGCCTAGCTGCGGCCAGCGCGCGAGGGGCGAGAGCTGGCTTTCGAGCTTCGCGAGCTGATACGGCCATTGCTCGCTGCGGACCGACCGTGCCTGTGCACCTGTCCACACGATGTAGAACGGACCGGCGCTGCTCTGCTTGCCGGGAACCGCCGGCCATGGCGCATCGGCGGGTTCAATGGCGAGCCAGCCGATCGCCTTGTTCGGATCGGTATTGCTGACGAGATCGACCGGCAGATGTGCCGCGAAGCCGTCGAGCGCCACGGTCTCGATCACGCTGTCGGCCGGCGCGCGAAACGGCGCGAGCAGGGTGGCCAGCGGGACGGCGCGAAACCGCATCGGGCGGCCATAGGCAATATCGGCGGGGATATCGACGTCGCTCACGTCGGGCCGCGCCAGCAGCGCGTCGCGGGAGAAGGTCCGAGTCTCGCCGCCGATGGCGACGGTCAGCACCGGGTCGGCGGCCGCGCCGGGCGATGCCAGACAGGCAAGCGACAGCGCGATGACGGATAGCCACCCGGTCCGTCTGTCCGATCGCAGGATTCTCATGGGCAATTGCTCACGTGGCATTTTCGCAGTGTATGCTCGAAATCCGGCCTCGTTGGCCCAAACGCGACGAAGACTGGCATGACATTCCATTAGGGCCAGTCTAAATGTGGGCCTCAACCCGCCGGGGCCACCATGAATCGGGACAGCCGTCACTTTCTCTTCCTGAATGTCGGTCACTTCCTCGACCACATGTTCACGTTGATCTTTGCGACCGTGGCGGCGCTGGCGCTGACCCGCGAATGGGGCGTCAGCTATTCGGATCTGCTCAAATACGCCACACCGGGCTTCCTTGCGTTCGGGCTGTTCGCGCTGCCGGCGGGATGGATCGCGGACAAGTGGAGTCGCGAAGGCATGGTGGCGATGTTCTTTGTCGGCATCGGCCTGTCTTCGGTCGCCACCGCGCTTGCGCAGTCGCCGCTGCAGGTCGGCATCGGGCTGTTCTTCATTGGCGTTTTCGCCGCGATCTATCATCCGGTTGGCCTCGCGATCGTCACGCAGCGCTGGAAGAATACCGGCATGCGGCTGGCCGTAAACGGCGTCTGGGGCAATCTCGGCGTCGCCAGCGCGGCCCTGGTCACCGGCTATTTCATCGATCACGGCGGCTGGCGCTCGGCTTTCGCGGTGCCCGGCGTCGTGTCGATCGTGATCGGTATCCTTTATGCCGCGCATGAATGGTCCGCGATCACGTACCGCGCCCCGCATGCTTCGGGCGCGGCCGTGGCCGCGCCGCCGATGTCGGTCGATTACAAGGCGCTGCTGTGGCGAATCTCGATCATCGTGTTCGCGACCACCGCGATTTCGAGCCTGATCTTCCAGGCCACGACATTCGCATTGCCGAAGATTTTCGACGAGCGCATCCAGGGCATGGCGAAGAACGTGACAGCCTGGCTGTCGTCCGGTGCGCCGGCCGGTGGCCTCGACATCGCCACGACGCTGGGCGCGCTGACCTTCCTGGTGTTCGCAGTCGCCTCGATGGCTCAGCTTGTGGTCGGCTCGATGCTGGACAAATACGGGCCGCGCATCGTGTTCCTGTGCGCGGCGGCGATCCAGATCGTGTTCTTCACGATCATGCCGGGCCTGACGGATATCTGGGCGTTTGCGGCGGCGCTCGGTTTCATGTTCGGCGCATTCGGGCAGATCCCGATCAACGATTTCATGATCGGCAAGATGGCCAGCGGACCTGCGCGTGCGCGCATTTACGGCGTCCGCTATGTGCTGGCCTTCAGCGTGCTCGCGCTGTCCTTGCCGCTGATCGCCTATGTGTACGAGAATCACGGCTTCGATGCGCTGTTCCGCCTGATGGCCGGAGCGGCGGCCGCGATCTTCCTGGTGACGGCCTGTCTGCCGTCGCGGCTGCCGACACCCGAAACCGCAACGGCGGCGGCGTAACAAGTAAACTCAGGCGGCCTTGGCCCGGCGCGGCTGGACCGGTGCATTCCGCCTGAGGGGCGGCCCATCGGCGAAATGCGCGTCGAGGTCGGCGTCGGCGCAACCGAAGCGCCAGGCGCGCACCCGCTCGTCCCAGTCGAGCGCGCAATGCTCGCAGCGGCCGTCATGGAGCCTGAGCTCGACCATCGTGAGTTCAACGCCGCAGCCATCCCCGGCTGTGACACCGCTGCAGACGAACAGACCTGCATTCTTCATAGCGGAACCGGCTCCCAGGTGCGTCGAGCGAATCACTTGGGCAAGTCTACCGGAAAATGTGAACAAAAGGGGCACGGCGACGGCCCGAGGGTGGCACGAGGCGCTGACCTCAGATGCGGCGGTCCTTCTTCATCCGGTCGATCCGGGCGATGACATCGGGCGGCAACGTGCGCATGCCGGTTTCGCCAGCGGCGGCGAGGATCGGGCGCAGTTGCGACTGGGCGAGCCAGCGCGGCTCCTGCTTGGGCGGGATGATGCGATCGAAGATCAGCACCATCAGCACCGCGAGGAGCAGGAGGCGCATGGCGCCCAGCGCGGCTCCCGCGGCGCGATCCGGCATGCTGATGTCATCGCCGACAACGAGGCTGACGGCGTTCCGCATCAGCGCGGCGGTCAATAGACCCGCGACCAGAAACACCGCGGCGAACACCATCAGATTCGGTGAGCCTGTGGTGGACGACGATTGCGCCGCGACGAGCGGCGCGAGTTTCGGCGCGGCGATGATGGCGAGGGGTGCCGCCAGCAGATAGCCGAAGATGGTCGCAAGACTGCGCAGCAATCCCGACCGGTAACCCATCATGACGGCAAGCAGTGTCGCCCCGATCACGGCGGCGTCGAACAGGTTCATGGCCGGAACGGTAGCGTGGCGGCGTAAACATTCCGCTGCCCCGATCGATCGGTTTGCAGATTTCGGTGCGAAGCCAGTCCGGCTTTTGGACGGAATCCGATCCGTCACGGCGCAGTCATCGCTCTGTCACCGCGCGCTCCTCATATCCGCGCCGCTGGCGGGCAGGGGGCCCGTCCGGCCCCCGCCTTTCGCCAAATCCCATGAGGAGCGCGCATGCCCATCCAGATCGACGGCATCACGATTCAGGACAATGCCGATTCCACGCTCGCGGGGTCGCTCGTAACGCCGGCCGGAACCGGCGCGCTCGATGTCACCTCGATCGGTTCGTATTTTTCTGGGCTTGGCGAGGCAACCGCCGAAGTCGTGGTCCATGACAAGACCACCCAGCAGCTCTTCGTGATGGTCAATACCGAAATCGCCGGCAATCCGGCGGGCCTGGTTCAGATCGTCGATTTCTCCAATCCGGCCGCGCCGGTCATGACGGGATCGATCGACGTGACCTCCCTGGTGCCATCGTTCGGCGGAGTGAATTCGCTCGCCGTCCATAACGGCGTTCTCGCGGTCGCGGTCGAGAGCGACCCCAAGAGCGACAACGGCAATGTCGTGTTCGTCGACACTGCCGACGGCGCACTTCTGAAGGTGGTCGAAGTCGGCGCGCTGCCGGACATGGTGGTCTTCACAGCCGACGGGCAGAAGCTCCTTGTCGCCAACGAGGGCGAGCGCGACGGCGCGATCGACGCGGCGGGCTCGGTCTCGCTGATCGATCTGTCGAACGGCGTCGCCAATGCGACCGTCCAGACCACGGGCTTCGGCGTGCTCGACGGGCAGGAACAGGCCCTGCGGGACCAGGGGGTCCGCATCACCCCCGGCAAGGACGCTTCGGTCGATCTGGAGCCGGAATACATCACGATCTCGAAGGACGGAACCAAGGCCTTCGTGTCGCTGCAGGAGGCGAACACCGTCGCGCAATTCGACATCACCGGCACCACGCCGGTGCTGGAGCGCTTCGTGCCGCTCGGCACCGTCGATCATAGCCTGGCCGGCAACGAGGGCGATTATTCCGATCGCGACGGGGACGGCAACGACGGCGCCATCTTCCTGCACACCGCGCCGATCAAGGGCCTCTTGATGCCCGACGCGATCGCAACCTGGACCGCGGGCGGCACCACCTATTTTGCTACCGCCAACGAGGGCGACGCGCGCAGCGACGACAGCGACGTGCAGCGGCTCAAGGACTTCGACGGCCTCGATCCGTCGATCGTGACGCCGGAGGGACAGCCCGCGCTCGATAACGACAACAATGCCGGCCGTCTCAACGTGTCGACCTATGACAGCGATCCGGACAATGACGGTATCGTCGAAGAGATCGTGACCTTCGGCGGTCGTGGTTTCACCATCTTCAGGCAGGAGGCCGACGGCGACGTCGTCAAGGTTTTCGAAAGCGGCGGCGAGTTCGAGAAGATCATCGCCGACCGGTTTCCGGAACTGTTCAACAACAACCAGACCGGCGACGACGAAACCTTCGATGCCCGGTCCGACGACAAGGCCGGCGAGCCGGAAGGCATCACGATCGGCAATCTCGGCGGGCGATTCTATGCCTTCGTCGCGCTGGAGCGGCAGGGCGGGGTGATGGTCTATGACGTGACCGATCCCGACAGTGCCGAATTCACCACCTATCTGCCGTCGTCCACCATTCACCTCGGGCCGGAGACGGTGCAGTTCATCGAAGCGGCCGACAGGCCGAACGGCAAGAATCTGCTGCTGACCACGAACGAAATCTCGGGTTCGGTCGAGGTGTTCGAGATCGAGCCGCAGCGTTATACGCTGCAATTGCTCCACCTCGCCGACGGCGAAGCGGGCCTGCTGGCCTCCACCACCGCGCCCAATCTCGCGGCGCTGGTCGATGCCTTCGACGACGACTTCTCGAACACGCTCATTCTGGCCGGCGGCGACAATTTCCTGCCGGGTCCGTTCCTTGCGGGCGGTACCGATCCGAGTGTGGCGGCCGCGATCAACGCCACCACCGGCTCGAACATCGGCAGCACGGTGCCGATCGGCGCCGTTGACATCGCGATCCACAACATCATCGGCGTCGAGGCGTCGACCATCGGCAATCACGAATTCGATCTGGGTTCGAACACCTTTGCGTCGACCTTCACGCCCGGCGGCGGCTGGGTGGGCGCGGCCTTCCCCTATATGTCCGCCAATCTCGACTTCTCAGGCGACAGCGCGCTCAACCCGCGCTTCACCGACACGCTCGATGGGCCCGGCGACCCGACCGCGACGTTGCTGCCGGAGGCCGACACCATGGCGGGCCGGATCGTTCCGGCAACCGTCATCGAGAAGGGCGGCGAGAAGATCGGTCTGCTTGCCGCGACCACGCAGATCCTCGAAGCGATCTCCTCGCCGAGCGGCACCGAAGTGGACGGCTTCCCGACCGGACCCGGCGCCAACGGCGAAGTCGACGACATGGACCTGCTGGCGGCACAACTCCAGCCGATCATTGACGAGATGATCGCGGAGGGCGTCAACAAGATCATCCTGATGGCGCATCTGCAGCAGATCGCAAACGAGGAGTTGCTGGCGTCCAAGCTGCGCGGCGTCGACATCATTCTGGCGGCCGGCTCGAATACCCGCCTCGGCGACGATGACGACGTCGCCGTCGACTTCCCCGGGCATGAAGACGTGTTCCAGGGCGATTATCCATTGCGGGTCACCGACCTCGACGGCAAGACCACGCTGATCGTCAATACCGACAACGAATACACCTATCTGGGCCGTCTGGTTGTCGACTTCGACGCCAATGGCGATCTCATCCTGGACAGTGTCACGGACAATGAGCCGATCAACGGCGCCTATGCTTCCACCGAAGAGAATGTTGCCGAGGCCTGGGGCGTCGATGTTGCCGATCTCGACACCACGGCTTTTGCGGATGGGACCAAGGGCGGCGACGTCAGGCTGCTGACCGATGCCGTGCAGTCCGTGATCAACATCAAGGACGGCAATGTGTCCGGCTTCACCGACGTGTATCTGGAGGGCGAACGCGCGTTCGTGCGCAACGAGGAAACCAACCTTGGCAATCTGAGCGCGGACGCCAATGCGTTCGCCTTCAAGCAGGCGAGTGGCTCGGACGACGCGTTCGTCGTCTCGCTGAAGAATGGCGGCGGCATCCGTGCGCAGATCGGCTCGCTTTCGCTGCCCGATCCGGTGACCGGCGAAATCGACAAGCTGCCCCCCGGCGAAAATCCGGGCATCAAGCCGGAAGGCGGAGTGTCGCAGCTCGATATCGAGAATTCGCTGCGCTTCGACAACAAGCTGATGGCCTTCGACACCACGGCCGAGGGCCTGAAAGCGCTGCTCGAACATGGCGTCGCGAGCTACGGCAATCAGGGCCGCTTTCCGCAGATTGGTGGCGTGAAGTTCTCGTTCGATCCGACCGGGGCCCCGGGGAGCCGGGTGTCCGACATCGCTCTGGTCGACGAAAACGGCCAGATCGTCGCCAAGCTCTTTGACGACGGTGTATTGCTGGCCGGTGTGCCAGCAGTCATCACGGTGGTGACGTTGAGCTTCACCGCCAATGGCGGCGACGGCTACCCCGCCAAGGCCAACGGATCGAACTTCCGCTTCATTCTCGAAGACGGAACGCTGTCCGCGCCGGTGGATGAGTCGCTCGACTTCACGGCGGTTCAGCCCGGCAACGCGCTTGGCGAGCAGGACGCGCTGGCGCAATTCATGCAGGCGTTCCACGGGACGCCGGAGGACGCCTTCGACGAGGCCGATACGCCGATCAGCGAGGATACCCGCATCCAGAACCTTATGCAGCGCGAGGAGGACGTGTTTGCCTCGGCTCCGATCGTGGGTACCGACGAGAAGGAAGCCCTCAACGGTGGCATCGGCGACGATACGCTCGACGGCAGCCTCGGCAAGCACAAGATGACGGGAGGCGAGGGCGACGACACCTACATCGTCGGAAACAAGGGAAGCAAGGTGATCGAAGCCGAAGGCGAAGGGACCGACACCGTCGAGACATCCATCAGCTTCAAGCTGCCGAAGTTCGTTGAAAACCTGATCCTCACCGGCGACGCCGACCTCAAAGGCACCGGCAACAATGAAGACAACGTCATCACCGGCAACGACGGCGACAACAAGCTGGCCGGCAGCGGCGGGGACGATACGCTCGACGGAAGCGGCGGTGACGATACCCTCGATGGCGGCAAGGACAACGACACGCTGCTTGGCGGCGACGGCAACGATCGGCTGAAAGGCGGCGACGGCGACGACATTCTGGAAGGCGGAGCCGGTGACGATTTTCTGGAAGGCGGCAAGGACAACGATACCTTCGTGTTCCGTCCGGGCTTTGGCGACGACGAGATCAAGGATTTCCGGGGCCTGAATCTGGGCGGCGGGGATATCATTGAATTCGATGCCTCGATCTTTGCCGATGCCGATGCGGTACGCGCCGCGACCATTGATAACGGCAATACGCTGACCATCGTCGCGGGTGCGGACTCGATCTTGCTGAAGGTCAAGGATATCGGGCTCCTGCACGACAACGACTTCACGTTCGTTTAGGGAGGCGGATCGGGCGCTTCCTGGTACGGGCCGGCATTGCGCCGGCCCGTTTCCTTTTGAGGAGGCGTAGCGGACCGCGATTTTTGACTGACGCGCGGGGCGAGCGGCTTGAAACTTGGCGCCGCGTACTAAATGTTAGTGTCGGGAGCGGCATTCGCGCGCGCTTCGGAGACCGCAAATGCCGCTGCTATCCGTACTGCTCAATGTCCTGTGGATCGTGTTCGGCGGCCTGTGGATGGCCATCGGCTGGTGGATCGCCGCCATCATCATGGCGATTACCATCATCGGCCTCCCCTGGGCGCGGGCAGCCTTCAATATCGGCTTCTATACCCTCCTGCCGTTCGGCCAGAAGGCGGTGTCGCGTGATGACTATCTGGGCCGCGAGGATGTCGGTACCAGCGGGTTCGGGACGATCGGCAACATCATCTGGCTGGTGCTGGCGGGATGGTGGCTGGCACTGGCGCATCTGATCACGGCGGTGGGACTCGCCATCACCATCATCGGAATCCCGTTCGCATGGGCGCATCTGAAACTTGCCGGTATCGCGCTGTGGCCGATCGGCAAGATGATCGTGCCGGCGGACTGACCGCCGTACAGGTCAAAACGCCGCCGGATAGACGCCGCCGTCGATCAGGATATTCTGCCCGGTGATATAGCCCGCCTGCTGCGAACACAGGAACGCGCAGGTCGCGCCGAATTCCTCCTTGGTGCCGAAGCGCTTGGCCGGAACGCCGTTTATTCGGTTGGTACGGGCCTGCTCGAAGGACACGTTCTGACGTTTGGCATTGCCTTCGATGTTGGACACCAGCCGGTCGGTGTCGAAGGAGCCGGGCAGAATGAAGTTGATCGTCACGTTCGAAGCCGCGACCGAGCGCGCCACGCCGGCGAGAAATGCGGTCAACCCCGCGCGCGCCCCCGATGACAGGTCGAGGCCGGCCAGCGGCGCTTTCACGGTCGCCGAGGTGATGTTGACGATGCGGCCGAACTTCTTCGCCATCATCGGGTCGATCGCTTTCTGGATCAGCTCGATTGCGACCACCATGTTGGCGACCACGCCGTCGATGATCTGCTCGCGCGACAATTCGCGGAAGTCGCGCATCGGCGGGCCGGCATTGTTGTTGACCAGGATGTCGGGCTCCGGGCAGGCCGCGAACAGCGCCTTCTGACCGTCCGGCGTCGCGACATCGGCGGCCACGGGGATGATGATTGCTCCGCTCGCCTTGGCGATCTCGTCCGCCGCCGCCGCGAGCCGCGTCTCGTCTCGGCCGTTGATCACGACCTCGCAGCCTTCCTGGGCAAGCGCCAGCGCGCAGCCATAGCCCAGCCCCCGGCTCGACGCGCAGACGATCGCCTTGCGGCCGGCAATTCCGAAATTCATCCCGCTTCTCCGTGTCATCGCCCGCGAAAGCGGGCAACCCATTGGTCAAGGCCGTACCCACTGGATGCCCCGCCTGCGCGGGACATGACAAGTCGAAAGATGAAAGCGTGCCGGAAGTTGCTACGACAGCCTGGCGCCCTCGGCCGCGCGCATGTCATGACCGCGCCATTCGAAGCCGCGGCCGAGCCAGGCATTGACGTAGAGCACCGGGAGCATCGCGTCGCGCAGCAGGAATGTCGCGAGCGACCGGCGGGAATGGTGCCAGCCTGCCTTCACCGACAGCAGCCATTCGGCGCTATACCAGACCGCGAGGAGGCCGAGCGCCAGCGGCAGGGCCGGCAGTCCCGCGAGTGATGCGGCCGCGATCAGCGCCGCGAGCGGTGCAAGGGAACCGGACAGGATCTCGAGGGAAAAGTAGAATGGAAAGCTCGCCCGCCGCAGCCGTGCCCAGCGCCGCTGGCGATTCCACACATCGATGGCGCGCCGCATCCCGAGCGGCTGGCGCACCGGGGGCTCCATCAGCCGCACCCGCCGGCCGAGGCTGCGGACGATCTTGGTGCAGGCGGCGTCCTCCGCCGATTCGGCGCCCAATGCGCGGATGCCGCCGGCGCTTTCGAGGTCGTTCTTGCGCCAGAACAGGGTCTTGCCCTGCGCAAAGCCGAGGCCGAGAAAATCGGCGAAACATTGCCATCGCGCCTGGTAATTGTTGAGCATGGCGCATTCGACTTCGGCAAAAAATCCGTCCGGCCGGCAGCCGACCGGCGGCGAGCAAACCAGGCCGGTATCCGCATCGAATTTCGCGAGAAGACGCTGGATATAGTCGCGCGGCAGCAGCACGTTGCTGTCGCAGATCGACACGAAGGGATAAACCGCCTCGCGCCAGCCCTTGAACACGTTGTTGAGCTTGGGATTGTCGCTGATGCGTTCGTCGCCGACCAGCAGCCGCGCATCGATCCAGGGATGGTCGGCCATCAGCCTGCGCACCAGCGGTGCTGCGGGGTCATCCGGCCGCGCCAGACAGAAAATCAGCTCATAGCGCGGATAGTCGAGCCGGAACGCCGAGCGCAACGTGTCCTCGAGGTAATTGTCGAGGCCGCAGACCGGAAGCACGATACTGACGGACGGCGAGTCCGGGGAAGCATCAAGACACGGTCCCCCCGGCCGGCATTTGCGAATGGCAACGGCAACGCTGACCAGATGGAGCGCGAGGCTGATCGCCACAAACAGCGTCAAGGCAAGGATCGCGAAGCTCATTTGATGCACCATGCCCGGATGCAGTGACATGCTGATGACGAGTCTCAAGCAAGCGGCACAGGCCCTTGTCATCAAACGGCAATGACAATGTGGGACGAAGCCGACAGCGAGTCATTGAACGGCATTCAACGTGCTGATGACACCACCTCGGCCGCGACACTTCCGCGCGCTCTTCATATCCGACATCCACCTGGGCGCCCGCGGCTGTCAGGCCGGCAAGCTGCTCGACTTCCTCCGCTACCACGATGCCGACACGGTCTATCTGGTCGGCGATATCGTCGATGGCTGGGCGCTCAAATCCAGCTGGTACTGGCCGCAATCCCACAACGACGTGGTCCAGAAGCTGTTGCGCAAGGCCCGCAAGGGAACCCGGATGGTCTATACTCCGGGGAACCACGACGAGTTCCTGCGCGGCTATTATGGCACCCATTTCGGCGGCATCGACGTGGTCGAGCATGCGGTGCACAAGGGCGCCGACGGGCGCACCTATCTGGTGGTGCATGGCGACCATTTCGACCTTGTCGTGACACAGGCGCGCTGGCTCGCGCTGCTCGGCGACAAGGCCTATGATTTCGCGCTGACGCTCAACCGGCTGTTCAATGCGATACGCCGCTCGCTCGGGCTCGGCTATTGGTCGCTGTCGCAATGGGCCAAGCTGAAGGTCAAGAACGCGGTGTCCTATATCGGCGAATACGAGCGCGCGCTCGCGGCCGACGCCAGGAAGCATGACGCGCAGGGCATCATCTGCGGCCACATCCATCACGCCGCGATCCACGACGATTTCGGCATCCGCTACGTGAATTGCGGGGACTGGGTCGAAAGCTGCACGGCCATTGCCGAGCACCCGGACGGCCGGCTGGAGATCATTCACTGGGTCCACGAGACCCCATCCGTGGAAATCCCCGAACTGACCGAGGTTCGGGCGGCCTGATGGCTGGAACTCAGAAGCCCCGGCAGGCTAAGGTCCCACTCAAAAGTCCTGTCCCCGGCGACCAGAGTGATTCCTCGATGAGTGCGTCGACCGCGCTGAAGCCCGGTGAGCCGGTGGGCGCCGCCCTGCGCGATCTTGCGGCCGCCGCTGTGGCCGAGGCCCGCCAGATCCTGACGGATCCCGCCCGCGATTCCACGACCAAGGTCCACGACATCCGGCGCGCGCTGAAGCGCTGGCGCGCATTCCTTCGCATGCTGGCGCCGCATCTGGGCGAAACCGGGCAGGCTTTGCGCTTTCAGGCGCGCGATCTCGCGCGCAGGCTGACCGTCGCACGCGACGCCCAGTCGGCCATCGACGCCTTTCAGGATGCGACCGAAGCCTGCCATGATCTGCCGATCGCGCTGCCGGCACGCTCGCTGGTGACCATCCGGAGCCGGCTTGACGCTTTGCGCGTCGAGAACGAGCGCAACATCTGGACCGACGATATCCAGCAAGGTCTCTCGGACTATCTCACTGCCGCGGCCTGGCAGGTGTCGCAATGGAACCTCGATCCGCTCACCTTTGCGGACCTCGCCGACATGCTCACCACCACCTACCGGCGGGCACGCCGCTGCATCCCGCGCAACTGGAACGAGGTGGACGGGGAAGACTTGCACGAATTGCGCCGCAGGGTGGTGGAGCACCGCTATCAGATGGAACTGATCGAGCCGGTCTGGCCGCGGCTCGGACGGTTGTGGGTGGACGAGACCCAGCGTCTGCGCACCCGGCTTGGCAAGTATCAGGACCTGGAAATGCTCGCCGCCAAGGCCGGACCGCATCAGCCGCTTGCGCATTGGCGCTCGAAACTGGCCCCGATCGTGGCCCACCGGCAGGCCGATCACGTCCAGGCGGCGCGGCGCCTGGCGATCCGGTTGTTTGCCGAGCCGCCGAAAGTGTTCCGCCGGCGCCTGGAGGCGCTGTGGGATGCGCAGGCAGATGATTGAATTGCGCCCGGCCCGCGCTAACTTTGGGTCATGAACGCCGTAAGCCCCCTCGATATCGAAACCGCGGCCGGCCGGATCGCGGGCGTTGCGGTGCGAACCCCGTTGATCCGTTCGCCGCTGCTTGACGAAAGGGTGGGGGCGAGCGTCTATCTCAAGGCCGAAACACTGCAGCGCATGGGCTCGTTCAAGTTCCGCGGCGCCTATAATTGCTGCGTCTCGATTCCGTCGGCGCGGCGCGCCGCGGGAGTCGTGGCCTATTCGTCCGGCAACCATGCACAGGGGGTCGCGGCCGCGGCGAAGCGACTCGGCATGCCCGCGGTCATCGTCATGGCGTCAGATTCGCCGCGGCCGAAGCGCGAGCGTACCGCAGCGCTCGGTGCCGAGGTCATT
>NZ_JBFWPA010000038.1:0-57559 GCF_050250235.1 Pseudorhodoplanes sp.
ATTTCCAGTGCCGGCCGGTCCACTTTTCTCCCGCGACATCGAATTCCAGCAAGCGCAGATATTCCTTGCCGTCCGCGGTCTTCTCCCAGTCCTTCTTCTCCGCATCCCAGACCGGGCCCTCGAGCATCGCGTAAAGGAAGCGGCCGTCCGGCGACGCCGCCATGCCTTCATAGCCCTTGGAACGTCGCACATTGAATGCGGTCGTGCCCGTCGGAATCGCCGGTGTCGTAACCGCGGGATGATCGGGCGAGCGCGCAAGCTTCCCGTCGATCATGGTTTCGAACACCGCTTCGACCTTGCCGTTCCTGTCGGTGCGGATCAGGTAGGGTCCGAATTCCTCGGCGATCCAGAACTTGTCGCCAATCGGCTGGAAGCTTTCCAGATCAAAATCCGACCCGGTGAGATAACGCTTTGCCGTGCCCTCGTTTGCGATCCGGAACGGGATCTTCTTGTCTGGATCGTGCAGGAAGATCGTCGCAAGCCGGTCTGCCGTGCCCTTGTCCCAGTTCAGACGGAATTGCGAGAGAAAGAGCATCGCGTCGGGCGAATTCGCCAGATTGCCGAAGCCGTTGTCGGTCAACACATAAAAGGTGCCGTCCGGCATCCGCTTGATGCCGGAATGGCCCTGCGCCGGCTGCCCGTCAAAGGGCAGCTTCAGGCCGGTCGGACGTCCGCGCGAGCGGCCTTCGACGGTGCCGACCGCATCGACGCGCTTGCCGGTGGTGAACTTTCCGGAGATTTTGAGGTCGTCCGGCGCATCCGCGGGTGCGGGGATGAAGGTCGCCGCCGGTATTACGATGTGACCGGCGAGAAGCGCCGGCTGCTCCTGCGCCGTTGCCGCGCCGGCGAGCACAATTGACAGAACAGTCGAGAGAGTAGCTGCACGCATGTATCGATCTCCATTTTGCGTGCTGCGTACTTTGTCGGTTCACTTGTCGCTTCGGTGAAGCCTGGATGACACTTCGCTGACAATGGCGGCCTGGACAGCGGCGGATTCACGCATGCGTGAGCGGAGTCGCGCTTCTGACACTGTCTCGACACCGCCGCGACGCTTACGATCCGTATACCCCCGCCATGCAACAACGGGCGCGCTGGCCGGTGCTGCCTGGAGCGATGGTCGTTTGAGGAGGGGTGCGGTGATGAATTATCTGAAGGCGGCAGCGGGTGCGCTCGCGATCATGGCATCGTCCGGGATGATTGCCGATTTCGATGTTTCCGTGTGGGATGACGATATTTACGTCACCGTCTGGTCGGCGGACGAGCAGTCGGACACCAAGCTGCGAAAAGATGTCGCGGCGATGCTGCAGGGCGTTGACGAGAGTCGCGTGTTCGTGAACCGCGACGGCGTCATCAGCGTATAGTGACCCGGCTATCGCCCGCGGCGCTCGAACACCAGAATCATGTTGTTTGCGGGCATCGGCTCGATCTCCGCGAGCAGCAGCCCATGCTCGTGCGCCACAGCCTGGATATCGGCGATGTCGCGAACGCCCCATTCCGGGTCCCGTGAGCGCAACGACAGGTCGAACGCTTCATTGCTCGGTGCGGTGTGCTGCCCGTCCTGCTTGAACGGACCGTAGATGAACAATAGCCCGCCCGGATGCAGGCGCTGCGAGGCGCCCCACATCAGCCCGCGCGTGGTGCGCCAGGGCGAGATATGCAGCACATTGGCGCAGAAAATCGCGGTCAGGTCGCTGAGTGTGCCGGAATCGGCATCGCTCAGTCCCCAGTTCAGGGCCCCAAGGTCGAGCCGGCGTGCCGCTTCGACATTCTGCGCCTGCGCATGTTGCCGCCAGGCGTCGATGCTCGCCAGATTGCGCGGGTCGTAGTCGGTCGGCCACCAGAGCAGGTGAGGGGACGCTTTGGCGAATTCGATCACATGCTGGCCCGAGCCGCTGCCGACCTCCAGCACGTTTCCCTGCTTGTCCTTCAGATAGCCCGAGAGTTCCGCCCAGATCGGCGCGCAATTGCGATGGAAGGCCGGCGCGTCGAGACGCAGGTCGCCTGCGGCAATCGGGTCGATCGGATTCTGCGAGGGGCCGCCGGTCATGGACTCAATTTGTAGACATTCCAGTGTGGCCTGATCAAATAGCGGTCTGACGAGAGTTGCAACGGAGGTTCGCGGGATGCTGGTCCTGTTTCTGGCCGCGCATATTCTGGCCGCGCTGTTCTGGGTCGGCGGAATGGCCTTTGCCTATACGATGCTGCGGCCAGCCGCCGGTGCGCTGGAGGGGCCGGCGCGGCTGACACTCTGGCGCGACGTGTTTGCCCGCTTTCTGCCCTGGGTCGGGGTCTCGATCGTGGTCCTGCTGGTCTCAGGCTACGCCATGATGTTCATGGCCTATGGCGGCTTCCGTGCGCCGCTCTCCATCCATGTCATGCAGGGCACCGGCATCCTGATGATGCTGCTCTACCTGCATCTGTATTTTGCGCCATGGCGGCGGCTGCAGAAGTTTGTTCGGGCGGCCGACTGGCCGAATGCCGGCAAGCAGCTCGCCATGATCCGCAAGCTGGTGGCCATCAACCTTGTGCTCGGCGTTATCACCGTGCTGGTGGGATCGACCGGCCGTTTGTGGTGACGGCGAGCTGAAGTCAGGCCGCGGCCATCTGCTGTTGTGACAGCGCCCGTTGCACCGCCGGCCGCGCCTCCATCCGCCTGTGGTGAGCGTGCACCTTCGGGAAACGCGCGATATCGACACCATCACCCTCGAGCCAGCGGGCGATCGTGAACAGGTACGGATCGCAGACGGAATATTCGTTGCCTGTCACCCACGGGCCGGCAAACATCTCGCGCTCGATCAGGTCGAAGCAGTCGCCGACCGATTGCGGCACTTTCCTTTTCATCGCTTCGATCGCAGCCTCGTCGTCGGCCCAGCGCGAGCCGCGCAGCCGGTGCGCATGCGCGACATGCACGGTCGAGCAGAGATAACTGTTGAACGCCTGCACCTGCGCGAACGCAAACACATCCTCGAGCGGGGCGAGCCGCGCGGCCGGATAGCTTTGCGCGATGAAGGCGAGGATCGCGGGCGTCTCGGTGAGGATCCCTCGCTCGGTTGCCAGAGTGGGGACTCGGCCTTTCGGATTGACAGCGAGATAATCCGGCTTTCGCTGTTCGCCATCGGCGAAGTTGAGACGGACGGTCTCGTACCTGGCGCCGGCCTCCTCGAGCGAAATCAGTGACGCCAGGGCGCAGGTGTTCGGCGCGTAATAAAGCGTCAGCATGGCTTATGCGTCTTCCGGATTGTCGACATAGACGAGCCCGGCTTTCTCCAGCGGCCCGCGCATGTTGTACATGTCGAGACCGAGGATGCCGGAGGCGAGCTTCTCGCGCTTCGCGATCTCGTCGGCCTCGCGCTTCTGGCCCTTGGCGGCGACTTCGGTCGCGAGCTTGCGCGGGATCACCACGACCCCGTCGTCATCGGCAACGATCGCGTCGCCCGGGATCACGTTGACGCCGGCGCAGACCACCGGAATGTTGACCGCGCCGAGCGTGGCCTTGACCGTGCCCTTGGCCGAGATTGCCTTCGACCAAACCGGGAAGCCCATCTCCTTCAGCGTTGCGACGTCGCGGCAGCCGGCGTCGATGACCAGCCCCTGGACGCCGCGCGCCTTGGCGGAAGTCGCCAGCAGGTCGCCGAACATGCCGTCGGTGTTGTCGGCGGTGCAGCCGACCACCAGCACATCGCCGGGTTTGCACTGTTCGATCGCGACGTGGATCATCCAGTTGTCGCCCGGCTGCGCCATGATAGTGACGGCGGGGCCGCAGATGGCGGCGCCCGGCCAGATCGGCCGCATATAGGGCTTCATCAGGCCGGAGCGGCCCAGGGCTTCGTGCGAGGTCGATACGCCAAGGCCCGCGAGGGACTTGCAGGCGGCGGCATCGGCGCGCTCGATGTTGCGGACGACGACGGTCTTCATGATGATGCCTCCGTTCAGCCGAGCGTATCGGTGACGACGCGCGGGAACAGGGTCTGATAGGCCTCGCCGTAGGTCATCGAGATGCCGGTGTTGCGCGAGCCCTGAATGCCGCGGTTGAGCGCCACGCGCTCGTAATAGTGCCAGAGATGCTTCTGCGCCGCGAGGATCTGAAAGGCCTTGTACTTGGTCTCCCACACATCGTCGATCTTGAGAATCAGGTCGGGCTTGTAGTCGCATTGCTCCGGCTGATGCGGCTCGAACAGATAAACCGGCGGCGCGGAATACTGGTATTTCGCACCCGGCTTGTGGCCCATCGCCTGCGCGACCACGCGGGTTTCCTGCGCGAAATGGGCGGCGTTGGGATGGTCGAAATTGTACGGGTCCTTCAGGGCGTGGGTCAGCACGAAAGCCGGGCTGGTTTCGCGGTAGATGTCGACCATCCGGTCGAAATGCTCTTCGGTCAGCTTCAGCGGATAGTCGCCGCAATCGAAGAATTCGATCTCCGCGCCAAGCAATGCGGCGGCGCGCTCGGCCTCGTCCTTGCGGCCGGCTTTCACGCTATCCAGCGTCGCGCCCGCTTCCTTCCAGGCGAACTGGCTTTCGCCGCGCTCGCCGAAGCTCATGCAGACGATCTTCATGCGATAGCCCAGTTTGGCGTGGTGGGCGATCGCGCCGCCGGCGCGCCACACGAAATCGCCAGGGTGGGCAGTGACGACGAGTCCGGTTTTCTGGGCCATGGGCATGTCTCTCAGGCTTCCAATGCGCCGGGGATTTGCAACATCCCCGCACCAGATACAAGACCGCAGACGAAACAGAGATAAGTCGGTGTCGGGTATTCGGCAGCGAAGCCGCGGCAAGAGAACCGAGGTCGGGTGTCGGCCTCGTCTATCGGGAGGAGTTTCCCTTCTCGCGAATCGCCTGCGCGCGCTTGGCGAGCGCGTCGGCGTCGGCCTTGCGGCCAAGCGTGCGGTAGAGCTCTGCAAGATTGTGGATGGTGTTGACGAGCTGGGGGTTGTCCGGACCGAACGCCTTTTCGCGCAGCGCCAGTGCGCGTTTCGCCAGGGGCTCGGCGTCGGTGGGGCGGCCCATCTCCTGGTACAGCACCGCAAGATTGTTGAGCGCGGTCGCGACCCCGGGGTGATCCGGCCCCAGTGCCTTTTCGTACATCGCTACCACACGCCGGAAATGCGGCTCGGCATCGGCGTGACGGCCCTGGTCGCGACAGAAGCCAGCCATCGCGTTGAGCGTCTGCGCGACCGCGGGGTGATCCGCTCCGTAAACCTTTTCACGAATGGCAAGCGCGCGGTTGAACAGCGGCTCGACCTGCTCGATGCGATTCTGCACCCAATAGGTCATCGCAAGCTCGTGCAGCACGTTGGCGACGTTGGGGTGGTCGGCGCCGCCGTTCTTTTCGTCGATTGCCAGGGCGCGCTGGAACAGCGGTTCGGCTTCCACCGACCGCCCCATGCCCCGATAGAGCGCACCGAGCGATACCAGCGACGCCGATACCTGCGGATGATCCGGTCCGAAGGTCTTTTCCGCGATTGTCAGCGCGCGACGGTAGAGCGGTTCCGCATCGCGCGGACGGCCCGCATCCTGATAGAGTACCGCCATGCCGGTCACGATCGCAGCGACCGCGGGGTGGTCCGGCCCGTAGGCCTTTTCGTTGATCGACAGCGCGCGCCGGTACAAGAGCTCGGCTTCGTCCCTGCGGCCGCTGGAGCGATAGAGCGCGGCGAGATTCTCGGCCGATACCGCGACCTGGGGATGGTCGGGCCCGAGCGACTTCTGGCGGATATTCAACGCGCGCAGATAGAAGCGCTCGGCCTCCGTCGGACGACCGAGCTGCTGATTCAGCACCGCAAGATAGTTGAGCGCGGAGGCAACATCCGCGTGATCCGGCCCGCGCTGCCGCTCAAGGATCACGAGCGCCTGCTCGGCGAGCGGCAAGGCCTCTGCCGTTTTTCCCGCATTATAGAGTTCGAGCGCGCGCCCAAGCAGCGCCGTGGCCTCGCCCGGTACCTGACCGGCGGCGGGCGCAACAGCGAGCGCTGCGGCGAAGCAAAGGCTCGCTGCCAGGTTCCTCCAAAGCGAGAATGTGCGGGTCATCTTCGGACACGCGTATCGCGAATTTCAGTGCAACACAATTACCGAGCGGCGCCCTCGCCAACTACAACGAAGGGCGCCCAGAAGGCGGGATGCGCGTTGAGGGGATCGGATGGGTCGTTCAGGTAATCAAGCATCGCAAGCCGCAAAGCCTCCGAGCGCCCGCGCTTGGGATCGGCTGCAATCTTGTCGAAGGTCGCGGTGGTTAGCCGGGTGGCGGCCGCCGAATCGACCGCCCAGTGCGACACCAGCAGCGCTCGTGCACCGGCATAGAAAAAGGCGCGGGCGAGCCCGGACAACGCTTCCGCGCCCGGCTTGTCGCCGGCAATGGTATTGCAGGCCGACAGCACGACCCAGTCGGCATTGAGTCTCAGTTGCGCGATTTCACTTGCGGTGAGGAGGCCATCGTCGAGATCGGTCGGCTGTTTCGGCATCGTCAGCGCCAGCGAGGGTTCGGCAAGGCCCTTGATATCGCCAGCCACCAGGCCGTGGGTCGCGAAATAGACGATGCGGTAATCGTCCAGCGGCTTCGACTTGACGCGGCTCTCGGTTGCGTCGCGCCCCAGATGGATGTCGTTTGCCGACACGCGAAGCTTCTTTGCCACGGCCTTCAACTCATCGGCGGTGTCGGGCAATTGCGAGAGCGATTCCGCGATCGATCGACGGTCGATGGCGGCACCCTGCCAGAAATCCGTGAAGGACCGTGTTGTGGTCTTGCGGGACGCAACTTTCTGGCCGCGTGTCCCGGTCCCGGGCGCGTTCGGATCGAATACCGGATCGCCGAAGCCTGTCATCGGCTTGGCGCTTTGCACGGCGCGAGCCTGCGCGCGCAGCGCCTTCAGGCTGGCCACTGACGGCAAGACCGTGATCGCGTGACGCTTTGCGAGCCACGCGACGTCCCGGTAGCCATCCGGCATCGTCGACGGTGACGCCTTCTCGGTAACGAGCGCCGGGAACGGCAACGCTGTCAACGCGCCGAATGGTACCAGGAGCAGACTCCGTTTGTCCCGCAGCAGCGCCTCGACCGGCCCGAAAAGGGTATCGTGAAGCTCGTAGCCAAGTGCGAGGTCGACCAGACCATCCGCGTGCCCGGTGGTGACCGCGTGATGAGCCTTGTCGACATCGAGCGCGCTGCGAAACGCAGTGATTTTCCGGGCGAGTTCTTGAGGCCCGAGGGGAATGGTCTTCCAATCGAAGCGATCGCGAGTCAAGGCGAAGACGAAGGTGGTCTTGTGGTCGCCTCCCGCCCAGAAGATCAGCGCTTCATCCGGCCCCAGCAAGGTGCTCGCCTCATCGATCTTGATCGGCTTCGGTCGTGCAAGTGCGACAAAGTCCGGAAACTGCCTTTCGATCCGGGCCGCCGCCGCGGCGATCCGGGCATCGAATTCGTCGACCTGCCGCCGCAATGCCTCGATCGCAACGCGGTCCTGCCGCGCCTCGGGCCTCGAAAGCGAGGCTATCAGCCGCTTGTCGGCAGTTTCGCGCGCGGCAACCTGATCCTGCATTTCGCGAATGATGACTGCAAGCGGACCTGCTCCCGTGGAGAAGCGTGCCGTCGTCTGCTGCAGGGCTGACGCTGCGGCGGACTGGCCGATCAATTGCGCGATTTCGAACCCTTCGCGTCCAAGGCTGTCGGCCGATCCAGGCTCAACGCGCGCCGCGGCAGCAAGATATCGAACGTGATCGCGGAAATAGCGCGCCAGCTTTTCGGTGTCGACGGATGCCGAAGGCCGTCCGGAAAGCTCCGAGTTGCCGTGCGTAACGACCACTGAACTGGCGCGCCTTGCATGATCCAGTGAATTCCGGTGCTGGCCCATCGCGTCATAAAGCATCGCCATCGTCGTCAGGCTGTTTGCGACGTCGGGATGATTGGGACCAAGAACCGCCTGCCGGATTGTCAGCGCCCGCTGATAGGCGGCCGCGGCTTCTCCATATCGTCGCTGCCGCTGATAGAGGAGGCCCAGATTGTTGAAAATGCCTGCGACGTCCGAATGACGTTGCCCATATGCCCGTTCCATGATCGGAAGACTACGCAGGTAAAGCTTCTCTGCTTCGGCCGATTTGCCACCTGCCATATAGACCGAAGCCAGATTGGCTCGCGCGGTGACCGCGTCGGGATGGCCCTCACCCAACCCCGCCTCGCGAATCCTCACGGCCCGCGACAGCGCGCCTTCGGCCTCCGACGTCTTGCCGAGACGCATGTAGGTCTGGCCGAGGAAGTTGAGAGTATCGGCCACTTCGCGATGATCCGCACCAAGTGCCTTCTCCTGCGTCGCCAGTGACCGAAGAAGCAGGCCCTCCGCATCGGCATAACGTGTCTGGCGGATGTAGACAAAGGCCAGGTTGGAAAGCGTTTGCGCGACTTCACGATGACCGCTGCCGAGCAACTTTTCCTTGGTCGCAAGAGCACGCCGGTAAAGTGTTTCGGCCTCGGCATACTGACTTCGTCGAGACTTCACGTTGGCGAGTCCGAACAGGGATGTCGCAACGTCGAGGTGTTCGGAACCCAGCGTCTTTTCGCGGATCGCCAGCGCGCGCTGCTGTAGCGTGTCCGCCTCGGCAAGTCGGTCGATCGTCGCATAGAATTCGGCAAGGTTGCTCAAGCCCCGGGCAAGCTCAGGATGCTCGGGGCCATATTGCTGTTCCATGATCGACAGCAATCGCTTGTACGCCCCCTCGGCCTCGGGATATTTGCCCTGCCTGATAAAGACGAGAGCGAGGTTGTTGAGCGGGGCGGCCAGGGAGCGATGCGTCGCGCCGTGCGCTTTCTCGGCGATCGCAAGGCTGCGCTGCAGAACCGCCGCGGCGCCGGCATAGTCGCCCTTCAATTCGTGTATCGAGCCGAGATGCGCGAGCGCTGCGGAGAGCTGCGGATGCTCGTGGCCCAGAGCCTGCTCCTGGGTGGCAATGCCCTGCCGGAGAATTGCTTCTGCTTCATCGAGCTTGCCGAGCGCGCGGAGTGCCTGGGCCAGATTGATCAGCGAGGCGGCGGTGTCGCGATGCGACGCGCCGAAGGCAGCCTGACGAATGGAAAGCGCGCGCCGATACGACTTCTCGGCATCAGCGTATTTCGCCTGTTGGGCCTGAACGATGGCAAGATTGTTGAGGGTCCCGGCGAGATCGGGATGATTGCTGCCTCGGGTTTTCTCCTGAATCGCCGCAGCGCGCAGGTAAAGTGGCTCCGCTTCGGCGAATTTTCCGGTGTTCAGAAAAATGTTGGCCATGTTGAACAGCGCGATTGCGTAGTTCGCGTGCTCGGTGCCGAATTGCGCCCTGACCGCCTTCTCGAACTCCTGCGCGGCGATGAGCGCGGCTGGAAAATTGCGTGCCGCACCGAGTTCGTTGAGACGCTTCAAGAGCGCGTTGAGATCGGCTTGCGCCATCGCCGGCGCCGCGCCCGCGAGTGCCAGAAGCGTCCATAGCGCCGCACTGAAGGACCGGACGCGCGAATTCGGCTGGGTCATCGACCGGTCCTTGGTTCGTTGGAATCGTGCATCACTTCTAGCCGCGGTCGTCCGCATCGGGCCCAAGCGCCTTCTGGCGGATGCTCAACGCGCGCCGATAGAAACGCGCGGCTTCCTTCGGACGCCCGACCTGCTGATTCAGCACCGCAAGATAGTTGAGCGCGGAGGCTACATCCGTATGATCCGGCCCGCGCTGCCGTTCGCGCGGGACCTGACCGGCAGCAGGGCCAACGGCGAGCGCCGCGGCGAAGCAAAGGCTCGCTGCAAGCTTCATCCGAAGCGAGAATGTGCGGGTCATCTTCGGACACGCGTATCGCGAATTTCAGTGCAACACAATTACCGGGCCGCGCCCTCTCCGACCACCACGAACGGCGCCCAGAAGGCGGGATGCGCGTTGAGGGGATCGGATGGGTCGTTCAGGTAATCAAGCATCGCAAGCCGCAAAGCCTCCGAGCGCCCGAGTTTCGGGTCCGCCTTGATCTTGTCGAAGGTCGCGGTGGTGAGCCGGGTGGCGGCCGCCGAATCGACCGCCCAGTGCGACACCAGCAGCGCTCGTGCACCGGCATAGAAAAAGGCGCGGGCGAGCCCGGACAACGCTTCCGCGCCCGGCTTGTCGCCGGCAATGGTATTGCAGGCCGACAGCACGACCCAGTCGGCATTGAGTCTCAGTTGCGCGATTTCACTTGCGGTGAGGAGGCCATCGTCGAGATCGGTCGGCTGTTTCGGCATCGTCAGCGCCAGCGAGGGTTCGGCGAGGCCCTTGATATCGCCGGCGACCAGGCCATGCGTGGCGAAATAGACGATGCGGAAATCGTCCAGCGGCTTCGACTTGACCCGGCTCTCCGTGGCGTCCCGTCCAAGATGGATATCGCTTGCCGGCACCCCGAGCTTTCGTGCGACTGCCGTCAGTTCGTCGGCCGTATCGGGAAGTTGCGGCAATGCCTTTATGATCAGCGTTCGATCGATCGCTGCGCCCTTCCAGTAATCCGTGAAATTGCGTGTCACGACCTTGCGCGCGGCGACCTTTTGCCCGCGGGTCGATGCAGCCGGACTATTGGGATCGAACAGCGGATCGCCGAATCCGGTCATGGGCTTGCCGCTCCGGTTCGCGCGCGTCTGCGCCCGCAGGGCCTTGAGGCTCGCAACCGAAGGCAGCACGGTGATCGCCTGCCGCTTCGCGAGCCACGCCACGTTTCTGTACTCGGACGGCGGTGTTGCGGGCGCAACTTTTTCGGTGACCAGCGCGGGGAAGGGCAAAGCGGTCAACGGGCCGAAGGGGACCAGCAAAAGGCTGCGCTTGTCCTTCAGGAGCGGTTCGATCGGACCGAACAGGGAGATGTAGAGCTCGTGCGCGAGCGCAAGATCGACCAGACCGGCGGTCTTCCCGGAGAGCACGGCTTCATCCGCTTTCTCTACATCGAGCGCGCTTCGAAACGCGGAGATCCTGCGCGCGAATTCATCGGAAGCGATCGGGATCGCCTGCCAGGCAAAGCGTTCCCGTGTCACGGCGAACACGTAGACGAGCGGACCGCTATCGCCGACCCAGAAAACCAGCGCCTCGTCCGCTCCGAGGACGGCTCGCGCCTCATCGACCTTTACCGGCTTTGGACGTGCGAGGGCTACGAAGTCCGGGAATTGCTTTTCGATCTGGGCGGTCGCGGTCGCAATCCTGGTATCGAACTCGCCTACCTGGCGCCGTTGTGTTTCGGTCGCCCCGCGATCCTGCTGTCCTTCGGGCCGCGAGAGCATCGCCACCAATCGCTTGTCGGCATTCTCGCGAGATGTGATCTGATCCTGGAGGTCCCGGATCATCGTCGCGAGCGTCCCGCTGCCTGCGGAAAATCTCGCCGCTGTCTTCTGCAGCGCGGCCGCTGCGGAAGACTGGCCGATCAATTGCGCGATTTCGAAGCCTTCGCGGCCGAGCCGGTCGTTTGACGCTGGTTCATTGAGCGACACGAGCGTCAGAAACCGGACATGCTGTCGAAAGGTGCTGGCCAAACTGCCGGCATCGCCAACCACCGAAGGTCGTCCGGCAAGCTCTGCATCGCTGTGCGCGATACGGACCGCACTCGCGCGCCGGGCATGATCGAGTGCCCTGTCGGGCTTCTTCATATCGTAATAGAGCAACGAGATAGCGGTATGACTGTGAGCGATGTCGGGATGGTTAGGACTTAAGGCGCTCTCTTCGATGCTAAGCGCCCGCTTGTATGCAGCTTCGGCGTCGTTGTGGCGGCGCTGAAGCCGATAGACGTAGCCCAGATTGTGAAACAACGACGCAACGTGTGTATGCTGGCTGCCATATGCACGTTCCATGAGCGGAAGCGAACTCAGATACAGCTTTTCTGACTGCGTCAGCTTGTCCTGCGCCATGAAAACCGACGCGAGAAGCGAGCGGACCGTGACTGAGTCGGGGTGGCTCTCACCGAGCGCAGCTTCGCGAATCTTGAGCGATCTCAGAAGTACGGTTTCAGCTTCCATGTTCTTGCCTTGACGAAAGTATACGGTGCCCAAGGAAGCAAGACTGTAGGCAATTTCGGGATGATCGACGCCAAGCGCCTTCTCCTGTATTGGCAGCGTGCGAAGTAGCAGCGCTTCAGCATCGACAAACCTTGCCTGAGCGATATAGAGCGACGTCAGGTTCGAGAGTGTGCGCGCGACGTCGCGATGATGGCTGCCTAGCAGTTTTTCCTGGATCGCTACGGCACGCCTGTAGAGGCCTTCGGCCTCTCGATACCGGCTTTGCCACGCTTTCACATTGGCGAGGCCGGCGAGCGAGTTCGCGACATCAACGTGATCGCGTCCGAAAACCTTTTCGCGAATTGTCAGTGATCGCTGGTGAAGCGCTTCCGCTTCTCCGAGCCGGCCGACGCCTTCGTAGAATGACGCCGCATTTTGCAAGGCCTGCGCAAGTCTCGCATCCTCAGGACCATAGTGCTGTTCCATGAGGGGGAATAGTCGCCGATAAGTTGTCTCCGTTTCGGGATACTTCCCCTGCCGGAAATAGGCGAGCGCCAGATTAGTCAGCGGCGTTAACACCAAGCGGTGCGTCGGCCCGTGGGCCTTTTCGACAAGAGAGAGGCTGCGCAGCAGAATCGCTTCAGCATCGTTGTAGCGGCCCTGTAACTCATAGATTGCCGAAAGGTTAGCAAGTCCCTGAGATAGCTGCGGATGCTCGTGCCCAAGTATAGCTTCCTGGGCGGCAAGGCCCTGGTTCAGAACGGTCTCAGCCTCCGTGAGCTTGCCAAGAGTTCGGAGCATCGTCGAGAGGTTGTTCAACGCTGCATTTGTTTCCGGATGTACCGCGCCGAGTGCTGTCTGTCGGATCAAAAAGGCACGCCGTTGCGATTTTTCCGCGTCGGCGTATTTGGCTTGCTGAAGCTGGGCGATTGCCAGGTTGGTGAGCGTGTCCGCCACGTAAAGATGATTTTCACCGAGTGTTTTCTCGCGAATGATCAAGGCGCGCTGGTAAAGCAACTCGGCGTCGGCAAACTTACCGGTGCTCCAATAGATATCGCCCTTGTTAATCAATGCGATCGCGTAGTTCGCATGATCGGTGCCGAAGCGCGCCTTGACGGCAGTCTCGAGTTCCTCGGCTACGCCGAGCGCCGCCGGAAAATCGCGCGCGTTGCGCAACTCGGTCAACCGTTTCAGCATCGCGTTCAGATCGCTCTGCGCCGATGCGGGAGAGGCGATTGTCAGAATGGCGGCTATCAATACGGCCAGCCAGCCTGCGGCTGCGCGCGCATTCGGGTCCGTCATGAAAATGTTTCCCTTTCAAAATCCGGCAGGCTCAAACAGGGCATCAAGACGTTTCATCTTATCGAGCGGCCGCTTCGTCGCTCATCACGAGCGCGGGATGAGCGTGTTGGCCATGACGGCCGCAGGCGTCTTCAGAAGCTTCAGCTTACTGAACCCGAAGTCGGAAGCGCCGCGCCCTCTCCGCCCCGAGCCTGCGGATGCGGCAACATGCCGATACAGCACCATCGCGAAAATGCACAAAATTTGTGCAGCATGTGCGCTGTTTAGTCATGTGTTGTCACATGCCTAATTTCGAGGCGCGGTCTGTGGATCGTTTCCGGTTCTGACTCAAGGCCTTGCACCAGTTTCAGAAATTGGCACGGCCTTTGCGAACTCTGCTGCGGCGCGGGATGCCGGGTCATCTGGCGTGCGCGTGAAGCAGAGGAAACCACATGATTCATTCCATCCGTGCGGTCGCTCCGCGACCGGTTGCCCGCCGCTGGCTTTTGGCCGGGGCGACGGGCCTTGCGCTGTCGATTGCAGCCGCTTTGCCCGCCAAGGCCCAGGAAACCATCAAGGTCGGCATTCTTCATTCGCTCTCGGGCACCATGGCCATCAGCGAGACCACGCTGAAGGACGTCATGCTCATGCTGATCGAGGAGCAGAACAAGAAGGGCGGACTGCTTGGCAAGAAGCTCGAGGCTGTGGTCGTGGACCCGGCTTCCAACTGGCCGCTGTTTGCCGAAAAGGCGCGTGAACTGATCACCAAGGAAAAGGTTGCGGCGGTGTTCGGCTGCTGGACCTCGGTGTCGCGCAAATCCGTGCTCCCGGTCTTCAAGGAACTGAACTCGATCCTGTTCTATCCGGTCCAGTACGAGGGCGAGGAGAGCGAGCGCAACGTGTTCTATACCGGCGCCGCTCCCAACCAGCAGGCGATCCCCGCCGTCGACTACCTGATGAAGGAAGAGAAGGTGCAGCGCTGGGTGCTGGAAGGCACCGACTACGTCTATCCGCGCACCACCAACAAGATCCTCGAGGCCTATCTGAAGTCCAAGGGCGTCAAGGACGAGGACATCTCGATCAACTACACGCCGTTCGGCCATTCCGACTGGCAGACCCGCGTTGCCGACATCGTGAAATTCGGCTCCGCCGGAAAGAAGACCGCCGTGGTCTCCACCATCAACGGCGACGCCAACGTTCCCTTCTACAAGGAGCTCGGCAATCGTGGCGTGAAGGCTTCCGACATCCCGGTCGTGGCCTTCTCCGTCGGTGAGGAAGAACTCGCCGGCATCGACACCAAGCCGCTGGTCGGCCACCTCGCCGCCTGGAACTATTTCGAGTCGATCAACACGCCCGCGAACAAGGAATTCATCGCGAAGTGGAAGGCTTTCACCAAGAATCCGAAGCGCGTCTCCAACGATCCGATGGAAGCCCATGTGATCGGCTTCGCGATGTGGGTCGAAGCCGTAAAGAAGGCCGGCACCACCGACCCCGACAAGGTGATCGACGCACTGCCGGGCATTAAGGCGCCGAACCTGACCGGCGGCGTGTCTGAAATGCTTCCGAACCATCACATCACCAAGCCGGTCTTCATCGGCGAAGTGAAGGCTGACGGCCAGTTCGACGTGGTGTGGAAGACCGACGGTCTCGTGCCAGGCGACGCATGGTCCGACAACCTGCCGGGTTCCAAGGATCTCGAAGCCGATTGGGTGACGCTGAAGTGCGGCAACTACAACAAGGTCACCAAGAAATGCGGCGGGCAGGGGTCCTGAAGCGGGGTACCCTTTTTCGATCCTGACGACGCCGGAGGCGGCGCGTTGCGCCGCCTCCTCCTCACATCGCAACTCCATGCCGGGATGTTCGTAAGATGACATCATTCTGCGGCCGTCTGGTCGCGTGTTTGCTGGCGCTTGCATTCCTCCTGGCAATGCCGCCGGCTTTCAGCCAGACACTCGACGATGCGCTGGCGAAATTCGCCGCGGATTCGTTCGGGGATACGGAAGAAGGCATCGTGGCCGTCGCTGCCTCCGGCTCGCCGCGCGCGACCGCGATCATCGAGGCGTTGCAGAGCGGGCAACTGGCCTTCGACGCGGCAAGCAGGAAGATTTTTATCCGGCAGGGCGACCGCGTGTTCGACGCCGCAACCGGCGCTGCAGTCGATGCGCCACCTGCCGATCTCGCGACCGTGCGCATCAACAATCGCCTGCGGCGCGCGATCGCTGCGGCGCTCGGCAGCTTGCAACTGATGGCACCGGACCCGGCGCAGCGGCTCGCCTCCGCGCAGGCGGTGTTCAAATCGCGCGACGCCAATGCGTTTCCGGCGATCGACGCGGCGATCGCCAAGGAGACCAGCTCGGATGTCAAGCGCGCCATGACAGAGGCGCGCGCCGCCATCATTCTCTACAAGGAGGATGCCTCCGAGGCCGACAAGATGGCTGCAGTCGACGTGATCCGCAGCCGTGGCGACCAGGATTCGATTGCGCTCCTCGCTGCACTGCCGGCCGGCGCTCCGCCTGCCGTGAAGGCGGCGGCCCAGGATGCGATCAAGGGCATTCAGAACCAGCTCGCTTTCTGGGAGGTGCTGCAGAACGCCTGGTACGGGCTTTCGCTGGGCTCGGTCCTGCTGCTCGCGGCGATCGGGCTGGCCATCACATTCGGCGTGATGGGCGTCATCAACATGGCGCATGGCGAGATGGTGATGATCGGCGCCTATGTCACCTTCGTGGTGCAGGAACTGATCCGCGCCCATAACCCGGCTTTGTTCGATTATTCGCTCGCCATTGCGATCCCGCTGGCATTTCTTCTCGCCGGCGCGATCGGAATCCTGATCGAGCGCACGGTGATCCAGTGGATGTACGGACGTCCGCTCGATACGCTGCTGGCGACCTGGGGCATCTCGCTGATTCTGCAGCAGGCGACCCGCACGATCTTCGGACCGACCAACCGCGAGGTCGGCAATCCGTCCTGGATGAGCGGCGCCTTCGAGCTCGGCCATCTCACCATTACCTACAATCGCATGTGGATCATTGTGTTCACGCTCGCTGTGTTTTTCGGGCTTCTGGGCATCCTGCGCTTCACCCGCATCGGGCTCGAGATGCGGGCGGTGACGCAGAACCGCCGGATGGCGGCGTCCATGGGCATCAAGACCTCGAATGTCGACATGCTGACCTTCGGGCTTGGCTCCGGTATCGCGGGACTGGCCGGCGTTGCGCTCTCGCAGATCGACAACGTTTCGCCCAATCTCGGTCAGAGCTACATCATCGATTCGTTCATGGTCGTGGTGTTTGGCGGCGTCGGCAATCTCTGGGGCACGCTGGTGGGTGCCTTCTCGCTCGGCATCGCCAACAAGTTCCTCGAACCTTATGCCGGCGCAGTGGTCGCCAAGATCGCGATCCTCGTCCTCATCATCCTGTTCATCCAGAAGCGCCCGCGCGGCCTGTTCGCATTGAAGGGCCGGGCGGTGGAGGCATGATGATGCAAGTGCCGCATGGACGGCGTACGTCGTTGCGCCCTCTCCGCCTGAGGGAGAGGGCTACTCCGTCGCTGCCGCGGGTTCAATCGGGTGAGGGGTCACGGCGCCTCGGTGAGACTGTTACCCCTCACCCAATCGAAACCGTTGACCTGCCGGTGTCGCCCTCTCCCTCAGGGGGAGAGGGCATTGCGATCGGCTTCTCGTTCGCGGATGTACCTGTTTGCGAGGTGCACCGATGACCGGCGGCCCCATCATGCGTACGCTGGACAAGCAGGCGATCGTATTTCTCACCATTCTCGCGGCGGTCGGAATCCTGGTTCCGCTGTCAAATCTGCTGCTGCCGGAGACGCATCCGCTGCATGTGCCGACCTATGCGGTCGCGCTGTTCGGAAAATATGTCTGCTACGCTCTGCTCGCACTGTCGATCGATCTGGTCTGGGGCTATTGCGGCATCCTCTCGCTCGGGCACGGTGCGTTCTTCGCGCTCGGCGGCTATGCGATGGGCATGTACCTCATGCGGCAGATCGGGGACCGCGGCGTCTACGCCAATCCGATCCTTCCGGACTTCATGGTGTTCCTGAACTGGAAGGAATTGCCGTTCTTCTGGTACGGCTTCCAGTCCTTTCCCTATGCCATGCTGATGGTATTGCTCGCGCCCGGCCTGCTCGCTTTCCTGTTCGGATGGTTTGCGTTCCGCTCGCGCGTCACCGGCGTCTATCTCTCGATCATCACGCAGGCGCTGACTTTCGCGCTGATGCTCGCGTTCTTCCGCAACGATTTCGGCTTCGGCGGCAATAACGGACTGACCGACTTCAAGGACATCCTCGGCTTCAACGTGCAGGCGCAGTCTACCCGGGCGGCGTTGTTCGCGGCTTCCTGTGCCGCGCTTGGCATCTGCTTCATCATCTGCCGCAAGCTCGTCACCTCGAAATTCGGAAAGGTGCTGATCGCAATTCGCGATGCTGAATCGCGGACGCGATTCCTCGGCTACCGGGTCGAGAACTACAAGCTGTTCGTCTGGACCGTATCGGCCTGCATGGCCGGCCTTGCGGGTGCGCTCTACGTGCCGCAGGTCGGGATCATCAATCCGAGCGAGTTCGCGCCCGCAAACTCGATCGAGGCGGTCCTGTGGGTCGCGGTCGGCGGCCGCGGCACGCTGACCGGCGCGGTGATCGGAGCGGTACTGGTCAATTACGCGAAAACCACCTTCACCACCGGCATGCTCGCGCCTTACTGGCTGTTTCTTCTTGGCGGCTTGTTCGTCGTGGTCACGCTGTTTCTGCCGCGGGGCATCGTCGGAACCATCTCGTATTGGTGGGGCGAACGGCAGGCGCGACGGGCCGCTGCTGGGGGCGGCGAGCCCGTCGCGGATGCCGCGCCCAAGCCCGCGGAGTAACGCAGATGGATATGCGGACCACGACGGCGCTGCTTTATCTCGACGGGATTTCGGTCTCCTTCGACGGCTTCAAGGCGCTGAACAACCTGTCGCTGGCGATCGAACCGGGCGAAATGCGCGCCATCATCGGTCCCAACGGTGCCGGCAAGACCACAATGATGGACGTAATCACCGGGAAGACACGTCCGGACGAAGGCTACGCCGTGTTCGAGGGCGAAGCCGATCTCACCAGGCTGGACGAAACCGAGATCGCGCGGCGCGGTATCGGCCGCAAGTTCCAGAAGCCGACCGTATTCGAGATGCACACGATCGAGGACAATCTGCTGCTCGCATTGAGCATGGACAAGAGCGCGCGGGCCGGCATCCGCTGGCACGCCAACGCGCATGACACGGCCCGGATCGAAAAGATTCTTGACGTCATTCGCCTCAAGCCCGCCCGCTGGCGGCTGGCCGGTTCGCTGTCGCACGGTCAGAAACAGTGGCTTGAGATCGGCGTGCTGCTGGCGCAGGAACCGAAACTCATGCTGGTCGACGAGCCGGTCGCTGGCATGACCGATGCGGAAACCATGCAGACCGCAGCGCTTCTGAAGGAAATCAATCGCGAGAAGAGCGTGATTGTGGTCGAACACGACATGCATTTCGTGCGCGAACTCGGCGTCAAGGTAACCTGTCTGCATGAAGGCTCGGTGCTGGCGGAAGGCACGATCGACCAGGTCTCGGCCAACGAACGCGTGGTCGAGGTCTATTTGGGGCGGTGACAATGCGCAGAGTAAGCGGGCTTGTGTCCTGGGCGCAGCGCAGCGTGAAAGCGTGCGCTGCAGAACCGGGACCCAGCGGACATACGATTGAAGTGGGTCCCGGTTCAGCGGTGCACCATTCCGCTTCGCTTCATGCTGCACCGCGCCCGGGACACGAGGCAGGAACTCATCCATGCTCGACGTGAAATCCATCGATCTGCATTACGGCGCGGCGCAGGCTCTGCGTGGCGTGTCGCTCGTTGCGAAGGAAGGCGAGGTCACTTGCGTTCTGGGACGAAACGGCGTCGGCAAGACGAGCCTGTTGCGCGCCATTGTGGGGCAGCAGCCGGTGAGCAAGGGGACGATCGACTGGGAGGGCCAGTCGATCAACGCACTCAGGCCGTATCAGCGCGCGCGCTCCGGCATCGCGATCGTTCCGCAGGGCCGCGAGATTTTTCCCCTGCTGACGGTCGAGGAGAATCTCAAGACCGGCTTTGCGCCGCTCAGGCGCGACGAGCGCGATATCCCGGATGATGTGTTCTCGCTGTTTCCGGTGCTGAACAACATGCTGCGCCGGCGTGGCGGTGACCTCTCCGGCGGCCAGCAGCAGCAATTGGCCATCGGGCGTGCGCTGGTGATGCGGCCGAAACTCCTGTTGCTCGACGAGCCGACCGAAGGCATTCAGCCCTCCATCATCAAGGACATTGGCCGTGCGATTTCCTACCTGCGCGGGCTTGGCAACATGGCCATCGTGCTGGTCGAGCAATATTACGATTTCGCCCGTGAACTGGGCGACCGTTTCGTCGCGATGGATCGTGGCTCGGTGGTCTATGCTTCCGGCAAGGATGATCTGGACGAACCCGCGTTGCGGCGTGCGCTGGCGCTCTAGGACTTCGCTTTGCTCCGAACCATGCTAGACACCTGGCATGAAGCTCGGAATGGGGGATACGGCAGGCATCTTCGCCCGCAACCGGGCGCATGGCCGGATTGATCTGTCGGTCATCGCGCGCGCAGACCGGACACGACGGCAGCGCGTGGTCGAGGAGGGATCGCTCCGGATCCGTCTCCCCGAGGTGAGCGGCACGGAAGCCGAGGCCGTGATCATAAACACCGCGGGCGGGATCGCGGGTGGTGACCATTTTTCGATCGCGATCGGGACGGAAGAAGGCGCCCGGCTCGCGGTGCTCAGCGCCGCCGCGGAAAAGGTCTACCGCGCGATCGATCGCGCGTCCCGCATCGATGTCCGGTTATCGGTCGCGACGGGTGCCACCCTGCGCTGGCTGCCGCAGGAAACCATTCTGTTCGACGGGTCAAAGCTGCACCGCTCGATCGACGTCGATATCGCCGACGGCGGAACTCTGGTAATGGCGGAGTCCACCATATTCGGCCGCTCCGCGATGCACGAGACCGTTCGCCACGGCGAATTGCTCGATCGCTGGCGGGTCCGGCGGAGCGGCAAGCTGGTCTTTGCCGACACCCTGCGTCTTGGCAGCGACATCGCCGCGCTTCTGGCGCGCCCGGCGGCAGGCGGCGGGGCGACGGCTCTCGCCACCGTCGTCATCGCACCCGCCGACGAGACGCTGGCGCGGCGCGCCCGTGACTGCCTTGCCCCCTGCAGCACCGAGGCTGGCGTTTCGGTCTGGAACGGCATCGCAGTGATCCGCCTGTGCGGGACGGACGCCGCACACTTGCGGCGCGACCTGGTTTCGGCTCTCAATCATCTTTGCGGCACACTGCCGCGGTTGTGGACGGCCTGAGGTTCACGCGAGGTTGACACCGTGCGAAACCCGTCTGTCCCGGTTGACTTGACCTGAGCCCGTTGGCTGATCACCGGAGCCTCTTACGCTGGTCACATGGACAAGGCCGAACCCGATTCACCTCCCGAACCGCGTCAGGCGTCCGATCACCTGATCCTCGGGATCGTCGCGGCCTACGCATGCGCGTTCGTAGCCTTCGGGCTGCTTGTCGACGGCCCCGCAACCGTCCTGCGGGGTCTTGTCGAAATCGTCGCGACGCGCGATGCGCTGCTGACCGATTATTTCGGCATCGGAGGGAAAGGCGCCGCCTGCGTCAATGCCGGGCTCCTGACCCTTGCGGCCTGCATTGTGTATTACCGGTCCGCCGCGAAGATGTCGGGATCGGCGGTTGCGTGCTTGTTCCTGGTGCTCGGCTTTGGGCTGTTCGGCAAGAACATCCTCAACATATGGTTCATTGTCTTCGGCGTGTTCCTGTATTGCAAATTCAAAGGCGAGCCGTTCGCCGCGCATATCAATACTGCGTTTTTTGGAACCGCGCTCGCGCCGGTCTTTTCGGAAATTGCTTTCAGCACGACGCTTCCGCTCGGGATCGCTCTTCCGCTCGCCGTGACGACCGCAACGGTCATCGGCTTCGTTCTGGTGCCGGCCGCGGCTCAATTGTTCAAGGCCCATATGGGCTTCAGTCTGTACAATATGGGTTTTACAGCCGGCATCGTCGGCGTGCTGGTCGTTGCGCTCTACAAGTCATACGGATTTGTACCTGACCCCGTCATGATCTGGACGTCGGGGTACAACCCGCTGCTCGGGGGCTTTCTGCTCGCGCTGTTCGTCTCGATGGCGGCGGCGGGCTATTGGCTCGACCGCGACATCGTTGCGCGCATGCTGCAGATCATGCGCATGTCGGGGCAGGCGCCAACCGATTTTGTGTCGCTGGTTGGTTTCGGGCCGGTTCTTGTCAACATGAGCCTGACCGGGGCGATCGGTGTCGGCTACGTTCTCCTTGTCGGCGGCGACCTGAACGGACCTGTCATCGGTGCAATCCTGACCATTGTTGGCTTCGCTGCCTATGGCAAGCATCCGAGAAACATCGTGCCAATCATGATCGGCGTGTTTTTGGGCTCGCTCGCCAAGCCGTGGAGCGCGTCAGATCCGTCGGGCCTGCTGGCCGCCTTGTTCGGGACCACCCTTGCGCCGATTGCCGGACGCTTTGGATGGCACTGGGGCATCGTGGCCGGCTTCCTGCATTCGTCCGCCGCGCGCAGCGTGGGATCGGTGCATGGGGGGCTGAACCTGTACAACAATGGTTTTGCCGCGGGCATCGTTGCGGCGGTCCTGGCCGCGGTCATCATTGCGATTGAGGCCAGGCGCAACGCGCAGCCGGCCGCGCGCGACGAATGATCCGGCTTGTTCAGTGTGCCGCTACGCACCGCCTTCTTCGTGCGGTGTCTTGGCCGGTCTCGTGGTCTCAAGACACGGACGAGGCAACAGAAACATCCATGATACGAGGACGAAGGGTGCGGTAAGGGCAGGAATGGCCAGCGGTGTCAGCGCCATGTTCGTGGCTGCCTGAGCCACTACCGTGAACGCCGTTCCCAGCGCAGCGTATGCCGCTACGCGTGGACTGGGCTTGTAAAACACGGTTCCGAGCGTGATCGCGGTGAGAACCGGGCTGAAACCGAGAAGCCCGCCCGTGATCAATTGGCTTTCAGCCCCCAGCAGATGCGCGGTTGCGACGGCGAGTATCGCACCGCCCACCGCGAACGCTGCTGCAGCCGGTGAACTGACAAGGAGGCCCGCCACCAGGAGCACGGCGGCAATGCCGTCGGCTTTCAGAAAGACCTGAGAAATGCTCTTGAAGAAACCCTGGATGAATCCGAAAATATCGAGTGGATCGTTGTGGTATGCTTGATAGGCGCCGACCACCGCGCCGGAAGGAAGCGATTCTCCGCTGAGCCCGGCGAATCCGTATGTTGCGAGCAACATCAGCCAGGCAACCAGGACAAAGGGAGAGGTCAGCGCAGGCAGTCCCCAGGGTTTGAGCACGTTGAAGGTGGCAAGCGTCGCGATGACCGACACGATGGCCCCGAAAACCACGTAGAACCACAATAGTGCTCCGGGCGCGAGGAACGTGGCAAGCGTCAGACCCACAAGGGTTGCGTTGTAGCCATACAGACCGGATTCAAGTTCGTCCGGATCAACGCGGAGCCATTGCGCGGTCAGGGTTGCAACAATGACGGCCAGGATTGCGGCAATGGCCAGCCGATAGGCGTCAGACGCAAAGGAGGCCCAGGCGATCGCCGCCAGAAACAGTGCGCCGGTGAGCGGATTGTTCTGAAGCATGACCTGCGCGATGCCACGCAGGCAGACATCGGCGAACCACACAGGAGTCGATGAGCCGCGATGATTTTTCCACCAGTTCATGCAATGCTCCTCGTGTGGGCATCGGAATCGGTCATTGGAGTTTGACACACTCGCAGGCGGATTGGGGAATCGCTCAGCGATGCGCCGTGCGTTGGCTTGGCAAACAACGCGGGTCTGCAGCCAATGCTGCGCCAGAATGTTTATCGGATATAGTCGTCCTTGATGGCTGGAAAATCTCTTGTTTTGAAAATGGATCGGGAGGTTCTATACTTGATGCCAAGATCGGTGTTCGTTGCAACGGGGCCGGCAGCAGCGCAGCGAAGGCCGCCCATCTTGGCCAGCGGGATCGCGGTGGTCCGCCTGTGCGGGACGGAATGCCGTGCATTTGCCGCACGATGTCGTTGCCACTCAATTGTCTTTGCGGCACGCTGCCGCGGCGATGGACGAACTGGGGTTTAAGCAATGCTGCTCACACCGCGCGAAAAGGACAAGCTGCTGGTCGCGATGGCGGCGAACGTGGCGCGCCGCAGACTGGAGCGGGGCGTGAAGCTTAATCATCCGGAGGCCGTGGCGCTGATCACCGACTTCATCGTGGAGGGCGCGCGAGACGGCAAGAGCGTCGCCGAACTGATGCGTGACGGCGGTCATGTGCTCAAGCGCGACCAGGTCATGGACGGCATTGCCGAGATGATTCACGATATTCAGGTCGAGGCCACGTTCCCGGACGGCACCAAGCTCGTGACCGTGCACGAACCCATTCGCTGAAGGACGCACCATGAAGACATTTGCTTTCGCAGCCTGGGCCGCTTTCAGCGTGGGAACCGCCGTTGCGCATACGTCGCTTGTGCCGCACGAACATCCGCATCAGAACAGCATGCTGCCTGATGCGCTAGCGCTCGTGCTTGCTGCGGTGCTGGTTGGAGCGGGCGTCGTTGCGTTTCGCCGGATCAGGAAGGAATAGCGCGATGGTCGACTGGAGCCCAGGTCAAATCCTCGTCAAGGACGGTGACATCGAATTGAATGCCGGCCGCAAGGCCGTGACTCTGTCTGTTTCGAATACCGGCGACCGGCCGATCCAGGTCGGATCGCATTACCATTTCTTCGAGACCAACCCCGCGCTGAAATTCGATCGCAAGAAGGCGCGGGGCATGCGGCTCGACATCGCCGCCGGCACCGCGGTGCGCTTCGAACCCGGCCAGACCCGCGAGGTGCATCTCGTCGCCTTCGCGGGAAAGCGCATGGTCTATGGCTTCCGCGGCGACATCATGGGGAAGCTCTGACGAGCAATGCATGCATGGCGCGCTCGAAAAACGTGTCGAGATCGGTGTCGTGCTGCAGGGCGGCGGTGCGCTCGGCGCCTATGAATGCGGTGGCATGGCTGCGCTGCTGGAATTGATGGATGAAGCGGAAGCCGCCGGCTGCTGCCCAACCTTGCGGGCCGTGAGCGGGGTATCGATCGGGGCGATCAACGCGGCCTGCGTGGTCGGCGCGCGCGACCGCAAGGATGCCAAGCGGCGCCTCAACGGCCTGTGGGATGACCTGACCCTGCATGCACCGGAATTCTGGCCCAAGCAGGCGCAACGCGATCTGTCGCTGTTCGGGCTGCCCGGCTTCTATCTGCCGCGCTTCGACCTCGTCGGGTTCGGAACCTGGACCGCCTATTACAATACGCGTCCCCTGCTGAACACGCTGAAGCGCCATGTCGATTTCGCGGCGATCAACCGCAGCGACACCACGTTTGTGATCACCGCTGTCAATGTCGAGAGCGGCGAACTGAAGCGCTTCTGCAATCGCAGGCTCGGCTCGGACGAGCCCTGTCACATCACGCCGAAGCACGTGCTGGCGAGCGGCAGCCTGCCGCCACAATTCCCATGGACCGAAATCGGGCAGCAATTGTACTGGGACGGCGGCCTCGTCGACAATGCGCCGCTCGGCGACGCCATCGATGCGTTCTCCAGCGACGATAGCGTCGAGCGCATTCTCGTGGTCCTCAATCTCTATCCGCTTCGGGCCCGCAAGCCGCGCTCGCTGGCGGATGTCGAAGACCGCATGCATGAACTAAGCTTCGGCAACCATGTGCGGCAGGATCGAAGGGCGGCCGAACGCGTCAACGACATGATCGAGACGATTGAGCAATTGGCTGCGCTCGTGCCTCCAGGTGCGGTCGGAGCCGATCTCCAACTGCGCATCGATCGCGCTCGGCGCTGCAAATCCATCCGCATCGTTGATATCGACGTACAGGGGGTGTCCAATCCCGCTGAGGCCCCCGGCGACCAGCATGCCGAGGACGGCCAGTTCGGGCTGCGCGATTTCTCGCGCGCTGCCGTGCGCCGCCGCCGCGACGACGGCTACCGGATCGCCCGCACCTGCCTTGCCCCTATTTTCGCAGGTCTCGGACCTGCGTCGCAGCGGCAGCTGCAGACACACCACTAGGTTCGCCTGGAGCCCGCCAACCGGAGCCGCCAACTGGAGCCGCCATGTCGACGAAAATCTCGCGCAACGTCTACGCCAAAATGTTCGGTCCGACGACCGGCGATCGGGTGCGCCTTGCGGATACCGACATCATCATCGAGGTGGAGAAGGACTACACCGTCTACGGCGAAGAGGTGAAATTCGGCGGCGGCAAGGTGATCCGCGATGGCATGGGCCAGTCGCAGCTGACCAACCGGCAGGGCGCGGTAGACACCGTGATCACCAACGTGCTGATCCTCGATCACTGGGGTATCGTGAAGGCCGATGTCGCGCTGAAGGACGGCAAGGTCCATGCCATCGGCAAGGCAGGCAATCCGGACATTCAGCCGGGCGTGACGATTATCGTCGGTCCCGGCACCGAGGTGATCGCGGGCGAGGGCAAGATCCTCACTGCGGGCGGCTTCGATACGCATATCCATTTCATCTGTCCGCAGCAGGTCGACGACGCGCTGATGTCGGGCGTGACATCGCTCCTTGGCGGCGGCACCGGACCCGCGCACGGAACACTCGCCACCACCTGCACGCCTGGACCCTGGCATATCGCTCGCATGATCCAGGCCGCGGACGCGTTCCCGATCAATCTCGGCTTTGCCGGCAAGGGCAATGCATCGCTGCCCGCAGCATTGGAGGAGATGGTAAAGGGCGGCGCCTGCGCGCTCAAGCTGCACGAGGATTGGGGTACGACGCCCGCCGCGATCGACAATTGCCTGAACGTCGCCGACGATCACGACATCCAGGTGATGATCCATTCCGACACGCTGAACGAGAGTGGCTTTGTCGAAGACACCATCAAGGCCTTCAAGGGCCGCACCATTCACGCCTTCCACACCGAAGGCGCGGGCGGCGGCCATGCTCCCGACATCATGAAAGTGGCCGGACTGAAGAATGTGCTGCCGTCGTCCACCAATCCGACCCGCCCTTTCACCCAGAACACCATCGACGAGCATCTCGACATGCTGATGGTGTGCCACCATCTCGACCCGTCGCTCGCCGAGGATCTGTCATTCGCCGAAAGCCGCATTCGCAAGGAGACGATCGCCGCCGAAGACATCCTGCATGATATTGGCGCTCTCTCGATGATGTCGTCTGACTCCCAGGCGATGGGGCGGATCGGTGAAGTCATCATTCGCACCTGGCAGACCGCGGACAAGATGAAAAAGCAGCGCGGGCGCATGAAGGAAGAGAAGGGCGATAACGACAACCTCCGCGCCAGGCGCTATGTCGCGAAATACACCATCAACCCGGCGATTGCGCACGGTGTGTCGCACATCATCGGCTCCATCGAGAAAGGCAAGATGGCCGATCTGGTGCTGTGGTCGCCCGCCTTTTTCGGTGTGAAGCCCGACATGGTGATCAAGGGTGGCACCATCGTGGCTTCGGTGATGGGCGATCCGAATGCCTCGATTCCGACACCACAGCCGGTGCATTACCGGCCGATGTTCGGCGCCTTCGGGCGGGCGCTGACAGCGTCATCGGTGGTGTTTTCGTCGAAGGCGGCGGTGCGGGCCGGCCTTGGAAAGAAGCTCGGCATTCAGAAGCAGCTGGTTGCCGTAAAGAACACCCGCGGTGGCATCTCGAAGAAAAGCATGATCCACAATGGAGCTACGCCGAAACTCGACATCGATGCGGAGACCTACGAGGTGCGTGCCGACGGCGAATTGCTGACCTGCGAGCCGGTCGATGTAGTGCCGATGGCGCAGCGGTATTTCCTGTTTTGAAGACATTTCTGTCATTGCCCGCGAGAACGGGCAATCCGTTAAGTGCCAGCGTGTACTGGATGCTTGCCCCTCGGGGCGCGACATCCGTTAGGCTGACAACATGAACCGTGTCTCCACCATCGTTCCTGCAGGTCAATGGGATGCCACGACTGCAATCGACCGCGTCACGCTCGACGCCGACGACCGGCAGCGGCGCCGCATCGTGCTGATTGGGCAGAAGGGCACGCGCGCGCTGCTCGACCTGGACAAGCCGGTCACGCTGCGCGACGGTGACGGCCTGATGCTGGACGACGGCTCTGTTGTGCTGGTCTGCGGCCTGTCGGAGCCGCTGGCCGAAATCGCCGCAACGTCGCCGCGCGAGTTCGTTCGGCTGGCCTGGCATCTTGGCAACCGGCACACCGATGTTCAGATCGTCGGCGACCGGATTCGCATCCGCCGCGACCATGTGCTGGAGGAGATGCTGCGCGGGCTTGGCGCGGAAGTGACGGCGATCGAGGGCCCGTTCGACCCGCAGGCCACGGTGCCGCACAGCCACGATGATGGCGCCGCTCATGCGCACGGCCATCATCATCATGGACATGGTCACGGTCACCATCGCCACCACGGCCACGATCATGACCGGTAGGCGAAAGAGCGTGCCGCTGTTGAAGGGGCGCGGTGAACCGAAGCGGTCTCTCCTTTCCCTCCCGCCGCGTAGCGGGGAGGAGGGTCGACGCGAACGTCGCGAGCGTCGGGCTGGGGGGCATGTTGATGTACCCACCGACCCCTCTCCATCACTCGCTTCGCTCGCGGGGGGAGGGGGGAAGCAACACGCCGCGCTCTATCGCCTGATGGCTTGGCTCTCGCCGTCCTTCCCGGTCGGCGCGTTCTCCTATTCGAGCGGCATCGAATGGGCGGTGGAGGCGGGCGACGTCCATGACGCCGCGACACTTGCCGACTGGCTCTCGCTGATGATGAGCGACGGCGCGGGCTATTGCGATGCGGTCCTGTTCGTGCACGCGCACCGCGCGGTGTCTGGCAATGATGGCGAGGCTTTGCGCGACGTGGCAGAACTTGCCGCCGCTTTCTCGCCTTCGAAGGAGCGGCACCTCGAAACCACGGCCCAGGGCCGTGCGTTCATCGACGCCGTGCACGGCGCCTGGCCGTGCGACGCGATCGACATGCTGGGAACCGTCTGGGACGGGGCGATTGCCTATCCGGTTGCGGTCGGCACCGTATGTGCCGGGCACGGCATCCCCGTCGAGATGGCGCTGCCGGCCTTCCTTCATGCCGTTGCTGCCAACTGGATTTCCGCCGGCGTGCGGTTGATACCGCTCGGCCAGACCGATGGCCAGCGTGTGCTGGCGGTTCTGGAGCAGGTCATTGCGGCGACCGCGTCGCGGGCAGTGAAAACGTCGCTCGACGATATCGGCGGCGCGGCGTTTCGCGCCGACCTCGCATCGATGCGGCACGAAACCCAATACACGAGGCTGTTCCGGTCATGACGAACGGCACTCTTGCTATCGTATGTTTCACGGTCACCCTGCTGGCCGGCGCGCCCGCATCTGCACAATCCTCTGGAAGCTTGGGCATGGTAGACTTGCTGGAGCGGGTAAACGACGTGCCCAAGCTGGTGGACGAAATACGAAGCGAGCTCAAGAAGAACAACCTGAAGGAAGACGAGACCGGCTGCATCGGCTTTCGTTTCTGGCATGACTGGCCCAATCTCGTCGGATATCGCGCGGCGCCCTATGAATGCGAGATCGGCAATCGGACGATCACGATCGACGCGCGCCGAGTCTATCAGGATGCGCGCGGAAGACCGGTGCGCGTGACAGGCAAATCCGCTCGCAAGAAGGTTACGAGCTTTCGCGAATCGCATTTTCGCTGGCGGTGGAAACCAACCGCGAAGCCCCGAACGTGAGAAGAGCAGCATGAAGAATCCCCACGGCCCATTGCGTGTCGGTATCGGCGGTCCGGTCGGCTCCGGCAAGACCGCGCTGATGGATCTGTTGTGCAAGCGGCTACGCGACAGATACCAGATCGCGGCGATCACCAACGACATCTACACCAAATGGGACGCCGAATATCTGGTGCGGTCCGGAGCGCTCGCGCCCGAACGCATCGCCGGCGTCGAGACCGGCGGCTGTCCCCATACCGCGATCCGCGAGGATGCCTCGATCAATCTCGCTGCCGTCGCCGACATGCGCAAGCGCTTCCCTGACCTCGATCTGGTGCTGATCGAGTCAGGCGGTGACAACCTCGCCGCCACCTTCTCGCCCGAACTGGCCGATATCACGATCTACGTCATCGACGTAGCTGCCGGCGACAAGATTCCCTCGAAGGGCGGGCCCGGCATTACGCGCTCCGATCTTCTGGTGATCAACAAGACCGACCTCGCACCCTATGTCGGCGCTTCGCTCGAGGTAATGGACCGCGACGCCGGGAAGATGCGGAAGGCACGGCCCTTCGTGTTTACCAATATGCGGGAGGGCAAGGGCGTCGACGAAATCGCCCGCTTCATCGAGGAGAAGGGCGGATTGGGGCACTAGCCCGGGCATTCCGGGCGCAAGCCATAAGCGCGTTCACGCGCGTCTTCGACACGCTATGGCTCGCGAGCCCCAAATCCCGACACTTGTGCAAACCGCCGAGAAATGTGGTTATGGATTCCGGCTCACGCTTTCGCTCGGCCGGAATGACGACCAAAGAACCCATCGCCTCTCTTCTCAAGAAATTCCATGCGCGAAAGCCCGCGCGCATCTGGTCGCTGATTGTCACCCTTTATGGTGACGCGATCGTGCCGCGTGGCGGTTCGCTCTGGATCGGCTCGCTGATCGAGATCATGGACCTGTTCCAGGTCGATGCCGGCCACGTCCGCACCGCGGTATCGCGGCTGACATCGGACGGCTGGCTGGCGAGCACCAAGCGCGGGCGCGCGAGCTATTACCGGCTGACCAGGAGCGGCGAAGCCGAGTTCATGCAGGCGACGCAGCGCATCTATTCCAGCGTCCCGGTGGTGCGAGGCGACATGCAGGTTATCGTGACCGGGCCCGGTGCCGGCACTCCGTCATCGTTGCGTGCGGCGCTGAAGGCTGCCGGTTATGCCGCCGCGTCCCCCGTCATTCATGTCGGCTTCGGTGTGCCGGCATCCGATCTCACGGGACGTGATGGCCTCTTCGTCATGACCCCACGCCCGGAGGACCGACGGAAACTTGCGGCGATGGCATTCCGCCCGGATGAGGTGTCGCAGGCCTATCGGGATTTCGTCACCGTTTTCTCGCCGTTGGCAGACGCGATGGTGAGCAGACCACCTGCGGACGCTGAGGCGCTGGTTGCGCGTACCCTTCTGATTCACGCGTTTCGGCGTGCGGTCCTGCGCGATCCGGGGCTGCCGGCGGACCTGCTGCCGTCGGATTGGCCGGGCGAGGCTGCGCGTGCGCTTGCCGGACGCATCTACTCGCTGGTTGTCAATCCGTCGGAGCGCTTTCTGGACCGCAACGCGCAGAACGAAGACGGACCCTTGCCCGCGCCTGTTGCCTCCTTCCGCACCCGATTTTCCAAATAAAACAGGATGGTTGGGCCACACGAAGCAAATATTACAGAAAAACTTGACTGATAATTATTTCGTAATATTATAAGGCTTCTCAAGTTCAAGGATCGGGGGTAACCCGGCAACAGGCGAAGCGGAGAGACGCTCATGTACACGCAATCGCTCAATACCCGTGAAGCGCATGCTGCCGAGGACCCGATCCGCGAGGCGCTTTTTCAGGCGCGGGTCGACGCCGAAGAAAAGATCGAGCCCAACGACTGGATGCCGGACGGCTATCGCAAGACGCTGGTGCGGCAGATTGCGCAACATGCCCATTCGGAGATCGTCGGCATGCATCCCGAGGGCAACTGGATCACCCGTGCGCCGTCGCTGAAGCGCAAGGCCGCGCTGCTCGCCAAGGTGCAGGACGAGGGCGGCCACGGCGCCTATCTCTATGCCGCCGCCGAGACGCTCGGTGTGTCGCGCGAGGAACTGGTCGCACAGCTTCTCAATGGCAAGCAGAAATATTCCTCGATCTTCAATTATCCGACGCTCTCCTGGGCGGATATTGGCATCATCGGCTGGCTGGTCGACGGCGCAGCCATCATGAACCAGATTCCGCTGTGCCGCTGTTCCTATGGTCCCTATGCGCGTGCGATGATCCGAATCTGCAAGGAAGAGAGCTTCCACCAGCGCCAGGGCTACGAGATCATGGTCACGCTCTGCCGCGACGGCACGCCCGAGCAGAAGGCGATGGCGCAGGAGGCGCTGGATCGCTGGTGGTGGCCGGTGCTGATGATGTTCGGCCCGTCCGACAAGGATTCGCAGCATACCGACAAGTCGATGCGCTGGAAGATCAAGCGTTTCACCAACGATGAACTGCGCCAGAAATTCGTCGATGCAACGGTGCCGCAGGGCCATTATCTCGGGCTGACCTTCCCGGACAAGGATCTCAAGTTCAACGAAGCGACGAAGCACTGGGATTATGGCGAGATCGACTGGGCCGAGTTCAAGCGGGTGATCCAGGGCGATGGCCCCTGCAATCGCCAGCGGATGAAGCAGCGCCAGGATGCGACCGACAATGGTGCTTGGGTGCGCGAGGCTGGGATGGCCTATGCGCAAAAGCGCAAGGCGCGTCGTGAGGCCGCGATGAAGGTGGCGGCGGAGTAACGCCGATCTGTCGTCGCCCGCCAACGGGTCCGCGCGAAGCGCGGCCCGATGACAGGCTCAGGTGGGCGACCCAGTTTTCACAGCCGCGCTGGATGTCTCGCCTTCGGGGCATGACAGGGAAACAGGTGGAAGCAATGACCGAACAAAATATCCCGCTCTGGGAAGTCTTCATCCGCAGCCGCACCGGGCTCGCGCATCGCCATGTCGGGTCGGTGCATGCGGTCGATCCCGAGATGGCATTGCAGAATGCACGCGATGTCTACACCCGCCGCGGCGAGGGGCTGTCGATCTGGGTGGTGCCGTCCTCCGCAATCACGGCATCCGACCCGGCCGACAAGGATGCGCTGTTCGAGCCGACCGCTTCGAAAATCTACCGGCATCCGACCTTCTACGAAGTGCCGGATGAAGTCGGGCATATGTGACTTCAACCCTCGCCACCACTCGCTGCGCTCGCGGGGGGAGGGGAGCAGAAAAGCGAAGCCGAAAATGCAGACCGAAACCCCGCTCTTCGACTACACGCTTCGGCTTGCCGACAACGCGCTGATTCTCGGGCATCGCGTATCGGAATGGGTCGGTCAGGCGCCGGTGCTGGAGGAAGACCTCGCACTCGGCAATCTCGCGCTCGACCTGATCGGTCAGGCGCGCGCGTTCTATACCTATGCCGGCGAGGTCGAGGGCAAATCCAAAGGGGGCCCGGGGCGGGACGAGGACGCGCTCGCCTACCTTCGCGATGCGCCCGCGTGGCGCAACGTGCTGCTGGTCGAGCAGCCGAACGGCGATTTTGCCCAAACGATCATCCGGCATCTGCTTTATTCGGCCTTTGTGCATCCGTATTTCGAGGCGCTGTCGCGATCGAAAGACGAAGCGCTCGCCGCCATCGCCGCCAAGGCCGTGAAGGAGATGGCCTATCATGTCCGGCATACCGGCGAATGGACGATACGGCTGGGCGACGGCACCGACGAAAGCCATCGGCGCGCGCAGCACGCGCTGGAGGAACTCTGGCCTTTCACCGGTGAATTGTTCGAGACCGATCAGATCGAACGCGCACTGATCGAGAAAGGCATCGCCGTCGATCCGGCGAGCGTGCGCGCGCGCTGGTCGAGCACGCTTGATCATGTTCTTGATGAAGCAGCGCTCACGCGCCCGCGCGACGGCTACATGCAGAGCGGCGGCCGCAGCGGCCGTCACAGCGAGCATCTCGGCTTTATACTGACAGAGCTGCAATTTCTGCAGCGCACCTATCCTGGAGCGAAGTGGTGACCGCAGCAAACCTCGCGGTCGATGCCGGCGAGCAACTCGCCCGCGCCTGGAAGGCAGCCGAAGCCGTGGTCGATCCGGAGATTCCGGTTCTGACCATCGCCGATCTCGGCGTGCTGCGCGACATCCGGGTCGTGGACGGCTTTATCGAGGCGACGATCACGCCGACCTATTCGGGGTGTCCGGCGATGAACCTGATCGCGCTCAATCTGGAACTGGCGCTGGAGGAAGCCGGATTTCTGATGCCGCGTATCAAGACCGTGCTTTCGCCAGCCTGGACCACCGACTGGATGACCGATTCCGGCAAGGCCAAATTGAAGGAATACGGGATTGCGCCGCCCGCCGGAAAGGCTTCTCGCCGCGCCTTGTTCGGCGAGGAGGAGGTCGCATGCCCGCGCTGTGGCTCAACGGATACCGAGCGCATCGCCGAATTCGGCTCGACATCTTGCAAGGCGCTCTGGCGTTGCAGGGCCTGCGCCGAACCTTTCGATTATTTCAAGTGCATATGAGGCTGCGATGGCTGTCGCGTTTCACACGCTGAAAGTCGCCGATGTCCGGCGCGAAACGCCGGATGCGGTGTCGATCGCATTCACAGTACCGCCGGACCTTGCCGATGAATACCGCTTTCATCCCGGCCAGCATCTGACCCTCCGGCGCAGATGCGACGGCGAGGACATCCGCCGTTCGTACTCGATCTGCACCGGACTCGACGATCGTGAATTGCGTGTCGCCGTGAAGAAGGTCGATGGCGGCGTGTTCTCGACGCTCTGCAACGAGGCGATCCGGCCGGGCGACATGATCGAGGTGATGACGCCGCAGGGCCGCTTCGGCGTCATGCCCGATCCGGGAGCCACGCGGAATTATCTTGCGGTCGCGGCCGGCTCCGGCATCACACCGATCCTGTCGCTCCTGCGCAGCGTGCTCACGCGCGAGCCGAACAGCCGCTTCATGCTGATCTATGGCAACCGCACGGCGAAGGATATCATCTTCAAGGAGGCGCTGGAGGATCTGAAGGACCGCTTTCTCGGGCGGCTTACCGTGCATCATGTGTTGTCGCGCGAGCAGCAGGAGATCGAATTGTTCAACGGCCGTATCGATGCGGACAAGATCGAGATGCTGCTGAAATCTTTCGTGCCGGCCAGCAAGATCGACCATGCGTTCCTGTGCGGACCCGGCGCCATGATCGAGGACGCCAATGCGGCGCTGAGGCGCCTGGGGACGCCCGACGGCAATATCCATATCGAATACTTCTCGACCGACGGCATTCCGGTCGCGCCGCGCCGGGTTGCTTCAGCAGCCGGTGCCGCCGAGCAGCCGGTCGCGCATGCGCATGTCACGTTGCATGGTTCGGCTTACAACATCCCGATGCTGGAGGGCGAGACGGTGATCGATGCCGGCGAACGCCTGGGTCTCGAAATGCCGTATTCCTGCCGCGGCGGCATGTGCTGCACCTGCCGCGCGAAGCTCGTCTCAGGCAAGGTCGAGATGGCGCTGAACTATTCGCTGGAGCCGTGGGAAAAAGAGGCGGGCTATGTGCTCACCTGCCAGGCGCGGCCGCTGACCCCGGAAATCGTCGTCGATTACGACGAGGTGTGAAGCGGACTGAGACCTCCGCTGCTCAATTTTCCTCGTTGCGGCCTTCGCTGGAGGATGATGTCTGCAATTGCGGGGCGGAAGAGCGGCAGTCTGTCTGGCGGCTGCCGCCGATCCGGTTGCCGAGGCGGTCTTTCGCGCCGGAGCAGGAAGCTCCTTCGCGCGCCGGCCTACTTTTTCATGCAGTCGGCGATGAAGGCCTTGCGCTGGGTCTTTTCGACAAGATTCTTGGACTTCGCCTCGGCCTGGCAGGCGTCCTTCTTGGCGCGGATTGCCGCCTTGTCAGGCTGGGTTGCGGTCTGGGCGATTGCGGACGGGGCGAAAGCGGCGATCATGAACGCAGCCAGAAGTGCCGTCTTGGACATGGGGAGGTCCTCTGTTGGATTAAGCGTCGCCAGCGATGGATTGCGACAACGGTAAAATTGAGGCGGCGGCCAGTGTCGGGCGGGGGCCGGTTATGCGCGGCGCTGTGCACTCGTGGATCGCGGTGCCGAAAGCGCTTGCGCGCCCTCGACGAGAACGGTGGTGGCGAGATCGGCGTAGTCGTCGCGGCTCATCGCGCCCTGTTCGCGAAACCACATGTAGTGCCAGTTCAGCATGCCGAACAGCGACATGGTCACGGGCTTGAGCAAACTCTTGTTCCGGCCGATCGCCGGCAGCACGTCTCCGATCGCTTCGGCGAAGGTCGCGACCAGATCGCGCTCCATGCCGATCAGCACCTTCTGCCGGTCGGGTGGAAGCTTCGACATTTCGTTGATCTGGATCTTGTGCTGTTGATCGGCATCGCGATAGGCGTCGAGCAGCGCGCCGACAAGCGCACGCAGCCGCGGGCGCGGTGCCAGAGTCCGGTCGATCGCCTGCGTCGCATCGAGCAGTTCCTGAAGATGGACGCTGAGGATGTCGAACAGCAGCGTCTCCTTGCCGACATAGTAATGATAGAGCAGCGCCTTCGACACGCCGCAGGCCGCCGCCAACTCCGCCATGGAAGTACGGTCATAGCCGTTCAGCGCGAACAACGCCGCGGAGCGGTCGAGGATCGCGCGGCGCTTGATGTCGTGGTCGGCGGAACGGGGGCGGGCCATCAGTCCTTCGGCCTCTTGTCGATCACGCGGCGCGCCTTGCCGACGGAACGCTCGACCGCGCCCGGGTCTCCGACCAGCACCTTCACGCCGATGCCGACATTGTTGCGGATATGCGCCGCGAGCGAGGCGCCTTCCGCATCGCGTTCCGCGGTGCCATGCACCTCCGGCCTCGCCTCGACGAACAGGGTTGCAACATCGAGCCGGTCCTCGCGGGTCAGTTCGATCAGGTAGTGCGGCGACAGCCCCGGGCAGCGCAGCAGCAATTCCTCGATCTGGGTCGGAAACACATTGACGCCACGGATGATCATCATGTCGTCGGAGCGTCCGGTGACCTTCTCCATCCGGCGGTGCGTGCGGGCGGTGCCCGGCAGCAGGCGGGTCAGGTCCCGAGTGCGATAGCGAATGACAGGCAGCCCTTCCTTGGTCAGCGTCGTGAAGACGAGTTCGCCCTTGTCGCCGTCAGGCAGCGGCCTGCCGCTCTCCGGATCGATGATTTCCGGATAGAAATGGTCTTCCCAGATGTGCAGACCGTCCTTGGTCTCGACGCATTCGTTGGCGACTCCCGGTCCCATCACCTCGGACAGCCCGAAAATGTCGACCGCGTCCATCGCGAAGGCGTCCTCGATTTCCGCGCGCATCTGGTTGGTCCAGGGCTCGGCGCCGAATATCCCGATCGAGAGCGACGACTCGCGCGGATCGATGCCCTTGGCGCGGAATTCGTCGAGGATCGCGAGCATGTAGCTCGGCGTCACCATGATGATGTCCGGCTTGAAATCGCCGATCAGTTGGACCTGCCGTTCGGTCATGCCGCCGGAGATGGGGATCACCGTGCATCCGAGGCGTTCGGCGCCGTAATGTGCGCCGAGTCCGCCGGTGAACAGCCCATAGCCATAGGCCACATGAACCTTCATTCCGGGCCGTCCGCCCGAAGCTCGGATCGAGCGCGCCATCAGGTTCGCCCAATTGTCGATATCGGCCTGGGTGTATCCGACGACCGTGGGCTTTCCGGTGGTGCCGGAGGAGGCGTGGATGCGGACGATCCTGTCCTGCGGGACTGCGAACATGCCGAACGGATAATTCTCGCGCAGGTCCGCCTTGGCGGTGAACGGGAATTTCGCGAGGTCTTCGAGCCGCCTGAAGTCGGACGGACTTACGCCGGCGGCGTCGAATTTTTTCCGGTAGGCCTCGACATTGTCATAGGCATGCTTCAGCGACCAGGCGAGGCGCTGCGTCTGCAAGGCCGCGATCTCGTCGCGGGAGGCGGTTTCAATCGGCTCCAGCCCGTAGGGCTTGTAGGATGCGTCGACCATGGCTCTATGCCTTCTGGGCGGGAAGCAAGGCGCCTTCGATGGTGCGCGAGTGACCACGGAATTCCGCGATCACGGTGCCGTCCTCGCGCGTGACGGTGATGTCGTAGATGCCCGACCGTCCGGCGCGGTGGCGCTCGACGCCCCTGGCGATCAGACGATCGCCAAGCCTCCCGGCCGCAAGAAACGTCACCGCGCAATGCTGGGCCACGGTGCGCTGGTTGTAGGTGTTGCAGGCAAAAGCGAACGCGGAATCTGCGAGCGTGAAGATAAATCCGCCATGCGCGATGTTGTGACCGTTCACCATGCGGTCGGTGATCGTCATCGCCAGCGTTGAACGGCCCGGCTCCACGGAGATCAGTTGCATGCCGAGCCCCTTGCTCGCCGAATCCTCAGCCCACATCGCGTCTGCGCATGCGCGTGCGATTTCGCCCGCGTCCATCCTCAGGACCCCTTCTCGCCGGTGAAGTTGGGCGCACGCTTGTCCATGAAGGCGCGCACGCCTTCGGCGTAATCCGGGCTCGAACCGGCGCTGCGCTGCAGGTCGCGTTCGAGATCGAGTTGCGCGGACAGGTCGTTGGTCTCGGAAGCATCGAGCGCGCGCTTGATCAGCGACAAGCCGTAGGTCGGGCCTACGGCGAACCGCATGCAGATTTCATTCGCTGCTCCGATCAACTGGTCATCCGGCACAGATTTCCAGATCAGCCCCCAGCTTTCCGCTGTTTCCGCCGGCAGCGGGTCGGCAAGCATCGCAAGGCCGCGCGCCCGCGCCGGCCCAACCAGCCGTGGCAGGAACCACGTGCCGCCGGAATCGGGCACCAGACCGATCTTCGCAAACGCCTGCAGGAACATTGCGGACTTCGCCGCCAGCACGATGTCGCAAGCCAGCGCGATATTGGCGCCGGCTCCGGCGGCAACGCCGTTCACCGCCGCAATCACGGGAAATGGCAGCGCCCGCAATTTTCGGATCAGCGGATTGTAATATTGCTCCAGTGTGCCGCCGAGCACGATGGTCTCGCCGGGTTTTGCGAGGCGGTCATTGAGATCCTGGCCGGCGCAGAACCCGCGGCCGGCGCCGGTGATCATCAATGCGCGGCAGGCGGGATCGGCCTCCGCATCGTCGAGCGCCTTTTTCAGCGCCACATGCATGTCTTCGGTGAATGAATTCAGCCGCTGCGGCCGGTTGAGCGTGATGACGCGATAGCCGACGCGCATATCGACGAGAACGGAACTCTCGTCCATCCGAAATCCTCCCCGATGCGGCGCATTGGTGCGCTCTGAGCTGTTCTCTCACCCTGCGACGGCCAAGGTACTTGACTGACCGTCCGGTCGGATAATTAATATGGACCAGACATGCGGGTGTCAACGCGGCCGGATTTGACAACGGCCCAGCATCCGCCGGGAGGACGGCATGAGTTTTTTCGAGGCGCATCGCGCGCGACTCGAACAGGCGGTCGAAGCCTGTCGTAGTCGCAGCTACTGGAGCGCCTATCCGGAAGTCGCGAGCGGCAAGATTTACGGCGAGACTGCGAAGGCGGATGGAGAAGCCGCGTTCAAGGCGCTACTCGGCAAACCTTTCGATCTCGGTGATGGCGGCACCAGGCAGGTCGGCCGCGAAGTATCGCCCTTTGGCATGGCGCTCGGTATCACCTATCCGGCGGCCGATCCCGATGTGCTTATCGAGAGCGCGATCAAGGCGGGCGAATCATGGGCGCGCGCCTCGATCGAGGATCGCGTGGGGGTCTGTCTCGAGATCGTCGAGCGCATCAACCGCCAGAGCTTCCTGATCGCCAACGCCGCGATGCACACGACCGGCCAGGCCTTCATGATGGCATTCCAGGCTGCGGGTCCCCACGCGCAGGACCGTGCGCTCGAAGCGATCGCCTATTCCTATGACGAAATGATCCGGGTTCCGCGTACGGCGAACTGGTCAAAACCGCAGGGCAAGGGCGATCCGATTGTGCTCGACAAGAGCTTTCGCATCGTGCCACGCGGCGTCTCCCTGGTGATCGGCTGCGCTACCTTTCCGACCTGGAACGGATATCCCGCGATTTTCGCAAGTCTCGCCACCGGCAACAGCGTGATCGTCAAGCCGCATCCGGGTGCGATCCTGCCACTGGCCATTACGGTCAAGATCGGACGCGAGGTGCTGAAGGAGGCGGGCTTCGACCCGAATGTCCTGACGCTTGCTCCCGACGAGGCGGATGCGCCGGTTGCGCAGGAGCTTGCCGCGCATCCTGGCGTTGCGATCGTGGATTTCACCGGGTCGCCCGCTTTCGGTCAGTGGGTGCGCGAGAATTCCGCGACCGGTCTGGTGTTCACCGAGGAGGCCGGCATCAACGCCATCGTCATCGATTCCACCGACGATTTCCGCGGCATGTGCAGCAATATCGCGTTCTCGCTGTCGCTTTATTCCGGGCAGATGTGCACCGCGCCCCAGAATATTTTCGTGCCTGCGGCCGGAATCGAGACCAATGACGGGCATAAGAGCTACGACGAGGTCGCTTCGGCCATCGGCAGCGCGATCGACAGATTGCTCGGCGATCCGGACCGCGCCGCCAACATTCTCGGTACGATTCAGAACGAGGCGACCGCCAAGCGGGTCGACGCCGCGCGCAAGCTCGGCCGCATCGTGCGCGATTCCGCTCCCGTTCCGGTCGCCGGCTTCGATCAGGCGCGGACCGCTTCGCCGCTCCTGCTCGCGGTCGACGCCAAGGACGACCGCGCCTGGGGCGAGGAGCGCTTCGGCCCGATCGCGTTCGTGATCCGGACCGAGTCGACCGGTGAATCCATCGCGCTCGCCTCGCAATCGGCGCGGCGCAAGGGTGCGATCACCGCTTCGCTCTACACGACGAGCGACGCCGTGATCGATGATGCGGCCGACGCTTTCGCGCGCGCAGGTGTCGCATTGTCGGTCAATCTGACCGGCGGCATTTATGTCAATCAGTCCGCGGCGTTTTCGGATTATCATGTGTCCGGAGCCAATCCGGCCGGCAATGCCTGCCTCACGGATTCGGCCTTCGTAGCCAATCGTTTTCGCGTCGCCCCGATGCGGCGCCAGAAAGCCGCCTGAAACGTCGAGAATGAAATGTCGAGAAAGTCCAAGGGAGGAAGATGATGAGTCTCGTAACCAGATTGCTCGCCGCCGCCGCGGCGATGGTGTTGACGATGCCGCTTGCGCTGGCACAGGCGCCGATCAAGATCGGGGCGGTGCTGTCGGTGACCGGGCCGGCCTCGTTCCTCGGAGATCCCGAGAAGAAGACGCTGGAAATGTATATCGCCGACATCAACGCGAAGGGTGGCGTGGCCGGCAGAAAGCTGGAGGCGGTCATCTATGATGATGTCGGCGATCCCAACCAGGCGCGTACCTTCGTGACGCGGCTGATCGAGCAGGACAAGGTCGATGCGCTGCTCGCCGGTTCCACCACGGCGACCGCGCTGGCGATGATTCCGCTCGCGGAAGAGGCCGGCATCCCGCTGATCAACTTTGCCGGCGCGGTGCAGGCGGTGCATCCGGTCAAGAAGTGGAATTTCAAGACCCCGCATACCGATCTCATGGCCTGCGAGAAGATTTTCGAGGACATGAAAAAGCGCAATCTGACCAAGATCGCGGTCATCGCGGGTGCGGATGCGTTCGGAAAGTCGATGCGCGACCAGTGTATGACCGTGAACAAGAAATACGGCATCGAGGTCCTGCACGAGGAAACCTACCAGCCGCGCGACAACGACATGACGGCGCAGCTTACCAATATCAAGGGTAAGGCCGGCGTGCAGGCCGTGCTCAATCCGGGCTTCGGGCAGGGCCCTGCAATCGTGACGCGCAATTACAAGCAGCTCGCGATTCCGCATCCGCTCTACCAGAGCCACGGTGTCGGCTCCAAGCAGTTCATCGAGCTTGCGACGCCGGCTGCCGCCGAGGGTGTTCGTCTGCCGGCGGCGGCGCTGCTGGTCGCAGACAAGCTGCCCGACAGCGATCCGCAAAAGAAGGTCGTGACCGAATACAAGAAGACCTACGAAGGCAAGACCGGCCAGCCTGTCTCCACGTTCGGCGGGCACATGTATGACGGCCTGATGATTCTGGTGGAGGCGATGAAGCGCGCCGGCGGCCCTGACAAGGCGAAAGTGCGCGACGAAATCGAGAAGACCAAGAACTTCATGGGCACCGGCGGCATCGTCACCATGTCACCGACCGATCATCTCGGCCTCGACCTCAACGCGTTTCGCATGCTGGAAATCAAGAACGGCGACTGGACGCTGGTGAACTGACGGGGGCTTCCGCCGAAATGTCCGATGGCCGGGCTTGTCCCGGCCATCGGCGTCCTGTTTGATGCGGCGTCGCGCGAAAGCCGGGCCGGGCGCGCGGAAAGAGGGGATCCAGGCCGCAGCATGCCCGAATTTCTCCAGTTCGTCTTTTCCGGTCTGACCATCGGCGCGATTTATGCTTTGGTCGCGCTCGGATTCACCCTGATCTACAATGCCTCCGACGTGATCAATTTCGCGCAGGGCGAATTCGTCATGATCGGCGGTATGGTCACGTTCTTCGCGGTGGCCGCCGGCATTCCGCTCCCGATCGCCGCTCTGATCGCCCTTGTCGCCGCGGTGGTGATCGGCGTGCTGCTGCACCAGCTCGCCATCGAGCCGGCCAAGGGCGCCTCACCGGTCACCCTGATCATCATCACCATCGGTGCCTCGATTTTCCTGCGCGGCGTCGCCTCGGTGGTATTCGACAAGAATTATCACTCCTACCCGGCTTTCGTCGGCTCTGAGCCGATCCGGATCGGTGGCGCCACCATCCTGCCGCAGAGCCTGATCGTGCTTGGCGGCACGCTTGCGATCGTGGTCGCGCTTTGGGCGCTCGGGACCCGGACCATGATCGGCAAGGCGATGACCGCGACCGCCGCGAACCGGCTCGCCGCGCGGCTGGTGGGCATCAATACCGGCGCGATCGTCGGAATTTCGTTCGCGCTGTCGGCCGCGATCGGGGCGATCGGCGGTATCCTCGTGACGCCGATCACGCTGACGAATTATGACGTCGGAACGCTGCTGGCGCTCAAGGGCTTCGCCGCGGCGATGCTCGGCGGGATCGGCCACCCGCTTGGTGCGGTGGTCGGCGGGCTGCTGGTGGGACTGCTCGAGACCTTTGGCGCGGGCTACATCTCGTCCGCCTACAAGGATGCCGCGGCCTTCCTGGTCATCCTTGGCGTCCTGTTTGTCATGCCGCAGGGGCTGTTCGGCAAAGCCAGCATCGAGCGTGTCTGACATGCCGGGATTCTGGCGCACATACGGTGTGGTGTTCGTGGTCGCGGCGATCGTGGTCGCGCTGCCCCATCTCGTGCCGACCACGTTCTATCTGCGGATCGCGGCGCTGGTCTTCATGTTTTCCCTCGCGGTGCTCGGCATCAATCTCTTGATGGGTTTCGCGGGACAGGTGAGTCTCGGACATGCCGGATTTTTCGGCATCGGCGCCTACGCAGTCGCGGTACTGCCGACCCATTTCGGCATCCCGTCCTGGATCGCACTGATCGCGGGCGTGATCGCGGCGGGATTGCTGGCGTTCATCATCGGCCGCCCGATCCTGAAGCTGAAAGGCCATTATCTTGCGGTGGCCACCCTCGGCATGGGCATCCTGATCGCGATGGTGTTCACCAACGAGGCCCGCTTCACCGGCGGGCCCGACGGCATGCCAGTGCCGCGGCTGGTGCTGTTCGGCTGGACCGCCCGCGGCTCCGAAACCTGGTACTGGATTTCCGGTGCGACGCTGGTGCTCGCCGCGCTGCTCGCGGTGAATCTCATCGATTCGCCGACCGGGCGGGCGTTGCGCGCCATTCATGACAGCGAGGTCGCATCGCGCGTGCTGGGAATCGATGTCGCCCGCTACAAGCTGATCGCGTTCGTGCTGTCGGCGATCTATGCGGCGGTTGCCGGCGCCTATCTCGCGCTGTTCGACGGGCTCGTCACGCCGGCGACCGCAGGATTCCTGCGCTCGATCGAGTTTGTCACCATGGCCGTATTGGGCGGGCTTGGCTCGATCATGGGCAGCATCGTCGGCGCCGCTCTGCTCACGATCCTGCCCCAGGTGTTCACGGTGTTTCACGATTACGAACACATTGCGCTCGGCCTTGCCATGATCGTGTTCATGATCTTCCTGCGCGCCGGCATCGTGCCGAGCCTCGCCAGTCTGTTCCGGCGGAGCCCGTCATGAGCGTGCTCGCCACCGAAGGGCTTGGCATCGATTTCGGCGGCGTGCGCGCCGTCGACGAGGTGTCGTTCTCGGTCCGGGAAGGCGAAATTTTCGCGATCATCGGTCCGAATGGCGCCGGCAAGACCACACTCTTCAACATGATTTCCGGCCTTTATCGCGCGCCGCGTGGCAAGGTCTCGCTCGCCGGCCAGGATGTCACCAACTTGCCGGCGCATGAACTGGCGGCGCGCGGGCTGTCGCGGACCTTCCAGAATCTCCAGATATTCTTTCGCATGACGGCCCTGGAAAATGTGATGGTGGGCCGTCACCTGCACGAGAATCGCAATGTGTTCGCGCATCTGCTCCGCCTGCCGAGCGTCGTGTCGCAGAACCGTGCGAGCCGAAAGCGTTCGGCGGAGCTGCTCGATCTCGTCGGTCTGAGCAGGATGGGAACGAGGCCTGCGGGCGAACTGCCTTACGGCGCATTGAAACGGCTCGAAATTGCGCGCGCGCTGGCGTCCGAGCCAAAGGTGCTCCTGCTGGACGAGCCTGCCGCCGGCTGCAACGCGGTCGAAACCGCCGAAGTCGACGCCGTGATCCAGAAGATCGCGGCGCAGGGCGTCACCGTGGTGCTGGTCGAGCATGACATGCGACTGGTGATGAAAATCTCCAACCGCATCCATGTCCTCGATCAGGGCCGCACGCTGGCTGAAGGCAGCGCGCAGGAGGTTCGTGCAAACCCGGCGGTGGTCGCCGCCTATCTCGGTGCCGATGCGAGCGGGGAGGCGGCCGATGCTCGTCATTGACAATCTGTCCAGCCGCTATGGCCGCATCGAAGTGCTGCACGGTCTGTCGCTGGCGGTGAATGCCGGCGAGATTGTCACGCTGGTCGGCAGCAACGGCGCCGGCAAGACCACCCTGCTGCGCGCGATCTCCGGCGTACAGCCGGTCTCCGGCGGGTCGATCCGCTTTCTCGGCAACCCGCTCGACCGCGTCGCCCCGCATGTTCGGGTCGCGCGGGGAATCGTTCAGGTTCCGGAAGGACGCCAGGTATTCGCACCTCTGTCGGTCGAGGACAATCTCAGGCTCGGCGCATGGACGCGCAAGGATTCCGAGATCGCAACCGATATCCAGGGGGTGTACGCAACCTTCCCGGTTCTCGCCGAGAAGCGGGCAATCGCCGCCGGCTCGCTTTCGGGCGGTCAGCAGCAGATGCTGGCCATGGGGCGCGCACTGATGGCGCGGCCGAAGCTGATGCTGCTCGACGAACCGTCGATGGGACTTGCGCCCATCCTGGTCGACCAGATTTTTTCGATCGTCGCCGGTCTGAAGCGGCAGGGCATCACCGTGCTGCTGGTCGAGCAGAATGCCTATGCCGCGCTCGCGATCGCCGACCGGGGTTATGTGCTCGAGACCGGACGCATCTCCCATTCCGGCACTGGGCGGGAATTGCTGAACGACACGCGTGTGCGCGAGGCGTATCTCGGCGTGTGAGAGCCCGTCGAACCTGACTCCGCTCGTCCCCGCGAAGGCGGGGACCCAGTCCTTTGGCTTTCTGGATTCCCGCTTTCGCGGGAATGAGCGGGAGACAAAAGGCGACCGCGCGCGCTATCCGATCGGCAGCTTGGCTTCGTCCTTCAGCGTCTCCAGCACGATGCTGGAGCGCACCCGCTCCACCGCCTCGTGCGGCAGCAGCACATCGTTGACCAGCGCCGACAGCGCGCGCAGATCGGTTACGATCACCTTGAGCAGGTAATCGGAATCGCCGGTCAGCGCATGCGTCTCCTGCACCATCGCAAGCGTCGCCACCAGATCGCGGAAGCGCCGCGCATTATTCCGGGAATGGGTGGCCAGCGCGACGAAGATGAAGACCGTGATGCCGAAGCCGAGCAGGGCGGGATCGAGATCGGCCCGATAGCGCCGGATCACGCCGGCCTGTTCGAGCCGCTGGCGGCGGCGCGAGCATTGCGACGGTGACAGCCGCACAACGTCGGCGAGTTGCTGATTGGTGAGGGCGCCGTTGTCCTGCAGCGCCGACAGGAGCTTCAGGTCTGCGTCATCAATGATGACGGATTCTTGCAGCATTTTGCAGTCTCATGCGCAGATCATGCGCAATATAGCAGTTTAGAAAGGAATTTGCACGATTTTTGCGGCCGATCTCGGTTATACTGAAAGTCAGAAGAACAACACATCTTGCACAGGAGACCGCCCGATGGGTCCGTTCCCCCACGACGCGCCGGCCGCCGTCATCTCCGAATCAAATCCGATGGGCACCGACGGCCTCGAATTCGTCGAATACGCCCATCCCGAGCCCGAAAAGCTCGGCAGGCTGTTCGAGACCATGGGTTTCACCCTGGTCGCCAAGCACCGTTCCAAGAACGTGCAGCTGTGGCGGCAGGGCGACGTGAATTTCGTGGTCAACGCCGAGCCGGATTCATTCGCGCAAAGGTTCGCGGCCGAGCACGGGCCCTGCGCCTGCGCGATGGCGTTTCGCGTCGTCGATGCGAAGAAGGCCTATGATCGCGCACTGGCGCTTGGCGCCGAGCCCGGCGAAACCAGTGTCGGGCCGATGGAACTTGCGATCCCGGCGATCAAGGGCATCGGCGGCTCGCTCCTGTATTTCGTCGACCGCTACGGCGAGAATGGTTCGATCTGGGACGTGGATTTCGTCTGGACCGGTGAGCGTGATCCGAAGCCGGAAAAGTGCGGTCTGTATTATCTCGATCACCTCACCCACAACGTGCAGCGCGGCCGCATGGACCACTGGGCCTCATGGTACCAGAAGCTGTTCAATTTCCGCGACATCCGCTTCTTCAACATCGAGGGCAAACTCACCGGTCTGATCTCGCGTGCGATGACATCGCCGTGCGGCAAGATCCGCATCCCGATCAACGAGTCGCTGGACGACAAATCGCAGATCGAGGAATACCTGCGCGAATACAAGGGCGAGGGCATCCAACACGTGGCGATGGGGTGCCGCGACATCTACGAGAGCGTCGCGAAGCTTTCCGCCAATGGCCTGCCGTTCATGCCGCAGCCGCCTGAGACTTATTACGAGAAGGTTGACGACCGAGTGCCGGGTCATGGCGAGCCGGTGCATCACCTCAGGAAGCACGGCGTGCTGATCGACGGCGAAGGAGTCGTGGACGGCGGCATGACCAAGGTGCTGCTACAGATTTTCTCCGGCACCGTGCTCGGTCCGATCTTCTTCGAGTTCATCCAGCGCAAGGGCGATGACGGCTTCGGTGAGGGCAATTTCCGCGCGCTGTTCGAGTCGATCGAGGAAGACCAGATCCGCCGCGGCGTGCTCAAGGCGGATCAGGACGCGGCGTAACGGAGCGACGCATCAATGATCCGTTCGTCGCCGCGAAGGCCGGGACCCGGAGCAGAAGAAAGCCTGGATGCCCGCATTCGCGGGCATGAGCGGAGTGTGGGTCATTTTCTCACAAACACCTGCAACAACTCCAGCACCTGCGCGCGCGCGTCCGGTCCAAGTTTCTCCGTCAGCCGCGCTTCATGGCGCGCGGCCAGCGCCTTGGCGCGCCTGAGCATTTTCTGACCTTCCCTTGTGAGTTGCAGCGCATGGGTGCGACGGTCGGTCGGAGAGGGCAGGCGTTCGGTCAGTCCGCGCCGCTGCAGATGGTCCAGCATGTGAACGAGCCGCGCGCGCTCGATCGCCAGCCGGTCGGCAAGCTCGGCTTGCGAGAGCCCGGGATTGGCGCCGATCACCACCAGCACCGAATATTGCGCCGGCCGCAGATCGATCACCGAAAGGGTGCGGATGAAATCCTGAAACACCCAGACCTGCGCCCGGCGCAGCGAATAGCCCAGATGCGAGGTCAGCACGTCGAGATCGACGATACGGCGGTTCTTGCGGTCGCGCGGCAGCGGGACTGCGGCAGGGCTTTCGGTCACGCGATCCTCCCGGAGCCCGGTTCGATCCGGACGTGAATTGTTGTTCTCAACACTGATTGTGCTATACAACAATATGTTGTAACGGGAAACCGCGCTCGATGCGCGGGCCGATGCTGCGGAAGTCGGGCATTGCAAGTCGGGCAAAACAATAAGAAAAAGGCATCAATCACGGTCCCGAGGTCAGCGGACCAGTCAGGGAGGAGTTAACTTATGTCCATCAAATCTCGTCAGCCGCGCGTCACGCGACGCACCTTTGCCGCAGGGCTTGGAGCAACCTTCGGCGCCGCCGGCATTGTGGCGGGTACCGCGCCGTTCAACCTAGGCCGCGCCCAGGGCGCGCCTCTGAAGGTCGGCGTTCTGCTGCCGCGTTCCGGTTTCCAGGCCGGCATCGGCCAGGATTGCCAGCGCGGTGTCGACGTGGCCGCCGGGCTTCTCAAGGACGCCGGCATGCCCGCTCTTCAGATCATGAACGGCGACACCGAATCCGACGTTCAGATCGCCCGCGCGCAGGCCGAGAAGCTCATCAACGAAGGCGCCCAGCTTCTGGTCGGTGCATTCGATTCCGGCCAGTCGACCGCCATCGCGCAGGTCGCCGAGCAGCGCGGCATCCCGTTCGTGATCAACATCGCCGCCGCCCCCCCGATCACCGAGCAGGGCTACAAGTTCGTATTCCGCAACTTCCCGGTGGCCGGCCGCATCCTGATGGATGCATTCGAGAACCAGAAGGAAATCTTCGAGCAGACCGGCAATACGCCGAAGACGGTGACGCTGCTGCACGTCAACGACACGTTCGGAACCGCGATGCAGAAGGGCATGTCGGGCATCCTCCAAAAGGTGCCGATGCCGTACAAGGTCGTGGAATCCATCGCCTACGATCCGAAGGCGCGCGATCTGTCGGTTGAAGTCGCCAGGGCAAAAGGCACCAAGGCCGACGCTCTGCTGGTCGTCAGCCGTCTGAACGATGCCATCCTGCTCACCCGCGAACTCATCAAGCAGCGCTGGGATGGCATGGGTGTGCTCAGCATGGGCCCGGGCTGGTACGAGGACCAGTATCTCAAGACCCTCGGCAAGCTCTCCGACGGTCCGCTCAGCTTCGTGCCCTGGTACGATCCGAACAAGAAGATGACCAAGGCGCTGACCGCGGCGCTCGCCAAGGCGCATCCGGACGTGAACCTGAACACCAACCATGTCTACACCTTCGAAGCGTTGCTGGTTGCGGCGGACGCCTACAAGCGAGCGGCATCGGCCGATCCGAAGGCGCTCGCCGACGCGATCCGCGCCACCAACATCACGGACAACGTGTCGCCGGGGCCTGGAATCCAGTTCGACGCCAAGGGCCAGAACGACAAGCTGCGCAACTCGGCGATCCAGAATCGCGGCGGCAAGCTGGTGACCGTGGCGCCGAAAGGCGCGACCGACGCGAAGGCGGAATGGCCGGCAACGCCCTACAACAAGCGTAGCTGACGAATCTCAACGACATGACACGCTCCGGCCGTGAACCGGCCGGAGCTCATTCGTCAGCCGAATTGGCCTCGCGGGATCGGGCTCTTGCCAACCGAAATCTATTTCAACGTCGCGATCAGCGGTCTTCTGACCGGGCTGATCTACGGGCTCAGCGCGCTCGGACTCTCGGTCATTTTCGGCGTCATCCGCATCGTGAATTTCGCGCACGGCGAAATCATGGTGCTTGCCATGTTCCTCACGCTGGTGATGTTCCGCCGGCTGGGGATTGATCCCTTGATCGCGCTGCCGTTCGTGGCGGTGGTGCTGTTCTGCTTTGGTTACCTGCTGCAGGACTGGGTGATCCGGCGGGTGGCGCACGTCGCCGACCATTTCCAGTTTCTGCTGATGGCGGCGATCGCGGTGGTGCTGATTGCCGTGCCGCTGATGATCTTCGGCCCGGACGCGCAGGGCGTGAACGTGCCCTATGCCTATGACTCGTTCCAGATCGGTCCGCTGATCATCGACAAGGTGCGCCTCTATGCCGGCGTTGTGGCGCTGATCGGCTCCGCGGCGATGTTCGCGTTTTTCAAATATACCGACACCGGCAAGGCGATCCGTGCCTGCGGCGACAATCATACCGGCGCGCTGGTGGTCGGCCTCAATGTCCGCCATCTGTTCGCGCTGACCTTCGCGATCGGCTGCGCCTGCCTTGGCGTGGCAGGCGCGATCCTGATCATGATCGTCGACGTGCATCCCTATCTGGGACCGCCCTATACGCTGCTTGCCTTCATCATCGTGATCGTCGGTGGCATGGGCAGCCTGCCGGGCGCGCTTCTGGGCGGCATCCTGATCGGCGTGTCGGAGGCGATGGCCGGCATCATTCTGCAACCGTCGCTGAAGACCGCGTTCAGCTTCGCGCTTCTGATCCTGGTGCTTTTGTTCCGGCCGCAGGGTCTGCTCGGCAAGGTGCAGCGATGAGCCGATTGTTCGACGGTGTGCCGGCGCACGGGCTCGCCTTGCTGGCGGTGTTTGCGGTCGCGCTGACGGCGGCACCGTATTTCGTCAGCAATTATGTTCTCAGCGTCCTGATCATCGTTCTGTATTTCGCCTATGTCGGTCAGGCCTGGAACCTGATGATCGGCTTTGCGGGCCTGCTTTCGCTCGGGCATGCGCTGTTCGTCGGCATCGGTGCCTATGCCAGCGCCGCGCTTTTCATCAAGTTCGGCATCCCGCCGCTGATCGGGATGTTTGCATCCATCACGCTTGCGATGGTGATGGGCTGTTTCATCGGCTATCTTGGCTTCCGCTTCTCGATCGGCGGCGTGTATTTCGCGCTGCTGACCATCGCCTTTGCCGAGTTCACCGGGATCATGGTGGATCACACCCGCTGGCTCGGCGGCACCGAGGGGCTGTTCCTTCCGGTGACCAATCGTGACACCGTCGATCTGATCAATCTGCGCGGCTCGCCGGTCATGTTCTATTACGTGATCCTGACGCTGACCGGACTGGCGCTGGTGCTGTGCCGGCTGCTGCTGAATTCAAAGCTCGGCTATTACTGGCAGGCGATCCGCGAGGATCAGCAGGCCGCAGAGGCCAGCGGCATCCATCTGTTCAAATACAAGATGATCGCGGTCGCGATCTCGTCCGGCCTTACCGGCATCGCCGGCGTCTGGTACGCTTTCTACTACAACAACCTGTTCCCGGAATCGACGTTCGGCACCAACCGTTCGATCGAATTGATCCTTGGCACCATCGTCGGCGGCGTCGGTACGCTGTTTGGCCCGATCGTCGGCGCCTTCCTGTTGACGCCGCTCGGCGAATTGCTGACCGGCCTGACCGAAGGCACGCGGATCGACGGCATCAAGCAATTCTTCTGGGGCATTTGCGTCGCGGTGATTGTGCTGTTCCGGCCATCCGGCGTCTGGCCGTGGATCGCCGGCGTGCTCCGGCTCGACCGGAAGTCGGATGGAGGCCGCTCATGAGCGCGGCGTCGCTTTCGGTTCGCGGCATTTCGAAAAGCTTCAGCGGTCTGCGTGCCGTCGACAATGTCTCGTTCGACGTCAAGGCCGGCGCGATCCAGGCGCTGATCGGCCCGAACGGCGCCGGCAAGACCACGGTCTTCAACATGATTGCAGGGGTGTTCCGCCCCGACACCGGCGACGTGCTGCTCGATGGCAAATCACTGGTCGGCAAGCGTCCGGACCAGATTTGTCATGCCGGTGTCGGCCGCACCTTCCAGATCGTGCGGCCGTTCAACGATCTGACGGTCGAGGAGAATGTCGCGGTCGGCGCGCTGGCCTGGACCGACGATGTGCAGGAAGCGCGGGATTACGCAAACGACGTTCTCAGGCTTCTCGGCCTCGACGACAAGCGGGGCGCGCGCCCGACCGGCATCACCCTGCCCGACCGCAAATGCCTGGAGGTCGCCCGTGCGCTTGCGACCAAGCCGAAGATCCTGCTGCTCGACGAGGTGATGGCGGGCCTGCGTCCGACCGAGACCGACCGCATGGTCAGCGTGTTCCGCAAGCTCAATGACGATACCGGCGTTACCATCCTGCTGATCGAGCATGTGATGCGGGCGGTGATGGCGCTGTCGGCGCATATCGTGGTGGTGAATTATGGCAAGGTGATCGCGGAGGGCCCGCCCGAATTGGTCACCCGCGATCCCGACGTGCTCGCCTGCTATCTCGGCGCGGAGGCGGTGCACTGATGCTGACCGTTGACGGCATCGATGTCTTCTACGGCGACGCTCAGGCGCTCGACGGAGTTTCGGTCGAGGTGCCGAAAGGCGCGATTGTTGCGATCGTCGGCGCCAACGGCGCCGGCAAGACCTCGCTGATCCGTACCATCGCCGGCATGGTCCGGCCCGCCGCCGGCCATATCCGGTTTCACGGCGAGGAGATCGCCGGTCTGCCGAGCTACAAGGTCTGCAATCTCGGCATCGGCCAGGTGGCGGAGGGCCGCCAGATTTTCCCCAGTCTCTCGGTGTCCGAGAATCTCGACATGGGTGCGATGCTGCCGCGCGCCCGCGCGGCCCGCGCCAAGAACCGCGAACGCGTGCTCGCCATGTTCCCTCGCCTGGGCGAGCGTTCCGCCCAGGCGGCGGGCACGCTTTCGGGCGGGGAGCAGCAGATGCTCGCGATCGGCCGCTGTCTGATGGGAGAACCCGAACTGGTGATGTTCGACGAGCCGTCGCTCGGTCTGGCGCCGGCGCTGGTGCAGGAAGTGCTGGCCACGATCCGCGATCTCAATCGCGACGGGCTGACCTGCGTTCTGGTGGAGCAGAATGTGGCGGTATCGCTGAAGCTCGCGAGCCGCGCCTATGTGCTGGAAAACGGCCGCATCACGCTGACCGGTTCGGGCGAGGAATTGCTCGCGGATGATCGCGTCCGGCAGGCCTATCTCGGCATGTAGCGATCAGCCATCGGGATCATGCATCTAGCGGCGCATCAGGGCGTTGAGCGCCGAAACCCGCACCGTCAGGGGAGAATCCGGAAACAGGCTGCGCAAATGCCGCAACGCCTGCGAGGCGCTTGCGGGCTGGGCTTCGACCAGCGCATGCGCCATGGCGCGTGCCAGCTGGGTTTCGGACTGTCCTGTCATGAAAGCCGGAGCCAGGGTCACCTCGCCGAAAGGATCTGGCTCGGCGATCCGAACGGTCCTGCGGGTTGCAAGCATGGTCATCAACGTCCTCACAACGTCTGTCCTGTTCCGGCCCGGCTGCAACGCGGCATATCTGATTTGGTTCCGGTTTGGGAATCCCCTTCGTGATATTTTTCTGACGTCGGATCAATGGTTTGCGCAATTCCGCCGGTTCAGGGCAAGATCGCGCCAGGCATTTGACGAACGACGCCAGGCTCGGCAAACCGGGCCAAGCGGGGCCGCGCGCCCCAGGGAGGAAGAGATGAAGTTGTACTACGCACCCGGCGCCTGCTCGCTTGCCGTCAATATCGCGCTGCACGAGGCCGGGATTTCGTTCGACCTCGAGCGGGTCGACAACAAGGCCAAGGTCACGAAGGGCGGCGAAAACTTCTGGGATGTGAACCCGAAGGGCGTGGTGCCGGTCCTCAAGCTCGACAGCGGCGAGATCATGACCGAGGCGCTCGCGCTTCTTCAGTACGTTGCCGACCAGAAGCCCGAAGCCGGGCTGATGCCGAAGGCCGGCACCGCGGATTATTACCGTGCGCTGGAATGGCTGACTTTCATCGCGACCGAACTGCACAAGCAGTTCACTCCGCTGTTCAAGGATGGCACGCCCGGCGACTACCGGGTGATCGCCAAGGAGAATGTGCTGAATGCCTTCAAGCATGTCGACGAACGACTAGCCGGAAAGCAATGGCTGGCCGGCGATCGCTACTCGGTCGCCGACATCTATCTGTTCGTGGTGTCGAACTGGGCGCGCTTCCAGGACATCGACATCGCGCAATGGCCGAACCTGAACGATCTGCGCAATCGTATCCGTGCGCGGCCAAAGGTGCAGGATGCGATGAAGGCGGAAGGCCTGATCAAGCCGGCAGCGGCTTGATCGTCGCCGGTGTGTCCCGGGCGCAGCGCAGCACGACGTGATGCGCTGCTGAACCGGGACCCATTGCCGCAATTCCGGATAGGCCCCGGCTCTGCGGTGCACCACTTCGTGCTGCACCGCGTCCGGGGCACAAGCGCCGTCAGGACTTCGGCTTGCCGATGGTCACCGATAGCGAACCGATGCCCTCGACCTCGCATTCGATCTTGTCGCCGACATTGACCTGGCCTACGCCTGCCGGGGTGCCGGTCATGATGATGTCGCCCGCGGCAAGCTCGACCATCTCCGACAGCTTCCAGATCGTCTCCGGTACGTTCCAGATCATCTGGTCGAGATCGCCGTCCTGCTTCACGACGCCGTTCAGCTTCAGCGAGATGCGGCCCTTGGTCGGGTGGCCGATCTGCGAGGCCGGCACGAGTGGCCCGCACGGGGCCGACGCATCGAACGCCTTGCCGATTTCCCATGGCCGTTTGACTTCGCGCGATGCGATTTGAAGATCGCGGCGGGTCAGGTCGATGCCGACGCCGTAGCCCCAGATGCAGTCATTCGCCTTGTCCGGCTGGATGTTCAGTCCACCGGATTTCAGCGCCACCACGAGTTCGACCTCGTGGTGCATGTCCTTGGTCAGCGGCGGGTAGGGCACCACGCTGCCGTCCGGCACGATCGCATCGGCCGGCTTTGCAAAGAAGAACGGCGGCGCGCGCTCGTCCTGCCCCATCTCGCGAATATGCTCGATGTAATTGCGGCCAACGCACCAGATGCGGCGCACCGGAAATTTTTCGGATGAGCCTTTGACCGCAAGCGCTGCCTGCGGCGGCGGAGGTATGACGTAACGGTCGCTCATAGCCGTTGATGCTTTTTTGTCACAAGGAGCCGGAGATCGGCGGAAAAAGCGGCACGCGGTCTTGATTGCATTGGCCGCAGGCGGGGCCTCCGCATAGCATGGCCGTGGGGGGCGTCAAAGCGGGGAGGGAGCAGTGAAGAAATTCCTGCTGCTTTGCGCCATGTCGGTGTTGCTTTCCGGATGCTACACATTGCGTGAGCAATATGTAGCGACGGGCGCCGTCATTGGCGGTGCAACCGGTGCCATTATTGGCGGAGCGACCTCGGGCGGAAGCGCCGCTCTTGTCGGTGGCGCGATCGGTGCTGGCGCCGGCGCACTGATCGGCGCTGCGATTGCGCCGCCCAACGAGTGCTGGATCCGCACACGGCGTGGGCCGCGACGCGTGGCCTGCTACTGAGAACGAGTTTGCTTGAGCGGGGGCCGTTGGTGGACGCCGGGATTGGGGGATCCCGGCGTCCGCTGGTTTTCGGCTATTCCGCTGCGGCGGGCGCGCCGGGGAATTCCTGCGCCTGCAATTGCAGCCGGTAGAATGACGCATAGCGGCCCCTGTTGCGCAGCAATTCGTCGTGGCGGCCCGATTCGGCAACCACGCCGTCCTCGATCACGAAAATGCGGTCGGCATGGGCGACCGTATGCAAGCGGTGTGCGATCACGATGGTGGTGCGCCCCTGCGTCAGATGCGTGATCGCGTCCTGCACCAGCCGTTCGGATTCCGAATCGAGTGCGGCGGTGGCCTCGTCGAGCAGGATCAACCGGGCATCGCGGATCAACGCGCGCGCGACGGCGATACGCTGGCGCTGGCCGCCGGAAAGCTGCAGCCCCTGTTCGCCGGTATGGGTGTCGTAGCCGTTCGGGAACGACACGATGAAGTCGTGCGCGTTGGCGGCCTTGGCCGCGGCAATGATTTCGTCCTCGGTCGCGGCGTCCTTGCCGAAGGCGATATTGTCGCGGATCGTACCGTGGAACAGGAACACGTCCTGTCCGACATAGGCGATCTGCTGGCGCAGCGAGTGGCGCGATACATCCGCGATATTCTCTCCGTCGATGGTGATCGTGCCGGATTGCGGCTCGTACAGGCGCAGGATGCTGTTGAGAATGGTCGATTTGCCGCCGCCCGATGGGCCGACCAGCGCGGTCATCTGCCCGGCTTCGGCCGTGAGCGAGAGCCCGCGGAGCACCGGCTCCTTCTCCCGATAGGAGAACCACACGTCGCGGAATTCGACCTGTCCCCTGGCCATGACAAGCTTCGGCTTGTCGCTGTCGGCAGGCTCGGTGGAGGGCGCATCGATGATGTCGAACAGCTGGCGCACGCCGATCAGGCCGGCATTCAGCTCGATGTTCAGGCGCGCGAGCCGCTTGGCCGGCTCATAGGCCAGCAGGAAGGCGGTGATGAAGGAGAAGAACTCGCCCGGCGTTGCGTTCATCTCGATGGTTCGGTAGCCGCCATAGATGACGCCCATGGCGATGGCGACGCCGGCGAGCGCTTCCATCATCGGGCTCGACCGGTTCGAGACCCGCGCCATCTTGTTGGCTTCGTTCTCGACCGTTGCGACATTGTCGTAATAGCGCTTGCGCAGCCGGTCTTCGAGCGTGAAGGCCTTCACGATGCGGATGCCCTGCACGGTCTCGTGCATGGTCTCGAACAGCCGTGTGCCGCCGGTGAACTGCGCCTTTGCCACGAGTTTCACGCGGCGCACGAGCTTGCGGATCATCCACAGCGCCGGCGGCGCGATGATCGCAGCGGAAATCGACATCACCGGATCCTGGATCACCATCACCGTGGCGAGCCCGACCAGAGACAGGAAGTCGCGGCCTACGGCGGTGATGAGCAGGTTCAGAACCTGCATTGCCGAGACCGCGCCGGTCGAGAGCCGGTGCAGGAATTCCGAGGAATGCCGCTCGGCGAAGAAGGCGAGATTCTGGTTCATCAGCCGGTCGAACAGCTTGCGCTGATTTTCGGCGATGATGGCGTTGCCGACGCGCGACAGGATCACCGCCTGGAAATAGGTGGCGGCACCCCGGGCGCAGAAAATGACGATGGTGAAAAGGCCGATCACCACGATCGCGTGGAAACTGCGATCCACATAGGCCTTGTTGACGATCGTTCCCATCAGATAGGCGATCGCGGCGGTACCGCCCGCAGAGATCGCCATGAAAAAGAACGCTGTGGCGTACGACTTCCAGTGCTTCGCGCCGTATTCGGTCACGAGCCGGCGTATCAGCTGATAAGAACTTTCCTTGTCGGCCGGGGCGGAAGGCACCATCGATTCCACTTGGTAAAAAGGCCGGACAGCCAGCCAGCCGGCTACCTGCCCGCTTGGGGGGCAGATTTCAAGCCTGCAGGCCGGATGTGACGCCGCCCTGCAAGGAAGGTCTACGAATTCCGTGCCCGCAGCCTCTGTTCCCATGCGAGCGCGCCGCCGACGATGGTGCCGAGATCGTCGTACCGGGGCACCCAGCCCAGCACCGAACGCGCCCGCTCGGAGGCGGCCACGATCTGCGCCGGATCGCCCGGCCGCCGATCCGCCAGTTCGACGCGGAAATCGACGCCTGACAAGCGCTTTACCGTGTCGATGACCTCGAGGACCGAATAGCCATGCCCATAGCCGCAATTGAACGTGGCGGAGGAGCCGCCCGCGCGCAGATGGCGCAACGCGTCCGAATGCGCCCGCACCAGATCGCTGACGTGAATATAGTCGCGGATGCAGGTGCCGTCGGGCGTCGGGTAATCCGTGCCGAATACGTCCATCTTCCGGCGCATGCCGAGTGCGGTCTGGACCGCCACCTTGATCAGGTGCGTCGCCGCGGGCGTCGATTGCCCGGTGCGCATCAGCGGATCGGCGCCTGCGACATTGAAATAGCGCAGGATGGCGTATGTGAGGGGATGGGCGATCGCGGCATCGCGCAGGATGATTTCCGTCATCAGCTTCGACGAACCATAGGGTGACATCGGGTCCGGAACGGCATCCTCCGCTACCGGGACGGATTTCGGATTGCCATACACCGCAGCGGTCGACGAAAACACGAAATGCTTCACCCCGCCTTTGACCGCGGCCTCGATCAGGGTGCGGGAATTGGCGGTGTTGTTGCGGTAATAGCCGAGCGGATCGGCGACCGAATCCGGCACCACGATCGAGGCGGCGAAATGGATGATGGTCTCGACCCCATGCCGCGCGATGATCGAGCGGGCCAATTCCTCGTCGCCGGTATCGCCCTCGTAGACCGTCACGCTGTCGGGTATCGCCCAGCGAAATCCGGTGGACAGGTTGTCGAGCACGACCACCGTTTCGCCGGCATCCAGCAATTCGTAAACCATGTGGCTGCCGATATAGCCGGCGCCGCCGGTGATCAGGACGGTCATGACGGACCTCTCCGCAAAAGAATCGGGCCAGCATAGGCGAGGGCCATGAAAAATGGGTAAGAAGAGGCTCAATTCCGCGTTGGTGCCCCGCCTTGACCGATCTCGACGCCATCATCCCGAATCTGCACTGGAACTATACCGGCGTGACCGCGACCAATCGCATGATCGCGCCGCAGCTGTCCCGGCTCGCGAGCATGCGGTGGTTCGGGCCGGATGCGCCGGATGGCGTCGAGACCATGC
>NZ_JBFWPA010000039.1:0-57232 GCF_050250235.1 Pseudorhodoplanes sp.
CGGCGACGCCGGGCGACGATTTCGATCCCGTCGACGGGCGCCACTATCTTCGCTTCTGCTATGCGCAATCGCAGGCGGACATGCACGAGGCGGTGAAGCGTATCGGCGCGTGGCTGATAGGCCGATGAGCGCGGAAGCAGGACCCGCGCCGCTGCCGCGCGCCGTTCCGCCTTTGCTCAGCCTGGTTGCCGGCTATGTCGACACCATCACCTTCCTTGCTCTGTTCGGATTTTTTGCAGCCCAGGTGACCGGCAGTTTCGTGGTGGCCGCGGCCGAATTGGGGGTGGACGATCGCGGCGTTGCCGCCAAGATGCTTGCGATCCCGGTCTTCATGCTCGGCGCCGGCATGGCCGCTGCAATCATCATCGCGCGGCGCGGCGGGAAGCGATCCTCGCTGCCGCTGGTGTTCGCGCTGGAGGCGGTGCTGCTTGGGGGCTTCGTCGCGCTGATGGTCTATTCATGGCCGATCACCGACCCGGATTCGTGGCTTGGCGCGGCGGCCGGCCTTCTGTCGGCGGCCGCCATGGGCGTGCAATCGACGCTGGTGCGCCTCCTGCTGCGCGGGGTGCCACAGACCAATGTCATGACCGGCAACTCAACCCAACTCGCGATCGACGCGACCGAACTGATCTATGCGCGATTGCGCCCGTCGCGCATGGCCGCCGATCCGGCGCTGGCGGCCGAAGCCCGCAAGCGCTTTGCGACCGTTTTCTCCGTACTGGCAGGATTTCTGCTGGGCGCGCTCGGCGGCGCGCTGGCCTATGCGCTGGCTGGACCCTGGAGTGCAAGTCTTGCCATAGTGATCGTGGCCGGGCTGATTGCATGGTCCGCCAAACGCGGCGGCAGCGATCCTGTGTGAGGGCGGCGTAGCGGCGCATGGACGGGACACTCATTCTGACGATCGCGCTCGCAGCGCTGGTCTATGGCGTGGTTGCGTACATTCTTCTGCCGATGGCCTGGCATCATCACGAGCATCAGCCCGGGCTCGCGAAACACCCGATGGTGACTCAGACCAAACAGGGAATTCCGGGCGACGCGCTGAATGTCGGACTGGTCGGCGAGCGCGAGGCCATCATCCGGGCGATGAACGACGCGGGCTGGTTTCCGGCCGATCCGGTGACGCTGACGTCGAGCGTCAAGATTGTCGGCTCGGTGCTGCTCAAGCGGCCCTATGAGCACGCGCCGGTCAGTCCGCTGTTTTATGCCGGGCGGGTGGAAGACCTCGCCTTCGAAAAGCCCTCCGGCAAGAGCGCCGACCGCCGGCATCATGTGCGGTTCTGGCAGGTGCTGGACAAGGGCGTGGAGGAGCGGCCGGTCTGGCTCGGCGCGGTGACGTTCGACCGCAGCGTGGGACTCAGTCACTATACCGGGCAGGTGACCCATCACATTGCGCCCGACATCGACGAGGAACGCGACGGTCTCATGGCTGATCTGAAGACCGCGCAGGTGGTCGAGGCGATCTATCAGGTGACGGGTATCGGACCCACGCTGACCGGGCGCAATGGCGGCGGCGACCCCTATTGGACCGATGGCGAAATCGGCATCGCGCGGCTGACAAGGGACGCGGTCAAGACCGACAAGCCGCCGCAGACGCTCGATACGCCGCAGATCGTGCAGTGGAAGGACGCGGTGATGAAGCAGCTTGGCGATACATTCGGGGGCTGATGATGCTCGCGACGCTGCATGAAGGCTGGGCAATTTTCGAGCCGTTCATCAAGACCTATGGCGCGTTCGCCATCTTCGCGATGATCTATCTCGAATCCATGGGCTCGCCGGTGCCGGGCGAGACCGGGGTGATCGCGGCAAGCCTGCTCGCAGCGCAGGGCGAGCTCTCGATCGTCTCGGTCTATTTCGCGGTGCTGGCGGGCGCGATACTCGGCGACTCGACCGGATTTCTGATCGGACGGCTCGGTGGAAACATGTTGTTGCGCCGGTTCGGTCCGCGCATCGGCCTGACGGGGGAGCGGCTGGACAATATCGAGCAGCGTTTCACCAAAGGCGGAGTCTGGATCGTGGTGGTGGCGCGTTTCATTCCACTGATGCGCCAGGTCAACGGCCTGCTGGCGGGGTCTCTCGCCATGCCATTCCCGCGCTTTCTGATGGCGCAATCGGCAGGTGCCTTGATGTGGACCAGCCTCTATGCGCTTGGGCCGTATTTCTTCAGCGAGGCGTTTCAGCATTTGCGGTGACCGCGCCCCGCGACGGCGGGCGCGCGCGCGGCTCTTTAACTCCCGCGTGCCACGCCTATATCTGCCGGCATCCCCAAAGCGCGGCCGGCGGAATTGGGCGCCCCAAAGGCGCTTCTGCGACCCCGTCTGCGGACCGCGCATGCATATGTGAGAGCCTTGCCATGCTCGATGTCACCCATATGTCCGTGTTCGATACGGACGACGTCCAGCCTCATGTCGACAATGCCGCGCAGGATGCGGCCCTGCTCGATGCGTATTCGCATGCCGTGATCGGCGTTGCCGACCGCGTCGGCCCTGCCGTGGTGCGGGTCGAGACCCGCAGGAAGGATGCCAAAGGCCGTGCTGCCGGCGGCGTCGGCTCCGGCGTCATCATCGCTCCCGATGGCCTGGTGCTGACCAACAGCCATGTGGTCGACGGCGCGCGCGAATTGCGGCTCACCGATTCCGAGGGCCGCGTGATGGAGGCGCGGCTGCTCGGCGAGGACCCCGACACCGACCTCGCATTGATCCGCGCCGATTCCGTGCGCAATCTGCCGGCTGCCGCGCTCGGCGATTCCAAGGCGCTGCGCCGCGGCCAGCTGGTGGTTGCGATCGGCAATCCGCTCGGGTTCGAATCGACCGTCACCGCCGGTGTGATTTCGGCGCTCGGCCGCTCGCTGCGCGCGCAGACCGGACGGCTGATCGAGGACGTGATCCAGACCGATGCCGCGCTCAATCCCGGCAATTCCGGCGGGCCGCTCGTGACATCGCACGGCGAGGTGATCGGCATCAACACCGCGATCATCATGGGTGCGCAGGGCATCTGCTTTGCGGTCGCCAGCAACACCGCGCAGATCGTGCTGAGCGAACTGATCCGGCACGGCCGGGTGCGGCGCGGTTTTGTCGGCATTGCCGGGCAGACCGTCGCGGTGCCGCGCCGCCATGCGCTGGCTGCGGCAATCGACAACGGTTCGGGAGCGATGGTCACGACGATGGAGCAGGGTGCTCCGGCCGATACCGGCGGGCTGATGACGCTCGACGTGATCGTCAGGGTCGATGGCGAGAAGGTGACCGGCGTCGACGACCTGATCCGGCTGCTCAACGCCGAGCGCATCGGCCGCATTGTGACATTCGATGTTCTGCGCCGCGGCATGCTGCGTCAGTTCGATGTGGTTCCGACCGAGCGCGTCTCGACGCGCCCGGCCGCGGCCGCGAAATAGACGCAGCACGAGCGCGCAGTCTGCCGCCGTTCCGGAAAACTTGCCAAGCGCGGCCCGTTATGGCCACTTCGCCCGCAACGAAGAGGACCATCGGGAGAACGCTTGTGACCAGATCAGGACAATCAGCGCGTGTCTGTGCCGCCGCCGCGGTGATCGGGCTGCTGGCGGCACCGCTGGCGCAGGCCCAGGATTACCCCAACAAGCCGGTCAAGCTGCTGGTCGCCTTCGCCCCCGGGGGACCTGCCGATTCCATCGCCCGCATCGTCGGCCAGAAGCTGAACGACCGCTGGAAGCAGAGCGTGGTCGTGGAGAATCGCGGCGGCGCCGGTGGCAATATCGCGGCAGCACAGGCATCGAAGGCCGATCCGGACGGCTACACCGTGCTGGTGACGACGTCGGCCTTTGCGGTGAACCAGACGTTGTCGAAGACTCCCGGCTACGCGGCGGACGACTTCAAGGCGGCGGCGGTGGTCGCGACCACGCCCAATCTGATCATCGGCGCACCGTCCCTGAAGGCAAAAAATCTGAAGGAAGCGATCGAGGCGGCGAAGACCGAGAAGATGACCTACGGCACCGCGGGCGCCGGGACCACGCCGCATCTGTCGGCGGAACGCATTTTCAAGCTCGAAGGCAAGGTCGACATTCCGCATGCACCGTATACTGGCGCGGGCCCCGCGACCCAGGCGGTGATCGGCTCGCATATTCCGCTCGCCAGCGTGGCGCTGTCGGCTGCCGTTCAGAACGTCAAGGCCGGGCAGGTGAAGGGGCTTGCGGTGACCAGCAAGGAGCGCGTCAAGGCGCTGCCGGACGTTCCGACCGCGCGCGAGCTCGGGCTGGGGGATGCCGATGACACCACCTGGGTCGTACTGTTCGTGCCGGCGAAAACCCCGGATGCGGTGATTCAGAAAATCAATGCCGACGTGAACGCGATGCTCAAGGACGCCGATACGCAGGCGCAGCTTGAGAAAATTGGCTTCATGCCGGTTGGCGGTTCGGTGAACGATGCGCAGGGCTATGTCCAGTCGGAAACCAGCCGCTGGGGAGATATCATCCGCCGCATTGGCCTCGAACCGCGATAGGCAGCGCCATGCAGGTTCGCCGTGTCGTTACCGGTCACAAGAAGGATGGCAAGGCCACCGTCCTGATCGATGAAGTCTCGCAGGATGTGGTCAATCCGCGTTCCGGCTGCACCTTCTTCAATATCTGGTCGACGGCACTTCCCGCCGACAACAACGGCGCAGCCGATGGCGCGAAGCAGATCATGGGCACGGCCATGAAGGACCGCGCGGTGTTCCGCGTGATCGAATACGCGCCGGGCGTCGCGCCCCGCAATCATCGCACCAACTCGATCGATTTTGCGGTGGTGCTGTCCGGCGAGATCGACATGACGCTCGACGACGAGATCGTGCACCTGAAGGCCGGCGACGTGCTGGTCCAGCGCGGCACCATTCACGACTGGATCAACAATGGCGACAAGCCATGCGTGATCGCCTTCGTTCTGGTCTCGGCGGAGCCGGTCGGCGCGCTGGAGGCGACGGGGTAGGGCGGTCGCGCCAGCTGCGTTGTCGTCCCCGCGAAGGCGGAGACCCATATTCCAGAGTGGTGGTTGTGGGTCCCGCTTTCGCGGGGACGACCTCAAATGCCGATCATAGGTGCGCCGCTAAAGCGATTACCCCCCGATCTTCACATTGGCGTCCTTGATCACCTTGTTCCAGCGATCGACTTCCGCGCCGAGATATTTCGCCGTCTCCGCGGTCGAGCCGCCGACCACTTCGGCCGACAGCTTCTTCAGCCGCTCCTGGATCGCGGGGTCGCGCAAGGCTTCGTTGATGTCGGCGTTGATCTTCTCGGTGATCGCCTTCGGCGTCCCGGGCGGCGCGACCACCGCATACCAGGCGACCGATTCGAAGCCCGGCAATGTTTGCGCGACGGTCGGTACGTTCGGCAGCGAGGCCATCGGCTTTGCGGTCGCGACCGCGAGCAGCCTGAGCTTGCCGGACTGAACCAGCGGCAGCGAGACGCCGAGATTGTCGCACATGAAGTCGACATTCCCGGCGACGAGATCCTGCAGGGCCGGCGCCGTGCCGCGATAGGGGACGTGCTGCACCTTCACACCGGCCATCAATTGCAGCATCTCGGAGGTGAGATGCGAGGTGGTGCCGTTGCCCTGCGTCGCCGACGTCACCTTGCCCGGATTGGCCTTCAGATAGGCGAGAAATTCCGGCAGCGTCTTGGCGCTCACCTTCGACGGATTGACGATGACGCCGTTCGGCACCTGCGCCATGACAATGATCGGCTCGAACTTCGAGGCATCGAAATTCAGGTTCTTGTAGAGGTTCTGGTTGATCACCAGCGGCGGCGGCGGCGCCGAAAGCAGCGTGTAGCCGTCGGGGTCGGCACGGAAGGCCTGCTCCGAGCCGATATTGCCGGCGGCGCCGGTCGGATTTTCGATAATGACCGGCTGGCCCCATTTCTTCGACAGCCAGTCGCCGACCAGCCGCGGCACCGCGTCGGCGGTTCCGCCGGCCGGGAATGGCACGATGATCTTCACGGCGCGGTTCGGATAATCCTGCGCGGCCGCGGCTCCGGCGGCTGCCACGAGGGCGAGGACGGCGAAGGCGGCGCGCAGGCCGCGGATCTTGATCATGGGCGGTCTCCCGGCTTTTCTGTTCTGACAGGCTTGCGGGCACACTTACTTGAAACCGAGTGATATCCGAAGCATTTTCGTGTCGCAGGCAACAGGAGTGACGGGGATGACAGCCTCGGGTCCCAGCATCGCAATCATCGGTGGTGGCATCGGCGGATTGTTCGCCGCCAATGCGCTGATCGCGCATGGTCTTTCGGTGCAGGTCTACGAACAGGCGCCCGCGCTCGGCGAGGTCGGGGCCGGTGTATTCATCACGCCCAACAGCGTGCGCCAGCTGGAGCGTGTGGGGCTTGGTCCCGCGGTCGAGACATGGGGTGCGCGGGTCGGTTCGGGTTCGCGGTATTTTCGCGATGACGGAAGTCCGATCGCGCCGGTGCAGGTGACGGACTCCGCGGGCTGGAACGCAACCTTCGGCATGCACCGTGCCGATCTGGTGAATTTCCTCGCCGCGGCTCTTCCCGCAGGCGTCGTGCATACCGGTCATCGTGCGACCGGTTTCGCGCAGGACGAAAGCACGGCGCGCGTGACCTTTGCGAATGGCGCGGTCGTCGAAGCGGATATCGTGGTTGCCTGCGACGGCATTCATTCCGAACTGCGGCCGTTCGTGTTTCCGCCCTCGGACCCGGTGTTCTCCGGCACCGTCGCCTATCGCGGTCTGGTGCCGCATGCGGCGGTTCCGGACTGGCCGAAAGATGCGTGGCAGATGTGGCTGGGACGCGGCAAGCATTTCCTGGTTTTTCCGGTGCGCGCCGGCCAACTCGTGAACTATGTCGGCTTCGTTCCGGCGGATGCGCAGATGAAGGAGAGTTGGACCGCGCAAGGCGATCCCGACGCGCTCCGCGCCGAATTCGCCGGCTGGGACCCGCGCATCGAAGGGCTGCTGAAGGAGGTCACGTCGACTTTCAAATGGGCGCTTTATGATCGCGAGCCGCTGCCGACCTGGACCAGGGGGCGGCTTACGCTGCTCGGCGATGCCGCGCATCCGATGCTGCCGCATCTCGGGCAGGGCGCCAACCAGTCGATCGAGGACGGCATGGCGCTCGCGACCATTCTTGCAAACGCCGACCGCGATACCGCACCGGCGGCACTGGTGGCCTATGAGAAACTCCGGCGCGAGCGCGTCGCCGGCGTGCAGCGCGGCGCCCGCGAGAACGGCCTGCGCTACGACACCATGCTTGGCGATGTCGCCAAGCGCGACGCCGAGATCGTCGCGCATGCGTCGTTCCGCAAGACGCTCTACGATCACGACGTGGTGGTGGAGGCGAGGGAGGCGGCGGAAGCGCTGTAGGCCGCCGCAGGTCCGGGATCGGAACACGTCGTCGAACCAGTTCGCAGGTTGCCGCGACAAAGTGATTACGCCGTTCCTGGTCCGCAGCGTATCATCGTGTTCCCATTTGCGGTCGTCGTTTTCAACGCGAGGCAGCCATGTGGAGAGCTGTTTTTGTTGCGCTGAGCCTGTTTGCCGCGCAATCGCTGATCATGCCTGGTCCGGCAGGCGCGCAGTCCGTCGACGACGGCAAAGCCTGTACCAATGGCAACACCCCGGCTGACATCGCCATCGCAGCCTGCGGCCGGGTGATTGCCTCCGGTCGCTACAAGGGCGAACAGCTTGCGTTGTTACACGCGTTCCGGTCGCTCGCTTTCAGAAGGAACCGCGATTACGACCGCGCCATCGCGGACCTGTCCTCAGCGATGCGGATCAATCCGAAAGCGGCCGCAACCTATCACGACGCGCGCTCGCTGGTGTATCGTGACAAGGGTGACTTTGACCGCGCCATCGCCGAAGCGGATGCGGCGATCCGGATCAACCCCAACAACCCCAGCCATGCAAAAAGTCGTGCGCTTGCCCATCGCGCGAAAGGTGCGCATGCCGCGGCGGCCGCAGATTTCTCCACGGTGATCAGGCTCGATCCGAATGACGCGGCCGCCTATCAGTGGCGCGCCGAGGCGTATTACCGTATCCGCAAATATAACGATGCCATTCCGGACATGGACAAGGCTATCGCGCTCGATCCCACGAACGCGGGATTCTACAATCAGCGCGGCACCACTAGGCGAAGTCTCGATCGATGGACGGATGCCATTCGCGACTACGACGAAGCCATCCGGCTCGATCCGAATCTCGCAGGGGCCTATCTCGGTCGCGGTATCAGCCATCGCGCGCTCGGCCAGTTCGACAATGCGATCCGCGACTATGATCAAGCGATCAGGCTCGATCCGAAAAATGGGCTTGGCTATTACCATCGTGCGATTTCTCTCCAGTTGAGCAACAGGTTCGAAGATGCATACCGTGACATCGTCCAAGCCATTGCCCTTGACCCCCAGCACAAAGAGTCAGTGAAGGAGCGCGACCACATCCGCGGGCTTATGGCGAACGTTGCGAGCAAGACAACCACCGCCGCAACGCAGCCGCCGATTGTTCCGGCGCCGGCGGCGTCCGCGGTTCAGGGCGGCCCCCGGGTCGCGCTGGTCATCGGCAACGGCAAGTACCGGACGGCGCCCGAGCTTGCCAATCCGGCCAACGACGCGCGCGATGTGTCCGCGGCGCTGCGCGCGCTCGGCTTCAAGGTGATCGAAGGCTACGATCTCGACAGCGCCGGCATGCGCGCGAAGATCGGCGAGTTCGGCGCCGCCATGCAAGGTGCGGCCACCACGCTGTTCTTCTATGCCGGTCACGGCGTGCAGGTCGCGGGCAACAATTATCTGATCCCGACCGACGCGAGACTCGAACGGCCGTCCGCTCTCAGCACCGAAGCGATCGCCGTCGATACGATCCTGTCCGACATGGAAACCGAGAAACGCATCAATCTCGTATTCCTGGATGCATGCCGCGACAATCCGCTTTCGCGCTCGCTCGCCCGCGCTTTCGGCGGCGGCGCGCGCTCGGCGGCGGTCGGGCAGGGACTCGCGCAGCTCAACGCCGGCATCGGAACGCTCATTACTTTCGCCACAAGCCCGAACCGGATCGCGCTCGACGGCACCGGCCGCAACAGTCCGTTCACCGCGGCGCTGCTGAAGCATATCCACACGCCGAATCTCGAAGTGCGCACGCTGCTGACGCGGGTGCGCGCCGACGTGATCCGCGAGACCAACGAGCGCCAGGTGCCGTGGGATCATTCGTCGCTGACCGGCGAGTTCTATTTCAGGCGTGGCGGGTAGCGGTGGTTATGGTTTGCGATCCAGCCCATCCTCCGGGATCGACCATTGCCGCCGCAAGTCGCGCAACGGCGTCTCCACATGGGCCCAGAAATCCCAGTCCGGCGCGAAGGTGTCGACGGTTGCGGTCTTGCCGCCGGCATAGGCGTGCCAGAACTCGGCCGGATCGAGCGCGCCTGCGGCGTGCTTCGCCACGGCGTTGATCTGCACGTCGAGATGCCAGGAGAAGATGACCGGCAGGATATGGCCGGCCATCGGCAGCCTGCGATGCATCGCGGCCGTGAAGGTCGAGACAAGGAGTTCGCCGCGAGGCGAGGTATCGTAGCCCGACACCACATGTGCGGTGTCGTGCGGAAACCCGAAGCCGGCATTCAGCCCGTTCGGCTCGCCCGGGAAGTCGTATCCGTTGCTGCGATAATGCCTGTAGAAGGCAAGCCCGAAGCTGCCATCGGGCAGCGCGCCGAGCCGGTCGCAGCGTTTGGCAAGCGCCGGATCGGGCGACCTGCCGTAGGGCAGGATCCAGGCCATGGCATCGGCATCGGACCACGACCTGCCGGTGATGCTCCGCATGTTGGCACGCGTCATGTCGGCGAGCGCCGCCTGCACATGGCCGGCCGCAGCTTCCGCGATTTCGTCGACATAGCGTTCGTGCACGCCGAGTGCCCTGGCATAGGCGAGCACCGCCGCGATCTTTCCCTTGTCGAGCCTGCCGTCGACAAAAGCCATCACGGTGGCGAATCTCAGTGCATCCTCGCGCAGCGCGGGATCGGAGATCGCGGAGGCCAGCGCTGCCGGAGCGACCGGCTTCAGGGCGGCGACATCGAACGGCTGTGTCTGTCCGAACATGTAGCGCGAGGCCGCCGCCAGGGCGCGGCCATCGGCGTCGCTCAGGGGGCCGCCGGTCTCCGCGACGGCGCGCATGGCGCCGAGCATCGCCGCGATCTGCTGCGGTGTCGCACCGGAGATGAAGGGGTTTACGTCCATGTCGTCCTCCGCTCGTTTGCGCGAAGGAGCATCATCCGTCATTGCGGCGTGCTTGCGAACCAAGCCGGTCCGCTATCCGGTCACATGGTTTGCAGTTTCTTCCGAGTTCCATGTGGCGCGCATCGGGGATCGGCACGCGCGCTTCGCCGCAACGGCGGCCGCCTCAGAACTCCACGTCGAGCTCTTCCACCTCGTCCGGCTCTTCTTTCGCCGATGCGATCCATTCCTGCATCAGCGGCATCGCCATGATGGTCTGGCAATAGGCCGCGCTGGCCCGGTCGAGTTTCACGTCATAGGTGATGAACCGCGTGCAGACCGGTGCATACATGGCGTCCGCCATGCTGGGCGTGTCGCCGAACAGGAATGGCCCGCCATAACTGACAAGGCATTCGTTCCAGATCACGATGATGCGGTCGATGTCGGCCTGGGCGCCGGCCCACACCTTGAACCCCGGATAATGCGCCTTCAGGTTCATCGGCAGGGCGGAGCGCAGGTTCGAGAAGCCGGAATGCATCTCGCCGGAGACCGCGCGGCAATGCGCGCGTGCGACCCTTTCCTTTGGCAGCAGCCCGGCGTCGGGATTCAATTCGTTCAGGTAGCCTCCGATCGCCAGCGTGTCCCATACCCGGACCCCGTCATGGGTCAGCATCGGAACCAGGAAGGAGGGCGACAGCAGGAGCAATTCCGCGCGCACCGACGGGTCGTCGCTGTTGGCCATCACCGCCTCGAAATCGATGCCGGCGAATTTGCACAGCAGCCAGCCCCGCAGCGACCAGGACCCGTAATTGCGGCTGCTGATGGTTAACGTGGCTTGCGCCATTCGAAAGTCCCCCGATCGGGCGCCCGGGCGCCCGCCCCCGATACACCGGCCCGCAAATTATCTCGCAGTAGCAAAAAAAATGCACTAGGCTTTTGCACTGCAACAGGGGCGGCGGGGGCCGCGGGGTGGATGCTTTATCAGGCGTATCAGGCCAGTGCCGACATCATGCTGCCGGTCCGCGCCCTTGCCGGCTTTGCGCTATCGGCGCACGGGGCCGTCCCGCACCTGAACGGGCATGCCGTCCGCAATCTGACCGCGGCCTATGAGCTGATTTCGCGGGCGCGGCTGACCCATACCCGGCCCGATTATGGGATACACACTGTCCCGGTCGGAAACCGCGAGGTGGAAGTGACCGAGGAGGTCGCTCACGTCACTCCTTTCGGGACGCTGCTGCGCTTCCGGAAAGACGTCGACACCGCGCAGCCCCGCGTTCTCATCGTGGCGCCGCTGTCGGGCCATTTCGCCACGCTGCTGCGCGGTACCGTGCGCACCATGCTGCCCGAACATGACGTCTACATCACGGACTGGCACAATGCGCGCGATATCCCGACCTCTGCCGGCCGGTTCGGCTTCGACGACTACGTCACCCATCTGATCGAGTTTCTGGAGGTTATCGGGCCAGGCGCGCACATGGTTGCGGTATGCCAGCCCACGGTGGCGGCGCTGGTTGCCGCGGCCGTGATGGCGCAGGGCGACAACCCGGCGCAGCCGCGCTCGATGACGCTGATGGCCGGGCCGATCGACACCCGCGTCAACCCGACCAAGGTCAACGATCTCGCCAAGAGCAAGCCGATGTCCTGGTTCGAGAAGAACCTGATCGCGCGCGTGCCGTTCCGCTACGATGGTGCGTTCCGAAAGGTCTATCCGGGATTCGTCCAGCTCGCGGCGTTCATGGCCATGAACATGGACCGTCACACCAAGGCGCATCGCGAACTGTACGACAATCTTGCCAAGGGCGAATTCGAGAAGGCGAAGGTCACCAAGGATTTCTATGACGAATATTTCGCGGTGCTCGATCTCACCGCCGAGTTCTATCTGGAAACCGTGCGCATCGTGTTTCAGGAGCACAAGCTGCCACTCGGTGAACTCGATTACGAAGGCCGCCGGGTCGATCCGTCGGCGATCCGCCGCACCATGCTGCTCACGGTCGAGGGCGAGCGCGACGACATCTGCGCCGTGGGGCAGACGCTGGCGGCACACGACCTGTGTTCAGGCCTTCGGCCCTATCGCAAGCGCCATCACATGCAGCCGGGCGTTGGGCATTATGGCGTGTTCAGCGGAAGGAAATGGGAATCGCAAATCTACCCGCTGGTGAAGAATCTCATCCTGGCTTCGGATTAAGTGCGGCCGATCGGTCGTCGAACGATAAAATTAAGCTTGCATCAATATTGCTCGGGCAGGTTCCATTCCGCAGGAATCGCCTGGGTATTTCGTTCGTCCGGTCCTGCGCGGACGGCGTCAGCCTTGCGGAAGATCAGACCATGTCCTGGTTCAGCGCGACCAAGTCCAACAGCGTTGACAAGCGCAATCTCGGTTCGGCGGCCATGGCGTCGCAGGTGGCGGCCATCAACCAGTCTCAGGCGGTCATGGAGTTTTCGACCGAGGGCAGGATTGTGCACGCCAACGCGAATTTCCTGAACGCGCTCGGGTATGCGCTGGATGAAATCAGGGGCCAGCATCACAGCCTGTTCGTGGAGCCCGCCTATCGGGACGGCCTTGAATACCGGGCATTCTGGCAAAAGCTCGGGCGCGGCGAGTTCGACGCGGGCCAGTACAAGCGGATCACCAAGGGCGGCAGGGAAATCTGGATTCAGGCGAGCTACAATCCTTTGCGGGACCGGTCGGGGACGGTTACAGGCGTCATCGCGTTTGCGACCGATATCAGCGCAGAGAAACGCAGGAACGCCGACTTCGAAGGCCAGATGGCCGCGCTTCACAAGGCCCAGGCGATCATCGAGTTCGATCTCGACGGCATCATTCTGACCGCGAACGAGAATTTCCTGAACACGCTGGGCTACAGCCTGTCGGAGATCAAGGGACAGCATCACAGCATGTTCGTCGAGCCGGGCTACCGGCAGAGTCCCGAATACCGCATGTTCTGGGAGAAGCTCGGCCGCGGCGAATTCGACGCCGGCCAGTACAAGCGCATCGCCAAGGGTGGCCGCGAGGTCTGGATCCAGGCGAGCTACAATCCGATCCTGGACGCCAGCGGAAGGCCGTTCAAGGTGGTCAAGTTCGCCTCCGACATCACAGCGATGCGCATGGCGGTCGAACAGACCCGGGAGGCGGTCGAGGCGGCCAAGCAGAAAGATCTGACCCACCGCATCCCGATGACCGGCAAGACCGGCGAACTGGCAGTGCTGTGCGGCGGCGTCAACGAATTGCTCGACAGCATGGCCGACGTGATGGGCGAGATCAAAGCCACCTCGCAGGAGGTGGCGAGCGCAGCCGCCGAAATCTCGAGTGCGACCACCGACCTCTCGCAGCGCACCGAGGAGCAGGCTGCGAGCCTGGAGGAGACCTCGGCCTCGATGGAGGAGATCGCCGCCACGGTCAGGAAGAATGCGGAGAATGCCAAGCACGCCAACGACCTGACGCGGGGCAGCCACGAGGTAGCCGATCGCGGCGGCGAAGTCGTCGCGCAGGCGGTCTGCGCCATGGCTCGCATCGAGGAGTCCTCGCGCAAGATCGCCGACATCATTTCGGTGATCGACGAGATCGCGCGCCAGACCAATCTGCTCGCGCTCAATGCCGCGGTGGAAGCCGCGCGCGCGGGCGAGGCGGGACGCGGCTTCGCGGTGGTCGCAGCCGAGGTGCGCAGCCTTGCGCAGCGTTCCTCACAGGCGGCCAAGGACATCAAGGACCTGATCACCAGTTCGTCGAGCCAGGTCCAGGACGGCGTCCAGCTCGTCAATCGCGCCGGCAATTCGCTCAAGGAGATTCTGGAGTCGATCAAACAGGTCGCCGATATCGTCGCCGACATCGCGACCGCCTCGACCGAGCAGGCCGGCGGGATCGAGCAGATCAACAAGGCCCTGAACCAGATGGACGAGGTGACCCAGCAGAACTCGGCGATGGTCGAGGAGAATGCCGCGACCGCCCGCACGTTGGAGCAGCAGGCCGGCGAAATGGACGCACGAATGGCGGCCTACCGGCTCGGCAAGGCAGAGGACACGCCGCGAGGCACGGTGCCGCAACGGATCGCCGCGCCGGCGAAGGTCTCCGACATGGCCTCGTCGCCCGTCAGGATGAAACCGAAACGTCCGGCGCTTCGCGGCGGCGGGCGTCCGGTCCGGACCGCGCTGGCGACCGCGATTTCCCAGGACGAATGGGAGGAGTTCTAGAGCCGGAGCGCCGCGCCGGCGCTCCGCCCATCACGGCTGTGCGCGGAAAAAGAATTGCTGCGCCGGCAGCGAGCCATAGGTGTAGGGCTCCTGCTGTCCACGCGTATTGGCGAATACCCGGTCGCGCACCTTGCGGAACAGGAGATTGATCTCCAGCCCCGGCTCTTCGATATGCTCCACCAGCGCTGATGCAAACGGGCTGTTGCCACTCTCGCCGTCCAGCGCCACAAGGCCGTCGCGCGCGGCGTAGGCAACCAGCACGCCGGCCGGCGGTTCAATGCGGCCCAGTCCTCGTCCCACCGACCGCGTTCCGCCGACATTGCGCATTTTCGGCACGAACGGATTGTCGCGGCAGGCATCGAGAATCACCAGCCGCATCTTCCTGGCGGTGCCGACCGTCGCCATCACGCGTTCGAGCGAAACGCCCTCGTCGTCGACATGGGTGGAGGCCTTGAGCGCGGCGTCGACCGGGATCGCGAAGTTCACGCCGCCCACCTCAATGCCGTGGCCGGCATAATAGACCACCGCCCAGTCCGCGTTTTCGGCGGTCTCGCCGAATCGCTGCAGCGCCGCCGTCATCGCGGGCCGCGTCAGATCGTATTGCTCGACCACGTCGGTGAAGCCGAGGCGGCGCAGTGCTGCGGCGATGGCGCGCGCGTCGTTCTTCGGGTTGAGCAGCGCCGGGACGCTTTGATAAGCCGAATTGCCGATCACCAGAGCGACCCGGCGCTCGGGTGCCTGCTGGGTCTGCGGGCTGGGCAGGCTTGCCACGGCCGCCGGCGGCGCGGCGGTGGCGAGCGCCGTCAAGCGGCGGAGTGCCTCGACCTTGGAGCGGTCGTCATAAAGACCCTGGCTCGGCAGGCTGACGGCCTTCTGATAATCGGCGACGGCGCGCGCACGATCTCCGCGCGCTTCGTAGACCTGGCCGCGATCGGCATAGACATGCGGCATGTCGGGTTTCTGCGCGATCGACTCGTCGAAATCGGCCAGGGCAACGCCATGCGCACCCATCCGGAACTTGGCGAGGCCGCGCGTATGAAGGATGCCGGCATCCTTCGGCTCGACTTCCAGCGCCCGGTCGCAATACGGCACCGCCTTGTCGAATTCGTCTCTCAGCGCATGAACATAGCAGAGCCCGTTGAGCGCGGCGGCGTCATTGGGTGTCGCCACAAGGGCTTTCTGAAATTCGGCCAGCGCGCGAACCTGATCGCCCTTGAAACTGAAAACCCAGCCGCGATAGATCGGAACATAGGTGGTGTCGGCTTTCGCGCGGTCTGCGGCGTCGAGATCCGCGAGCGCTGCGTCCAGTTGGCCGCTCTCCATCAGCACGCGACCCCGATTGAACAATGCAAGCCCGTGCTTCGGATCGATCCTCAGCGCGTGGTCCAGGTCGATCCGTGCGCGCGCATAGTCGAACAGTTCGAGATACGACCAGCCGCGCCCATTGTAGAAGTCGGCGTTGTCCGGCGACAGACGGATCGCATCATTGTAGCGCTCGACTGAAAGGGCGTATTCGCGCTTCTCGCCATGAACCCATGCACGGCCGCTATGGCCGTCGGGATCCGAGGGGTTTGCCTTGATCGCGGCGTCGTAATCCGCCGCCGCCTGGTCCAGTCGTTTCAGCACCGCAAAACCTTCGGCACGCGCCACAAGGTTCGCCGAACTCGGATTGATGCGGACCGCCGCGTCGAAATTTTCCCTGGCTCTCTTCTCGTCGCCCTTCTCGATGTAGACCTTGCCGAGCGCGACCAGCGCCATTTCGTAACCCGGTTTCAGGGCCAGCGAGCGTTCATAGTCGGCCGAAGCCAGATCGAAATTGCGCTTGTCAAAGTGCAGGTTGCCGCGCTCGAAATGCGCGTCGTGTTCGTTCGGCTGGAGCCGCAGATAGGTGGTCATGTCGGCGATGCCGCGGTCGGGCTGGCCGAGCTTTCGGTGAGTGAGCGCGCGGTTGTAATAGGCGTTCGCCAGTTCCTTGTTCAATGAAATGGCGCGGTCGAACTCGGGCAGCGCCGCCTTGTAGTCGGCCTTGTTGTAGGCATTCGTGCCCCGAATGTAATGGGCGATGGCGTGATTGGTCCTGCCTTGCTTGGGATTCTTGAGCACCCGCTCGCAGGCTGCGAGGTCGGAATCGGCTTTGTCGCAGTCCGCAAGATCCTGTTTCGGATCGCCCAGAGACGGACCCGTCAGCATCAGAAATACCGCAATGGAGATGATCGCGTGACGCATGCGATGATCCTTTTCGCGCGCTTCTGATTTATTTTGACACAGTTCCGGGTGGATTGCACCGTGGCCGGTGGTGCATGCGTTCCCGCTCCCGGGATGCCGGCCGGGTCTGGATGGCGGCTTTGCTCGATACTTAGCCGCGTCTTAAGACTTGTGTGGCAGCCTGAAGCGGTGAATTCACCAAAGCGTCAGGCCGCTCTTCATGCGTGAGCCGCTCCGGGTCGCCCGTATGACGCAGCGCTGCCACCGCAGGTTCGTGGCCGCGACCGGACAGCGGGATCGCCGATGACGAAAAGCCCGACTAACCTGGACCACGCTGCCGCAACGCGCGCCGAGGAATCGATCCGTGCCGAGCTGATCAGCTTCGCCATCGGCGAGGAGCAATATGGCGTACACATCATGGCGGTGCGCGAGATCAAGGGCTGGTCAGAAATCAACCACCTTCCGGGGCAGCCGCAATTCGTGCGGGGCGTCCTCAACCTGCGCGGCGTGATGGTGCCGATCATCGACTTGCGCTGCCGGTTCGGCGGTGGCCTGACCGAGGCGACGCCGCTTCATGTCGTCATTATCGTGCAGATTGGGGATCGGCAAATCGGACTCCTGGCCGACCGCGTACTGGATATCGTGGCATTCGAATCCGCGCAGGTGCAGCCGGTCCCAACCGTCGTGCGCAATGGCCGCGCGATGTTTCTCTCCGGCCTGCTTACGGTCGATGCGGGAATGATCGCGCTGATCGACCTGTCCCACCTTCTCGATGCGCGCATCGAGGCGGAGGCGGCGTGACGTCGCTGCAGCGCGTTAGCTGCGAGTTTACCACAATCCGTTATCGTCAGGCGGAGCTCTGGCGAGGCGGCGCTCGGCCGATAGGCACCGACCATTACCGCCGCTTCCGGCGCCACCTTGCGCGGGCTCACGATGACCTTCGGTCAAGACGTCAATGAAGGCCTCGACAAGGTCTTCATGACGGTGATCCAGCCGGACGGCTCTTTCAGGGCGGTCGAGCGCCTGGTCCGGCTGTCGGCTCACTAGGATTTGAGAAGGGCAGGCCGAAGGTCCGCCTGGGGTTCCGGCCGAAGCCGGTTTGGGGGACGAGATGGGTGATACTGGCGGGATCGGCCGCATCTGCGGCGGGCTCAATGCGGTGAAGCTCGCGAATGCCGGCATCCGCACCAAGCTGCAGCTCGCGTTCGGTTCGGTCGCCCTGATGACCGTGGTCGCGACCGGGCTGGCGATCATGGGCTTCCGTTCGGCCGAGCATCGCGTGGAGCGCATCGCGGAACGGGAGGTGCCGCTGATGACGGAGGCGCTGCGTCTCTCGGTGATGTCGGGAGAAATCTCCGCCGCAGCCGCGCGCTTCGTTTCGGCCAGCAATGTCCGGGATCAGCGCCAGATCGCCGCGCAGATCGAAGACCGATCCTTGCAGCTGCGCCACCTGATCGAAAGGGTGCGTGCCGGATCGAGCAAGGAAGCCTTCGGGGCGGTCGAGGTGGCGTCGCGGCTGCTGGAAAGCAATCTGTCCGATCTTGATGTCGTGATCCTGTCGCGTTCGAATCTGCGCAGCACGCTCGACCGCAGGCTCGACGCGCTGCACACCGTGCATACCCGGATCGCCGAGGAACTGACCCCGATCGTGGACAAGTCCTATTTCGATGCGGTCACCAAGGCCGAGGACATCGGGAAAACCGGCGACCGTACGGTGAAGACGCTGGTCGACGACGGCATGCAGATGATGCAGACCGTGGTGCAGATCGGCACCGAGACCAACCTCGTGACCGGGCTTCTCACCGCCGGCGCGCTGACCTCGTCGCCGGCCATTCTTGCGATGCTCGAGGATCGCTTCACGGCCTCGGCGCGGCGCGCCGAGAAGCAGCTCGCGCGCCTGCCCAATGACGTCAGGTACGACACCCTGCGGGAGCGCGCCGCCGGGCTGCTCAAGCTCGCCGAGTTCAGGAAGGTGGCGGCAGGAGACAACGAGACCGCACGGCTGCAGAACGTGTTCCGGGCGCATGAGGGCCTCGCCAATGTGCTGATCACGCTGATCGACGACCTGAATTTCGATGCGGTCATGGAGGGCGAGCAGGCGGTCAAGCGCACCGGCCGGCTGGTCAAGGACCTTGTCAACCGCCAGCTCGCCAACTTCCGCAGCGTGCTCGAACTGAAAATCCAGACCCATCTGATCGCGAGTCTGCTGAGCGAAGCCGCGGTAGCGAGGCAGTCGGCGGACCTGCAGCCGATCCTCGACCGCTTCCAGACCTCGGCCCAGCTCCTGCTCCAGGCCGCGCAGGGCGTTCCCGATCCGCAAATTCGAGAACACCTGGACGCGCTTTTGGAGCTCGGCCGCGGCGATGACAACATTTTCACGTTGCGCGGCCAGGAACTGAATGTCACGGCCGGCGCCAACCGTGTGATCGACGAGAACCTCACGATCCAGAAGCAGCTCGATCAGGCGGTGTCCGCTCTGGTCAGGGAGACCGAGTCCGGCATGAAGGATGGCACTGCGGTGCTTCTGACCGAACTCGCCCATAGCCGCATGCTGCTGGTCGCGGTCGCGCTGGTCTCGCTGCTGATCGCGGGGACGATCGGGTTCTTCTATGTCCAGCGCAGCCTGGTGCGGCGCTTGAGCGCGACCGGCGAGACCATGCGCCGGCTGTCCGCCGGCGAAAACGATGTCGCCATTGCGGGTAACCATGACGGCGACGAAATCGGCGAGATGGCGCGCGCGCTCACGGTGTTCCGCGATGCGGCGGTCGCCAAGGAGCGGCTGGAGGCACAGGCAGTACGCGACCGCGAGGCCGCGGAGGTCGAGCGCGCTCGCAACGATGCGACACGCGCGGAGGCGGCCCGCCAGGTCGCGCAGGTGGTCGATGGTCTCGGCCGCGGGCTCGAGCGGCTGGCCGGTGGCGATCTGACCTACCGGGTGCGCGACGACTGGGCCGGCGAATACAGGAAGGTTCAGGACGACTTCAACAACGCCATCGACCAGTTGCAGGAGACGCTGACCGCGATCGTGGAATCGACCCGCGAAGTGTCGAGCGCCTCGGCGGAGATTTCGTCGAGCACGACCGACCTGTCGCAGCGCACCGAGGAACAGGCCGCGAATCTGGAAGAAACCTCGGCATCCATGGAGCAGATTTCGGCCACGGTGCGCAAGAATGCCGAGAATGCCCGGCATGCCAACGGCCTGATGCGCGGAACCCGCGACGTCGCCGGCCGCGGCGGAGAGGTGGTGTCGCAGGCGGTTTCCGCGATGACCCGGATCGAGGATTGCTCGCGCCGGATTGCCGACATCCTCTCGGTGATCGACGAGATCGCGCGACAGACCAACCTGCTGGCGCTCAATGCCGCGGTGGAGGCCGCGCGCGCCGGAGACGCTGGACGCGGCTTTGCGGTGGTCGCCTCCGAAGTGCGCAATCTCGCGCAGCGGTCCTCGCAGGCTGCGAAGGACATCAAGGACCTGATCACGAGTTCGTCGAGTGCGATCGGGCAGGGCGTGCAGCTCGTCAACCGCGCCGGGGAGTCCCTGAAGGATATCCTCAAGAGCATCAACGAGGTCGCCGAGATCGTGGCCGACATCGCCAGTGCCAGTGCCGAGCAGGCGACCGGCATCGAGCAGATCAACCGGGCGCTGAGCCAGATGGACGAGGTGACCCAGCAGAATTCGGCGCTGGTGGAGGAGAATGCCGCAACCGCGAAGACGCTGGAACATCAGTCCCATGCGCTCGACGGCCGGGTCGCCGCCTTCCGGCTTTACGAGCAGGAGGCGCCCGCGGCCGCGCCGCCGGCGAAGGTAACACCGCTGCAACAGCGTGCCGGCCCGACGGTGCGAAAGCCGGTGCGCGGCAGCGCGCGGCAGATGCAGGCCGCGCTTGCAACCGCGGTCGCCGGCGACGAGTGGGAAGCGTTCTAGGTTTCGGAGACGAAGGTCTCCTCGCGGCCCTTGCGGATCGCAGGCAGCAGCGTCGATGCCAGCAAGATTGCTGCAACCAGCAGCAGCACCGCGCTCAGTGGTTCGGTGAAAAGAACGCTGGGACGGCCCTCCGACAGCACCAGAGCGCGGCGCAGATATTCCTCCATCGGCGGACCGAGTATGAATCCGAGCAGCATCGGGGTGGGCTCGCAGCCGAGCTTGTGGAACACGCAGCCCAGCACACCGAACAGCGCCATCAGATAGATGTCGAACGTGGTGTTGTTGATCGAGAACACGCCGATCACGCAGAACACCACGATCGCAGGATAGAGCAGGTGATAGGGAACGGCGATCATCCGCACCCATAGCCCGATCAGCGGCAGATTGAGGACCAGCAGGAACACATTACCGACCCACATCGACACGATCACGCCCCAGAACAGCGTGGCCTGCTCGGTGATGATGGTGGGACCGGGCTGGATTCCCTGGATCATCAGCGCACCGATCATCAGCGCCATCACCGGATTGGCGGGAATGCCAAGCGTCAGCATCGGAATGAACGACGTCTGCGCGCCGGCATTGTTGGCGGCTTCGGGGCCGGCGACGCCCTCGATCGCACCCTGGCCGAATTGTTCCGGGGTTTTCGATATCTTCTTCTCGATCGAATACGACGCGAACGACGCAAGGATCGCGCCGCCGCCCGGCAGGATTCCAAGCGCCGAGCCGAGCACCGTTCCGCGCAGGATCGGGCCGATGATGCGCCGCCATTCCTCGCGCGTCGGCAGCAACCCCTTGACTCGCTTGACGACCGCGCTGCGCGTCGCCTCGTGCTCGAGATTGGCCACGATTTCTGCCAGCCCGAATACGCCCATGGCAATGACGACGAAGCCGATGCCGTCGGCGAGTTGCGGCAAGCCCAGGCTGTAGCGCGATACGCCGGAATTCACGTCGGTGCCGATCAGGCCGAGGACAAGGCCGACGATCACCATGGCGAGGGCGTGCAGCAGCGAGCCGCTCGCCAGCACGACCGAGGCCACGAGACCCAGAACCATCAGGGAGAAATATTCCGCCGGACCGAAACGCAACGCCACCTCTGCAAGCGGCGGCGCGAACAGCGCGACCAGCACGGTTGCGACCGTGCCCGCAATGAACGAACCGATCGCCGCGGTCGCGAGCGCAAGCCCGGCCTTGCCCTGGCGCGCCAGCCGATAGCCGTCGAGCGCGGTCACGACCGATGCCGATTCGCCCGGCAGATTGATCAGGATCGCGGTGGTCGAACCGCCATACTGGGCTCCGTAATAGATGCCGGACAGCATGATCAGGGCCGAGACTGGCGGCAGTCCGAAGGTCAGCGGCAGCAGCATCGCGATGGTCGCGATTGGCCCGATCCCGGGCAACACGCCGACAGCCGTGCCCAGGAACACCCCGATCAGGCAATAGGTGAGGTTCGACAGGCTCATCGCCGTCTGGAAGCCGAGCGCGAGATTGTCGAGCATGTCCATGGTCAGCCGCCCAGCCAGGAGCCGACGAGCGGCAGCGGCAGCCCAAGTCCCTTGATGAAGACCAGCAAGCAGAAGGCAACGATGCCGAACAGCGCCGCAAGCGATTTGGCATCGAGCCGCGAATGACGGCTGGCCAGCGCGGCCATCACGATCATGCAGGGTAACGCGATCAGGGCACCGAGACGCGTGACCAGCAATGCGAAAAGAACGACTGATCCGAGCACCAGCAGCATCGGCCGCCATGCGAATGGCGCAATCGGCTCACCGTCGCGGAGAAACGAGCGCGCAATCGACGCGACGCCGAACAGGCCCAGCAGCATGCCGAGAGCGGTCGGGAAATAGCCCGGGCCCATCCGCGCACTGCTTCCGGTCTCGTAGTTGCGCCCGATCCACAGCACGGCCATCGCCAGCGCGAGGTAGAGCGCGCCGGCCCAGAAGTCGCGTGGATTGCGGATGGTCATCGGTGCGCCCGGCGGGTCTTGTTGCGCGGGCACGGCGTCTTCCGACGCCGATGCTCGCGCGGTGGGTGCTGGAAGTGGTCAGTTCAGCTTCGCGCCCGAAGCCTTGACCGGTTCGGCCCAGCCCTCCACCTGCTTGCTCACGAACGCGGTGAATTCCGGCTGCGACATCTTTTGAACCGTAAGCCCGAGATCGCGCAGCCGCGCGACCAGATCGGGATCGTCGAGCGACTTCTGGATGGCGGCATGCAGCCTGCTCAGAACCGGTTCCGGGAGGTTCGCCGGTGCCGATACGCCGATGAAGTTCTCGGCGACGAGGTAGGGCATGCCGGCCTCGACCACGGTCTGTATGTCGGGGGCGACATGCGAGCGCGCGCGGGAGGTGACGGCAAGCGGACGCAGCTTCCCGGCTTTGATATGCGGCACGTTTTGCGGCAGCGTATCGAACGAGAAGGAGAGGCGGCCCGCGATCAGGTCGGTGATCATGGGTGCGCTGCCGCGGTAGCCGACATGCTCGATGTTGAGGCCGGTCTGTTTCTTGAAGGTCTCGCCAAGGATATGCCCGATCGATCCGACGCCGCCCGAACCGTAAAATACCTTCTTGTTCTGCGCCTTCACCCAGTCGATCAGCTCGGCAAGGCTCTTGGCCGGCACCGATGGATGCACCATCACCACGTCGGGCACGGTTGCAACCAGGCTGACATGCGTAAAGCCCTTGATCGAGTCATAGGGCTGCGGATTCAGCATGAATGGCGCAAGCGAGATCGGCGTGGTGTTCGACATCATCAGGTTGTAGCCATCCGGTGCCGCACGGAAGATTTCCGTCGCCGCGATCGTGCCGCCGGCCCCCGGCTTGTTGTCCACGACGACCGGCTGACCGAGGGCCTTTTGCAGCGGTACCGACAGGGCGCGCGCGGTGACGTCGCTCGATCCGCCGGGCGGGAAGGTGACCACGATCCGGACGGGCTTGGTTGGATAATCCTGCGCTGCGGCCGGCAGAATCGAAAGGCCCAAGGCCAGCACGATTGGCGCGACAAGCCGGTTTGCTTTCATGTGTTACACCCTCCCTGGTGTTCGACGCTGAAGAAGCGTGGCGCTGAAGTAGTATGCAAGATGCAGGCCGGGCGGGATCGGAATCGCCGGCGAAACCAATCAAGCGTGTCTAGGCGCCACCGCGGAAACACGAATAGCCCCACGGGGTGCACTTCATCGGCAGGTGATAATGCGCTTGCGGATCGGAGATGCCGAACCGGTAATTGATGACGTCCAGAAACGGGACCGAAGGCGAAGCGCCGGTTGCGGTCCGGTAATAGTCGGCCACGTGAAAGCGCACTTCGTAGAAGCCCGGTTCGAACCGACGTTCCAGTTCCGGATCGGCAAGCACCCCCGTGCCAGACAGGTTTCCGGATGCGATCAGCTCCGGCGGTCGGCCTTCGCGCACCGCGTACAGCGCGACGCGCATGCCCGCAGCCACGATGCCGCGCGATACGTCGACCACATGAATGGAAATCCCCGGCATCAGCGAGCCGCCCCGAAAAGCCCGGCCGAATTTCAGCACATCCGGATCGGCTTTCCAAACCGTACTCCGCGACACGAAATCCGGGCGGCGCTCGACACCTTGTTGTGTGACGCGCGACCAGGCTCGCGGTCGTGGCTCGAAGAGCGCGTGGCGCGATCTCAGAAAAACGCCAGCGTCCTGATTTCGATGCTCTCGCGCGGGCGGGCATTCGGCGGCGCGGTCGGATCGTCGAAGGCGGTATGCGCGCTGAACCGGGCGCGGCCGTCCTTCAGCGAGTCATAGACCTTGAACACGATCGCCTCTTCCCGCCGCTGCAGCGGAAACCAGAACCATTGGTGACCGGGATTGTAGCTGACCGAATAGGTCTGGCCGATCCGGTCCGGATGGCGCCGTTCGGTGACGATCAGGTCGTTCACCGCGATGGTCTGCGCGTCGCAGAGCGCGAGCGGAAAGGTCTCGACCGGATAGCGGATCGGGCGCCAGACCTGGATGATGGCGAAGTGCCCGGCCAGCAGTCTGTCGGCTTCGTCGGGCAAGAGATCGCGCACGCGCTGCGGACCGGACCATTCGGTATAGTCGTTGTGCACGCGCGGCACGACCTCGCGGATCCTTCGCGCCGCGCGGTCGGCGTCATCGGCGGTGCGCAGCGTATGGTCGAACACCACGACACGCTTCGCGCCGCTCTGCGCCTTGATCAGTTCGATCATCTCCGGATAATAGACATCGCGCAATTGCGTCTCGTCGAAGAAGTCGGTGACCGCGGTCTCGTGCCAGGCCAGCAGGAAGCCTTCGCCGTCGAGCGAGGTCTCGAACTTCCGGCCGTTGCGAATGACGACCGGATGCGGGTCCAGCGTCCCGAGCGTCTTCATTTCGGTCGAGCCGCCGCCGACCGGCTCGACCACGATCTTCTGGCCGTCATTCTTCACATAATTCAGCGTGGCCTCGATGGAGGCGATGTCGCGGCTCTGCGTTGCGAGTTGCATCATGCCGTCTCCCCGGGTTTTCCACGTTACCGTAACGCGGCGGCGATGTTTCCGCCATCGACGGTGGTCACGTCGGCGGTGGTCTTCAGCGCCAGTGCCTGATGCAGGAAGGCCTGCGCCACGTCGTCGGCGGTGACTTCCCGTTTGAGCAGGTTGCCGGCCATGTAGTCGGCCTCGCTCACGCCCCGCGCCTTTGCCCGCTCGGCGATGAAGTCGTCGGTCAGCAGGCCGGAACGGATGCGGTCGGCATTGACCGCATTCGACCGGATGCCGTCTGCGCCGTAGTCGAGCGCATATTGACGCGCGAGGAACAACGTCGCCGCTTTCGGCAGGCCATAGGGTCCGAAATCGGGTCCCGGATTGATCGCCTGTTTGGATGCGTTGAAGAGCAGGCAGCCCCCGGTGCCCTGCGCCAGCATGATGCGGACCGCATTCCGTGCGACCCGCTGGTGCGAAAAAAAATTCAGCTCGAAGCTTCCGCGCAGGGTGGCATCGTCGACCGCGCCGATCTTTCCCTGAAAGGCGGCGCCGGCATTCGACACCACGATGTCGACGCCGCCGAAAGTCTCGGCGATTGTGTCGAAGGCCCCACGCACCGACGCGTCGTCGGTGACGTCGCAGGGTAGCGCGAGCGCAGTACCGCCGATCGCCCTCGCTTTCCCGGTGACGGCGTCGGCGTCGATATCCAGCAGCGCGACCTCCGCTCCGGCCGCAGCAAGCGCTTTCGCCGTCGCAAAGCCGATGGCGCCGGCCGCCCCTGTGACAACCGCGATCTGTCCTGCCAGCGGCAGCTCCTTCGCCGTGCCGAGCTTGGCCTGTTCCAGCGACCAGTATTCCACGTCGAACATGTCGGCCTCGCCGATCGGCGAGTAGCGGCCGATCGCTTCGGCTTCGGTAATGGCCTCCACTGCCGCTTCCGCCAGATCGGCTGCAACGCGCGCGTCCTTCTTGGTGCGGCCCAATCCGAACAGCCCGAGCCCGGGCACGAGGACGACCCGCGGCGCCGGATCGAGCATGCTCCTGTTTCCGCCGGCGCGGGCGTTGTTGCGCGCGAAATAGGCGAGATAGCGTTCGGCGAAGGCGGTCGCGGCTTCGCGGACGCCGGTCCGGAAATCCGCAAGCCTGCCGCCATCCGGAGCGGGGACAATCATCGGCCAGTTCTTGGTGCGGATGGTATGGTCCGGCGTAATCACGCCGGCCGTAGCGTAGCGCGCGGCCTCGGCGCCGCCGACGAAATTCAGGATCGCGTCGCTGCCCCGGAAATCCAGAATGAGCCGCTTCCAGGCGCCTTCGATTTTCGGATCGGGGAGGGCGGCGGCGCCACGCAGGATCGGCGCGATCTCCGCCAGCGCTCCGGCGCTTTGCGGCAATTGCGCGCTGACGAACACCGCCTTGCGGTTCTTCGCCAGCCGCGCTTCCGCGAGCGTGACCATCTCGATCATGCGCTCATAGGCTTGGCGCGCGGTGTCGCCGAAGGTGAACAGGCCGTGCTTGTCGAGGATCAGGCCTTCGACATCCGGGTCGGCGTCGAACACATCGGCCGCTTCCTTCGCTAGCGCGAAGCCCGGCATGATGTAGCGCACGAAGCCCATGCGGGCGCCATAGACCTCGTCGCACAGGTCACGGCTGTTCTCCTGATCCACCAGGCCAAGCACCGCGGTGGCATGGGTATGGTCGACGAATCTGTGCGGCAGGAAGGCGTGCAGCAGCGTCTCGACCGACGGATTCGGCGCCATCGGGTCGATCAGGTTGGCGCGCTGAATTCGCACCATCTCCTCGTCGGACATCGACTCGCGCGTTCGGGACTTGCGCAGGTTGTCGAGCCGAACCGCGGGCAGCCCGGCGGGCTCGATACGGCCCATGTCCCAGCCCGAGCCCTTGACGCAGAGAACGCCGGTCTCCTCGCCATTGAGATCGCGCATGCGCGTCTTCACCGAGGTGTTGCCGCCGCCATGCAGCACGAGTTTCGGATCGCGGCCCAGCAGGCGTGTCGTGTAGACGCGCAATGCGATATCGGCCGGGATCGCGTCGCCTTCGTACCGCGCGACGACAGCCCGCGCGTCGGATTCCACCCACGCGCTTTTCATGGTCCACTCCGCGCGACGCTCAGCCGCGCCGCGACCACCAGCCCAGGCGCCGCGGTTTGTCCGCGGCTTCCGCCTGCGCGGGCTCGTCAGGCTGCGCGGACTGAACCGGAGCGGGCGGGGGAGGACTCGGCGGCGCATAGGCGGGGTCGTCGATCGAGGTGAAGGCCGGTGGCGCCTCACGCACGGTCGACCTGCGCCGCGTCGGCCGCTCCGCAGTCGGTTCGGGAACTGCGGCTTGTTCGGGTGCGGGCTCGGGCGATGCGGTCGTGGTCCTGGCGGGTTCGGCGATGGCCGGCTCCGGTTCGGTCGCCGGTTGTTCGGTCACGACGATCCGTTGCGGCTCGTCCTGCGCGCTGTCGTCATCGCTGGCGGCCACGCCATTGCTCTCGCGGGCGGGCTCGCCGTCCTGCGCTTGCGCCTCGTCGCCCTCGTCTTCGCGCCCGCGCCGGTTGCGGCGTCCGCCGCGGCGCCCGCGCCGCCTGCGGCGCTTGTCGCCATCGCCGTTGGCGGCGACGGTCTCGGCATCGCCTTCACCCTCATCGGATTCGGTGTCGGCGGTCTCCGCATTGTCCTCCTCGCCCGGCTCGGCGGCGGCAAGATCAGGGCTTTCGACATGTTCGCGCTCGCCGTCACGGCCGCGTCCTCGCCGTCCGCGGCGGCGCTTCCGGCGACCGCCGCGTTCGCGGCCATCGTCACCGGTCTCGGCGGCTTCGCCGGACGAAACCTCTTCGCCCTCGGCTTCGATCTCGTCGAGCACGTCGTCGCCCATGTCTTCGGGCGATTCGCCCTCATAGGCCGGGATCGTGTCCGGCCGGATGGTGGCGGCGATCGCTCTGGCCTGGTCGATCGACATGATCTGCTCTCCGCGATCGATGGCGAAGGACGGATGACCGGTCAGGCTCGGATCGACATTGACCGCGACCGAAATCTTGAACCGTTCCTCCAGCATGCGCAGATGCGCGCGCTTGTGGTTGAGAACGTAGATCGCGACGTCCGAACGCGAGCGCACGATCAGATTGTGGGTCGCGCCCTTCAGCAATGTCTCCTCGACGGCGCGCACCAGTTGGAGCGCGACCGAGGAGACGGCGCGGACGTGTCCGGTGCCGCCGCAATGCGGGCAGACCTCGGTCGAGCTTTCCAGCACCGACGAGCGGATGCGCTGGCGGGACATTTCCATCAGCCCGAAATGCGAGATGCGGCCGACCTGGATGCGGGCGCGGTCGCTCTTCAATGCTTCCTTGAGCTTTCTCTCGACCGCGCGGTTGTTGCGGCCTTCGTCCATGTCGATGAAGTCGATCACGATCAGGCCGGCGAGGTCGCGCAGTCGAAGCTGGCGGGCGATTTCGGCCGCGGCCTCGATGTTGGTCTTGGTCGCGGTCTCCTCGATCGAATGCTCGCGGGTGGCGCGGCCGGAATTGACGTCGATTGCGACCAGCGCCTCGGTCTGGTTGATCACGACATACCCGCCGGACTTCAGCTGCACCGTGGGCTGGAACATGGCATCGAGCTGCGGCTCGATGCCATAGCGGGTGAAGATCGGCTGGGCGTCGCTATAGGACACCACATTCTTCACCGCGCTCGGCATCAGCATGCGCATGAAGTCTTTCGCTTCGCGATAGGCGCCTTCGCCTTCGACCACGATCTCCTCGATGTCCTTGTGATAGAGGTCGCGGATCGCCCGCTTCACCAGCGAGCCTTCCTCGTAGACCAAAGTGGGGGCGGTCGATTTCAGCGTGAGATCGCGCACCGTCTCCCACAGCCTCAGCAGATATTCGAAGTCGCGCTTGATCTCGAGCTTGGTGCGCGAGGCACCGGCGGTGCGCAGGATCACGCCCATGCCCTCAGGCACTTCGAGTTCCTCGGCGATCTCCTTCATGCTCCTGCGGTCTTCCGCATTGGTGACCTTGCGGGAGATGCCGCCGCCGCGTGCGGTATTCGGCATCAGCACCGAATAGCGGCCGGCGAGCGACAGATAGGTGGTCAGCGCCGCGCCCTTGGTGCCGCGTTCTTCCTTCACGACCTGGACCAGCATGACCTGGCGGCGCTTGATGACTTCCTGGATCTTGTAATGACGGCGATAGCGCGGCGCCCGCTCCATCACCTCCTCGATGGCGTCACCGCCGACCGATTCGACGACCTCCTCTTCTTCCGATTCCTCGCCATCGTCGTCATCGTCGGACTCGTCGTCATCCGAATCGTCGGAGACGGCCTGCTCGCCGCCCTCGGCGTCGGAATGAGCCGCAAGATCCTGCGGCTCGGATTCGGCAATCTCCTCGACGATATCGGGGGAGGCGCGGTCGGAATCCGCGGTCTCCGGCGCTGACGCAGCGCTCTCGGCCGGCATCGCTGCGGGTTCGGGTCTCGCTTCGGCCTCGACCGGCAATGCGGTCTGCTCCGAAGCGGTCTGCTCTGGAGTGGCCTGCTCTGGAGTGGCCTGCTCTGGAGCGGTCTGCTCCGCGTCGGATTGGGCCGCCGGTTCGGCGAGCGGTGCCGCTGCCGCGACATCGCCAGCCGCGGTTTCGCCATGTGACTCGTCGACGGGATGGTCGTGCTCGGAAGGGATGGGCGCAAGTGAATCGCCGGTCCCCTCGGTCACGGCTTGCGGCACATCGCCGTCGGTCGGTTGCGCGTCGACAGTTTCGCTCTTGACCACGTCGCGGTTGCGATTGCGGCTGGCGCCACGCCCCCGATGGCGGCCACGACGGCCGCCGCGGCGCTGCTCGCCGCCATTGTCATCCTCGTCGCGCTGGGCTCGCCGCTCGTCGTCGAGCAGCGCCTGACGGTCGGCGACCGGGATCTGGTAATAGTCCGGATGAATTTCAGAAAAGGCGAGGAAGCCGTGCCGGTTTCCTCCGTAATCGACGAAGGCGGCCTGCAGCGACGGCTCTACGCGCGTGACCTTGGCCAGATAGATATTGCCGCGGAGCTGCTTGCGGCTTGCGCTCTCAAAGTCGAATTCCTCGACACGATTGCCACGCAGGACGACCACCCGGGTCTCTTCCGGATGGGTCGCGTCGATCAGCATTTTGTTGGACATCGAATCTTCTCTTGGCCCCGGGCGGCGCTGCGTCCGTCAGGCGGAGCTCGCGCGTCGAAACGCGGCGCGGGCAACCGGGGAATGGTGTGCGTGAATGAGTGGGTCTTGCGATCGTGCGCGAGCCGATCTCGCGATCACGGACGTATCCGCGTGTCGGAGAGCTGCCCCTGGCTTCCACCTGCGCCATCACTTCAAAACCCGTGGCGGGCGACCGCTGCTCTTGGCGCGGCCGCAATTCCTTGTTTCGCTTGCGTTTTCACATGGCGCCCTGTTCTTGTACTGGCGCCTGCCCCAGCCGTCCTTGCGACCCAATCGCCTTTGTCCTGCGCTGAATCCCAAGACTCACAAACTCGCTGACACTGGCTGACGGACAGCCCGCCGCCTGCACATGGCAGGGGGTCGAGTGATGCCCAACGTTCGCCAGCTCTGCGTCCGGACCCTCATGCCGGCGCTGTCTTCGTGGCGAACGTGCCGGTGCCTGAACGCGGCACGCCCGGAACGGTGCAAACCGTAAGCATCACCTTATTAAGCCGCACATGAACGGATAGCAAGTGAGCAATCGTCGGCGATGCCTGATATGCATGCGTTAACTCATTCGATTCGTTATATTTTTCAGTGGCTGGCAACGCGCGCCGCGGCGATGGTGTTGAGATACCCCCAACCGGACGCCGCCATGTCATCCGGATTTCACGATCGCGTTGAACACAAATTCCGCGCTGCCCCGCGGCGACATCGGCGAGAATTGGCACTACATTGCCGCCGTCCCTGGAGCGCTTGCTCGATGAGAACACGTGTTCGGTAGGCGACGTGCAAGCAGGAGGAATGAGATGAGCATTTTCGGGAAAATCTTGTCGGCCATTGGCCTCGGGTCGAGTTCGACCGCGGCGGGTACCGGGTCGGCCGCGGTGCCGGCGGGCGGCGGCACTGCGATGCAGCAGGTCGACGTCGAAAAGGTCGTGTCCGAATACGCTGCAAAGAAGAAAGAGAAACTCGACTGGAAGAAGTCGATTGTCGACCTGATGAAGGTGCTCGACCTCGATTCGAGTCTGAAAAACCGACAGGAGCTCGCCAAGGAGCTTGGCTATACCGGCGACATGAACGATTCCGCCAAGATGAATATCTGGCTGCACAAGCAGGTCATGACCAAGCTCGCGGAGAATGGCGGCAAGGTCCCGGACAGCCTGAAAGCCTGATCGTATCGCCATCCAGGCTTCGGCTTTTCGGCCCCGGTGCGATGAACACCGGGGCTTTTCTTTTGGCCTTGATGCACGAGCCGTGCGTCGCGACGCAAAGCCCGGCGCGCGGCCGGGAACCTATTCGCCGCTGCCGAGTTCCACAGCGCGGGACCGGTGAGTTCCATCTTGTGCCGGACGCGGCTCACTTTCTCGCATGGAGACATCATGGCCAAGCAATCGAGCAACGCCCTGTCACGGCTGGCATCGCGCATCCTGAAGGGCGCGGAGGCGACACGGAAGGACATCATGCAGCTGGCTGCTTCGGTGCTCAGCCAGGACGAAACCAGGGGCACGCGCAAGGCCAAGAAGCGCAAGGCCAAGAAGCGAAAGGCGGCGCCGAAAAAGCGCAAGGCGACGAAGCGGAAGTGACGCGTCGCGGACGTTGCGCGCGAACACGACAGCCGGCGGTGCGCAGCGAAACAATGGCGCGCCGCATCAGAGTCGGCCTCTCACCCGACGAACTTGACGCCGATGGAATGGCCGCGCTGCCAGCGCAATTCGCAACGCGGCCCCTCGCGCGACGAGCGGGTGAATGTCAGGTTGAAATGCTTCGGGATCCGGTCGCCCGGCCCGACATACAGGCGCGCACCGGTATCGGACAGGTCGACGACCTTGCAGGGGCGCAGGGCAAAGCTCCGGTCGAGAACCAGCCAGGCCTCTTTCTCGACCCGGTGTCGGGGAGCCCGTGATTTTCGTCCGAACAGCGCCATGCCCGCCAATGCGGTGACGCGGCCGAAGTTGCGGGTACTTGCAATCTTACGGAAACGACCCGCTTGCCCGCCGCGGCCCTTGCGGCGCAGCGGCGGCGTCGGACAACGGGCAAGGGCCGGCATGACCGGCGGCTACGCGTTGTCCGGGCGGAGCGGATCGCGCCATCGTACCGACAGAGCCGGATTGGGCGCAGGCGTGCCGCTTGCCGCCGCGCGGCCGAGATCGAACGCAGCGTCCGCGCCGCCAAGCCGCTCGATCAAGGCGGCCTGATCGCGCTTGGCTTCGCGGTCGACAGCCTCGGGGTCGCAGATCGCGAGCAGGGCGTCATGCATCCGGGCGAGCACCGCACTGTGTTCGGGCGAGGCCGCGAGATTGGTCGTCTCTTCAGGATCGGTATCGAGATCGAACAGTTCGGGCGCGTGGCGCACATAGTAATGATACTTCCAGCGGCCGCGGCGGACCATGTAGCCGGCCGTGTTCGATCCGACGGCGTGATACTCGCTGAACACCGCCCGGTCCGGATCGTAGGGTTGTCCCGCGATGGCATGCAGGGACCGGCCGCTGGCGTCGGGAAGGACGCTCGCGGCATCAAGTCCTGCGCTCTCCACGAGCGTGACCGACAGATCGAGCAGGCTGACCGGCGTCTCGCAATGTCCGCGCTCAAACCCCGGTCCCGCGACAATGAGCGGGATGTCGGTCGATTCCCGGTACAGGTTCGATTTTCCCCATTGTCCGCGCGCGCCCAGATTGTCGCCGTGATCCGACGCGTAGATGACGCGGGTCGAAGCCGTGAGGCCGGCATCCTCCAGCGCGGTCAGGATGCGGCCGACATTGTGGTCGAGCCACGAGACCAGTCCGTAATAGGCGGCGATGGCGGTCCGGCGTTCGATGTCATCCTTCAGTGTCGCCTCGTGGCTCCAGAAATCTTCGTGCTCCTGGAGCCATGGATGAAGCCTGTAGCCGGTCCGCGGATGAAGCTTCGGCTCCGGAAGCGAGCCGAGCGGATATCGTTCGAAGAATTGCGGCGGCGCGACCAGCGGAAAATGCGGCGCGACGAATCCGACATACAGGCACCAGGGCTCGCGCGCTGTTTTTGTCCTGTCGTGCAGCCAGGCAACGGCCCGATCGGCAATGGCGTGATCGTAGCGCGTGTAATCCGATTCTCCCGGGCCGATATAATTGCCGAGCATCCGCTTCCCTTCCGGGCGCCGCGCCGGCAGCGGATCGCGGATCGAGGCCCAGACCATGCCGATGCCCTGATGCAGGTGCATCGGAATATGCTCGACATCGAATCCGGTCGGCAGATTGCTGCTTCGGTAATGCAGCTTTCCGATCGACTCGACCGGCATTCCGGCTTCTTGCAAGGCATGGCCCCAGCCGCGCACCCGGCCATCATAGCCGAACGAATTGTCCCAATAGCGGCATCGGTTGACATATTGGCCGGTGGCAAATGCGGCGCGCGCCGGTACGCAGATCGGGCTCGGCGTTACCGCATTGGTGAACATCGTGCCGCGCGCGGCGAGCCGGTCGAGATTCGGCGTCGAGACGAACGGATGCCCGGCGCAGCCCATGGCGCGCGCCTGATGCTCGTCCGACAGGATCACGAGCGTGTTGGCGGGGGTCATTGTTGCGCCTCCGGAAGTTCAGGCCGAAGTCAGGCCGTAGTTCACGCCATGCCGACAGGTTCGCGGATCGGACCGGCATCGTTCGGTCGCGACAGGATCATGTCCATCAGGCTCGCGCGCAAGGCGGCGCTACCCGCATCGGCGAAGCGATTGTGCCGTTCGTAAGGGTCGCTTGCGAGATCGTAGAGCTCGCCATCTCCCGAACGCAGATCGACCGTGAGCTTGTGGGTTTTGGTCCGCACCGTTCTGAGGCTGAGTGCGACGCCGGCGCGCTGGGGATGCAGTTCCCATTCGCTGCGCGCGAAGACGCGGGCACCGCCATGGCCCTCGACCAGCGGGCGGAGCGACGCGCCGTGCTGGGTTTGCAGCGCTGAAGCGCCGGCATAATCGACAAAGGTCGCGCCGAGATCGAGCGTGGACACCGGATCGTCGATCACCTTGCCGTTCGGGACGCCCGGTCCGCGCAGGATCAGTCCGACGCGCAGCAGCCCTTCGTACGGCATTGGTCCTTTCAGGATCAGGCCGTGATCGCCGAGCCAGTCGCCGTGGTCGGCAGTAAAGACGACGATGGTGTCGTCCGCGAGTCCCAGTTCGTCGAGCGCGATCAGGATGCGGCCGACATTGTGATCGATCAGCGAGACCATGCCGTAGGTATTGGCGATGATCTCGCGCAATTGCCGGTCGCTCTGCGGCGCGATGCGGCTGTAGGACTTGCGGATGGCGGCGCGTTCCGGCGCGCCGGCGGGTTCGCTCTCGAGCGCCGCACGATGCCACCAAGGCCGGTCGTCGAGATTGCGCGTGCGGTAACGCGGAAGATCGACCTCGTCGGGATGATGCAGCCGCGACCACGGCTCGGGGCAGTCGAACGGGTGATGCGGATCGGGAAACGACACCCAGAGACAGAACGGATCGTCATGCTTGCGCTTGAGCCAGTCGATGGCGCGATCGGCGGTCCATGTCGTGTTGTGCCAGGCCACCGGCAAGCGCGAATGCCAGCATTGCGCGGCGTCGCCAGTGTTGCCGGCATTGTCGCGATACAGCGTGTTCTTCTCGTCGCCGTGACCGTCGGCATAGAACCAGCGCTCGTAATGCTGTCCGCGTGGCGGCTTCTCGGGCAGGAACCAGTTATGGCCGATCAGCATCAGCTCCACATGCTGGAAGCCCATATAGGGTCCGTGCCAGTCCGCTCCGTAATTGGCCGAAGAGACGATGCATTCCGGCGTGCCGGTCGGATTGAATGTGTGGTAGGTCGAAAAATGCGCCTTGCCGATGAAGGCGGTGTCGTAACCCGCGTGCGCTAGCGAACCGGCAAAGCCTCTTTCGCCGACCTCGGGTGACAGATCGATCCCGTTGTCGTGCACGCCGTGGGTAAGCGGCAATTGTCCGGTGAGGATCGAGGCGCGCGCCGGCTGACACACCACGCTTGGACAGATACAGGCCGAAAACCGCGTGCCGTCGCGTGCCAGCGCATCGAGATGCGGCGTCTTCACCTTGCGGCCCTCGAAGCCGAAGCAGTCGCCACGCTGCTGATCGGAGGTGATCAGAACAATATTCGGCCGCCTCGCGCCCAAGCCCATGCCCACGCCCATGTCGGTCTCCGCTGTCGCAGACGGAAATGTGGCGACGGTTTCGTTGACTTGTCAAGCAATCCGCGACGGTGCATAATCCGGCGCGGAGCGGGGATTGCGCGATGTCACGTCTCGCTGAGGTCAAACTGGAAGACGGAGCCGGGCTGCCGGTCGAGCAGTTCCTGACCTATCGGCTGCATGCGCTGCATAGCGCCCTCAACCGGCAAGCCTCCGTCATTCTCGAACGCGCATCCGGTCTGCGGCTTCCGGAATGGCGGGTGATCGCGCTGCTCGGCACCGGCGCTACCCTCAATGCAACGAAGATCGGGCAGATTTCGGCGATCGACAAAGGTCTTCTGAGCCGCATCCTTGCCGGCCTGAAGATGCGCGGACTGATCTCGATCGTGACCGATGCGAACGACCGAAGGTCGAGCCTGGTCGCGCTCACCGCGAAAGGACGCGCGGTCTACCACAAGACCATTCCCCATATGCAGGCGCGCCAGCGCGCGCTGATGCAGGCGTTGAACAAGAGCGAGCAAATCGCCGTGTTTCCAATCATCGGCAAGCTGCTCTGCGCAGCGAACGAGCCGGGATAACAGGGAGGGTGAATCGATGTCCTTGCAATCGCTGAAGACCGCCATGCTGCTTGCGGTGTTCGCCGTGATGTTCGGCGCGCCGCAGGCATCGGCGCAAGGCTCCGACTGGCCGAAGGCCCGGCCGATCACGTGGCTGATCGGTTTTGCCCCGGGAGGCGCCGCCGATACCATCACGCGCGCGGTCGCCGACCGCGTCTCGAAAAAGATCGGTCAGACCATCGTGATCGAGAACCGCACCGGCGGCGTCGGCACCATCGCGCTGAATGCGGTGACATCGGCGCAGCCCGACGGCTATACGCTGATCACCATTCCGGGTCCGATCCTGTATGGGCGCCCGACGCCGGCGGTCGGGCCCGACCTTGAGTCCGTGGCGCTGCTCGGCACGGGCCCGATGCTGCTGGCCGGGCCGGCGAGCGCCGACATTCCCGATCTGAAAGCGTTCATCGCGCGCGCCAAAGCCGAACCGTCGAAATTCAATTTCGGTTCCTCCGGCAACGGTTCCTCCCAGCACATCGCGGGCGAATTGTTCAACGACAAGGCCGGCACCAAAATCGCGCATGTGCCATATCGCGGCGGCGCGCAGGTGACCAAGGATGTCCTCGGCGGCGTCATCCAGCTGGCAGTGTCCGGCGTCGGCCCGCTGGCCCCGCATATCAAGGCCGGCAAGCTGCGCGGCTATGCGGTGACCACCACCACGCGTTTTCCGACGATTCCCGATGTGCCGACGCTCGCCGAACTCGGCTTCGATGGGGTCGATCTCAGCCAGTGGTTTGGCGTCGCGACCGTGAAGGGGACCCCGCCTGCGATCGTCGGGCGGCTCAACGAGGAGATCAACGCCGCGCTGGCGGCGCCCGAGATTCAGCAGCTCATGCTGAGTCAGGGGCTGACCGCGACGGCGCTGCCGGCGGACGCCTTCGCCAGGGCCTATGCCGCTGACAACGCGCTCTACAAGAGCCTGGCCGACAAGTTCGGAATCAAGGTGGAGTAGGGGGTGGGCCCGCGCCGCGGCGCAAGGCGGGGCGATCACGGGACGAATTTCACCCCGAAGATCTGTCCCCGCCGCCAGCGCAGGTCACAGCGCTTCCCGTCGCGAGTCGAGCGCGAGAATGTCAGGCGAAACTGTTTCGGCAGACGCGCCACGTCCTCGGTCCGGAGTTTCGCGCCCTCGCTCGACATGTCGATGATGGTGCAGGGCCGCAGGGCAAAGTCGGAATCGCCGGCAAGCCAGGCCGAGCGGTTCACCTTTTGCCGCGGCTTTCTGGATTTTCGTCCGAACAGGGTCATGGCGAGATCGGTTCTTGCTTGCGTCGGACGTGGGGAGAGCGCCCGGAATGTCCAGCGCCGGCCCGGCGGCGCGGGCAGGACGGCGCAGTTTGTTTGAGGACAAGGTTAAAGGTTGTGCCGGGCCGGCGCGTGCCGCTCAGTCGGCGCGACTTGGCGAGGCGGGCGACTTCATGCAGCGAATGTCGCGGACGAGCGCGCCGCTGCGCGACCTACCACGCAGCGGCGGGCGATCGCGATGCGTCAGCCTTTGACGAAGGCGAGCAGGTCCGGATTCACCACATCGGCATGCGTCGTGCACATGCCGTGCGGGAAGGTTTCATAGATTTTGAGCGTGCCGTTCTTCAGCAGCTTCGCCGACAGAAGCGCGGAATCGGCGATCGGCACGATCTGGTCGTCGTCGCCATGCATCACCAGCGTCGGCACGTCGATGGCCTTGAGGTCCTCGGTGAAGTCGGTCTCGGAAAACGCCTTGATGCCGTCGTAATGCGCCTTCGCGCCGCCGGCCATTCCCTGCCGCCACCAGTTCTGGATCACCGCCTCCGAGACTTTCGCGCCCGGCCGGTTGAACCCGTAGAACGGGCCGCTCGGGAGATCACGATAGAATTGCGAGCGGTTGTCGGCGAGCTGCTTGCGCAATCCGTCGAACACCGCGATCGGCAGACCGCCGGGATTGTCCGGCGTCTTGACCATGATCGGCGGCACCGCACCGATCAGAACCAGCTTGGCGACGCGGCCCTGCGGCTGCCCGTGGCGCGCGACATAGCGGGCGGCCTCGCCGCCGCCGGTCGAATGTCCCATATGCACCGCATTCTTCAGGTCGAGATGCTCGAACACCGCGGACGCGTCGGCGGCATAATGATCCATGTCGTGGCCGTCGCTGACCTGTGACGACCGGCCATGGCCGCGGCGGTCATGCGCGACGACGCGATAGCCGTTGTGCACGAAGAACAGCATCTGCGTGTCCCAGTCGTCGGACGTCAGCGGCCAGCCGTGATGAAACACGATCGGCTGCGCGGTTTTCGGCCCCCAGTCCTTGTAGAAGATGTCGACCCCGTCCTTTGTGGTGACTTTGCTCATGGGCTGGTCCTTTCGGTGCGAAGGGTTTCGACGGTGCGGCGGTCGCCGGAACGACCGGCGCCGCGCAGGCGGCTGCGCGTTTGCCTAGCACGCAGGGGCGATGCATCGCACGGTCGCAGGCCTGTTCCATACATCTTCTGTGCCAGCCAGATGACACGAGCGGCACGAGACCGGTCGCGAACCGGCTGAAAAGCCCAAGGCTCCGCCGTCGCCCGGGCGCAACACCGCCGGGCGAACGGCTCCGCCGGCCTTAACAAGTCGTTAACTCGCCACTCCGTAAAGGCTAAGGATCAGGCGGGGAGGGCGACTCAGTGGCCGGCCGCTGGCGGATTGGTTGCATTACTGCCGCTGCGCTGATGCTGTGCGGGCCTTCGTCCGCGCTGGCCCAAGGCCGCGCGACCGCGGCGCTCCCGGTCGCGACCGATATCCGGGTGGCCGGCGACGACCAGCAGACGCGCCTGATCATGGACCTGACCGCCAATATCGGCGTGCGGGCCTTTACGCTCGCCGATCCGTACCGCGTGGTGGTCGACATTCCCCAGACCGTGTTCCAGTTGCCGCCGCACGCCGGGGAGAGCGGACGCGGGCTGGTCAAGGCCTATCGCTACGGGCTGGTGATGGCGGGCGGATCTCGCCTGGTGATTGACGTGAGCAGGCCGGTCCGCATCGAGAAGGCGGTGGTGCTGCAGGCCCGCGGCGGGGAACCGGCGCGGCTGGTGCTCGATCTGTCCGCCACCGATCGCGAGGCGTTCCTGCGGCATCTGGCGCTCGACCGCACCGCCCTGCGCGGGAGCAATGCAGGCGCGACCGCGTCCCGGCCGCAGGACCGGCAGGGCGATCCGCGGCCGCTGGTCGTGATCGATCCCGGCCATGGCGGCCCGGATACCGGCACCAAGGTCGGCGGCGGCGACGTCATGGAAAAGAACGTGGTGCTCGATTTCTCGCTGACGCTGCGCGATCAGCTCGAGAAAAGCGGCCGCTACCGGGTGGTGATGACGCGCACCGATGACAGTTTCATCCCGCTTGCCGAGCGCGTGAAATTCGCCCGCCACCGCCAGGCGCAGCTCTTCATCTCGGTGCATGCCGATGCGCTGCCGAAATCCGAGGGCGATACCCAGGGCGCGACCGTCTACACGCTGTCGGAGACCGCTTCCGACGCCGAAGCCGCCAAGCTTGCCGAGGCCGAGAACCGCTCCGACGTGATCGCCGGGATCGACCTCACCAAGGAGCCGGACGACGTCGCCGACATCCTGTTCGATCTTGCCCATCGCGAGACCAAGACCTTCTCCCACGCCTTTGCCCGTCTTCTGGTCGGGGAGATGAAGAATGCGGTGCGGCTGCACAAGAAGCCGCTGAAATCGGCGGGTTTCGTGGTTCTGAAGGCGCCGGACGTGCCCTCGGTGCTGATCGAGCTGGGCTACATGACCAACCGGCAGGACCTGCGGCTTCTGACCTCCGAAACCTGGCGGGCCAGGGCGGCGGGTACCATGGTGCAGGCCGTCGACCAGTTCTTCCGCACCCGGATTGCGGGCGCCGGGGCGTCCGCCGGCCGGCGGTAACCCGGCAGGCCCGAATTTTAACATAAAAGCGCCCCATCTAGCGGTCGCGTGCCGCTGTAAAATCAACGAAAATTCCGATATGATCGATATGTCTTTCAGCGCGCCCCCGCCGGCCTGTGCCGTGCGGGTTCGATTCGCACCAATGGTTGAACGATCATGAGACTGATGCTGCGCTTTTTCGGCTTTCTGTTCGCGGTCGGAACCATCCTGTTCCTGGTGGGTGTCGCCGGTGTCGCGGGCCTGATGTGGCATTACTCGAAGGACCTGCCGGACTATTCGCAGCTGCAGGATTACGAGCCGCCGGTGATGACGCGGGTGCATGCCAGCGACGGATCGCTGGTCGCCGAATATGCGCGCGAGCGGCGGCTCTATCTGCCGATCCAGGCGGTGCCGAAGCGGGTGATCCACGCCTTCCTCTCGGCCGAGGACAAGAATTTCTACGAGCATGGCGGGCTTGATTTTCAGGGCATGGCGCGCGCCGGCATCCTGTTCGCGCAGAATTACGGCACCGGCCGCCGCCCCCAGGGCGCCTCCACGATCACGCAGCAGGTGGCGAAGAATTTCCTCTTGACCAACGAGGTGTCATTCACGCGCAAGATCACGGAAGCGCTGCTCGCGATGAAGATCGAGCGCGCCTATACCAAGGACAAGATTCTCGAACTGTATCTCAACGAAATCTACCTCGGCTTCTCGGCATACGGGATTGCAGCCGCTTCGCTTCTCTATTTCGACAAGTCGGTTCATGAACTGACGATCGCGGAGGCGGCGTATCTGGCCGCGCTGCCGAAGGCGCCGTCGACGCTGCATCCGTTCCGCCAGCGCGAACGTGCGATCGAGCGACGCAATTACGTCATCGACCGCATGGTGGAGAATGGCTATGTCAAGTCCGAGGATGGCGACGCCGCAAAGAAGGCCCCGCTCGCCGTCACCGCGCGCACGACCGGATCGCATATCTTCGCCGGCGAATATTTCGCCGAGGAAGTGCGCCGCGAAATCTATGACCGTTACGGCGAGAAGAAGCTCTACGAGGGCGGCCTGTCGGTGCGTACGACGCTCGACCCGAAGCTGCAGCAACTCGCCCGCAAGTCGCTGATCGCCGGCATGATCCGTTATGACGAAAACCACGGCTATCGCGGCGCCCTCCAGAAGATCGACGTTTCGGGCGACTGGGGCGTCAAGCTTGCCGAGGTGAAGGCGCTGTCGGACATCGGCTGGAATCTCGCGGTGGTGCTGGAAACCTCCGACCAGTCGGCGCGCATCGGCTTTCAGCCGACGCGCGAGCCTGGTGGTGCGGTGGTGCGCGAGCGGCGCGTGGGCATCATCCCGATCGAGGGCGTCAAATGGGCGAAGGCCGCGGCCGGACCGCAGCGTGGCCGTGCCCCCGCCAAGGTCAGTCAGGTGCTCGAAGCCGGGGACGTGATCTATGTCGAGCCGCTGGGTGAAGCCAAGGACGGGCAGGAGGTCCAGTATCGCCTGCGCCAGATTCCTGAAATTTCCGGCGCCATCACGGTGATGGATCCGTGGACGGGCCGCGTGCTTGCGATGGTCGGCGGCTTCTCGTTCGATCAGAGCCAGTTCAACCGCGCAACGCAGGCGCTGCGGCAGCCGGGTTCTTCGTTCAAGCCGTTCGTTTACGCCGCCGCTCTCGACAACGGCTACACGCCGTCGACGGTGGTCATGGATTCCCCGATCTCGATCGACCAGGGGCCCGGCGCAGGAGTTTGGACGCCGCAGAACTATTCGGCCGGCAAGTTCTACGGCCCGCAGACCTTGCGGTTCGGCATCGAGTTTTCCCGCAACGTGATGACGGTGCGCCTCGCGCAGGATGTCGGCATGCCGCTCATCGCCGAATACGCCAAGCGTTTCGGCGTCTATGACGACCTGCCGCCCTATCTCTCCTTCGCGCTCGGCGCCGGCGAAACGACAACGCTGCGCATGACGGCCGCCTATTCGATGTTCGCCAATGGCGGACGCCGCATCAAGCCGACGCTTATCGATCGCATCCAGGATCGCTACGGGCACACCATCTACAAGCACGATCAGCGCGAATGCCGTGGCTGCGACGCCGACCGCTGGGCCAACCAGCCCGAACCGACCCTGATCGACAGGCGCGAGCAGGTCATCGATCCGATGACCGCCTATCAGATCACTTCGATGATGGAGGGCGTCGTCCAGCGCGGCACGGCGACCACCATTCGCGAGGTTGGCAAGCCGGTCGCCGGCAAGACCGGGACCACCAACGACGAGAAGGATGCCTGGTTTGTGGGTTTCTCGCCCGATCTCGCGGTCGGCGTGTATTTCGGCTTCGACAAGCCACGCTCCATGGGCCGCGGGTCCACCGGTGGCGGGATGGCGGCACCGGTCGTGCGCGATTTCCTGAAAGCGGCGCTCGCCGACAAGCCTGCGGTTCCGTTCCGGGTGCCTGCGGGCATCAAGCTGATCCGCATCGATCCGAAAAGCGGCATGCGGGCGGGACCAGGCTCCGACCGGGTGATTCTCGAGGCCTTCAAGCCGGGTACGGCGCCGCCGGATTCCTACTCGGTTGTCGGCTATTCCGACGGCGGCGGTGGCCATACGTCCGATCACGGCGGCGGCAGTCCGGCGCCGGTGGCAAGCCCGCCTCCGCAATCGATGAACCCGTTCGAACGGCTGTTCCGGCCGGGCCTTGGTGGATTGCATTGATCCGCGGCTGACAAATCCGCGTCCATCCCGTCCGTGACCGGTTGCGTGGCAGCCGGTCACCGGGTAAATGCGCCGTCACTCTCCCTGGTCAAAATCATGCGCGCAGAAACTGAAAGCGTTGTCGAGGACATCAAGCGGTCGGTCGGGCTGCTGAGGAGGCATCTTTGACTTCGATGCGTCCAATGCCCGGCTCGCCGAACTGAATCAGCTTTCCGAAGATCCCGCACTCTGGAACGATCCGCAGCGCGCATCCAGGGTCATGCAGGAGCGCAACGCGCTCGACGATCAGCTCAAGGCGATCGGGCGGATCGAGCAGGAACTCGAAGATCAGGTCGGCATGATCGAACTCGGCGAGGCCGAGAAGGACCAGACGGTCATTGTCGAAGCCGAGCAGGCTCTTGCGAAACTGAAGGCGGAGGCCGCGCGCCGCGAGCTCGAGGCCTTGCTGGCGGGTGAAGCCGATTCGTTCGACACGTTTCTTGAAGTCCATGCCGGCGCGGGCGGCACCGAGAGCCAGGACTGGGCGCAGATGCTGCTGCGCATGTTCGTACGCTGGGCGGAGCAGCATGACTACAAGGTCGAGTATCTCGAAGAATCGCCTGGCGAAGAGGCGGGGATCAAGTCGGCGACAGTGAAGATTACCGGCCGCAACGCCTATGGCTGGCTGAAATCAGAAAATGGCGTGCACCGGCTGGTGCGCATCTCACCCTTCGATTCGAACGCGCGGCGGCATACATCCTTCGCGAGCGTGAATGTCTATCCTGTGATCGACGATCGCATTGTCATCGACGTCAACGAAGCCGACGTCCGCACCGACACCATGCGCGCGCAGGGCGCGGGGGGTCAGCACGTGAACAAGACGGAATCGGCAATCCGCCTGACGCATGTTCCGACCGGGATCGTCGTGTTCTGTCAGAATGACCGCTCGCAGCACCGCAATCGCGCCCAGGCCTGGGACATGTTGCGTGCGAAGCTGTACGAAGCCGAACTGAAGCGGCGGGAAGAGAAAGCTGCCGCGGCAAACGCGGCCAAGACCGATATCGGCTGGGGCCACCAGATCCGGTCCTACGTGCTGCAGCCCTATCAGATGGTGAAGGACCTGCGGACCGGCGTATCCACATCCGATACCGCCGGGGTGCTTGACGGCGATCTCGATCAGTTCATGGCCGCAGCGCTTGCGCAGAAGGCATTTGGGGGCGGACCTGAGCAGATCGAGGACGTGGACTAGACACAGAAACGAAACGCGGCAGCGGGCAAAGTCCGATCACCAGCGCCAAGGAAGCGAAACGAGACAGCGCCGACGGAGGCGCGTACACGCTACGATCCGCAAGCTCGAAGCATCGCCGGGGCGAGCCAAGGCGGGGCATTGCCTGACTGATGCTGCCCCTGAGGCCCGCGCCGGCACGCCGCTCGTGTTGCTAAACGCCGCTACGCAAACGGCCGAACGATTCCGTCGGCGATCATCGCGGCTTCCTGCATCGGTGGCTCCATCGTAACCTCCGTGCTCGTGGCTTGCGTTGACCAGCGTGAATCATCCGGCGCGGAAGTCAAGTCACGAAACGTCGCAATGTGGACAGCACCCGGACGAATCGGGGGGCCGTCGCAACTCAATGCAGCCCGAGCCGAATGCCCGCACGCAAATATTTCTGCGGATCGACGGCGTCGCCGTCGACGCGGGTTTCATAATGCAGATGTGGACCGGTCGAACGTCCGGTGGAACCGATCTTGCCGATGATCTGGCCGATCTTCACGGACTGTCCGACCTTCACATCGATCGACGACAGATGCGCGTAGCGCGTCGACAAGCCGTTCCTGTGTTCGATCTCGACCATCTTGCCGTAGCCGCCATTGTTTCCTGCCGTTGTTACGGTTCCGTTGGCGGTCGCGCGAACCGGATCGCCGGTGTCGCCGCGCATGTCGAGACCGGTATGCATCGCGGGTGAACGCAGGAACGGATCCATGCGCATGCCGAATCCCGATGACATGTCGATTTCCCCGCTCACCGGCTTTCGCACCGGCACGTCCGACAATGCGCGCGTGAGGCGGTCGAGCTGCGAACGCGAGACATGGATTCGGTAGAGTTGACGCTCGAATATTTTCTCCGCGGAATCGAGGCTGGCCGGCACGAACGGGCCGCCCACAGCGCGGGCCGGCGGCGTCACCGGGGCCTTGCCCGGATTGATACCGAGATCCAACAGCACGCCACGCAAGCGCCGTGCGCGTCCTTCGAAACTTTCCTCCAGCGCGCTCAGCGAATGGGTCTGTTTCTGTTCGATCCGGTCGAGCGATTCCTGCATGCGTGCGAGCGCGCCCTCGACACCGCCGCGGGTGGTTGCGGCGTTGCGCGAGTTGAAGACCGGCTGTCCGCGTGACTGCAGCCGCGCTTCGCGGTCCGGCGGCGCCTGGAAGATCACGGTGTCATTGATCGGTGACGGTTTTGCCTGAGATCCTTTCGCAGGCTCGGCTCGCCCTGCCTTCGGAATCGAACCGGTCGGCGTCATGTCCGGCAGCGACCCAAGGGTGGCGGCGCGCTGCTCCAGCAGCGATTGCTTTCGCACGAGTTGTTCGAGCTTCTGCTCGAACTGTTCCTGATCGAGCAATTGTCGGCTGGTGATCCGGTCGACCTGCGCACGCAATTCTGCGATCCGGTCTTCATAGGCGTATTGCATTTCCGCCTGCCGGGCGATCAGGCGCTTGAGAACGTCGTCGTGAAACGCGAAATAGGTGCCGGTGATGACCGACCATCCGGCCATAGCGACCAGGCTGCCGACCACGATCCAGAACGCGACCGGTCCGAGCCGGACCTGGCGGCGCCCGTGCATGAGCGTGTAGTCGGTGGAGGCACGCTGCGGTCGCGGCCGCTGCGCGGAATGCTGCGGGCGGGGCTGCGGAGGCGAAGCCTGATAGGGATCATAGCCGTGGCCCTTCGGGTATTCGTAGGCCCATTGATCGGCCGACGGAGCCGGACTCGGGTGATAAGAATGCGACCGGTTGGACATGAGCACTCCCCGCCAGACCCTTCGGCGGGCCGACGCTGAACAGCGCCGATTTCAGTCCGGTATGGTTAATTTTCCGCAAATGTTTCGGTGATAGACTTTTATAATGCCTTCGCAGCCGCGAGGACCTCTGCAGCATGACCGGGTACTTTGACGTTGTGCCAAAGTCGGGCGATCCGGCCGCTCGGGCCGATCAGGAACGTGGTACGCTTCACGCCAAGGTATTTTCGGCCGAACATCGTCTTCTCTCCCCAGACGCCATAGGCCTGCAGCATCGTATGACGCTCGTCCGATGCGAGGGGCACGTCGAGGTTGTGTTTTTCCCGGAAGCGGGTCAGCGCACGGACCGGGTCCGCGGACACCCCGAGCAGGCCGGTGCCTGCTTTCTCGAACGCCTTGGCAAGCCGCGAAAAGTCGATCGCTTCCTGCGTGCAGCCCGGCGTATCGGCCTTCGGATAGAAATAGACCACGAGCTTTCGGCCGCTGAAATCGGCGAGCGAGATATCGGCTCCGGAAGCGCTTGGGAGCTTGAATGCAGGGGCCTTCTCGCCCTCGGTCGGACCCTTGGCCATATGCCTTCCTTTCGACGCTTTCGGCGGCTCAATCTGCCGGTTCGATCCTGCCTTGGGGCGAAGGCGGGGGGACACTTTGCGGTGTCCATCCACCATGATCAGGTCAACCAGTCTGGCGACGTTACCGGCGCTGGCGATACGGACAAGGGGATGTCCGACCCGGCATGACCAAACCGGCTCCGCGTCTTCACGGTTTGCGTGCGCTCGAAGATACCCTTCGGGAGCATCGTAGCACGCGCGGCGGCGACCTGCGGTCGCGTGCGCGGCGGCTGTGGTGGCGGCTGAGACGGATCAGCCGCCGTCCGGTGGTGCGCCGGGTCGGCTATGGACTGGGCGGCGTGTTAGGGCTCGCGGTCGTGGTTGCCGGCGGCCTGTGGCTGCGGCTCGCGGCGGGGCCGATCGAAATCAATTTTGTCTCGCCCTGGCTGGCCGCCGCCATTGAACAGAATATCGGCCAGGCGTACCGGGTGGTGATCGGCGGCACTCAGATCGAGCGCGACGATGCCGGTCGTACCGCGGTCCGGATCCGCGACATGCAGGTCAGCGACACCGAAGGCGTGGTTGTCGCAAGCGCCCCCAAGGCCGAGGTTTCGGTATCCGGAACGAGCCTGCTGCGCGGCCAGTTGCGCGCAGAACGCGTCAGCCTGGTTGGCGCGGAACTGTCCGTGCGAATCGAGGAGGACGGCCAGATCACCATCTCGACCGGTGCCGAAAAACGACCGCTCGCGGTCACCCCGGCGATTGTGAAGGCGGCCCCTCCTTCGGGTGAAGACGCGGCGCGGGCTGCCGCTGCTGCCGAACCGACAGGAGCGGAACGTTTTGCCGGGCTCGTCGCCTGGCTCGACCGGATATCGACGCTCGGCCTTGACGGGCAGGGGCTCGGCGAAATCGGATTGAAGAACGGCATCCTGAAGGTCGACGATCTGCGCACCGACAAGCACTGGACGTTCGAGCACATCAATTTCAGCGTCAACAGGCCGGGCAACGGAATCAGCATCCGGCTGAGTTCGGAGGACGAAACGCGTCCGTGGTCGATCGGCGCGTCGGTCAGGCAAAGCGGCGTTCAGCGAAGGCTCGTGCGCATCGATCTCAATCGCGTCTCCACCAAGGATCTGTTTCTCGCGACACGTCTGGGAAGCGGGCAATTCCAGGCCGACATTCCGCTGTCGGGATCAATCTATGCGGAGATTGGCCCGGATTCCCTGCCGCGCGTGGTGGAGGGCAAGATCATTGCTGGCGCCGGGTTGATTGGTGATCCAGCCGATATCGGCGGACATTTTCGCATCGATCATGCCGACTTCACGCTGGACTGGGACGCCAATCGCCGCAATCTCACCATGCCGTTCCAGATTCTGTCCGGCGCAAATCGCTTCACGCTGTTCAGCCGTTTCGAGGCGCCCGGTATGCCGCAGCAGCCATGGCGGATCACGGTTACGGGTGGGTCGGTGGTGTTGGCCGATGGTGCAGCCGATCCGCAGCCTGTCGTTCTCAACAAGATCATGCTGCGGGCCGATCTCGACGTTGCGCGCAAGCGCCTCGAACTGGTGCAGGGCGACATTGCGGGCGGCAATATCGCCGGTTTCCTGAACGGCAGCGTCGATTTTTCGGGCGAGCCGAGGCTTGCGGCCGGCATCGCGGTAACGCCGATGTCGACCCCGATCGCCAAGAAGGTTTGGCCGGTTTTCGTCGCCACGAAAGTGCGCAACTGGGTGGTCGAGAATCTGCAGAGCGGCGATATCGAGCGGATCGATATCGCGACCAACTCGCCAATCGAAAACCTGAAGGAGGACGGTCCGCCGATTCCGGATGACGGGCTGTCCGTCGACATCACGGTCCGGAATGCCGTGATCCGTCCGGTGATCGGAATGCCCCCCATCTCGGAGGCCGATCTCATGTGCAGCATCAAGGGTCGGCATGTCGTGGTCACCGTCGGGCGCGGTGTTGTCGATCTGGGCGGCGGGCGCAGGCTCGCCGTCAGCAATGGCCGTTTCGAGGTCCCGGACACGCACCCCAAGGCGCCGCCGGCACGCGCGCAGTTTCGCGTCGACGGGCCGGTGCCGGCCGCGCTCGAATTGCTCGCGGGTGAGCGGCTGCGGGGACAGGCGGCGGTCCCGATGGATTCCACAAACAGCCGCGGCAATATCAGCGGGCAGGTGCGTGTCGACCTCCCGATCACCAAGGATCCGCCACCGGGTGCGACCCAATACGCGATCACCCTCGATGTCGCAGGCTTCTCCGCCGACAAGATGGTGATGGGCCAGAAGATCGAGGCGCAGGCGCTCAAGGTGAGTGCGGACAATCGCGGCTATCAGATCAGGGGCGATGTTCGCATCAATGGCACGCCGGCGACTCTCGATTATCGCAAGGCCGCGGACAGCGCCGAGGCCGATGTGCAGGTTCGGGCCACCCTCGATGAAGCGGCGCGCGCGCGCTTCGGTTTCGGCACGGGGCCGTCGCTGTCGGGGCCGGTGCCGGTGAAGATTTCAGGCAAGATCGCCGACAACAAGGACGTGCGACTGACGGTCGAGGCCGACCTTACGCCGGCGAAGGTCGACAACCTGCTGCCGGGCTGGGTGAAACCTCCCGGGCGCCCGAACCGCGCGGCATTCACGGTGGTCACGCGCGAGAAAGCCACCCGGTTCGAAGATGTTGCGATCGACGGCTCCGGCGTCAATGTGCGGGGAAGCGTCGAACTCGACGAAAAGGGTGATCTGTCGATGGCGAATTTTCCGGTCTTCGCCATGTCAGATGGCGACAAGACCAGCGTCAAGGCGGATCGCGGCAACGACGGCACCCTGCGCGTGTCGATGCGTGGGGACGTCTACGACGGGCGCAGTTTCGTAAAGGCATTTTTCGGCAGCGAGCCGGGCGAGAAGCAAAAGAGTGCGCCGATTGATCTCGAATTCGACATGCGCCTTGGCGTGATCGCCGGTCACAATGGCGAGGCGCTGCGCGGAGTGGAAATGCGGATGGCGCGCCGCAACGGGCAGATCCAGAGCTTCGCACTGAGTTCGAAGATCGGCCAGAATGCCTCGCTCACAGGAGACATGCGCACCTCGGCGCAACGAAGGAATCTTCTGCATTTCGAGACGCTGGATGCCGGCGCGCTGATACGCTTTACCGACACCTATCCGAAAATTCAGGGCGGTCAGATGTCGGTTGCGATGGAGGTGCCGACACCGGATCAGGCGCCACAGGCGGGTATCGTCAATATCCAGAATTTCTCGGTGCGCGGCGAGCCCAAGCTCAACGGGGTCGTCGGCGCCGCGCAGAATGATTCGCGGGGCGTCGATTTCACCCGCATGCGGGTGGACTTCATCCGGACGGCGGGGCGTCTGCAGGTCAAGGAAGGCATCGTGCAGGGTCCGGTGATCGGTGCCACGATGGAAGGTGATATCGACTTCGCCAGAAACGACGTGCGCATGCGCGGGACCATCGTGCCGCTTTACGGCATCAACAATCCGATTGGCCAGTTGCCGCTGCTCGGAGCATTTCTCGGCGGCCCCAAGGAAGGATTGTTCGGCTTTACCTATCAGGTGGTCGGTCCGCCCAGCGCGCCGACGCTCAACGTGAACCCGGCCTCCGGCCTGGTGCCGGGCTTCCTGCGCAAGTTTTTCGAATATCCAAGCGCGCGTCCCAGCGAACCGGCCGATCTGGCGCCGATCATGCCGACCACGCGATAGAGAACCGCGACCGGATCAGGCCGGCTTGAGCAACACGTGCTTCTTGCGGCCGAGCGACAGCTTGATAACGGCTTGCGGCGTAAGATTTCCCGCATTGAGCGTCATCTTTTCGTCGGTGACGGTCTCGTCATTCACTTTCAGGCCGCCGCCCTTGATCTGGCGCCGCGCCTCGCTCGTGGAGGCGACGAGGCCGGCCTGCACGAAAGCGGTCAGCACCCCCAGTCCCTGCGCCAGTTCGTCCGATTTGATGTCGATGGTCGGGAGGTCTTCCGCAAGTGCGCCTTCCTCGAAGGTGCGGCGCGCCGTCCCCGCGGCCTGTTCGGCGGCCTCGCGGCCATGAACCAGCGCAGTGGCCTCGGTCGCCAGCGTTTTCTTGGCTTCGTTGATCTCCTGACCCTGCAGCGCGGTGAGCCTTGCGATCTCGTCGAGCGGCAGCACCGTGAACAGCTTCAGGAAGCGCCCGACGTCGTTGTCTTCGGTGTTGCGCCAGTATTGCCAGTAATCGTACGGGCTCACCATGTCCGGGTTGAGCCACACCGCGCCAGCGGCGGTCTTGCCCATCTTGGCGCCGGACGATGTGGTGATCAGCGGCGAGGTCAACGCAAACAGCTGCGCATTCATCATACGACGGCCGAGATCGATGCCATTGATGATGTTGCCCCACTGGTCCGACCCGCCCATCTGCAGCACGCAGCCGGTGCGCTTGTGCAACTCGACGAAGTCATAGGCCTGCAGGATCATGTAATTGAATTCGAGGAAGGACAGCTCCTGCTGACGGTCCAGGCGCAGCTTCACCGAATCAAACGACAGCATCCGGTTGATCGAGAAATGCTTGCCGACGTCGCGCAGGAAGTCGATGTAATTGAGCGTGTTCAGCCAGTCGGCATTGTTCGCCATGATGGCATCGCCCGGACCGTCGCCGAAGGTCAGGAACTTCGAGAAGATGGTGCGGATGCCGCGCAGGTTCTCGTTGATCAGTTCGTCGGTCAGAATGCGCCGGCTCTCGTCCTTGCCCGAGGGATCGCCGACGCGGGTGGTGCCGCCGCCCATCAGGGCGATCGGCCGGTGGCCGGTCTGCTGCATCCAGTGCAGCATCATGATCGGCAGCAGCGAGCCGACATGGAGCGAGGGCGCCGTGCAGTCGAAACCGATATAGGCGGTGACGCGCTGCGCGGCGGCCAGCGCATCGAGCTGGTCGGGTTCCGAGACCTGATGGATGAAACCGCGCTCCGACAGGACACGCAGAAAATCGGATTTGAACTGGCTCATGGTAAGACCGTATTCGCTAGTGGTCCGATTCTAACATTCGCATCCCTTTCTCGGCGAGGTCGTGTGCGAATGTTGGAATCGAAGGCCCACTGGCAAGTATATGACTCCAGTGGAGCTTTGGATTTTACTTTCGCTTCGTGAGCCCGCGGCTGGGTGCTAGCGAATGTCAAATCCGCTCCACTAGCGGCGCGGACGTGGTGTATCAGGTCCGTCGGGGGATTGAAACGGGGCGGCTCTCTTGCGGACCTTTCGGGCGATCGGGCTGATGAGCGGCACGTCGATGGACGGGATCGACATCGCCATGCTGGAAACCGATGGGGAGATGATTTCCCGGTTCGGCCCCTCGGCGCTGCATCTCTATCGCGAGGACGAGGTCGCGCTGCTGCGTCGCGCACTCGACGAGGCTCGCGCCCTGACGGACCGCGATGCGCGGCCGGGCGCGGTCGGCGAGGCCGAGCGGATGGTGACGGCCCTGCATGCCGGCGCGGTTCGCGTGTTTCTCGACGCCAACGGCATCGATTCCGAGAGAATCGACGTGATCGGCTTCCACGGCCAGACCGTGCTGCACCGGCCCGATGAGCGGCTGACCGTCCAGATCGGCGACGGGCAGGGCTTGGCCGATGAAACCGGCATTCGCGTGGTCTACGATCTGCGCGCGGCCGATGTCGCGGCGGGCGGGCAGGGCGCACCGCTGGTACCGGTCTATCACCGCGCGTTGGCCGCGACGCTTGCCTGCCCGCGTCCGATTGCGGTGCTGAATATCGGCGGCGTTGCCAATGTCACCTTCATCGATGGCGTGCCGGATCCCTATGCCTGCGACACCGGCCCCGGCAACGCGCTGATCGACGATTTCATGCGGGAGCGGCGAGGCGAAGCCCGCGACGAGAATGGCGGCGCGGCGGCTCGCGGGCGGGTCGATGCGGGAGCGGTTGCCCGCGTGCTTGGGCATTCGTTCTTCGCGCTGAAGCCGCCGAAATCGCTGGACCGCAACGCGTTCCGCGAATGGGTCGCCGACCGTGCCGCATTGGCGGACAAGAGCGTCGAAGACGGCGCTGCGACGCTCGCAGCGATCACGGCGGCGACCGTCGCCACCATCGTCCCGCATCTGCCGGAGCCGCCAAAGAGCTGGATCGTGTGCGGCGGAGGCGCCAGCAACGCGACGCTGATGCGCATGCTCGGCGAAAGGCTGGCGCCGGCGCGGGTCGAGACCGCGAACGAAGCGGGCTGGAACGCCGACGCCATCGAGGCCCAGGCCTTCGCCTATATGGCGGTGCGCAGTTTGCGGGGATTGCCGATCACGTTTCCGACCACCACGGGCGCGCCGGAGCCGATGACCGGCGGCGTCGTCGCCGAGCCGCGCGCCGCCAGACGCAAGCGGATGCGCATATAGAACAACGGCTTGCCGCGGCCCGTTTCACATGAAAAAAGTCCTATCACGCGTCATGCGGCATTCTTCATGCTCGCAGAAGGGCGGTTGCTCGGCGGCCTGCACCGGCTGGAGCGCCCCGTCGCCGCGATCCTCGTGCGCGAGCAATCGTCAGGCCGCCTGGCGCTGTGGTTTCGCCGTAGTCCGCCGCAACAGGCGCTCGATCAGCCGCGGCTGCCCGGGCGGCCGCACCAGCAGGATATCGCTGACCAGTTTGGCGCCGCCCTTGTCGCGTCGCTCCAGCGTCAGCTTGCGCGAGTGGAACTGCTCAAGCTCGGGGCGATGCCCGACGCTCAGGATGGTCAGTCCTTCCATCTCCTCCGACAGAAGCCTCATCAGGTCGTCCTGGCTCTTCGGGTCGAGCGCGGCGGTGGCCTCGTCGAGCACGATGATGTCGGGCCGGTGCAGGAGGACGCGCGCCACGGTGAGGCGCTGCTTTTCGCCGCCGGACAGGGTCTGGTCCCAGGGCGCTTCCTCTTCCACCCGGTCCTTGAGATGGCCGAGGCCGACGCGGTCGAGCGCATTCTTGATGGTGTCGAGGTCCCAGTCCTCCGCCGCGCCTGGATAGGCGATGGCGCGGCGCAGCGTGCCGGTCGGCACATAGGGCCGCTGCGGCAGCAGGAACAGCCGCGCGTTTTGCTGGATCGCGATTTCGCCGCCGCCCCAGGGCCAAAGTCCCGATATCGCGCGGACCAGCGTGCTCTTGCCGGAGCCGGAGGCGCCGGCCACCAGCACGCGTTCGCCCTTCTTGACCACGACGTCGGTGTCGTCGACCACGGCGGTGCCGTTGTCGAGCGAGACCACGAGATCCTTCATCCGGATCGCGGCGTCCGTAATGTCGGCGCGCTTGATCCGGTTGATTCCCTGGCCGGTCTCGGCTTTTTCCAGCGCATCGACCGATACCATGAGCGAGGAAATGCGGCGTGCGCCGGCCGTCCATTCGGCAAGCCGCGGATAATTGTCCACCAGCCATGCGAAGGCGGCCTGCACGATAGTGAAGGCGGAGGCCGCCTGCATCACCTGGCCAAGCGACATCGAACCGTCGAGGAATTTCGGCGCGCACAGGATGATCGGCAGAACCGGCGCGATGATGCCCGAGCCGTGCGAGACGATGGTGGTGCGCATATGCTGCGCGCACAGCGCGCGCCACTTGCGCAGCACCTCGATGAAGGAGCGGTTGAGGCCGGCGCGTTCTTCCTCCTCGCCGCCAAGGAGCGCGATGCTTTCGCCATTCTCGCGCACGCGGGTGAGATTGTAGCGATAGTCGGCCTCGGCCTGGTTCTTGGCTTCGGAGACCGCGACGAAGCTTCGGCCGACGATCGCCATCGCGCCGCTTGCGATCGCCGCGTAGAGCACCGCCGCGATCACCAGGAAGCCGGGTATCGTGAATTCGGTGCCGCCGAGCGGGACGGTGAGGGCGCCCCCGATGGTCCAGAGCACGGCGATGAAGGTGAGTGCGGACAGGCTCGCAGTCGAGACGCCGACGGCGAAATCAATCGGGGCGTCGGTGGACACGCGCAAATCCTCGGTCAGCCGGCCTTCCGGATTCTGGTGATCGCCGCTGACAAGATTGAGCTGGTAATAGCGTCCGTTCTTGAGCCAGCGGTCGAGCACATGATCGCTCAGCCACGCCCGCCAGCGCCGCTGCATCGACATGCGGCCATAGACGCTGGCGACGCCGACGCCGACGCTCGCCGCGGCAAGCGGGAAGAACACCATGGCGAGCACCAGCACGGTCGCGGAATCGCGCTTCTCCAGCGCGTCGAAAATCTTGCGGTTCCAGACATTGATGCCGTATTGCGCGAGCACCGCGAGGATCACCAGCAGCGCGATGCCGATGGTCAGCGGCCAGGCGAGGCGGTCCCCCTGACGCGGGCTCCAGAAGCCTTTTGCCGAAGCCCAGAACCGGCCGAGCAGGGCGCGGCGGCGCAGCTTTTCCTTTTCTGCTTCGTCCTCGGCATCGCTATCCGGCTGCGCCGGCGCTTCCGGTTCGGCGGCGCTGTCGTCGAGCGACTTTTCAGGCGCAGCTTCGGGTGTGTCGGGCGAATTGCTCTCGCCCGAAATTTTCGGCGCGTCGTCCCTCGTCAGCCGGCCTGCTGCGTCGGGAGCCGGCCCGGTCTTGGCATTTGCTGGATCGCCGTCGGACATGGCGTCTGCCCCCGCTGGATGCGGGGCACAACGCCGTCAGCAAAGTTCCGTTCCAGATTGTCGCAGGCGGCAGGGCCTATGCCGCGCTCGGTTTCCGGCCGCTGGTGCCGAGCCGCTTGTCGAGATAGTCGTTGACCGACAGCATCAGCGATTCAATCTTCTGGTCGAAGAAGTGATTGGCGCCGGTCACCACCTTCTGCTCGATGACAATGCCCTTCTGGGTCTTCAGCTTGTCGACCAGCGTCGTTACGTCACGATGCGGCACCACCGCGTCCTTGTCGCCATGGATGATCAGTCCCGAGGACGGGCAGGGCGCGAGGAACGAAAAGTCGTAGAGATTGGCGGGCGGCGCGATCGAGATGAAGCCCTCGATTTCGGGACGGCGCATCAGCAGCTGCATGCCGATCCAGGCGCCGAACGAGAATCCCGCGATCCAGCAGGAGCGTGCCTCCGGATTGATCGTCTGTGCCCAGTCGAGCGCGGAGGCCGCATCCGACAATTCGCCGACGCCGTGATCGAACGAGCCCTGGCTTCTTCCGACCCCGCGGAAGTTGAACCGCACCACGGAGAAATTGCGGTGCACGAAGGCATAATAGAGCTGGTAGACGATCTGGTGATTCATGGTCCCGCCGAATTGCGGGTGCGGATGCAGGATCAGGGCGAGTGGCGCATTCTTCTGGGCGGCCGGATGGTACCGGCCCTCGATGCGTCCTGCGGGACCGGTGAAGATGACTTCAGGCATGAAAGGACCTCGGCTGGTGCTTCGAAGGGCCGGGAGCCCTGCTGCATGGTTCTAATGCGCGCTTGACGGATCGATCGGTCGCACGTAGTTTTTTAGAACCATTCTAAAGATTGAGCGCCCAGCGGCTGCAAACCGGGGGTGTCAAGCCGTTGGAGCGTGGCCGGTTTCTATCATGAGGCAAGGGGTCGAATGCAAGCTTTCTCACGCCTTGTGGTAGGACCATCGCGATCGGAACTCTGGCGGCGGTAATACAGTAGCATGACCGAGCGTGCGTATCTGGACTGGAATGCGACCGCCCCTCTGCGGCAGGAAGCGCGTGCGGCGATGATGGATGCGTTAACGCGCGCCGGTAACCCATCGTCGATCCATGCCGAGGGTCGCGCGGCGCGTTACCTGGTCGAGCGCGCCCGCGGACAGGTTGCAGCGCTCGCCGGTGTCGACCCCGCAGATGTCACCTTCACGTCGAGCGGAACCGAAGCCAACGCACTGGCGCTATCGCCGGCATGGTCGGCCGAACCCGGCGCGGGGCCATGGCAGAGGCTGGTTGTTTCGGCGATCGAGCACCCATCGGTCCTGCAGGGCGGTCGGTTTGATGCCGACAGGATCTCGCGGGTTGCGGTGTCGCCGGGGGGGATGGTCGATCTCGATGCGCTGCGCGCCGCGCTTCGGTCCGGGCGGCCGGCCTTGGTGTCGGTGATGCTGGCCAACAACGAAACCGGCGCGATTCAACCAGTTCATGAGGTGGCTGATATTGTGCATCAGGCGGGCGGCCTGCTGCATGTGGACGCCGTGCAGGGTCCCGGTCGTATCGACTGTGATATCAATAGATTGGGTGCGGATTTTCTAGCGGTCTCTGCGCATAAATTCGGCGGTCCCAAGGGCGCCGGCGCCCTGATCCGCCGCGCGGGCCTGCATCTGGCCGATCCGCTCATCCGGGGCGGCGGACAGGAGCGAGGGTTGCGCGCCGGAACCGAGAATGCGGCGGCAATCGCCGGCTTCGGCGCGGTGTGCGAGGCCGCGCGCCTCGGCCTGCGGCCTGATGCGGCGCACATGTTGCGACTGCGTGAGCGCCTGGAGACCGGGCTGCGGGCCGCGACGCCGGATATCGTGATTTTTGGCGAGGCCGGGCCGCGGCTGCCCAACACCACAGCCTTCAGCCTTTCAGGGTTGCGGGCGGAGACGGCCATCATCGCACTCGATCTCGCGGGGGTCGCCGTTTCGTCCGGTTCGGCCTGTTCGTCAGGCAAGGTCCAGCCCTCGCACGTGCTCGAGGCGATGGGGGTGGAGCCATCGCTGTCGCGCGGAGCGATCCGGGTTTCGACCGGCCCGGAGACCCGGGACGAGGATATTGAACGCTTTCTGAACGCTTGGATAAAGCTGTCTGAATCACTACTTAAGGGGCGAACAGTCATCGCCGCTTGAGCGGCTTGGCGGAGGGAAACCGACGCAGGGCCCAGGACTGAAACTGACATAACCGACACATCCGCTGCGGTCCTTGAAACCGCGAGGGGAGACGAGAATGCCGGCCGTACAAGAGACCGTCGAACAGGTTCGCCGTATCGACGTCGATCAATACAAATATGGCTTCGAGACGCTGATCGAATCCGACAAGGCCCCGAAGGGCCTGTCGGAGGACATTGTCCGTTTCATCTCGGCGAAGAAAAACGAGCCGCAATGGATGCTCGACTGGCGGCTCGATGCCTATCGCCGCTGGCTGACCATGCGCGAGCCCAGCTGGGCGCGGGTAAGTTATCCGAAGATCGATTTCCAGGATTACTACTATTACGCGGCGCCGAAGAAGCGTCCGCAGCTGAATTCGCTGGACGAGGTCGATCCGGAAATCCTGGCGACCTACGAGAAGCTTGGCATTCCGCTGCGCGAGCAGGAAATGCTGGCGGGTGTGGTCCGGCCGGAAGGCGAGCGCCGCGTCGCGGTCGACGCCGTGTTCGTCTCGGTCTCGGTCGCGACCACCTTCCAGGCCGAACTGAAGAAAGCCGGCGTGAT